>JAZLGM010000001.1:0-34129 GCA_045616285.1 Ruminococcus sp.
TGCTGACTGATACATTTGTCCTCGATTACGAAGATAAAATCAGTCTGCTGCTGTGTTCTGATGGTCTGTCAGGGTATTGCGGCGACGATGAAATATATGATGTCATCATAAATTCTGAATTTGATGATGTCGCAAGGGAATTGATTAACCTTGCTCTCAGCAAGGGCGGACGTGATAATGTTACGGTCGCAGTCATTTCCGAATAAAACAGGAGGAAGGAAAAAGTATGGACAAGAACATTGGCAAAAAGCTCGACGGAAGATATGAGATTACCGAGCTTATAGGCGTTGGCGGTATGGCTGAGGTTTATAAGGGTATCGACGTTATCGACAATAAGACCGTCGCAATCAAGATCCTCAAGAAGGAGTATTCCGAGAATGAGGAATTCCTCAGAAGATTCAGAAATGAGTCAAAGGCAATAGCTGTTCTCAATCATCCTAACATTGTAAAGATTTATGATGTAGGTTTCTCAGAGAGAATACAGTATATTGTAATGGAGTATATCGACGGAATTACCCTAAAGGAGTATATTGAGGAAGAGAAGGTTCTCACATGGAAGGATACAGTTCACTTTATTGTGCAGATACTCAGAGCTCTTCAGCACGCTCATGACAAGGGTATTATCCACAGAGATATAAAGCCTCAGAATATCATGATGTTTACAGACGGAACAATCAAGGTCATGGACTTTGGTATTGCGAAGTTTGCAAGTGAGGTTGGAAAGACAGCCACAGATCAGGCAATTGGAAGCGTTCATTACATAAGCCCTGAACAGGCAAGCGGTGATGTAACCGATGCAAAGAGTGACATTTATTCTGTTGGTGCAATGATGTATGAGATGCTTACAGGTCAGAAGGTATTTGACAGCGATAACCCTGTCGCTATCGCAGTAATGCACATGCATGACACACCTCAGAGACCAAGAGCAATCAACCCTGATATTCCTGACGGTCTTGAGGAAATTGTACTTAGAGCAATAGAAAAGAAGCCTGAGGACAGATATCAGTCAGCAGCAAGCATGATTACTGACATTGAGAAATTCAAGTCAAATCCTGCTATGACTTTCAACTACTATCAGGAAGAAACAGATGATCAGAATACAAAGTATTTTGATACAACAGCATCTATTCAGGCTGCACAGCAGCAGGCAGCAGCCGAGATTCAGCAGCAGCCTGTTTATGCGGGCGCACCTGCATACGGTGAGATGAACGGTGATTATCCGCAGCAGAATCCCTATGGAAATGTTCGCAGCAACAACGATTACTACGACGATGATGATGATGACGATGATGAAGAGGAAGAGCGTTCTTCACTCGTAGTTCCGATTCTTACAGCTGTTGTTGTAGTAGTAATTATCGTTGCAGTAATATTTATTGCAACACTTCTCAGCGGACTTCTCAAAAATACTGGAAACGACAATGACTATACAATGCCTGACTTCTATGGAATGGATTTTAATGAAGCTGTAAGCCAGTACGGAAACAACATCCAGTTTCAGGAAGACGGAACACTCTACGACGAGCATGAGGCAGGTACAATCATTGAACAGGATATCGCTCCGGGAACAGAGTTCAAGAGAGGCGATGTTTTAAAAGTAAAAATAAGTAAGGGCATGGAAACAGTTGAAGTCCCAAACCTTGTTAAGATGAATCAGGAACTTGCAAAAGATCAGCTCCGTCAGAGAGGTCTTGAATGTGAGGTAAAGAATGCTTCAAGTGCCGATATCGAAAAAGGCTATGTAATCAGAACAGAGCCGAGTGAGGGTACAGAGGTACACAAGGGACAGACAATCCTTCTTTATGTCAGTATGGGCATAGACGCAGGACAGGTCAGCGTTGATGACTACGTAGGACAGAAGGTTGAAGATGCTGTAACTCTTGCAGAATACAAGGGACTCAAGGCTACAACAAAGTCAGTTGCATCTTATGAGGACGAAGGCACAGTTGTTGCTCAGAGTATTCCGAAGGGTGAAAAGGTTGAAGTAAATACAGAAATCGTATTCGAGGTAAGTAATGGTGAAAATCCTGACGGAGAGATTTCTTATACAGTAAACTTCCCAAATGATGCAAACGGACGTTTCGTTATCGACTTCATGCTCAAGGATGAAGACGGACAGATTAAGACAGATACAACACCAAATATCCTTGCACCTGAAATGTCAAGCATTTCACACAATGTAAAGGGTTCAGGAGAAAGAGTATTTGTTACTGTAACACTTACAAACCTTACAACAGGCGCAAGAACAACAATCGGTACATACTACTTCAACTTCGCTGAAGGTACAATTCAGGCAGAAACTGAAGATGTTTACGGTGCATTTGAGAAGGTTGAAGGACTCAAGAAGGAGACAACAGAGGCTCCTACAGAGGCACCTCAGACAGAAGCACCACAGCAGCAGACAGAAGCACCACAGCAGACACAGCAGCCGGATCAGGTTCCGGGCTCAAATGGTGACTGGGGTTCAGATGGTTCATTTGTTTACTACAATCCCGGTGTAAACGGTGAGTGGGGCAATGACGGTCTCTGGTTCTGGTATCAGTAATGGGTAGTATTGATACAAGCGGAATAATAATTAAAAGCTTAGGGGGTCTCTACACAGTAGAGGCCCCTGACGGTATATACGAGTGCAAGGCAAGAGGAATATTCCGCAATAAAGGTATAAGTCCGAGCGTAGGAGACAGAGTTGTACTGAAAAATGAAGTTATTTCAGAGATTCTTCCGAGAAGGAATTATATAGTAAGACCACCTCTTGCAAATCTTGATTTGCTTGTGTTTGTTGTATCAACAGTCAGCCCTGTTCCGAATTTTCAGCTACTTGATAAATTCATAGCGGTTGCAGAGTACAAGGGAATCACTCCTGCAATTGTAATTACCAAAACCGACCTCGGTGACAGCAGTAAAATACACGAGATTTACAGCAGTATCGGAATAAAGATACTTGAAATCGACTATGACTCTGATAAGACTGTTGAAGCTGTAAAAGAACTTCTGAAAGGCAAAGTGAGTGCGTTTACAGGAAATTCAGGTGCCGGAAAATCAACTCTGCTCAATGCGGTTGATCCGTCTCTTGATATTCCGACGGGGGAGATAAGTAAAAAACTTGGCAGAGGCAGACATACTACACGACACGCAGAGCTGTATAAACTTGCCGAGGGCGGATATATTGCAGATACTCCTGGATTTTCAACATTTGATACAAACAGGTATGATGTTATCCGAAAGGAAGAAATAGCAGGGTGTTTCAGGGAATTTGAACCGTATACTGAGAATTGCCGTTTTCGTGATTGTTCACACACTTGTGAAAAAGGATGTGCGGTTATTGAAGCAGTTTCGTGCGGTGAAATACATTCGGTTCGTCACAGCAGTTATTGTGCTATGTATGAGGAAGCAAAACAGTTGAAAGAATGGGAACTGAAATGAATGCGGTAATTTTTTCAGGAGGAGAAATAAGAGATTTCGGATATTTGATGTCTGAATTCAAAAGAATTTCTCCCGAACTTGTAATTTGTGCTGACGGAGGCTATTATGCGGCGGAGAAAATCGGTGTAAAAGCAGATGTATTTGTCGGTGATTTTGATTCCTTCAGCGGAAAAATGCCTGAAAATACCGAGATTCACAGGAGTATCCCTGAAAAAGATGATACAGATACCATTCTCGGTGTAGATATTGCTATCGGACGTGGAGCAGAAAAAATAACGCTGTTCGGAGGTCTTGGGGGACGTTTTGACCATGCGTTTGCCAATATACAGACTTTGATTTATGCGCATGAAAAAGGCTGTAAAATGGAAATATCAGACAAAGGAAACAGAATTACTCTTGCAACTGAGGGGAGAAGCGTATTCAAAAAGGAAGATGAAAAGTATTTTTCTGTTTTTGCGCTGACTGAAACTCTTGAAATCGAATATCTGCGAGGAGTTAAATATCCTCTTGAAAACTACATAATGCGACAGAGTTATCCTATAGGTGTCAGCAATGAGATTTTGGAAGAACAGGCTGAAATAGGAATAAAATCGGGAACAGGTCTGATAGTTATTTCTGACAGGTAACGAAAATTCTGTAAATGAATATAATGTACTGAGGGGAAACCTCAGTACATTTATATTTTGGAGGCGGCAAAATGAAAATTGTGGTAGTCAGAAGTCCTAAAATAATATCAGGATTACTTCGTGTGATATTCGGAATAAAGCGAGAAGAGGCTTAATATACGAAGAAAGAGGGACTTTCAGATGAAAGTCCCTTATGCGTGTCAAAAAATATTCTATTTCGATTTTTTTCAAACATGGATTTAATATATTACCATGACTTTTTCAACAGAAAGCCCCTTTTTATTTATAACTGTAATCCTTCAAAATTTTCATTCAGAATTGAACAGGAATTTCTGAACTTGTTTTTTTCATCCTCTGTCAGAGAAAGCTCTATGATTGATTTAACACCATTTTTTCCTATAATGCATGGTACTCCGACAAATGTATTCTTTGTGTCATATTCACCGCAGAGTTTGGCGGAAACTGTAAGAACGCTGTTTTCGTCACCAAGAATAGCTTTTACAATGCGAGTTATAGCCATTCCGATTCCGTAGTAAGTAGCACGTTTGGCTTCAATAATCTTATAAGCCGCAGTACGCACCTGTTCCTCAATTTTTTTCATATCGTCCATGCAGTATTCGTTTCTTTCATCCTCAAGAATTTCTGAAACCTGTTTTGTTGCAAGCATAACCTGTGAAAGCGGAACAAACTCACTGTCACCATGCTCACCGATTACGTAGGCATGAATATTTTTTGGATCAACTGTGAAATAATCACCGAGCAGATAGCGAAGCCTTGCAGTATCGAGTGAAGTACCTGTGCCGATAACTCTTGAAGCCCCGAAACGTGAAAGCTCATAAGTTACCCTTGTCATAATGTCAACGGGATTTGTTGCGACAAGAAAAATACCATCGAATCCTGATTTTACAACAGGTTTTATAATAGAACGAAAAACCTCAGTATTACGCTGTAAAAGGTCGAGCCGAGTTTCTCCTTCCTTCTGTGCGACACCTGCGGCAATTACAACAATATCCGCATCTTTGCAGTCATGATAGTCTCCCGCATATATTTTCATGTTTGATTTTGCGAATGCAAGACCATGATTCAGGTCCATAGCTTCTCCGTCTGCTCTTGCTTTGTTCACATCAATCAGGACAAGTTCATTGCAGATTCCTCCCTGATTTACGAGAGCATAGGCAAAGCTCATACCAACCATGCCCGTTCCGATCAGAACAACTTTTCTGCTGTCTTTATTCATGAAAATCAACTCCTTTTAATATATGGAATAATTATACAGTATAGAATGAGGAATGTCAAGAAAATTGCGGAATCCGATAAAATTCGCCTGCATAATCAGTATTTCCGAAAAATCATTCTGTATTCATAGATGCATAAAAAAATATATTATGAGATTTTTTTCAAAAACCCTTTACAAATGCCGATTTTTGTGGTATAATTATTAAACCGTCTACTTGGAATATGGGTTTGACCTCGTTTTTCACCCTTTTCTACGTATTCGGAAAAATTTATATTAAGAGGTGCTTTCAAATGTTACTGAAAGAAGAAAAGACAGCCGTTATTGAGGCTAACAGAACACACGCAAACGACACAGGTTCACCTGAGGTACAGATCGCTATTCTCACAAAGAGAATCAACGACCTCACAGCTCACCTTAAAGAGCATAAGAACGATCACCACAGCAGAAGAGGTCTTCTCAAGATGGTTGGTCACAGACGTAACCTCCTTGCTTATCTCAAGAAGAAGGATGTTAACAGATATCGTGCTATCGTAGAAAAGCTCGGTCTCCGTAAGTAATCACACGAACAGACAAGGCAGACGGGGTTGTCCTGTTCTGCCTTATTGTCTATCGGAAATAATGGAGATTAGAAGTCAGAGGCAAGGGGTAAAATTTATATGACCTTTGGTTTATTTTTTGCCTCTAACTTCTAATATTCTCCTTTCCGATAGAAAAATTTTCTGAATGGAGGAATAAAAAATGTTTGAGAACTACAGAACTTTTGAAACTACCTATGCAGGAAGACCACTTATCGTTGAAACAGGTAAAGTCTGCGGACTTTCCAATGGTTCATGCTGGGTAAGATACGGTGAAACAGTTGTTATGGCTAACGTAACAGCAAGTGCAAAGCCAAGAGAGGGCGTTGACTTTTTCCCACTCTCAGTTGACTACGAGGAAAGACTTTACTCAGTAGGCAAAATTCCGGGAGGATTTACAAAGAGAGAGGGTAAACCTTCTGAAAAGGCTATCCTTACTTCAAGATGCGTTGACAGACCTATCAGACCTCTTTTCCCAAAGGATATGAGAAATGATGTTTCTGTTGTTATGACAGTTCTTGCTGTTGAGCCTGATAATTCACCTGAAATCGCAGGTATGATTGCTACATCAATTGCAATTTCAATTTCAGATATTCCATGGAACGGACCAATTTCAGGAATCAATGTAGGTCTTGTTGACGGAGAAATCGTCCTCAATCCTACACTTGAGCAGAGAGCAAAGACAGACCTCGTTCTTACAGTTGCAGGTACTGCTGAGAAAATCGTTATGATTGAAGCAGGTGCAAACGAAGTTCCTGAGGACAAGATGCTTGAAGCTATCCTTACAGGTCATGAAGAAATCAAGAAAATGGTTGCATTCATTGAGGAAATCCGTAAGGAAATCGGTAAGCCTAAGTTTGAATTCGAGTCACAGGAAGTTGACCACGATATGTTCGATGCTATCGAGGCATTCGCTAAGGAGCGTGTACAGTTCGCTCTCGATACAAACGACAAGACAGTTCGTGATGCAAGACTTGCTCCTATCGTTGATGATATTCACGCTAAGTTTGATGAAGTTTACCCTGAGCAGATTGCTATGATTGACGAGTGCATCTACAAGCTCCAGAAGAAGATTGTACGTGCATGGCTCTACGAAGGCAAGCGTGTAGACGGAAGAGGAATCGATGAAATCCGTCCTCTCGCAGCTGAGGCAGGTGTACTTCCAAGAGTACACGGTTCAGGTCTCTTTACAAGAGGTCAGACACAGGTTCTTACAATTGCTACTCTCGGACCTGTAAGCGATGCACAGAAGATAGATGGTCTTGATGAGGAAGACAGCAAGAGATATATGCACCAGTATAACTTCCCTTCATACTCAGTTGGCGAAACAAAGCCAAGCAGAGGTCCCGGAAGACGTGAAATCGGTCACGGTGCTCTCGCTGAAAGAGCTCTCGCTCCTGTAATTCCGCCTGTTGAGGAGTTCCCTTATGCAATGAGACTTGTATCTGAGGTTCTTTCTTCAAACGGTTCAACTTCACAGGGTTCAATCTGTGGTTCAACACTCGCACTCATGGATGCAGGTGTTCCGATTAAGGCTCCTGTTGCAGGTATTTCATGTGGTCTTATCACACTTCCTGACAGTGATGACTTTATGACAATGGTTGATATTCAGGGACTTGAGGACTTCTTCGGAGATATGGACTTCAAGGTTGGCGGTACACATAAGGGTATCACAGCAATTCAGGTAGATATCAAGGTTGATGGTCTTACACCCGCTATCATCAAGGAAGCATTTGAAAAGACAAGAAAGGCTCGTCTCTACATTCTTGACGAAATCATGCTCAAGGCTATTCCTGAGTCAAGAAAGGAAGTAAACGAGTACGCTCCTAAGATGCTCCAGACAAAGATTCCTGTTGACAAGATTCGTGAAGTAATCGGACAGGGCGGTAAGGTTATCCAGAAGATTTCTGCTGACTGTGAAGTTAAAATCGACATCAGCGATGACGGAAACGTATTCATCAGCGGTATCAACGGAGTAAACGCTAAGAAGGCTCTTCAGATTGTTGAGACAATTGCAAATGGTCCTGAGGTTGGTGCTATCTACAGAGGTAAGGTAGTAAGAATCATGGAATTCGGTGCATTTGTTGAAATCGTACCGGGTGTTGACGGACTTGTACACATTTCAAAGCTTGATAAGTCAAGAGTTGAAAAGGTTGAAGATGTAGTTTCAGTTGGTGACGAAATCGTTGTTAAGGTAACTGAAATCGACCGTCAGAACAGAATCAATCTTTCACGCAAGGATGCACTTGCTGAGATTGAGGCAAAGCAGAATAAGTAATTAAGTTTTATAAATGTTCCCGATTAGTTCGGGAACATTTTTTTGCAGGAAAATCAATTTTATAAAATTTCCCTCAAATTAATAAAAATCCTTTGTAGGGGATGCCGCCCTCAGCATCCCACTATTGTGTTTCGGTGCTACCGATTCGGGACTGCGAGGGCATCGTCCTCTACAATTATTATTTTTCCGGTCTTTTTTGGAAATTGATTTCCGTGATTTTTTTGTATATTTGTTTGACATCATAGAATAATTATGCTATAATAAAATCCGTATCATAACAAGTACATATAGTTAAACATAGAAACAATAAGGAAAGGAGAATCCGCATAATGTTATGCGGAGATAATTCATGGCTAAGAAAAATGACTATGGCAACGACAGCATTACCATGCTGAAAGGTGCTGATAAGGTAAGAAAACGTCCTGCGGTTATATTTGGTTCTGACGGTCTTGACGGATGTGAACATTCAATATTTGAAGTTATTTCAAACTCAATTGATGAAGCACGTGCAGGATACGGACAAAAAATCATAATCACACATTACAGAAACAATGATATAGAGGTTGAGGATTTCGGACGTGGATGTCCTGTTGATTTCAACAACAACGAACAGCGTTACAACTGGGAACTCGTTTACTGTGAACTTTATGCAGGCGGTAAATATGATGCGGGTGCAGAATCCTATGAATATTCTCTCGGACTTAACGGACTTGGTCTTTGTGCAACACAGTTTTCGTCTGAATTCATGGATGTTGAGGTAATTCGAGACGGATTCAGATATAATCTTCATTTTGAAAAGGGAGATAATGTTGGGGGACTTACAAAAGAACCATGCAAAAAGAAACAGACAGGTACAAAGACTCGCTGGAGACCTGACCTTGAAGTATTTACGGATATAAATGTATCTGACGAGTATTTCTTTGATATACTCAAAAGACAGGCTGTAGTAAACCCTAATATTCTTTTCGTTTTCCGTTCGGAAAATGAAGCAGGTGGTTTCAACGAAACAGAATTTATCTATGAAAACGGTATCACCGACTATGTAACTGAAATTGCAGGTGAAAATGCTCTCACTTCAATTCAGCACTGGACAGCAGAAAAGCGTGGTAAGGACAGAGAGGATAAGCCTGAGTATAAGGTTAAGCTTGATGTTGCCGTTACATTTTCAAACAAGGTAAAACTTACCGAGTATTACCATAATTCAAGCTTTCTTGAACATGGCGGTTCACCTGAGGATGCAGTAAAACGTGCATTTGTTGCACAGATTGACGCTTACCTCAAACAGAACAATGCGTATCAGAAAAACGAGGGAAAGATTAATTATAACGACGTTGAGGAATGTCTTATTCTTGTTTCATCTTCATTCTCAACACAGACCTCATACGAAAACCAGACAAAAAAAGCGATTACAAATAAATTTATCCGTGAGTCAATGACGGAATTTTTAAGACATCAGATTGAAGTATATTTCATTGAAAATCCCGATGAGGCGCAGAAAATTGCTGAACAGGTACTCATAAACAAGAGAAGCCGAGAGAATGCAGAGAGAGTTCGTCTCAACGTAAAGAAGAAACTCACAGGCACGATTGACCTTGCAAATATGGTCGAAAAGTTTGTTGACTGCCGAACAAAAGATGTTTCAAGGAGAGAAATATACATCGTGGAGGGCGATTCAGCTCTCGGTTCTGTAAAACTTGCCCGTGATTCCGAATTTCAGGCTGTAATCCCCGTAAGAGGTAAAATCCTTAACTGTCTTAAAGCTGATTACGCAAAGATTTTCAAGAGTGAAATCATTACCGACCTTATAAAAGTTCTCGGCTGTGGTGTTGAGGTTACATCAAAGGCAAACAAGGAACTTTCAACATTCAATATTGATAATTTCCGCTGGAGTAAAATCGTAATCTGTACCGATGCCGATGTTGACGGATTCCAGATTCGTACTCTTATTCTGACAATGCTTTACAGACTTACTCCCACGCTTATAGAACAGGGATATGTTTATATTGCTGAATCTCCGCTGTTTGAGATTAACACAAAGGAAAAGACTTATTTTGCATACACAGAACAGGAAAAACAGCGTATTCTTGATGAAATCGGCACTAAAAAGCATACTATTCAGCGTTCAAAAGGTCTTGGTGAAAACGAACCCGACATGATGAGTCTTACAACCATGAATCCCGAAACACGCAGACTTATCAAAGTTACTTCTGAGAATATCGCTGAATCCGCTGAAGTATTTGAGATGCTTCTCGGTGATGATTTACAGGGACGTAAGGATTATATATCTGAATACGGTGCTGATTATCTCGAACTCGCAGATATAAGCTGATAAAAAAGGAGACTGACTAATGGCAAGAAAAAAAGAAACTCCAAAAAAGAAACCTGCATTCAAGCATGAGGCATATATTGAGGGTTCAGGAAGCGTCGTTGACGAGAAAATTGCTGATACTCTCAAAAAGAACTATATGCCTTATGCAATGAGTGTTATCATATCACGTGCATTGCCCGAAATTGACGGTTTTAAGCCTTCACACCGTAAACTGCTTTATATGATGTATAAGCGTGGACTTTTAAGCCCTGATAAGGAACGCTCAAAGTCTGCGAATGTAGTCGGTGAGACAATGAAGCTTAACCCTCATGGCGATCAGGCAATTTATGAAACTCTTGTACGTATGACAAGGGGAAATGAGGCACTTCTTCACCCTTATATTGATTCAAAGGGAAATTTCGGAAAACAGTATTCAAGTAAAATGCACTATGCCGCATCAAGATACACAGAGGTAAAACTTGAGAAAATCTGTAACGAACTTTTCAGAGACATAGACAAGGAAACAGTTGATTTTGTTCCTAACTATGACAACACAATGCAGGAGCCGACACTTCTTCCTGCATCATTTCCGACAGTTCTTGTTAATTCAAATACAGGTATTGCTGTTTCAATGGCAAGTAATGTTTGTCCGTTTAATTTAGAGGAAGTATGCGAAACAACAATTGCTCTCATGAAAAATCCTGAGCATGACATTATCAGTACCCTCAAAGGACCTGATTTTCCCGGCGGCGGACTTATGCTCTATGATGAAAACGAGCTGAAAAAGGTCTATGAGACAGGAAGGGGAAGCATAAAGGTACGTTCAAAGTACAGCTATGACAAAGCTGCAAACTGTCTTGAAATCACAGAAATTCCTTATTCAACAACTATTGAGGCTATTATCGAAAAGATTGTTGACCTCGTGAAACAGGGAAAAATTCGTGAAGTATCATACATTCGTGATGAAACTGACATTGACGGTCTTAAAATTGCGATAGACCTCAAAAGAGGAACGGATCCTGACAAGCTTATGCAGAAGCTTTACAGACTTACTCCGTTACAGGACAGCTATCCATGTAATTTCAATATACTCATTGCAGGAACTCCGAAGGTAATGGGTGTAAGAGAGATTCTCACAGAGTGGACAGCTTTTCGTGAGAACTGTGTATACAGAAGAACATATCATGATTTGCAGAAGAAAAAAGAGAAACTTCATTTACTTGAAGCACTTTCAAAGATTCTTCTTGACATCGACAAGGCAATAAAGATAATTCGTGAAACTGAAAATGAAGAGGATGTTGTACCTAACCTCATGATTGGTTTCGGAATTGACGAGATTCAGGCTGAATATGTTGCTGAAATCAAACTCAGAAACATAAATAAACAGTACATTCTCAGAAGAATTGAGGAAGTTGACACATTAAGGGCAGACATTGCTGAAATGGAGGAAATTCTCAGCGACAAGAAGAAAATCCGTAAGATTATTATTTCTGAGCTTAAAGATGTAATCAAGAATTACGCAAAGCCGAGAAAAACAATGTTCTATTATCAGTCTGATGTTGAGGAAACTGAGGAAATTGATGATGTTCCCGATTATCCTGTCAATATTTTTGTTTCTGAAAGTGGTTATTTCAAAAAGATTACTCCACAGTCACTCAGAATGAGTAACGAACAGAAACTTAAAGAAGGCGATTTTATAAGTCAGTCCTTTGAATCCACAAATAAAACCGACCTTGTATTCTTCTCGGACAAAGCACAGGCTTACAAGTCTAAAGCAAGTGCTTTTGATGATACAAAGGCAAGTGTAATGGGTGACTATATCCCTGCAAAGCTTGGATTTGATGAGGGAGAGTCGCTAAAATATCTTGTTCCGACAACAGATTACAGCGGATACATTATATTCTTCTTTGAGAACGGAAAAGCAACTAAAGTTCCGATGAAGGCATACGAGACAAAGACTAACAGAAAGAAACTTGCAAAGGCTTATTCAGATAAGTCACCTCTTGCGGCTGTTGTATTTGTTTCTGAGGACTGCGATATTCTTGTAAGGTCATCAAGCGGTCATGCACTCATGTTCAATACTGCGATGATTACTCCGAAGACATCAAGAGACTCACAGGGTGTACAGATTATTACGTTGAAAAAGAATGCTGTACTTTCAACTGCTGAAATAGTCAATGAAGAGCAAATGGAAGAATTAAAGAAATATGCTGTAAAAACAGTTCCGGCAAGCGGAAAGCCTGCAAAAGAACTTGGTGATGCAAATCAGCTTACACTATAAAAACACAAACCTCTCTGTAAAAACAGAGAGGTTTTATGTTGTTGCAGCACAAATAAAATGAGGGAACCTCCGTTAAAAGATTCCCTCAATAAAATTATGCCTTGTTTACGCTTCCGAAGAGTTCCATCTTCTCCTTAACCTTTGCCTTGATAGCCTCAAAGCCAGGTGCGAGAAGCTTTCTTGGGTCGAAGCCCTTACCCTGCTGATCCTTACCAGCCTCAATGTAAGCTCTTGTAGCTTCCTGGAATACGAGCTGGCACTCTGTGTTTACGTTGATCTTAGCAACGCCGAGTGAGATAGCCTTTGTGATCATATCGTCAGGAATACCTGTACCACCGTGAAGAACGAGAGGCATATCGCCAACCTTCTCATTTACAGCAGCGAGAGTCTCGAATGAAAGACCTTCCCAGTTCTCAGGATACTTACCGTGGATGTTACCGATACCTGCAGCGAGGAAATCAACACCGAGGTCAGCAATCATCTTGCACTCGTTAGGATCTGCGCATTCGCCCTTACCGATAACGCCGTCTTCCTCACCACCGATTGAACCAACTTCAGCTTCGATTGAGAGACCAAGACCGTGAGATACGTTTACAAGCTCAGTTGTCTTAGCAACGTTCTCCTCGATTGGGAAGTGTGAACCATCGAACATGATAGATGTGAAACCAGCCTTGATGCACTTGTAGCATCCCTCGTATGAACCGTGATCGAGGTGGAGAGCAACAGGAACTGTAATTCCGAGAGACTCGTCCATAGCCTTAACCATAGCAGCAACTGTATCAAATCCTGCCATATACTTACCTGCGCCCTCAGATACACCGAGAATTACAGGTGAATTGCACTCCTGTGCTGTGAGAAGAATAGCCTTTGTCCACTCAAGGTTGTTGATGTTGAACTGGCCAACTGCGTACTTGCCTTCTCTTGCTTTTTTAAGCATTTCTGTAGCTGAAACTAACATAATTTAGATTCCTCCTGAATTTTTCTTTATCGGGGTTTGCGCCCCATCGATACTATTGTACCATAAATCCGTATAAAATGCAAGGGGTTATGAGAAAATATTGGAAATATTTTTTTATTGTATCAGCGTTCTCATTTGAAGGGATGATTCAATGAAAAGACCGTATACTCAAGGCATACGGTCTTTCATCTTCATTCAGCAGATTCCTCTGCATCGTCGGATTCTGATTTCTCAGCTTCTGACATTGCAAGCTGGCTGTAATAAGCGTTAAGGATATTTTCCTCAAAAAGCTTTCTTGCAGCAGGTGAAATAGGGTGAACTGTGTCCCTGAAAATTCCGTTTTCATCTTTGCGGCTTGGCATAGCCACGAAAAGTCTCTCGTCACCCTGAACGATTTTGATGTCATGAACTGCGAGCATATCATCGATTGTAACTGAAACAACTGCTCTCAGTCTGCCGTCAGACAGAATTTTCCTGATTTTAACATCTGTAATTTCCATTGTTTTCCCTCCGGGTTATTTATTTTCTTTCTCGATAGCGGATACCCTTGTACCTCATCAATCTAATTATAACTCATATTTAATAAAAAATCAAGTAGTTTGAACAATATTTAAAACTATTAAAATATTTTTGCGTAAAAACAATAAACTAAATGATTGTTCCACAACTAAAAAGAGGACGAAGAAAGTATATCTTCATCCTCTGATATTTATCATGCACCGAGAAGTTCAACCGAAAGTTTACGTGACGTAACATCGAAATAGTCTTCAAGCTCAGCAATATAGAATCTGAAGCATACTTTACCATTATAATACATTACGTCGCCGGCATCTGATACGCCAAGCTCCTCAAGCTGTTCATCTGTAAAACTGTTAAGGGGGAGTGAGCTGTTTTTCTGTAAATAGAATTCATCAAGCCAATCGTCATTCATGTTCTTGAAATAAATTCTGTCCTCGTTCGGGAAAGCCTCTCTTGTTTTCTCACCAGGTTCTTTTACGTAATATTCACCATCCTCGTCACGAGCGATGTTAAATACGGCAATCTGATTATCTGTGAGAGATTCAAGCGGAATCGGATTTACATCTGAGGCTTTAAGTCCGATTGCATATTTATCCTTTGTTTCGATACTAACGAGCTGTAAGCGGTCGTTGAAAGAATAACCATACTGTTCCATTTCCTCATCAGAGAGGGAAACAGAAATATTGTCAGAAATTTTCTGGAGTTCCTCTGTAATCTCTCTGCGGTTCTGAGTTTTCCATTCAATCTCATTTGTTTCGCTGATTGGTCTGTCGAGATGAACGATTCTGCTCATATTCTTGAGTTTGAATGTTGCAAAAGAGAATTCAACATCAGCATAATTTGGTTCAACATATACAGCGGTACTTCCGTTTGAACTGTCTTCGGTATTAACAATTCTGTATCTGTAAAGCCCTGAAGGGGAAAAACCCTCATCAATAATTGTCTGTTCTGCCGAAGAGACAAAGAATGATGTGAACAGGAAATAACCGAGTGCACCGAATATATACAGAAGAAGAATAAGTGTGCCGACTGCTGTTTTTATTCCTTCACCTGCGCCCGAAAGCAACAGAATTATAACTCCGACAACAATGAAAGGAATTATTATTTCCCATTCTCCGAAGTAAAGAAGAACAACGGGAAGCATAAGCGGGAGAATAACAAAACTGCATATCCTCGTAAGAATCTGTTTTCGTGTATACATCATAACAACGAGTCCGCCGAGTGAAATCAGTATTGTGATAAGGAGAACATTTCCTCTTGACGGTATATGTATGCTGTAAAAAACAGAGAAGTAGGCAAGATAGCCGACTATAAAAGTGAATAGTGCAACTAAAAGTGAAAACGCTCTCTTAGTCCATATATTTGAAAAAAAACTTTTCATTTCAACCTCCGAAAATTCTTATCAAATTCACGTAAAATCTGAATCAAAGTCCATACAATACATTATAACATTTTAAAAAGAAATTTACAAGCTATTTTTGAAAATTTTTTGAATATTTGTTATTTTATTGGTTACAATTTCCGATATTTACAAATAATCGAAATTATGATATAATAAAATAAACAAAAATGAAACGGAGAATAATATGGAAAACAGAATTTTATATCCTGCAAGAATTATATTTATTATATTATCACTTGCAGTAATGGTAATTATATTTATATTTTCGTCTGAAAATGCTGAAATTTCAAGTGATACAAGCGGTGGAATAACAGAATTTGTAATACACATCATGGTTGACGGATATGAAGAAATGTCTTCGGAAGAACAAGAGGAAATATACGGAAAATACGATCATATAGTGCGTAAACTCGCTCATTTCACAGTATATACGGCACTTGGATTCTGCGTTTCATGTGCTGCGGGAAAGAGAAAGATTATTTCAAAATATTCCGCTGTTCCACCGATAATCTGTTTTATTTATGCCTGTTCGGATGAAATCCATCAGACTTTTGTTGATGGAAGGGCAGGAAGGTTCACAGATGTATTGATTGATACATCGGGAGGAGTGACAGGTATGTTTATTTCATTTTTGTTCATGGCAATTTTTTATGCAGGCAAAAGAAAGACTGCCGCATCTATCGTTATATAACAGACTGAAAAGAGGTACATAATGTGCCTCTTTTTTATTTCAGCGGAGTAACTGTATTGAATACACCATAAAACTTCATGGGTATGTGCTTGTCTACATGACATTTCCCGAAAAACCATTTTTCATATTCAACAGATTTGATTATATCTTCAAAGAAAGCGTGAACTTCAAGTCTTTCAAAAACATCGACATTAAGACAATCCTTGAGTGATGCAGGTGGTTCGTGAGTAATTATGAAATCAACTTTATTATCGTGTTTTTCAAGATTTGCAAGGGCTTCGTGAAATTCATCGAAAGTGGGTTGTTCACGTTCCCACCATTTCGTACCCGAAATTCTGAATTCAAAGTCCTGACTATGACCGCCGCCGAATGTAAAAATCTTTTTTCCCTGCAAGGTATAGACCTGACCACGCATGAGATGAATGATATTTTTAGCTATTTTACGTACTTTTCCGCCGTTCCATTCGGTTTCCGGTATACGTTCGAGAATATCGAAATTTTCGTGACATCCGTCAATGAATGCGATGGTGAATTCTTTTGATGAGAGTTTTTTTATAATGTTTTTTTCTTTTTTTGAACCATCCCATATAAATCCGAAATCACCGCAAATAATAAGGATATCATCTTTTGTAAGCTTTTTAAATTCTTTGTCTTTAAATCTTGTTATGTCTCCATGGGTATCGCCTGTAACGTAAATCATATTATTACCTCTTTCAAATGTTCTTATAGTTATTGTATCATAAATTTTTCTTTTCGTAAAGAGGAAAAATACTCTTTTATAAAAAATAATCCCCGACATTGAATTCGGGGATAGACTCTTGATTTATATTAGGCGTTATCCTTTATCTTTTTGAGGAAAAATTAAAGCTGCAAGAAGTCCGAAAAGCATTGCGGCAGATATACCGCCCGATGCCGCTGTAAGTCCACCTGTAAAAATTCCTCTTAAACCGTCTTTTTCAATGTTCTGACGTATTCCATCCGCAAGAAGATGCCCGAATCCCGTAAGCGGGACTGTTGCACCTGCACCGCCGAAATCTGCAAGCGGCTGATATAATCCGAGTGCGGATAATATCACCCCTGTAACGACAAATCCTGTGAGAATTCTTGCAGGGGTTAATTTTGTGTAGTCAATAAGAATCTGTCCGACAGAACATATTAATCCACCGACAATAAATGCTTTGAGTATATCAGTAAACATTCAAATCCTCCGTATCTGTACAAGATGTGCAATAGACGGTATTGATTCACCCTGCTGTAATGACATAGGGGACATCAGGGCACCTGTTGCTATGAAAAGTATATTGCTGATTTCTCCCGATTCAAGCATAGGCAGAAAATATCCGCACAGAACGCTTGCCGAACATCCGCATCCCGAACCGCCGCAATGAGTATCCTGTTCATCATTGTTGAAAATCATCGTACCACAGTCACGATGATTTTTACTGATGTCATATCCGTAGTTAATAAGCAGTTCATTTACAAGTGTACTTCCGACAGTTCCAAGATCTCCTGTGATAATATAATCATAATCGGATGGGACAGTGTTTGTAGCTTTGAAATATCGTCTTATCGTTTCAGCAGCGGCAGGAGCCATAGCACTTCCCATATTTGTAATATCACTTATTCCCATATCAGCAATTTTGCCTATACATCCTCCCGTTACCGCACATTTCCCTTTATCTGAAAGTATTACTGCTCCTGATGCAGTACAGGTCCATTGAGAAGTAGGAGTACGCTGACCACCATAGGAAAGGGGAGAGCGGAATTGTCTTTCGGCAGTCGAAAAGTGTGATGAAGTCACCGCTGCGGAGCGTCTTGCAGCACCTGAATCAAGAATGACCGACGACAGAAGAAGTCCCTCTGCAATTGTTGAACAAGCACCATATATTCCGAGAAAAGGAATTTCGAGTTCACGCAGACCGTAAGTCGAACCGATGCACTGATTGATAAGATCACCGGATAAAACAACGTCTATGTCTTCTTTTGTGAGTTTTGATTTCCTCACAGCAATACTGAGAGCCTCAAGCTGAAACTGACTTTCAGCCTGTTCCCATGTCTGTTTTCCGAAGTGACTGTCCTCAATTATTTCATCAAAGCAGCCACCAAGAGGTCCCTGCTTTTCTTTTAGACCTGCAACAGATCCATAGCCTTCAATTTTTGCGGTTTTATCAAGAATAAATACTCCTTTATCAATAAATTCAGCCATATAACACCTCCCTATGAAAGTATTATACTGCGGAAACAAAAAAATATACGAAAAAACCGTTTATATCAATTCTGATATAAACGGTAGTAAACATTATCTGTTGAGAAGTCTTGCTTTTCTGTCGGCAGCCTTCTTTTTGTTGATTTCAATTGCTTTCTGGATAAGTTCATAATTATCCGATGCAATCTGAGGATTAAATACATAGGAAACAGAGATATCATCTTCTGTTCCAAAATGAGTTCTCTTTGTAATGTTCTTGACAATCGAAGTCTCAAAAGACTCAGCATCACGAAGCTGACCTGCAATGATTGTATGATAGTCAAGAAAATCATAATCACTTCCGAAAGAAGTAAAGAGGCCGTCTGTTGAACAAATAAGAGCAAGAGCCTTTTTGTCAGCTATAAAGAAGCTGTTGAACATATCGGAAGCATTTGAATTACAAATGGAGGCTGTGATATTTGCAGGAGCTGATTCATCATCACCAATCGGCATGATTGTTTCACCATCTTCAAATACAGCAACAAGACTACCGTCACCAAGCTGCATTCCAAAAGTAAAACTTTTAGTCATTACAGCGGCAATAAGCGTACTTCCGTAATATGATTCACGTGCAATTTTGCTGAATTCATCATTATTGAAAACACTTTTCTCTGTACGTGTGACAGGATTTTCGTTAAGGTGCTGATTAACCTTGTCATTCCATCTTGCAATAATCTGCTTTTCAATGTTCTTTGTAACCAGTTTCGGATTTTTTCTGTACTTTTCCTCAAAAAAATCTATATCCTTGCAGAAAAGGTCAATAGTTTCAATTGTAGCTTCAACAGCTGCCTGAGAACCAATATGACTTCTGAAGTGTTTTTTGCTTCCATGACCGTCTGCAACAACAGCAACCGCATAATTATCACAGGCCTTGTATGCTGAACTGTCCTGACAAACAAGGTTTCTTGATGTATGACTTGCACCCACTACTGAGTGACTGAACCCCTTAAACATATATAAGTATATCTCCTTTCGATGTGTTGAAAGTGATTATTACCAGCCAGTATCGAAAGAAACGTCGTTTGAGTCCTGATTAACAAGTCCCTGAATCTGCTCACCGAGAAGTTTCTGTTTTGCAGTAAGTACATCTTCTTCTGTGAGTTCTTTTTCAGTTTCATCAGAAAGAGTCATACTCTTACTTCCGATCTGTGATGCAGTTACAGCAACAATCTTAATCATCTGAGCAAGCTGTCCGCCTGTGTAAGCGTGAACAACTGTATCAGCAGAGCCTGTGAATTCAGCAAGCATCTGGTCGTTAGCTTCATCACCGATACCGAGAGCAGCTTTAAGTCCGAATTTATACCAGCTGTTAGCCTGAAGTGCTTTAAGACCAACCTTATAGTCATCCGAAGGATAACCGTCAGTCATAAGGAACATAACAGGAGCGAATGAAAGTGAAGGAGAGTTGAGGAATCCGTTTCTTGACATTCTTGAAGAAAGTTCGCTGAAAGCGGCACCCATACTTGTAACACCGTTTGCTTCAAGTCTTGCCCATTCAAATTCTTCAATTGAAATAGGAGCGGAATACATCCACTTTACATCAGTAGCGAAAGTGAGAACAGCGATTTTAACATCTGTATCAGCCTCGCCTACACGACGGATCTCAGGAATAAGCTCTTCCATAACAGTATTGAGCTCACCCATTCTCTTGCCCTTCATACTGCCTGAAGTATCTATAAGGAAGAAGATAACAAGGCTCTTCTTTGACACCTCAGTTGCACCAAGAGGATCGTCGTCGTCAAAATCAAGTACATTTGCTGCTTTAGTATTTTCTTTTTCAGCAGCGTTGTTGTTATTCATGCTCATAAGGTAAATACTTCCTTTCAATAATTGCTGTGTTTCAAAAGGTGAACAGCTTATGACTTTGCTTTAACTTCACCGAAATCAATTTCAAGACTCTGCCATATCGGGAAGCCTTTTCCCGGTTCGACATCATGAAATACACCATCCGGCATTTTGGCTGACCATTTTCTTTCTGAACAGTTCTTAATACCGTAAAGCCCCGGACGGAATTTATTTTCTACGACTTCACCTGCAACAGTAAGGAAGTCGTTTGAATCAGTATGAATATCGCATTCGTAAATCTTAGCACCCTTATAAAGAGGCATTCTCCATTTACGATTGCTGAATTCGATAGTAGGAATTTCCTCAAGACAGTTGAGACACTTGTAGGTTCTGCTGTTGGATTTTTCAAACAGATGTGCAAAATTTGTTTTTCCGCACATACTGCACTGAATAATCTCAGTACGCATACGAACAAGAATTGCCTGCCAGTCATTCTCTGAAAGACGTTTCTCAGGATTTTTAAGTCCCTCTGTAAACGTTCTTATGAAAGCATCCTTGACATACTCAGGATATATATTCCAGAATTTCATCACATTGTCGTGTATTCCTCTTACGGGACGATTTGAATCGTCATCAGGATCATATACAAAAACAGCATTTTCGCCATAGTGTTTAAGCATATCTTCATTTGAGAGACACACATCCATGACAACTTTTTTTCCCTCAAGAGGGTCACCTCTGAAAAGGAGTTTGAACAGGGCAATGGAAAGCATGTATCTGTCACTCATGATACCCGGGGTATCCTCACCTCTGATAATTTCAGGGGCTGTATAACCGGTTCTTCTTATTATTCCGAAAGAACTTCCGATAGGAGCGATATTGTCGCAGCTTGCAGCAAGAATAGCACCTGTATCGGCATTTATGAAGAACCCTCCGTCGTCCAGATACTGATAACATTTTTCAGCTCTGTGAAGTTTTCTGAAAGCATTAACAACATTCAGAGCCGCAGTCGCCATAGAGAAAAGGCTTGAAAATCTGAGAGTTTTCTTTGTGACACGACCTGTTTCGGTTTCGTTCACAAGCTTATAGGATTTAAGAATATCCGGAAGATAATCAAAACTGTCGGGTTTTTTCTCCATAAGAAAACCGAAAGAACCGTCAACAGCTTTTTTTGTGACATATTTCGGCCAGACAAACTTATTGAAAGGCGCACCATCCGAGATGTTTTTTCTCAGATTTCTGTATATCTCATCCGGATTCTGGAGTTTCTCAATATCGAACCATTTGAGAACCCACTCAGTACCGTTATAAGACACACGATAGACCGTATCACGCACACCGCTGCCGACAACGCCGGTAACTTTGGCAGTACCGCCGTATTCGAGTTCAACATTCTGACCTATCCCAAGTTCAACCATTTAGCTTTTCCCTCCTGTTTCAGCTTAATATACACGTCTGAATCCACCAAACAGACGGTACAGCCTGCTGTCGGTGTCAACAAATTCCATAAAATCGGAACATACACCAAAGGTATTTGTAAGAATACATATTTTCACAATTCTACTTATAACACATTATATCATTTTTAAATATCGTTGTCAAGTGAAAATCTTAATAATAATCAAAAATATGAGTTATTAATATAATTTTCCGAATGTGTTTGTGCATTTATGCTTTACGTTCTGTATAATAGTATAAAATGATTAAAATGGGATAAAGAAATGGTCTGTGAATTTGATTTCACAGACCATAATTATCAGTTACCAAGAGTGCTTCTGATTTCATCAACGAGACTATTTATCTTCGATACAGATTCCTTGATTACAGCAGAACTTTGATTTGTTGTGCTGACATTTTCATTGAGTGAACTGAAAGCATTTGTTGTCATTGTGAGAATCTCAATCATTTGTTCAACGCTTTCCTCATCCATTGTCTTATTTTCCCTGCAGAAATCAATTACATTCTGGAGGAGTTCATTTACAACATCGGCTCTGTTTCCTGTTTTTGTTGTTGAATCGCTGATTGTATCCATATTCTCAGTGATTGAAGAAAGGTTGTTTCTGAGCTGTTCTGAGAGGTCGAGACATTTTTCAGCAATTGCGGAAGTATCTGTGTTCTGAGCAGTTCCTCCGTTAGCGATGAGAGTTCTTGTATACATTATACAGTTATCGGGAATGTTAAGTTTACGGCAGATTGCGATAGCCATGTCACGGCACGAATTATATCCGCAGGAGCGGCAGTCAATGCGTCTGTCAGTTCTTGTTGTTTTTCCGAGGCTTGTGAAAGCATCTTCAAGCTGTTTGTTTGTTGGCAAAGGAGAAGATCTGAGCGGCTTGTAGCTTCTCATGAAATCAGCAACTTTGAGTTCTTCGTCGAACTTTTTGAAAAGTCTGTCGTCCTTTGTTCGGATACCGCTTGTTTTTTGTCTGCTCTTAGCCTCTTTCTCAACATCATTCATTATTGTTCTTGCATCGAACATTGAAATTGACGAACCTGATCCGGGACCGAGGTTGCATCCGTATTCACAGGAAAGAACATCGAATACCTGCGGATGTTTGTATTCAGGGAGCTGAGCGTATACATCGAGTTCAGGATAAACTCTGTGTACACCTTCTGAATTAAGTATATTCAGTTCAGGATTTCGGCTGAGAAGATTGTCTTTAAGTCCGCCCGGTCTTGAATAAATACCGCCAAGCTGTCCTTGCTGTTCTTCAAAGTCGTATGTGAGTTCCTCTGCTTTGTGCGGAACAATCTTTATATCATTTCTGTCAAAGTAATCGACAAGTTTCTTGAAAGTAACATTATAGTCAACAAGACCTGTTTCTGAAATTTCTGATTTCTTTGCAATACATGGAGAAAGAACAGCGATAGGATTGTTTCTCCTGAGGTATTTTTTCAGATAAATTGCAGAACATCCCACAGGGCTGTGTACAGGAGCGAGATTCATAAGGAGCTTTGGCTGATAAATCTCGATATAACGTACAATTGCGGCACAAGGCTGGGAAATCATATTTCCAACCTTTGATGATTCAATCATCTGTATCTGCGCCCATGTGCTTATATCAGCACCGAGTGAAACGTCAAAAATAATGCATCCTTTTTTCTTGAACCAATCAAGAATACCCTTCCATTTTGTAGGGAAAGCTGTTTTTATTGCGGGTGAAACAAGAACAATGCACTTTTCGTCTGCAATTCTTGACATGAATGCTTCTGTATCGTCAAGATAATCTCTTGCACCATGAGTACAGGTTTTTACACATTTTCCGCAGTTAATACATTTGTCGCCGTTTATATTGGTAACAATTCTTCCTTCGTCCGTTTTGAAAGCAATATTTGCTTCGGGTGCAGGACAATTTTTAATGCAAGCGTTACAGCCGACACACTTATCAGGTCTGACTATAATAACTCTGTTCATAATATGTGGACTCCTTAAATTAAGTATTTATGATTTATCGAGAGCGGCCGCTTTCTTTGCGAGTTCGGCAAGGCTCAGTGCTTTTTTCTTTATTGGTTTTTCTTCTGATTCCGGAATATCTGCCGGACTTTCGGATTCTGCCGTTTCATTATCAGAAGTCTGTGTTTCCGTTTCTTCATTGGTGTTAATGGAAGAAGTTTCCTCAGTTTCAGCGGTTGCATCTTCGGAAGCAGTATTTTCTTCTGTCACTTCGGGAGTTTCCTCAGCTTCAGCGGTTGCATCCTCGGAAGCAGCATTTTCTTCTGTCACTTCGGGAGTTTCTTCAGCTTCAACTGTTACAGTATCATCTGCTGATTCTTCACCTATTGTAATTGTCTCTTCAATTTTAATGACAGAAGAATCTGCGGATTTGTTGTTATCGTCTGTGATATTGAATTCTTTAAGAATCTGATTCTCGTCCACAACAGGGTCAGGTAAAGTGATATCATAGTTATGGTCGATACTTTTCAATACAGGCGGAGCAGGGTACTCAGCATCAGGATGTCTTCCTTCGGTGGATACATCTTTATTTTCTCTGAGATCAATTTCAGCGGCTCTGAGTGCCTCTTCAGAATCTTCAAGAAGACTGTATCCCTTTTCAGCAAATTCTTCAATTGCGCCCTTGAGTTTTGAAAGTTCTGAACCGATTGCAGAAATATCATTAATCATACTAAGACGCAGACTGTTTGCTGTTTCGCTGATCTCACCGGATTTGATATAAGCTTCGGTTCTTATGTCCGCTGAACTCTTTTCAGCCTCATAAACGATTACAGCAGCTTTGTTTTCAGCGTCTATAATAATGTTTTCAGCGGCTTTTCTCGATTTCAGTTCAATTTCAGCGGCTTCCTTCTTTGCACCGGCAACAATAAGGCTTGCAGATCTTTTTGCTTCTGCAAATACCTTGCTCATTGCAGAAACATCATCGCTTGAATTAGCTATGGAAAGCTCAGCTTTGAGCTGTTCAGCTTCGTCTTTAACTTTTGAGATGTCTCTGTTGAGTTCGTATATCAGCGAATCCTTTTTCTTGATTTCGCTGACAGCGGCTTCAAGTTTTGATGTCAGCGCTGTATTCTCAGTCTGAACCAAAGCGAGAGTTTTTCTCTCAGCCGCAAGTTTCTGAGCCATTACATCGTCAACATCAGTTTCGTCGGTATATCTTTTCAGTTCAAGTTTTGTGTCATCCAGTTCGTTTTTTAATTCAAAAAGCTGTGAATACAGAGCGTTGAGCAGTTTTTCAACTTCTCCCTTGTCGTATCCTCCGAAAGCCACAGTTTTGAGGAATTTTTCATCTGCCATGACGTATCTCCTCCAGATATGAGTTTGATTTGTGTTAGGGTATTCAAGGATTTAATAAGCCCATATTGTAAATATTATACACTATATTCGGAATTATGTCAATAGTGTTTTGTACAAAAAAGATAAGCCGCAGTTGTGTGAAAATAACGATTAACTATACAAAAAGTAAAAAACAATATGCTGAATAATTATTTTTCATCAAAAATTCAGTTTTCTTTCATTGACAAAGTGATTTTTTTACAGTATAATTTCAGACAACACCTTATGGTGTTTTATTTGGATTTATAAACAATGAAAGGAAAAATAATATGAATATACAGATTTTTGGAACTAAAAAATGCTTTGACACAAAAAAAGCAGAAAGATATTTCAAGGAACGTGGTGTGAAATGTCAGATTATCGACATGAAAGAAAAAGGTATGAGCAGAGGAGAGTTCAACAGCATCCGACAATCCGTAGGGGGAATAGAAAAAATGATCGATGAAAAATGCAGAGACAAGGAGCTTATTACTCTCATGAATTATCTTACTGATGAGGATAAAGAGGAAAAACTCTTTGAAAATCAACAGGCGGTCAGAACTCCTGTTGTCAGAAACGGAAAGAAAGCAACCATCGGATATTGCCCTGAAATATGGAAAGAATGGGGGTGAAAAAGTTAAAAAATAATTTTTTATAAAAAACGAAAAAAAGTAGTGCAATTTCTGTTTAAATATGTTATAATAGTATTGCTGATTAAATTCAGATAAGAAAATATTTAATTTTTCATACATGAAAGGAGTTATTGATATGGGACTTATTAGTGCTGCATTTCACAGCGTTGGTTCTGTAATGGCTGACCAGTGGAAGGAGTTTTTCTACTGTGAGGCTCTCAAGCCTGATGTACTTGTAGTTAAGGGACAGAAGGTTATCGGAAACAAATCTTCAAACAAAAAGGGAAGTGACAACATCATCACTCAGGGAAGCGGTATTGTTGTTGCTGACGGTCAGTGTATGATTATCGTAGACAACGGACAGGTTGTTGATATCTGCTCTGTTCCGGGCGAATATACATACGATATGTCAAGTGAGCCTAGTGTATTTACACAGGGACTTAAAGAAGGTTTGAAGGATTCATGGAAAAAGATTAAGGAGCGTTTTGCAAACGGCGGAAGCACAGGACATGATCAGAGAATCTACTATTTCAACACTAAGGAACTTATTGATAACAAGTTCGGTACACAGAATCCTGTTCCGTTCCGTACAACATACACAGATATCGGAAGAAGCTTCACAGCAGGTGTTCGCTGCAACGGTGTTTACTCATACAAGATTGAGGATCCTGTTCTCTTCTATACAAATGTATGCGGAAATGTATCAAGTGCATACACACGTTCAGACATTGATCAGCAGTTAAAGAGCGAATTCCTTAATGCTCTTCAGCCTGCATTTGCAAAGATTTCTGAAACAGGAATCAGATATGATCAGCTTCCCGGTCAGACAGAGTCTATCACAGAGGCTATGAATGCCGCTCTTACAAAGAAGTGGAAGGAACTCAGAGGTCTTGAAGTAATTTCAGTTGCTATTAATTCTGTTACAATTTCCAAGGAAGATGAAGACAGAATCAAGAAGTTTGAGGATATGGCATGGAATCGTGATGCTTCTAATGCTGCCGCTATGATGGTGGGCGCACAGGCTGATGCAATGGGCAAGGCTGCAAGTAATTCAGCAGGTGCTATGAATGGATTTTTCGGAATGAACATGGCACAGCAGGCAGGTGGACTCAATGCAAATGCCCTTTTCCAGATGGGTGCAAATAATGCGGCATCCGTTTCTGCGGCTGGTTCATGGAAATGTTCATGCGGTGCTTCAAATACAGGAAAGTTCTGCGCTGAATGCGGAAAGCCGAAGCCGGCAGATGCATCAGGATGGACTTGTTCATGCGGAACAGTAAACAAGGGTAAATTCTGTGCTGAGTGCGGAAAGCCGAAGCCGGATGGTGCTCCAAAGTATCGTTGTGACAAGTGCGGATGGGAGCCTTCCGATCCGTTTAATCCTCCGAAGTTCTGTGCGGAATGCGGAGATCCTTTCACAGATGCAGATATTGTAAAGTAATAAAAAAACTCCTGTCGTTTTTCGACAGGAGTTTTTTATATGAAATAATCAGAGTTTTTCGACCGAACCTGCATCGTATTTCTGAATTACAAGTGCATCCATAGCACTTAATCCTTCTTCATCGTCAACATCTGCATTCTTTTTACCCTGTTCTGAAAGTGGGTATTTTGATGAATTTGCGAGATACTGAAGAATTGCTACTGCATCAGCAACAGTTACCACGCCGTCACAGTTTGCGTCACCTCTTACAGGTGCGGGAGCTGTGGTTGTATTTGTCGGAGTTGTATTTGTTGCAGTTGTTGTCTGCGTAGAAGTTGATGCTGTTGTCTTTGTGGATGTAGACGTTGATGTTGGTTTTGATGTTGTACCGCCATAACCTGATTCTGAACATTCTTTGCATATTATTACACCAAGTGGTGAAGAATGAAGTTCTGAAACAGGATAAAGCTTTTCACAAATCTCACATTTTCTCATTTCCACTGTTGTGGATGTTGAAGAAGTATCAGAAACTGTTGTTACAGTTGATGTGGTTTTTTCAGTAGTTGAAGTTACTGAAGTAGTTGAAGTTGCTGAAGTAGTTGCTGTTGTTGCTGTAGATGTAACAACTGCTTCGCCCTCTGTCCATACTGCTTCAAGTGAAATACCGAGACCGGGTAAAGCACCGGGGATAACAAATTCCTGTCCCGGAGCATAAACTGATGTTTCTTTTGTTGAAGTGTCAGTATATTTCCAGCCAGTAAGAGTATATCCTGATCTTTCGAGTTCCGGACATATTATAGCACTGTCTGTAAGTCCCTGAATCTTCTTGTTTGCGATGCCTGAAACTCCGGATTTGAATACAACCGTATAGTTTTTCGGAGTCCAGACAGCGGTAAATGTAACATTTTCAGAAGGAACTGTTACTGTCTGAGTGGGAGCGTATGTTTCACCGTCATACGATGAAACCCAGCCTGTGAGGTTGAAACCGATTCTTGAAAAACGGTCAGCGTCAGCAAGTTCGGTTGATGAACCCTCATTCTTAGGGAATGTTACTTCTGTGTTGCCTGTGATTCTGTCAACATCACCTGCGGTGAATGTGAAGCTGAGTCTCTTTATCCATCGTGGAGTAAGAACAATGTCATGGTCGGGCATAACAATTCTCTGGTTGTAGTCTATGAAAAGGTCGCCGCAATACCATCCTCTCGAAAATGCAGCATCAATCTGTATTTCGGTCATGTTAGGTGAAATAAGCTGTCCGGGATAGTAGTCGAATGGTTCTTCCGGAAGCCACTCAGGCCATTCGAGTTCTTCTCCATTGTAGTTTACATCGTATATTACTTTGCAGTAGCTGTCAACGGATGTGTTTACCCAAAGCGGTTCGATTACAACATTTTCAGGCAAATCTCTGAGAATGATTGCATCACCTGCCGCATAGCCGTATATACCGTCAATTGTCCATCCGTCGAATGAATAACCCTTTTTTTCAAATGAACCTGATGGTACTGTGATAACGTCTGCTGTAGTATTGTATGTCTGGAACTTTTCAACTTCTGTTTTCTTTGAAGGGTTTACACCGTCTTCAAATACGTTGAAAGATATTGTTCTTTCAACAGCTGTATCTTCTGCGGCAGAAGCAGGAATACAGCTTAATGTCGCACCTGCTGTAATTACTGCGGAAAAAAGAACAGCAGCAATTCTTGATAATAGTTTTTTCATTTTTCCCTCTCATTTCTGATGCAAAGCATCATTTAAAACTATTTGTTTTTTCGTCGTATACGTAACCGATCATCGAAAGTTTTTTCTCTGTTTCCTCACGTGAAATACAAAGGCTCCTGCAAAGTTCATCGAGGTTCGGGAATTCATCCCTGAGTTTTGTATTTATATAGCTCAGAAGAATTGCAGGATCTTTTGGAATATTCATGATATAACTCCTTTCTGTAATTATTTTTCATGCTGAATCAATGTGTTTTGCTTGGTGAAGCTGGATGAAATTATGTCAGAATGTATATATCAGCAATGAAATAAATGTAAATAATGAACATTGTTTTTCTCTGAAATCAGAATAAAAAACTAATCGGCGCCACAAGATAAATATACAATAATAATGCTTATTTGTCAATAATTTATGAGCAATATGAAATGTGAATTTTTTTTAAATTGGTACATATCGTTTACGAAAAAGTGCGACTATATCCGAATTTTACGTATGTTAAGATGTTTGGTTATTTTATACAATAATGATAGGATTTTTACGGTAAATTGTCTGATTAATTTGTTGACTTTTTTTGAGCAATATGATAGAATTAATAGAGTAAAAATCGGAATAATAAAGACTGTGTCGTTTTGTGGAGTTGCACAGTCGCGTATGAAAGGATGAGCAGAAATGGGAGAAGAAACAAAGAACTCCGCTGCTGAGGCAACAGACAGCAAAAAAGAGAAACTGAGGCGCATAAAGGAATCTATCGCAGCAGGTGAGAAAAAAGAGGAAACTGAGAAAAAGAAAGAGGAAATTGCATCTGTTCTTGCATCTGTTTCCGAAAAGAAAGAAACTGAGGATGCTCCCGAGGTTCGCCGCTCTGTATCAACTCAGGATAAAATTGCGGCTATAAAGGCTGCCGCTGCCGCCGCTGCTGCGGAGAGGGAAGAAAAGCTGAAAAATAAACAGCCCGAGGGAAAGAATAAAAATAAGCCGAATAAAGATGATGACGATGATTTTACCGCACCTGTGAAGGTTTCAAAGGGAGTAATTCAGTCAAGGAAGCTGACAGCAATTGTTATTGCCGCTCTTCTTCTGATTCTTGGTATGGTTTATCTCGTGATGCTTCTTTATTACAGCAACAGATTTCTTCCGAATACTTTTGTAAACGGTGTGAATCTTGAAGGTATGAAGTATGATGAGGGCGAGGCTGCGGTGATTGAACGCTCCGTAGATGATACGCTCACATTTACCGATAAGGACGGAAAAGAGATTGTATTCAGAGGCTCGGATTATGACAGCGTATATGAACTGCCTGTCGGTGTGCTTGACGATGCGAAAAACGAAAGCAAACCGCTTTGGTTTGCAAAACTTGCAAAGACGACAGAATATGATGTACAGGTGGTGCACACTTATTCGGAAGATTCTGTAAAAACAATGATAGGTCTTTATAACTGGGGAAACACTCAGCCCGTCAATGCTGAGATAGTTGAGGATGAAAACGGAAATTTCTCTATTCAACCCGAAGATAACGGAAATATTGTAAAGACAGATGTTCTTTCAAAATACGTAATCAATAAACTCAAAGAGAATGTAAGAAATATAGATATGGTTGAGGCTGACTGCTATCAGAAAGCTGATGTGAAGTCAGAGGATCTTCTTCCGACACTTGATTTGTACAACAGAATCGGTGCAGTAAAGATTACATTTGAAATGACAAACCGTCAGGAGATATTTGATCCTGTTGGAACAGAAACAATCGACTACACAACCATTGCAAAATGGATAAGAATTGTTGATGATGAAATAATCATCGACAGCGAACAGGCACAGAACTGGGTAAGAGAGAATCTCACACAGTATGATTCGTATACTTCCGACTATACAAGAAAATTCAAGACAACGAGAGACGGCGAGATAACACTCAACATGACACCTACAAGCTGCTACGGATGGCTTACTGATGTTGAGGGTACGGCAGACAGACTTATTCAGCAGATTATGAGCGGAGAGTCTGCATCAATCGAACCCGTTTACGAACAGGAAGGATTCCGTATGCATAATCACAATGATTATGAGGACTATGACTATACAAAGAAAACCTACATCGAAATAAGTCTTGAGCGTCAGCATCTCTGGTATTATATTGACGGAGAGCTTTTCCTTGAAAGTGATGTAGTAACAGGTATGAAGTGGGATCCGTCAAGAGCAACTCCGGCGGGAATATTCTTCATTCGTGCGAAGGTTTCACCATGTGTACTTGGTACAATGGAAGTGCAGGGATACGAATGTCCCGTTGATTTCTGGATGCCTATTGACCATACAGGAATCGGACTTCATGACCTTTACCACTATACATACGGTGGAAAAGAATTTGAATACAATGGTTCACATGGATGTATAAATCTCCCTTATGATACAGCAAAGCAGATTTACAATAATTCATTTGTTGGAATTCCTGTTATCATTACTCCGTTGAAAGACGAATAATTAACAAAAGGTTGTACAATTTGTACAACCTTTTTCTTTAAAAATCTACATTGCAATTAAAAAATCTATTGAAAATTTCAACAAAAAATGTTATAATTGTTCATATTGATTATAATTCGGCTTTGCCGAGGAGGAAACATTAGTATGAACAAGATTATTTCATCTGTTTTGTCGGTAATTACAAGTGCAGCGGTTGCATTATCAACAGTATCACTTGATTGTCTGGCGGAGAACGAGAAAAAGGAGATATCTTTAAGACCTTTTGAGAATGCAGATACCACCATATCTGCGGAGGAAATAACATCAGGTGATGTTACAGTACCTATAGGACTTTATCTGACAGAGGATACAGAAAATTCGGAATCTATGAATGCACAGATTTCGGTTTTTTCAGATAGCGGAGAAATACTTGGCGATTACGTTGATTTCAGCATTATTGAAGCGGGAAATATAATAAAATCAGAGTCTTCTACATACATAATCAGAGGCGAAGAATATGAAACCAACAAACTCATAGGTTTCTGTTCGGTTGCGGAGCAGGGACGTAAGGGAATTGACATCGGGCAAAGCGGAGAAATCACTCAGTCTGTAAGTAAAACAGGTATGCCTGACAAAGGCTATGATAACCCGACAGTCGGAATTGTATGGCTGAGAGACAGCGCAAGTAAGGAAGGATATACATGGGCAGGCGAAACATCAGACGAGTATCCTGTTGCGGTTATAAATGTTACTTTTGCAAAAAATACACCTTCAGGTACATATTCGCTTGATTTCTGCAATTATCCGACAGACAGGGATAATGAAGAAATAATGTCCTGCATGGTGGAAGTTGGGAAAGATAAATATACAGAAGAAATCGGGAATCTTATTCTCAACGGAGTTGACATCACTATCGAGGATTATGAAAGAACCCCGGAACCCGATGAGAATTACATAGTCAGCATGGGAGAATATGAGTTCGATATTGAAGAACTCAAAGAAAATCCTCAGTTCAGCGTAGATGTATATGTTGATGAAACAGGTGATTATGATACGTCTGTGTTTGAGGCTGAACTCGGAGAAATGCCTTCATTTGTAAGCGGTGTTGAATGTGAGAAGATAAACCATGCAGCTGAAGAATCGGAATGGACAGAAGACGAAAACGGAGTTCTTGTAAATGAAGTTTCGGAAGATGTGATTTGGGATTTTGAAAAAAGCATCCTTCGCTATACTGTTACAGTTGATTCGGAAAAGCTTGAGGCAGGTACGTATGAGATAGGATTCAGTAAATTCATCGTATATGAAGATATTGAAAGAGAAAATATAGTATATCCTACAGTTAATTCAGCAAGAATTATAATCACAGAAGAAGATACACCCACAGATCCTGATAATCCCGAAGAACCCGAGGATCCCGAAGATCCGGAAAATCCTGATATTCCCGATGATTCGGCTTATGAAAAAGAAATATCGTTAAAGGTATTCAATGGCTCACAGAGTGAAATTCCGCTTAATCTGATAAGGGCAGGAGAAGGAATTACATCTGTTGGAATATATCTGAGCGAAAATGAAAATAATACCGAGGAATTCAATGCAAAATTTTCAGTTAAAAAATCCGACGGAACTGATGCAGACGAGTATGTTAAACTTGAAGGATTCAAACCGGGCGACGAATATTATTCAATGCGCCACACATACAGTATCGGTGATGAAACATATACTACAAAGGAACTTATAGGATTTAATACAGAACTTTTATATGATGAGGAAGATAACCTCATTTGTAAGCAGAATGGTATACTGACTGATAGTATTTCGGGAGCATCAGCGGAAATACACTGGGAATCAGACGGAGAATATGACTGGACAGGAAGCAAATCGGACGATTTCCCGATTTACGTAGTAAATATTATATTTTCTGAAGATACTCCGTCGGGACAATATGTCATTGAAGCTGAAACAGATAGTTCTTTTGTAAAGACGATAGACAAGGAATATACGGAAGAGAATAAAACTCTGAAAATAAATTCGATTGATATTGATGTTTCAGACCCTGCAGATACGGCAACTCCTGTCACTGATTTTGTGATAGATTTCGGTGAGTATGAGTATTCAATGGAGGAACTTGAAAAAGAGAATTACGAAGTCTGGATAGTTGCAACTCCTTTAACAGTTGGAGATCACGTATCAGCAATGATGTGTGTACGCCTTGGGGAACTTCCCGAAGGGATTGAGTACGCTGGATTCGACATGAATAATTACGCTGTTAATCCGATAAAGCAATGGAAGGACAATAACGGAACTCTCTATTGTACAACGCTGGATTCATCAGGTGCTCCGATGAAAGTACAAACAGGCGAAGAAGCAGAGCTTGTTGCGTATTTGCTGAAGCTGGACAAAGACAGTGTTGAACCCGGAAGCGTATACTCTGTAACCCTTGACAGATTTGCGATAACTGAAGATGGTTCCGGAAGCAAATACATTGCTCCTCTTGTTAAACCTGCTAAAATTATCATAAAAGATGAGGCTGAAACAACAACAACAACTACTACGACAACAACGACTACAACCACAGCCACTACGACTACAACAACCACCTCCACGACAACGACAACAACGACGACTACAACCACGACAACGACTACAACCACGACAACGACTACGACTACAACAACTACAACTACTACGACAACAACGACGACTACAACCACGACTACAACCACGACAACGACAACGACTACAACCACGACAACGACCACGACCACAACTACTACGACAACGACAACTACTACGACAACAACGACGACTACAACCACGAC
>JAZLGM010000002.1:0-2155 GCA_045616285.1 Ruminococcus sp.
GGGAGGAGTTCTTCGATTTTGGAGACTATGCGTTGTTGTTCTGATAATGGTGGGAGTGGGAGAAATAAACTACCAAGTGCGTTTGTAGATAAACCTTGAATTCCAATGCCCTTACCACCAATCAATCCTATATTCTTATACAGATAAATAACATAATAATAGAAATACATATCCACTTGTAAATAAGGACGCACTCTATGAATATGATTTTGTATTCTCATAGGATAATCATAATTCCATATGGCAGCTCTGCCTACATCTCCACCTTCACAGACAAGCAAATCTCCTTTAGCAACTGTACATTTTTCGATTTCACTTTCTGTAAATGGCATTTCTTTCAGTTTATCAAGTTCAAACCTATTCCAATATAAATTTGAAGTTGTGATATACTGCATTTTCTCGCCCTGTGTTTTTGTTGAATTAAGTGCTTTTCCTGTATTGTGATAGAATAGGGTATCTAATCTACACCACTCCCAAGTATCGGGAATCTCAAACGGAATTTCATCAGAAATATCCCTGATTTCCATGCCAATCTGTTCACAGTAGGCATAAGGCAAATTATCAGCAGTTTCTATTGCTGCATTTCTATAATTCTCTCTTTCAATTTTTGGTTTTCAAATTTTAATTTTGTATTTTCTTCTATTAAATCCGAAAGCTTCTGTAATTCCGATTCAGCTTCCAAGCGCTTAGCCTGAATCTTCTTATACTCTTTATATTCGGCAACAGACATAGACTCTCTATGTATTTCAGGATCCAAAGGATGAATGCCATGCTTTACACAGATACTTTTTATGACATCAACCTCAGTTGTTCTCCAACGTGCAATGGATTTTCTGTCTTTACCGTATCCCATTTCGTACAAAGCCTGAGATAAACTGTTTTGTGTATCCTGTCCTTGTGTTAAGTGTCCGACAGGAATATAGTCGATATGCAAATGAGGCGTGGTCTGATCAAGATGCAGAACTGCATTGAATACATAGAAATTCGGATTGCGTTCCTGAAATCCCTGCATATATTCTTTCAGACATTCAGCAACCAGATCAAAATCTTCACTTTCAATTCCTGAATCATCTTTGTTTCCAATCTGAACAATATCCTCATAAAAACTTTTTCGCCTGTCTCTGGATGTAATCACAAAGGTGGATGGTTTCTGATGAAACTGATGTTCAAAATACGATCCATGTATTTTTCTGCTGTTTCGTTTCTGTTTTGCATTATATCGTTCAGTCGATTCATCAAACAGAAAGCTGTAAGCTTCACCCAGATCCTGTCGGATAAAAGTAATATTATTTTCAATGCGTGAACGGTCAACATTTCTCAGACTGTCTTCACGATTATTGCATTCAAGTGAGCCATTTCCCTGACAAAATGAAATTCGTTTTTCTTTCATGATATTTTCCTCATAGTTTCTGATATTTCTTTATAATTTTGTATATCCAGCTTGTATCGTAATACTCCTGACTTGCAATCACCGGACGAGGAGTGTGATTGACAAAGTATTCAATTACTACAAAGCGTTCGGTATCAGCATGGATTCTCAATGAATAATCTAATATTTGCTGATGTAGCTCGGTTAATCGCTGTGCCAAAGGTTTTATTTTTGCATTCAATTCCTCAAGTTCACGTTTCTCTGATAATGTCAACTTGCCTTCATTTTGAATGTGCTCAAGTTTTTTGATACGCTGCTCAATAGTTTGAATGCGAAGATATAAATTCTCTGATGTTTTAAAGATATTATTTGCCGTTATAACCACACTCCCTTCGTATTCTCTGTATCAGATATTCTCCATCCGAATTTGTGAGTGCAACAAAGTATTCTGACCTGAAAAATTCTTCATTTTCATTTATGACAGCAACGCAGAAATTCACTCTGCGTTGCTTTTTTAGTGCCTTTAATGCCCATATGTAGTCATTTGCAGCCTGTGTCACAATTGCATTTGCAAGCCTTTGATAGCACTCGATAATGACTTTCTCCATAAGTCATTCTTTCAGCTTTGAATCAGGTGGTGCAATTCCGTCAATAAGCTGCTGTAAAGCTCCCATAAGCAGTAATTCACGGATATGATTTCCGGGCTTTCCAACAGAATCAAGCACTTCAATAACTGTTTTCAGAGATTCCATTTCAACGTTGATGTTATGTACATCCTTGCATAGT
>JAZLGM010000003.1:0-165746 GCA_045616285.1 Ruminococcus sp.
TTTACAAAATAATTATCTGTATATCATGTAATATCTGCCAAATTCAAAGCATACATATCAAACATAAGGATTGATTCTCCGCCATTACTTCGCACTAATTCTTTACGATTTAATTGGTGGAACAATATTAAACTGCACAACCGGAAAGGAGAATTACAATGCACAACATAAAAAAGGTAATGTACGGAGGTTTGTTTACACTCGGTCTCACAGCTGTTGTTGTTGCCTCTATGTCTTTTGTCGAAAAGAAAAACAACGAATCTTTGCCCGTTTCACTTTCTTTGGTTCAATCTGAACCGCTTATCATCCTTGATGCAGGGCATGGCGGCATTGACGGAGGATGTACCTCTGCTGACGGAATACCCGAAAAAGGAATTAATCTCAGCATAATGCTCAGACTTCGTGATATTCTTGAAGTATTCGGATATGACGTTAAAGTTACAAGAGATTCCGACCGTTCAATACACGACGACGGAACTGAAGGTATTGCCGCTCAGAAAAGTTCCGATATGGATAACAGACTTGAAATTTTCAACAGTTCAGATGATGCTGTATGCATATCGATTCATCAGAATCAGTTTCCCGAATCCGAATACAGCGGTGCGCAGATGTTTTATTCAAATTCCAATAAATCAAGTGAACGTCTTGCACAGGCTTTACAAGACAGCTTTCACAGTAATCTTCAACCCGAAAACAACAGGGAAATAAAACTTTGCGGAAAAGAACTGTTCCTCTGTTATTTCAGTAAAAATCCTACTGTTATGGCTGAATGCGGATTTCTCTCAAACCCTGATGAGGCTGAACTGCTGAATACTGAGGATTATCAGGAAAAAACGGCTCTTACGCTGTTTTGTGGAATAAATAATTTCGTAAACAGTAAATAAGATGATACCGCACAAATCCGCCAGAGGTTCTTTGTGTAGTGCTGCCTCAGAATTCAATTTTAGAAGCATCAGAGGATGCTGTTGACTGTAGGGATGATAACACTTCACCCCTACAGAATATTTTTATTATTTTGAGTGGAATTATAAAAATTGATTTCTGTGTCAAATCAATATTTTTATTGACATAATACTCATTGCATGGTATAATTATTATGTAATGCTGTATGAAAAATCAGAGAGGCAGGATAAATATGAAGAAGATTATAGTTAATACAAGTACACCTTACGAGGTACTTATAGAAAGAGGCGGTCTCGAAAAAGCAGGAGAGTATATAAGCTCCGTTCTTTCCTCAAAGAAAACTGCAATCATCACAGATGATATTGTAAACGGACTTTATACAGATACTCTCATCAGATCACTTAAAAAACATGGTATTGAGGCATCTGTATTTGTTTTCCCTAACGGTGAGGGTTCAAAGAACATCAAGACTCTTGCAGATATATACGACTTTCTCAGTGAAAATTCCATAACAAGAAGTGACTTCATCATTGCCCTCGGCGGCGGTGTTGTCGGTGATATAACGGGATTTGCTGCTGCAACATACCTCAGAGGAATTGAATTTGTACAAATCCCAACTACTCTTCTCGCTCAGGTTGATTCATCAGTCGGCGGAAAAACTGCTGTCGATATTGAAAGCGGAAAAAATCTTGTCGGCGCATTCAAACAGCCTGCACTTGTTATCTGTGACAGCGACACACTTAAAACACTTACTCCTGTCATTCTCTCTGACGGAATGGCGGAATCAATAAAATACGGAATGATACGTGATAATTCACTCTTTGAACTTATCGAGGCTCATAATCTTGATAATATCGACGAAGTAATGGATGAAATGGTTTATACCTGTATCGACATCAAGCGTGATGTTGTTGAGCATGATGAATTCGATAAGGGTGAACGAATGATTCTTAATTTCGGTCATACACTCGGTCACGCCCTTGAAGGCTGGCACAACTATACAGACTACACACATGGTATGGGCGTTGCAGCAGGTATGTGCCTTATGTCTGAACGCACCTGTGCAGCTGAACTCACTGCAAGACTGAAAAAATGTGTTGAATCATATAATCTCCCGACCGGAACCAATATACCAATGAGCGAACTTCTCCCCTTCTGTTCCAAGGATAAAAAACGTGAATCAGGCAATCTGAGCTATATTGCCTGTCCTGAAATCGGAAAAGCTGAAATCAGAAAAGTAAAAGTTTCTGAGTTTTCAGAGTTAATGGAGGGCTGAAATGAACATCGAACTCAGACCATCCTCGCTTAAAGGCGAAATAAACATCCCTGCATCAAAAAGCTGTGCTCATCGTGCATTAATTTGTGCGGCTCTTTCAGACGGTGTTTCGGTTCTTACAGGAATCACAATGTCGAAGGATATTGAAGCTACAATCGGCTCGATGTCAGCACTCGGTGCATCATTTAAAGTTGAAAACGACAAAATCACAGTAAACGGAATTTCAGCGCCTTCTGAATACGCTGAAATGGATTGTAACGAAAGCGGTTCAACACTTCGTTTCATTATCCCCATTGCTGCCGCACTCGGTACTGATTCTGTTTTCCTCGGCAGAGGAAGACTTCCGCAGAGACCGATTGATATTTACAAGCGTGAACTTTCAGCTCACGGAATTGAGTTTGTACAGGCTGAAATGCCTTACAGAATCAACGGAAAGCTCACTTCCGGCAAGTACTACATTGAGGGTGATGTATCATCACAGTTTATAACCGGACTTCTTTTCGCCCTCCCTATGCTTGACGGTGATTCAGAAATTGTACTGACTTCAAAATTACAGTCAAGACCGTATGTTGATATTACCGTAGATACTCTGAGAAAATTCGGAATCGAAATTTCCGAAACAGAGACAAGCTACTCAGTTAAAGGAAATCAGAAGTATACTCCATGCGATATGAACGTTGAGGGTGATTATTCTCAGGCAGCATTTTTCCTTGTAGCAAACGCTGTCGGCTCATCTGTTGATGTTAAAAACCTAAATCCTTCAAGCGTTCAGGGTGACAAGAGAATTATTGATATTATTTCCGAATGCATGGTAAATGAAAAAATAACTTCGTTTAAGGCTGATTGCTCCGATATTCCCGATCTTGTGCCGATTCTTACCGTTCTTGGCGCATACGGAAGCGGTGAGTCGGTGATATACAACGCAGAAAGACTCAGAATCAAGGAAAGCGACAGACTTGAAACATCTGCGGCTATGATAAACAATCTCGGCGGAAACGCTGAAATTACTTCCGACGGAATAGTTATCCGTCCAAACGGCGGACTCAAAGGCGGTATTGTTGACGGATGCGGTGACCACAGAATCGTTATGGCTACAGCAATTGCCGCACTCGGATGTAAGGAAAATGTTGTAATCAAAGGTGCAGAAGCGGCTGAAAAGTCATATCCGGATTTCTTTGACGATTACACCGAAGCAGGAGGCATTGCGAATGTCATCAATATGGAATAACAGAATATCTGTGTCAATTTTCGGTGAATCCGACGGAACATCCGTAGGTCTTACAATTGACAATCTTCCTCCCGGAGAGTATATAGATGCCGATGCTTTAATGAAATTTATGACATCACGTTTCCCGAAATCTGTTTTCACAGACAGACTGAGGACTCCTTCACCGAGAATTATATCAGGAATCCGCAGAGAACGTACAACCGGTGCGCCTGTTTGTGCATTGATTCAGAATACAGAAGCACATCCGGAAACTGATGATGCCAATGTCTCAAAATCCGCTATGCCGGGACATGCTGATTATACAGGTGCTTTGAGATACAGAGGTTTCAATGATGTAAAGGATCTCGGAAAATTCTCTGAAAGACTTACTGCTCCGCTTTGCTTTGCAGGTGCGATATGCGGTCAGATTCTTGAGAGAAGAGGAATCTACACAGGAGCCCACATCAAAAATCTTCACAATCACAAGGATAATCCTTTTGACCCTGTAAATATTACAAGAGACGGAATACTCAGTATCCGAACGAAGGATTTTCCTGTTATAAATGATAAACGTGGCTGGGATATGCTCGAGGATATGAGAAAAGCGGGCGTGGCTGATGAAGCTCTCGGCGGAATTGTCGAATGCGCCTGCATAAATGTACCTGCGGGTATCGGTTCGCCTGTATTTGACGGACTTGAAAACAACATTGCACAGCTTGTTTTCGGAATCCCTGCTGTGAAAGGAATCGAATTCGGAAACGGATTTTCTTCCGCATCAATGATAGGAAGTCAGGTTAAGGACGAATTTTACATTGATGAACATGGTCACGCTGTGACAAAAACAAATAATCATGGCGGAATTATCGGGGGTATATCTTCGGGAATGCCTGTAACTCTTAATGTCGCATTCAAACCCATGAGTTATACCGTCAGCACAGGTAATTTCGGAGCATTGACAGTTCCAAGTATTGTTCCTTCGGCTGTAAAATGCGTTGAAGCGGCTGTCAATATTGCTCTCCTTTCAAATATGCTTGACTACCCGAATTTCTGCTGATATTAAAGGATGGTAATATGCAGGATGAATATATACTCCGTATGTCTGAACTTGCAGACAGAGATATAACTGATGTACCGACGATTAATATTCTCATTTGCTGTCTCCTTTATAAATCAGAAAATGAGATAAGTACGGATGACCTTTATGAAATTGCAGTAAGTTCGGGAATAATCAATTATTTCAGCTTTCAGGAATCACTCAACCATCTGATTACGAATAAGCTTATCACCGTCAGCGGTAATAAATATGTGCTGCTTGAAAACGGTATTTCCTGTGCAACCACATTGAAAAAATATGCTCCGAAGTCATTTCGTGACAAGATATTACTGTATTCTGTCAGATATTTTTCACGTGAGAAGCTGAAAAAAGAACTCGTTGTAAACTATGAGGCTCTTGATGTCGGATGCTATGTAATCATCAGATACAAGGACAGAGAACACGATATGATGAATCTTAAAATATACGCTCCCGATATGATTCAGGCAAAAAAAATCGGAGACAGGGTATATCTTGATCCTTCGGGATTTTATGGAAAAATCATGAATCTTGTCCTTTCAGATGAGGAGAACACGTATGATTTATCAGACAACTGAAGCTATGATGAAGATTTCTGAAGTCAGCACTTCAGATACATCATTCTCACCCCTTGCAATAGTTATTGTGCTTATTATTTTCACCCTGACGTTCATTGCTTCAGGCGTACTTACATACAGAATAATGAGAAAAAAATCAGAACATAAGGATAACAGCAGCCATGATAAAAGCTGATAACGGTAAATCCGAAAAAAATAATCTGCCGAAAGAGATAGAACTGTTTGCAGGCGGCAGGTATATCGGTCACTATCAGTATGGTATGTTCAGAAATATTTTCACTTCCTATGAAAAATGTGCGGTAAAAGCCGCAGAGATTACTGACTGGGATGAGATAGTTCTGTTCGCTGTTATAAAATTTGTCAGTAAATCCCTTACACCTGTTTCAGCAGATTTCATGATTGAGCGAATGACGGAAGAAAGATTCTATGATTATTACAGCAGTCTTGAAGACGGATGCAGGTGTTTTTTTGTGAGAAACAGACAGGAGGATAGACATGAATAAAAATAAAATTATTTCTGTGCTTGTTTCAGGTGGAATACTGTTCGGTTCAATGCCCTTTACTGAGGTTATTAATGCCGCTGAAACACACACAGTAACTATTCTTGACTTTAACGAAAATATTATCCAGACATTCACTGTTCTTGATGGTACATCGCTTGATCTGAGCATGATTAATACATCTGATCTTGAACAGCATATTGATACATATACTCAGATAGGTTTTTCAGAGTGGAGTGACTCAACTGATTGTGTAACAGAGGATATGGAAATTTATGCTCTTTACGTAAAAATGGCAATTTCTCTTGACAGCCTCCCCGAAAAAAAAGTATACTATTCAAATAAAGGAAAAATAAATCTCGACGGACTCGGTATCTCAATTGTATCCGAGCGTCAAACCCCTGAAAGAGACAGTAACGGTGATTTCATAATTGAACGTGAAGTGGTTGACATTGCACAGTATTCATCCACCTCGCCTCTTTCACTTGATGAGGCTTTTGCTGACGGAAATGAGTCAAAGGTTTATGTTTATCCTATCAACAGCAGCAAGGCAATAGGAAGCTTTGACATAGAATATTATCCCGACATGGGTGACGTAAATCTTGACGGAAGAATTGATGCATCTGATGCCTCTGAAATTCTCAGAGCTTATTCAATGGATTCTGTCGGCAAACCGCTCAGTCTGACGAATACACAGAAAAAACATGGTGACATCGACAGAAACGGCTCACTTGATGCAGGTGATGCTTCAGATGTACTCGGCTTCTATGCTCAGGCTTCAACTTCATTCGAGCCTGACTGGGAGGTTTATCTCAGCCAGAACAACAAATAACGCTTTTTAACTGTAAACGAATCCGTTTATGGTTCAAATAAATAAATCAAGGAGTGTTGACAATGTACAACGATCTTATGGATGCAATTGGTTTTGTATCAAAGTATGACCCCGAAGTGGGCGAAGCAATGGACACAGAGCTTGCAAGACAGAGAAGAAATCTCGAGCTTATCGCAAGCGAAAATATCGTATCTCCTGCTGTTATGGCAGCAATGGGTTCGGTACTCACAAACAAGTACGCTGAGGGTTATCCGGGCAAGCGTTACTATGGCGGATGCCAGTGTGTAGACGTTGTTGAAAAGATTGCAATCGACAGAGCTTGTGAGCTTTTCGGTGCAAAGTATGCAAACGTACAGCCACATTCAGGCGCACAGGCTAACACAGCTGTTTATTTCGCAGTTCTCCAGCCTGGTGATACAGTTCTCGGTATGAGTCTTGCAGACGGAGGACACCTCACACACGGTTCACCTGTTAACCTTTCAGGTAAATATTTCAACTTTGTTTCATACGGTCTTGATGATGAAACAGAGTGCATCAACTATGACACAGTTTACAAGCTTGCTGCAAAGCACAAGCCACGTTTAATCGTTGCAGGTGCATCAGCATATCCAAGAGCAATAGACTTCAAGAAGCTTTCTGAAATCGCACGTTCAGTAGGCGCACTCTTAATGGTTGATATGGCTCACATTGCAGGTCTTGTTGCTGCAGGATGCCACGAATCACCTGTTCCATACGCAGACATCGTAACAACTACAACTCACAAGACACTCAGAGGACCAAGAGGCGGTCTTATCCTCACAAACAACGAGTATCTTGCAAAGAAGATTAACTCAGCTATTTTCCCAGGTACACAGGGTGGTCCTCTCATGCATACAATCGCTGCTAAGGCTGTATGTTTCGGTGAGGCTCTCAAGCCTGAGTTCAAGGAATATCAGAAGAGAATCGTTGAAAACGCAAAGGTTCTGGCAGACGGACTTCTCAAGAGAGGATTCAACCTCGTTTCAGGTGGTACAGACAATCACCTCATGCTTGTTGACCTCCGTCCTTTCAACATCACAGGTAAGGAACTTGAACACCGTCTTGATGAGGTATTCATCACAGTTAACAAGAATGCTATCCACAACGACCCTGAAAAGCCTTTCGTAACAAGCGGTATCAGAATCGGTACTCCTGCTGTTACAACAAGAGGACTTGGTGTTGAGGAAATGGAAAAAATCGCTGAATACATCTACCTCTGTGCAACAGACTTTGAAAACAAGGCTGATGAAATCCGTGCAGGCGTAACTGCTATCTGCGAGAAATTCCCACTTTACAAGTAATTTTTACGGGGGAAGATTTTAACAGGTCTTCCCTCTTTTCTTTTTAAGGGATAAATATGAATTGTAGTGTAAAATTCAAATTTACTAATAAACTGTTTGCATTGTTTTTTGAAACTCTGATACTGTTTATGCTGATAATGAATACCATGATATTATACAGCACCACCATGAATAAAATCTTTTATTCCGTCACGTTTATTTACAGTACAATCATGACGATACATATATTTTCATTCAGAATTGATTTCTCAGACGAAAACGATTACTTCATTTATCGTTCTCTGTTTACGGGATTTCAGAGAAAAACCATAAATCGTACTGATATTGTCATATACAACATTCATCACGTTCATAACAAAGGGTTCGATTTTGACAGACTTACTGTAAAAACAAAAAATGACAGTATCAAAATAACAGATAATAATTTCAATAACTACCACGAATTCTGTGATTTTATAAAAAGTATAAAATAAAAGGGAGAAAAGCCATGTCTTCACCATTAGCCGATAAAATAAGACCGAAAAGTCTTGCCGATGTAGTCGGTCAGGAACATATACTTTCAGAGGGTAAACCACTAAGAAGAATAATTGAAAGCGGAAAAGTACCTAATATGATTTTCTACGGTCCTTCGGGAATAGGAAAAACCACAGTTGCACGAATTATAGCTGAAAACTGCAATATGTCTCTTTATAAGCTTAATGGAACAAGTGCATCTGTTTCGGATATAAAAGACATTATTTCTCAAATCGGTACTTTCGGAACTGAAAACGGTATTCTCCTGTATCTCGACGAAATTCAGTATCTGAACAAGAAACAGCAGCAGAGTCTGCTTGAATACATGGAAAACGGTGATATCACATTAATAGCCTCAACAACAGAAAATCCCTATTTCGCAATATTCAATGCACTTATCAGCAGAAGTACGGTTTTTGAATTCAAGCCTGTTTCGGCTGAACAGCTTATTCCTGCTGTTAAACGTGCTTTTCGATTGGTTTCAGAGGAAAACGGAATTGAAATCATAGCGGAGGATGATATTTGCAGAACAATCGCATTCAGTTGCGGCGGTGATGTAAGAAAGGCTGTAAATACAGCAGAACTTGCTTCCATGTGTGGTGAAGAAAAAGAAGGTAAAATCGTCATTACTCCCGATTCATTGCAGATACTTGCACAGCGAAGCAATATGCGCTATGACAGGGACGGAGACCAGCATTACGACCTCCTTTCAGCTTTACAGAAGTCAATTCGTGGTTCTGATGAAAATGCCGCACTTCATTATGCCGCAAGGCTTATGAATGCAGGGGATATTATTTCTCTCTCCCGCAGGCTTCTTGTTATCGCCGCAGAGGATATAGGTCTCGCTTATCCACAGGCAATTGTAATAACCAAAGCTTGTGTGGATTCTGCTTTACAGCTTGGACTTCCCGAAGCAAGGCTTCCTCTTGCAGAGGCAATTATCCTCCTCGCAACTGCACCTAAATCGAATTCGGCACACGATGCAATTGCAATGGCATTTGAGGATATTGAAAACTGCGATGCACTTGATTTTCCGAGACATCTGCAAAATAAACATTTTGACGGAAAAGGGGCATCTGTTATCGGTCAGCACTATCTTTATCCGCATGATTATCCGAATCACTATGTTAAACAGCAGTATCTCCCTGATGCACTCGCAGACCATGTATATTATGAATTCGGACAGAATAAAACTGAACAGGCGGCATATTTGTACAGACAGAAAATTCTATCAGAATCAAAATAACAACAAAAACCCCGAATCAAATCGGGGTTTGTTTTTTATTCAATTTTGAGCAACTTTCATTGCTTTGCTAAATTACCCTTTGGACTCACCCTTTCTAACTAAAGTCTGCCATACCTGATTTTTCTCATAGTACCACATCCTTAAAAGATTAGTCTCTGAAAAGCATTAAATCAATTCTCCATCGGAATCACCTTTCGGAATTATTCGGCACCGCCGTAGTCAATCAATTAAGAAAAAACACATCCCACTTGAATCAAATCCTTGCCTTTAAATTTGCAATGTATATTAAAGACTCAAAGTCGTAATTTCAGATAATCCTGTATCTTAATCTGACCTGACATGAAGCCGTTTCCAACCAGCAAAACGTCCGCTCTGCAATCGAATCATCATTCATCTTCGTTCAATTAACGGAACAAGTTACAAGAACCTATATTCCCAAAATTAAATTCGATTACTCAGCAAGCCCGCCGGCTTCACGCTGCTGTTCGATAGTTTCTTCCATTGGACTCACACACCTTTCCGCATGAATTAATTTACATTGAGGAAAAATCCTCAGACCAAGTAAATTCAGCTATTCGAGTAACTGTTAACCTTCGTTACTCCTTTTCTCTGACTATATATTAACACAAATAGTTGTAAATGTCAATATAAATTTTCAAGTTTTTTAGTATTTTTAGGTTATTTCATTGGGTTGCACAAATCTTTTATCGTAAAATAATGCAAAGTACACAAACAATTGGAATATTTATATATGTATTGCTCAAATAGTTGACATTTTTTTATAATAATAGTATAATATATAGGTGCTTTATTTATTTAAAGCTTTATTGCAGTAAATATTATAGAAACGGAGTGAATTTTATGGGTTCTCAGACAGCTACCTTTGTGATACTGTTTATCTATGTTGCGATAATGGTTTCAATCGGTATCTACACATCAAAAAGAACAAAATCAACAAGTGACTTCATGCTTGGCGGAAGAAGCGTCGGATCTTGGCTGACAGCATTCTCCTATGGTACTACTTATTTTTCAGCGGTAGTATTTATCGGATATGCAGGTCAATTCGGATGGAGTTACGGTGTTTCCGCAACATGGGTTGGTATCGGAAACGCAATCATCGGAAGTCTTATTCCATTCTTTGTTCTCGGACGAAGAACAAGACTTATGTCAAATCATCTTGAAGCAAAAACAATGCCAGAATTCTTTGAGCATCGTTTTGATTCAAAATCTCTCAAAACAGCATCTGCTGTTATCGTATTCGTATTCCTTATTCCTTATACAGCATCTGTATACAACGGGCTTTCACGTCTGTTCGGAATGGTATTCGACCTCGGAGATAACGGTGGAACAATAATCATCCTTCTCATGGCTCTCCTTTCAGCAATTTATGTTACTCTCGGCGGTTATAAAGCTACTGCACTTAATGACTTCTTTCAGGGTATCATAATGCTTATCGGTATTTCAACAGTTGTTGCACTTACTTTACAGAAGAAAAACGGTTTTTCAGAGGCTGTTGAACAGTTAAAGGCTGTTGACGGAACAGGAAAACTCGGCGCACTTTTCGGACCTGATCCGATTAACCTTTTCGGTGTTGTAATTCTCACATCACTCGGAACATGGGGACTTCCTCAGATGGTACAGAAATTCTATGCAATCAAGGATGAACAGGCAATTAAAAAGGGTGCGATAATTTCAACATTGTTTGCATTCGTAGTTGCAGGTGGTTCATATTTCATGGGCGGCTTTGTAAGACTTTATTGTACACTCGATGAAAATGTTACAGACAGAACACTCATTGAAGTTGTAAACGGAAGACCTGTATTTGATACAATGGTTCCTTCACTTTTACAGCAGGCTCTCCCGAATCTTCTTATCGGACTTGTAGTCGTTCTCGTTCTTTCCGCATCACTTTCAACACTTTCTTCACTTGTACTTACATCAAGCTCAACTCTCACAAACGACCTCATCAAGCCGAGAGTAAAAGATTTCAGCGATAAAAAGCAGATTGCTACAATGAGACTTTTCATTGCTGTATTCCTTGTAATCTCAGTAATCATTGCTTGTAACAAAAACGCTTCAATTTCAACTCTCATGTCATATTCATGGGGGGCATTGTCTGGCGCATTCTTAGGACCATTCCTTTACGGACTTTTCCTCAAAAAAGCAACTCCTGCTGCTTGCTGGACAAGTTTCTGTACAGGTATCGGCATTACGGTAGTACACATGTTACTCTTTAATTTACAGGCATTCAGCAGTGTTAAGGAAGCTGTTGCAGGACTCGGATGTCCTCTCAATCTCCTTTCACCAATCAATGCAGGTGCATTCTCAATGATTGTTTCACTTATCATTGTACCTGTTGTAAGTTCATTTACAAAGGCACCAAAACAGGAAGTTGTTGACAACGCATTCAAAAGCCTTGAAACAAAGTAATCTTAGTTTAAGGTAAAAGTAAAGGAGACACGAAAGTGTCTCCTTTTAGTATATTGAAATAAATTATCTGTATTCGGGTGGTCGGGGACGCCCACCCCTACACAGAATATCAGTATATCGATATTTGTAGGGGACGGCGTCCTCGACGTCCCGTTAGTGAATAATTTTATATTATGACTTATATTATTTTGAAGTAAATGCTGTTACACCACAGAGCGTAAGGATTGTAATAATTAATGAAGCAAGAATCACTCCGCACATTACAGCAATAATGCTCTTTTTGAAGTCAAGGTCGAGAAGGCTTGCGGCAAGAGTGCCTGTCCATGCGCCTGTTCCGGGAAGAGGAATTCCAACAAAAAGAAGTAACGCCCAGAACATTCCCTTTCCGGCTTTTGCCTGTAATTTTTCACCGCCATGATGTCCCTTTTCAAGACACCAGCTGAAAAATTTGCCGATTACCTTCTTATCTTTTCCCCATTCAAGAATTCTTCTTGCAAAGAAGAAAATAAAAGGAACAGGAATCATATTTCCAATCATACAAAGAGGTACAGCCTGCTGCCACGGAATACCATTGACAACTCCGAAAGGAATACCTCCTCTGAGTTCAATAATCGGCACCATTGAAATAAGTAATGTTAAAATATATTTTATCATATTATTCTCTCTTTCAGTATTAGTCGGGAACATTAAAGTTCCCGATTTTTATTTATACATTCAAAATCTTTTCAGTTGCCGAATTGAACCAATCTCCTTCAAAAAGCTCAATTGTTCCATTGTCACAAAGCTTTGCAAGGTCTGTGCAAATCGGGAGTTTTGCAAGGACTTCAAGATTATACTGGTTTGCAATTTCGTCAAGGTGACTCTCACCGAACACGTTGATTTTCTTTCCACAGTCCGGACACTCAAAATAGCTCATGTTCTCAACTATACCAAGAATCGGAATGTTCATGAGTTTAGCCATTTTTACAGCTTTTTCAACTATCATTGAAACAAGTTCCTGTGGTGAGGTAACAATTACGATTCCGTCAACAGGGAGTGACTGGAATACTGTAAGAGGAACATCACCTGTTCCCGGAGGCATATCAACAAACAGATAGTCAACGTCTTCCCAGATAACATCTGTCCAGAACTGTTTTACCACTCCTGCAATAACAGGACCTCTCCATACAACAGGATCAGTTTCGTTTTCAACAAGAAGATTAAGTGACATTACGTCAATGCCTGTCTTGCTTTTCTGTGGAAAAATTCCGTCATCACAAGCCTCTGCTTTTTCGTGGATTCCAAAAGCCTTAGGAACAGAAGGTCCTGTGATATCAGCATCAAGGATACCGACTTTCTTTCCGAGTCTCTGCATTGATACAGCAAGAAGTGAGGAAACCATAGTCTTTCCTACTCCACCCTTACCGCTTACGATTCCGATAACTTTTCCTATTCTGCTTCTTTTATTTGGTTCTTCAAGAAAGCTCTGCGGCTTGCTTGAACAATTGCCTGCACTTGGACAACTTGAACAGCTCTGTGGATTACAATTTTCACTCATTGTTTTAACTCCTTTATTTTTATTTCTTTTATATTATATCCCTTTTTCAATGAATAGTCAATCAATTCATATACTTGGGAAATATTATCTGTACTTATAAACTGTAACAGCTTCAAATCCGTCGAGAAGCGTTGTCATTGAATCGAATGACATTCCTGTTCCCTTTGCAACGCAGTTTATGCAGTCTTTTGCAATTCTGCATTCTATTCCGAGAGTTCGCTTGATAAGATGTGTTAAACCTCCGAGCAATGCTCCGCCGCCAGTAAGAAGAATACCGTTACTATGAATGTCTCCCACAAGCTCAGGCGGTGAATCTTCGAGAACTCTGCGGACAATTTCCATAATAGCGAACACATCATCCTCAATCGCACCGAAAAGTTCTGTTTCACTGAGAATAACCTGTGCAGGAAGTCCTTTCAGCAGACTTCTTCCCTTTACAACATAAGTAACCTCATCACTCGGATCATAAAGGTTACAAAGTTCAACCTTGACAGCTTCTGCAGTGCGCTCACCGATAAGAAGCTTGTACCTGTTCTGCATATACTTTATTATAGAACGATCAATCGCATTTCCTGCTGTCTTAATTGTCTTTGAAGTAACAACACCGTTCATTGACACTATCGCAACATCTGTTGTTCCTCCGCCTATATCAACAATCATGTGTCCCTTTGCCTTGTTTATGTTTACACCTGCTCCTATCATTGCGGCAATAGGTTCCTGAATCAGATATACCTGTCGTGATCCTGCGCTTTTAGCGGCATCTACAACAGCCCTGCTCTCTATGTCTGTAATAAATGACGGTACACAGATTACAATACGTGGTTTTATAAGCTGATGTCCTGTGACTTTGAGTATAAATTCTCTTATCATACTCTGTGCAAGGTCATCATCTGAAATTACACCTTCACTTATAGGACGTGCAACCTTTATGTATGAAGGATTCCTTCCAATCATTTCATAAGCTTCCCTGCCGACTGCAAGAATACGGTCTGTCCTTGTATTATAGGCTATAACTGAGGGTTCGCTGAGTACAACACCCTTGTTTCCCATAGTCATTACAATATTGGAAGTACCGAGGTCTATTCCAATGTCAGTATTTGCCATATCTGTTTATCCTTTCTCATTCTGTTCATTCTCATATTCGAGATATTCAAGTATTCCAAGCCCCTCACTGTTTGGTGAAACAGGTTCTTCGGGCAGAGAACTGTTTGTCCCTGTCAGCATATTTTTGAGACAGGTATAACGCTTTGTTCTTTTGTTGTTGTCAACCATCGATTTGATTTTATCTTCCGAGCCGATAAGAATCAGGAGTTTCTTTGCTCGTGTAACCGCTGTATACAAAAGATTTCTGTAATCAAGCTTTTCAAATCCCTCCATAACGGGTATTATGACTGCTTCAAATTCACATCCCTGACTTTTATGTACTGTAATAGCGTAAGCAAGTTCAATCTGAACAAGAAGTTCAAACGGGTATACAGCTATTCTTCCGTCAAAGTCAATTGAGGCAGTCTGTCCTGAGAGATTGATACCCTTAATTTTTCCGATATCACCATTAAAAATTCCTGTTCCCTGTTCAGAGTTTTTCTTCCACACAATATCATAATTGTTCTTTGTCTGCATAACCTTGTCACCGACACGATAGATGCAGTTTAATCCCTTAAATTCAGTCTTTGCGGGAGAGGGAGGATTCAATGCCTCCTGAAGTATTCTATTCAGTTCAACAGTGCCGACCGTTCCTTTTTTCGACGGCGTAAGAATCTGTATATCATCAACCGATGAGTAATTATATGCGTTGGGCAGTCGCCTCTGAGCGAGATCAACAATAAGCTGATTAGTCATTGAATAGTCATTTCTTTTGAAAAAGAAAAAGTCGCTGTCTTTTCTTTCGAGGTCGGGATATTCTCCCGATACAATTTTATGAGCATTAGTCACGATACAGCTTTTCTGAGCCTGACGAAAAATCTCTTTAAGCTCAATTACTGTAACTATATTACTGTCGATAAGGTCACGAAGAAGATTTCCTGCACCAACTGATGGAAGCTGATCACAGTCTCCGACCATAATCAGTTTGCATCCAAGACGGACAGCACGAAGCATACTTTCAAAAAGGCGAACATCAACCATTGACATTTCATCAATAACAAGTACGTCACAATTCAGAGGATTATTCTCATTGTGTGCAAAGGTTAGTTTTCCATCGGAATTGTAAACAACTTCAAGCAAACGGTGCATTGTTCGTGCCTCATAACCTGTAAGATCAGACATTCGTTTTGCGGCTCTGCCTGTTGGTGCGGTAAGTATAACTCTGTCTCCACGCTTTTCAAAAATTGAAATTATTGCATTAAGAGTTGTGGTTTTACCTGTTCCCGGACCACCTGTAAGTATCATTAACCCTCTTGAAATTGCGGAAGTTATAGCCTGACGCTGTAAAGTTTCATACTTTATTCCATGTTCCTGTTCCTCAATATCAATCAGCGAATCATAATTGTAATCCTCAGGCGAAGTAAAGTCTTTCAGAATATGTATTCTGTCGGAAATGAAGCTTTCTGCATAGAAATAATCAGGAAGATAAACATATTCCCTTTCGTTTTTTATATATTCAAATAAATCCTTTTCATCAAGAGCGGAATTATATGAACTGTAAAAATCACGCTCTGATATTTCAAGCGCATTTTTCGTTTTGTCAAGGAGTATTTCAAGAGGCAGACAAGAATGACCGAGAGCGGTGTTCGCCTTCAGTATATACTGCATACCTGCAATTATTCTTTTATCGGAATTACGCTCTATACGAAGTTCATACGCAATTTTATCCGCCTTGCGAAAATCCAGTTCAATGGAATCTCCGCAGAGAATATACGGATTTAGTTTAACCATTTCCATTGCGTCAGGACCGAATTTCCTGTATGTACTCATTGCATAGCGTGACTTGATTCCGTATTGTGCAAGAAATGTCGTAATCATACGGAGAGAAAAGAGTTTTCTTGCTTCACCTTCAATCTCATCACATTTTTTAGGTGAAATGCCTTTGACAGACAAAAGTCTGCGTGTATCATGCTCGATTACATCAAGAGAATCCTCCCCAAAAGCTTCAACAATTTTTGCGGCAAGTCCCGGACCGATTCCCTTTATTGCTCCTGAGGAAAGATATTTAAGAATGTTTGATTTTGAATTCGGAAGTTTCCTCTCGCAGTATTCTGCTCTGAACTGCGTTCCGAATCTTACATGAGAAACGTATTTTCCTTCAAGAATAAGGCTCTCACCTGTGTCAATATCTCCAAGTTCACCCACAACTGTGATAAGCTCACCGCCTGAGTCAAGATCGAGAACGATATAGCCTGACTCATCTTTTCTGAATATGATATTTTCAACCGTACCTTCAATCTTTATAACTTCCTCAGACACAGCCTTCTCACCTCTCCGAATTATTATATGTGTAAATCATCGCATATTCTGTCATACTCTATTATTATACTACATTTTATCGCTGAATGCAAATGTTTTTGACAATAAATTTTCAAGTTCAGAATGATGTACCATTATTGTATCGGGATTGTCTCTGCAAAACTGTATACATAGTTCACTCTGCATCTTATCAGCGGAATAATTAACTATGATTATGAAACTTCTGCCTCCCGATTTAAGTGCAAGTTTCTCAAGGCGCAGAGGAAATAAATCATCTTCCCGAAATACCGGAAGAATTGTAACATACGCAGGAGAGTTATTTCCGACAGGCATTCTGAAAAAAATGGTTACTACCTCAATCAAAGCCACAACACCAAGAATTACAGCACAAGTAACAATCATATTATCACCTCTTGGATATTGTATGCTTATTCAGGCGAAAAAGTTACAAAAAAATCCCCGACATAATGTCAGGGACATGAAACACAAAAAACTCCGCCTTGCCGTCATATAGTGCATAAAACCCGCACGAAGCAGGTGGGTAAACGCACCTGAGATTCACGCTCCCTTCTTCCGATAAAACGGGAGGTCTGCAATCCACTCATGTAGCCGAATTCCCTTAGTAAAAGTGTTGGATTATAAAAACTATAATTACTCGAACAAGGCAGATATTCTTTTGTTTATGTGACTATTATAACACATCTTTTTCAAAAAATCAAGTGTTTTTATGTATTTTTTTGAAAAATTTTGATTTTCTATGCTGTTAATTCAGTTCATCGTCAAAATCATCATAATTTTCAAGCACTTCCTGAAGTCTCTGAAGGAAAAAAGCAGATACTCTTTCAAATTCATCATCATCGTCAATACTTGCAAGTATTTCTTCTCCGTCTTCTTCAATTGTTTTGAGAATAACGAGTTCATCATCACCCTCAAGGAATTCCTCATCATCAACAGCGGGAATCATTGCAAGATACTGCTCTCCTTCGATTTCAGCTGCATCTATAAGTTCAAACTGTTTTTTATTACCTTCATCATCTATAAGCTCAAAAAGCTCAGGTGTGTATTCATTCATTTCTGACATAATTATCTCCTATCCGACTTGCGCCATTCAGTATTAATTTCTCCCCCAATCAAATCCTGAGATTTTATGCTTATCCCGACAGAAAAAACACTGAGCCGGAAAAACTTTATGACGGAGTATAGTTATTATACACTATTTTATCTGAAAAATCAAGAGGAAATTTAAAACAGATATCATTCATCATTCATTTTCAATATATTCAACATATAACCAAGACTACAATTATTACAATGTTACAATAATTCTCTCTCATTTTTTACATTAAATTTTGCGATATTTTATGATACATAGTTGATTTTTGCTTTATTATATGATACAATATTAATGCAACTTTAGGCAATGCTTCACTTCAGTATAAAGATGTGTACCTATGCCTTTAATAATTAAGGAGTAAACCATGAAAAAATTATTACTTTCAATATCTGCTGTTATTATTTCTTTATTTTCCCTTACAGGATGTTCACTTACAGAATCAGAAACCATTGAAGTTGAAAATAAAACCGATATCCCTACAAGAATGTTATTCCTCGGAGATTCAATTGCTTCAGGATATGGTCTTAACGGTTATTCTGATGAAGATAAATCCAACTGCAATTCATACGCCAACATCCTTCACGAAAGCTACGCAGGTTATGAATTCGGAAATACTATGATTAATAAATCTGTTCCCGGTGCAACTTCAAAAGATTTGCTTGAACTTGTTGACAGCGGTGCGCTTGATGAAGACCTGAGAAACAGCGATGCAGTTGTCGTTTCAATCGGTGGAAATGATATGCTTGGAACAATTACTTCCGCTCTCAGTTCCCTCGGATACAATTATGAAACCTCTTCTTTTGACCTCGATGATGCAAGTATAGTATCAGCAGGGCTTAAAATAATAGGTCTTGAAAACAGTATTAATGATGCAATCGTTGAATTCGAAAAAAATCTTGGAATGATTACAAGTTCTATTACATCACGTACAAAAGGAACTGTTTACATTCAGACAGTATATGATCCTTTCCAATTTTTCAGTTCTTTTGATGTTGTAACAACATTCACAGCTAAAGAAGTGGAAAAATTGAATTTTGCAATTTTCAGAAATGCAGGTACCCGCTACAAGGTTGTTGATATTCAGTCTGAATTCAAAGGCCGAGAGGGTGAACTCACAATGATATCAAAACTTGATATTCATCCGAACGAACAAGGACATATGATCATCGCACAGGCTCTCGATAACTCCTTCAGAAGCACTGGATTTACTTACATAACTGAGGAACAGGGACCAAAACATCTCTCATCTGACGGAAAAAAAGTTATTATTATCGGCAGTGCAGGGTTGATTCTGCTTATAATAGTTTTCGCAGTCTCGAAGAAATCAAAAAAATCCCAATAATTCAAATGCGGATTCTTAATTGAATCCGCATTTTTATGTGTCGAAAATCTATAGTCTTTTAGGATAATTATGAGCGATGTTTTCGGCGTCCGCTTTGCTTTACGATATTACAACTGCTATTCTCAACAAAAAAGAGTCGGAATGAATCCGACTCTTTTTCTATAGGAAATTACTTAATCATCTTAGCAACTTCATCTGCAAGGTTGTCTTCCTTCTTTTCAACACCCTCGCCACGCTCGTAACGGATAACATCTGTTACTGCAATTGTACCGCCAAGCTTCTTAGCCTCAGCATCAACATAGCCCTGAACTGTAAGCTTGTCATCCTTAACGAATGCCTGCTCAAGGAGACAGTTTTCGCTGTAGTACTTGCCAACCTTTCCTTCAACGATCTTAATTCTAACCTGCTCAGGCTTGCTTGCCATCTTAGGATCCTCAGCCATCTGAGCGAGCATGATCTCCTTCTCCTTCTCAAGAACCTCAGAAGGAACCTGTGAACGGTTGAGGTATGGAGCGTTAAGAGCAGCAGACTGCATTGCAACGTCCTTACCGATTGCTGAAACCTGATCAGCTGCAAGCTCTGTATCAAGCTTAACCATAACACCGATGCTTCCACCGTTGTGAATGTATGAAGCAAGTACGCCTTCCATTCTTACGAAACGACGGATAACGATGTTTTCACGAATCTTCATACCAGCGAGTTCTGTGAGAACTTCACCAACTGTAGCTGTACCGCCGCTGATAACCTCATTCTTGAGTGCCTCAACGTCAGCAGGATTCTTCTCAATGATTGTATTTGCAACACCAGCAACGAAATTCTTGATATCATCTGTGTTAGCAGCGAAGTCTGTCTCTGTGTTTACTTCGAGAAGTACACCGACATTGCCGTTTACAACAGCTGTTACGATACCCTCAGCAGCTGCTCTGCCGCTCTTCTTAGCCTGTGTAGCAAGACCTTTTTCTCTGAGGAATTCGATAGCCTTATCCATATCTCCATCATTAGCCTCGAGAGCCTTCTTACAGTCCATCATGCCAACGCCTGTTGACTTCATAAGTTCTTTAATTTCTGCAACTGAAACCTTTGCCATTACAATTACCTCCTGTAATTTTTTACCGCAAAAACCCGAACTTCTGATTCGGGTTTTCGGTTATATATCAATATAATTATTTCTGAATTATTCAGCGTCTACAGCCTCTTCTGCTGTTTCCTCAGCCTGAACCTCAGCAACAGCGTCACTGCCCTGTCTGCCTTCAATGATTGCGTTAGCAATTGTAGCTGCAATGAGCTTAACTGCTCTGATAGCGTCATCGTTACCAGGAATTACGTAATCAACTTCATCAGGATCACAGTTTGTATCAACGATAGCAACGATCGGGATGTTAAGCTTCTTAGCCTCAGCAACTGCAATCTTTTCCTTTCTTGGATCAACGATGAAAAGAGCTGCAGGAATCTTCTTCATTGTCTTGATACCGCCGAGGAACTTCTCAAGCTTCTCAATCTCAAGGTTGAGCTTAACAACTTCCTTCTTAGGGAGAAGTGCGAATGTGCCGTCTTCTTCCATTGCGTGGAGCTGCTCAAGTCTCTTGATTCTTGTCTGGATTGTCTTGAAGTTTGTCATCATACCACCGAGCCATCTTGCGTTTACATAGTGCGCACCAGCTCTTGTAGCCTCTTCCTTAACTGAATCTCCAGCCTGCTTCTTTGTACCTACGAAAAGAACTTCGCCGCCCTGTGCTGAAAGGTCACGAACAAAGTTATAAGCTTCTTCAAGCTTCTTAACTGTCTTCTGAAGGTCGATAATGTAGATACCATTTCTCTCTGTGAAGATATATGGTGCCATTTTTGGGTTCCAGCGTCTTGTCTGATGTCCGAAGTGAACACCTGCTTCAAGAAGCTGCTTCATTGAAACTACTGCCATTTTGGTAGTCCTCCTTAAATATTGGTTATTTTAATCCTCCGCCTGACTTGACTTGCGGACAACATTCAAACGAATGCACCAATCCGCAAAAGCACAGACGTGCGAATTGCTCAGTAATTATAACATATTATGTTGATAATTTCAAGTGCTGTTCAGATTTTAATACAACGAAATATTTATACAGATTTTCTGTTTTTTTGTAATATTCTTACAAAAATTACTTTTCGTCATCATCCTTCTTCTTACCTGCTATAAATGCTGAACCTCCGGCAGCGACAACAGCAATAACAGCTATTATAATAAGAGTTTTAACCGGGAATCTGTCACCTGTTTCAGGTATCATTGCAGCCATGCTAACTATATCATAAATCATATTATTATCCTCCGTTTTATTTTTTCGTCTTAATATTTTATCACTATCAGATTAATTTGTCAAGGACAAATATGAAATAATTTCATATTCAGAAAAATACCGCACAAAGTAGGCATATACGCTTTGTGCGGAATTATCTGTATTTCTGTATATACATTTCAGTTTTTTATACCCGTTGCTCCGAAAGAATGAAGTACTGCTCTGACTTTTGAAACATTTTCCGAATCACATATAATATATACAGTCGTTCTTCGATTGCGCTGAGGCTCAGGAATCGAATCGGCAGATGACGGATATTCCATAAGTGCAGTCATGTAATTGTGAGTTGTCACCGCTGTCGGAATTATTGTGTAAAGCGTTCCGTTGCTCATTTTTTCTGCTTTATCCGATTTTCTGTTGTAAATCATGTTCGCAGAATATATATCCTTGACCTTTTCCCTGATTCTCCCAAGACAGATTTCCGCATACTCAGGTTCATCAAATTCTGCTGTTATTCTTGTAATCATTTCTTTCCCCTTCCGTATTTTGTATACTTTTTTTCTGTTGCAGAGTTAATTTGTTGCACTTCAATATGTTTTCATTGATGTTTTTATTATTTTTACACAAAATCAAAAAAATATACCCTCAACATATTGATTTAGATTAAAATTTGGGGTATAATGTGGAATGTACGCATTTTTTCTTATACGTAAATTATTGTGTGAAGGAGGAGCATATTATGGATGTCAGAACAGGAGATATTCTTGTAATGAAAAAAAATCACCCTTGTGGTGCAAATGAAATGCTCGTACTTCGCTCGGGCATGGATTTCAGACTCAGATGCACCAATTGTTCACGTGAATTCATGGTTCCGAGAAACAAAATTGAAAAAAATATAAAGAAAATCATGCGTGAAAACGAGGGTTAGCGTTTCCCTTTCTGAATTATTCAATTACGAAAGGAGAATGTATATGTTTGAAAAACTCGCATTAATGGAAGAAAAATATGAAGAAATCAGCGAAAAGCTTTCCGATCCGTCAGTAGTAACTGATAACAAACTCTACACTCAGCTTATGAAGGAGTATAAAAACATGACTCCTATCATTGAAAAATACCGTGAATACAAGAAAGCTGAAGATCAGCTTTCCGAAGCAAGAGAACTTCTTGATGGCGGCGGTCTCGACAGTGATTTCAAAGAAATGGTGCAGGGCGAATTTGAGGAAAGTAAAGAACTGTCAGAAACTCTTTCTCAGGAATTAAAAATTCTTCTTCTCCCGAAAGATCCTAACGATGATAAAAATGTTATCATTGAAATACGTGGAGGTGCAGGCGGTGAAGAAGCTTCCCTTTTCGCTAATTCCCTTTACCGTATGTATACAATGTATGCCGAGGCAAGAGGATGGAAACAGGAGATTCTCTCTGCAAATCCTACTGAACTCGGAGGATTCAAGGAAATCAGCTTTTCAATCGAGGGCGACGGTGCATATTCAAGACTGAAATATGAAAGCGGCGTTCATCGTGTTCAGCGTGTTCCTGAAACTGAGTCTCAGGGCAGAATCCATACTTCAACCGTTACTGTTGCAGTTCTCGTTGAAGCAGATGAAGTTGAACTTGAAATAAATCCGACAGATTTAAAAATTGACTACTTCCGTGCAAGCGGTGCAGGTGGTCAGCATATTAATAAAACAGAGTCAGCAGTACGAATTACCTATCTTCCCACAAATGTGGTTGTTGAATGTCAGGATGAGAGAAGTCAGCATAAAAACAAGGACAGGGCAATGAAGATACTGCGTTCAAGAATATATGAAGCTATGCAGGAGGAACAGTCCGCAAAAATAGCGTCTGAAAGAAAAATGCAGGTTGGTACGGGTGACCGTTCAGAAAGAATCAGAACTTACAATTACCCTCAGGGCAGACTTACAGACCATCGTATAGGTCTGACAATTTATCGTCTCGAAGATATGCTCAATGGTAATCTTGATGAAGTTTTTGATGCTCTCGCTACTGCTGATCAGGCAGCTAAACTTGCAGGACAGAATAGTTGACAATGAATACTCTTTTACTGAACGAAAGTGAAAAAGATCTGACGGCTGCGGCTGAAATGATAAAGAATGGTGAAGTTGTGGGCATTCCAACGGAGACGGTTTACGGACTCGGTGCGGATGCATCAAATGAGAATGCTGTGAAAGCTGTATTTGAGGCAAAAGGCAGACCTGCGGACAATCCTCTTATTGTTCACATTGCTGACTTTTCCCATGCGGCTGAGTACACAGTTTCTGTTCCTGAACTTGCTTTCAGACTCGCAGAGAGATTCTGTCCCGGACCTCTGACGATGGTTCTTCCAAAAAATGACAGGATTCCTTATATAACATCGGGCGGACTTGATACCGTAGGAATAAGAGTTCCTTCTCACCCTGTTATGCACAGAATAATTGAGCTTTCAGGCTGTCCCATTGCGGCACCTTCGGCAAACACATCAGGTCTTCCGAGTCCTACTTCCGCAAAACACGTTATGGATGACATGAATGGCAGAATAGCCGCAGTCGTTGACGGAGGAAACTCAGAATTCGGTGTTGAATCAACAGTTATTTCATTTGAAAGTGAGAATTCGGTTAGGATTCTACGTCCCGGATGCATAACAAAAGAAATGCTGCTTGAAGTATGTGATGAGGTTATTATTGACAAAGCAATACTGAGTGAGGTTACTGAGGGGGAAAAGGTTTCGTCACCGGGCATGAAATACAAGCATTATTCTCCGAAAGCTGATATAATCATGGTTGAGGCGTCAGCCGAGGATTTCAGAAAATTCGCCGATGAGAGAAACGGTGTAAATGTATATTTTCTGATTTATTCGGGTGATGAATATTATTTCCCGTACAGGCACCTTACGTACGGTTCTGACAGTTCCGAACAGGCACATTATCTGTTTCAGAGACTCAGAGAACTCGATGAACTCGGTGCAGAAAAAGTTTATGTCAGAGCACCTGCACATGACGGTGTCGGGCTCGCAGTATATAACCGCCTTATCAGGGCGGCAGGATTCGAGGTGATTACGATATGAATAGTCTTGAAGGTCTGATGGTTGTTGGTCTGACCGGTCAGACAGGAGCAGGGAAAAGTACGGTTTCAAAGGTTTTTTCCGCTAACGGATTTGCTGTTATAAACGCAGATATGGTTGCAAGGAAAGTTGTTGAAAAAGGTTCAAAATGTCTTGACGAGATTTCTGATTTTTTCGGAAATACTATCCTTAATGATGACGGAACTCTCAACAGGAAAGCTCTCGCATCAATAGTTTTTTCAGATAAAACAAAACTCGAAACTCTGAATACAATTTCATATCCGTATATCACAGGTGAAATTCTCCATCAGATTAAGGAATATTCAATCTCAGGTGAGAAATTCATTCTGCTTGATGCTCCTACGCTGTTTGAAAGCAGAGCGGATGATTTCTGTGAAATTATCATTTCAGTTCTTGCTGAACCCGAAGTCCGTAAGCAAAGGATTATTTCCAGAGACGGTATTTCACCTGAACAGGCTGAAAAAAGGATGAATTCACAGCTTGATGATGATTTCTTCATCAGTCATTCTGATTACATAATCAAAAACAATGACGATTTTGATGATGTTAATGCCATGGCAAAGGAACTGTGTGACAAGATAATTGAATATCATAAGAATAAAAACTGAGGAAAGGATATTATAGTTATGTCAGAAGAAAAAAGTTTAGCAAAAGAGCTGAAAGAAAAACTCTTTATGCAGAGAAAAAACGGTTACTACAGAATAAATGACGAAGAATACAAAAAAACAATGGAATTTTCTGAAAATTACAAAAAGTTCCTTGATGCTGCCAAGACTGAACGTGAGGCTGTTTGCGAGGCTGTTTCAATGCTCAGGGCAAATGGTTTCGTGGAATACAAAAAAGGCATGAAACTCAAATCAGGTGACAAAATTTACAAGAACAACAGAGGCAAGGCTGTTCTCATGGCTGTAATCGGTACTGCTCCGATTGAAGAGGGCGTAAGACTTTGTGCGGCTCATATCGATTCACCAAGACTTGACCTCAAACAGAATCCGCTTTATGAGGATACAGAACTTGCACTCTTCAAAACACATTATTACGGCGGAATTAAAAAATATCAGTGGACTACTGTTCCGCTTTCACTTCACGGCGTAATCATCAAGGCTGACGGTACATCAGTTACTGTTTCAATCGGTGAAGACGAAAACGATCCTGTTTTTGTTGTTACAGATCTCCTTCCGCATCTCGCATCCGATCAGATGTCAGGTCCCGCAAATAAGCTTATAAAGGGTGAAAACCTTAATATTCTCATAGGTTCTGTTCCATTTAAAGAAGATGAAACAAGCGAAGCTGTTAAACTGAATATTCTCAATATTCTCTTTGAAAAGTACGGAATCACAGAGGCTGATTTTATCTCTGCCGAACTTGAAGCTGTACCTGCTTTCAAGGCAAAGGATGTAGGTTTCGACAGAAGTCTCATCGGCGGATACGGTCATGATGACAGATGCTGTTCATACCCGGCTCTTATGGCTACACTTGAATGCAGTACACCTGTTCATACAGCCGTAACTGTCCTCACAGACAAGGAAGAAACAGGAAGTGACGGAAATACCGGTCTTTGCTCATCATATCTCGAATACTTCATAAGTGATATTGCTGAAGCTCTCGGATCTGACGGAAGAACAGTTCTTTCTGCTTCAGAGTGTCTTTCTGCTGATGTAAATGCGGCTTTTGATCCGACATATCCTGAAGTAAACGAAAGAAATAATGCCGCTTATGTTAATAAGGGTGTATGTATCACAAAATATACAGGTGCAAGAGGAAAGTCAGGTACTTCAGATGCTTCCGCAGAATTTGCAGGAAGAATACGCCGACTCATGGATAAGGAAAATGTTATCTGGCAGACAGGTGAACTTGGAAAGGTTGACTGTGGCGGCGGCGGTACTGTTGCAGCGTATATTGCAAATCTCGACGTTGATACAATTGATATGGGCGTTCCTGTTCTTTCAATGCACGCTCCGTATGAAGTTATTTCAAAACTCGATTTATATATGGCTTACAAGGCTTTTTCGGTTTTTATTGCTGACTGATTATTCAATCCCGATGTTTTTTACATCGGGATTTTTATTTATTGAAGATACTCTGAAAAAATTATTAAAAAATAGTCGCTTTGATTCCGTTCAATACCATTCAGGACAATACCGCATAATCATTGCAATTATGCAGGTTACAAAAAGGAGAATTAACTGCATTAATTATTACAAAAATAATACAATTTTCGACTTTTCTCATTTTAACCGTTTTTAGAGGTTGACAATTCGTTCAAATACTGATAAAATAGATATGATGCCTAACAGCGCATCCGTTTTCTGCTGTCTTTTGATACAGCAAAAAACTTATTTTTTCTTGGTAAAGGAGGAGTTACTTTGAGTGAACGCAGATTCTGCTACAAGTGCATGGAAAAGTATGATAAAAAAATGCACATTTGTCCGCATTGCGGATATGATGATACAACTCCGCACAATCCCATGTATATCACTCCCGGTACTATACTTCGTGACAGATATCTTATAGGTATTCTTTTAAGATTCAATGGTGAGAGTGCCACATACATTGGTCATGATATGTCAACTGACTGTAAGGTTATTATCAGAGAGTATATGCCTGTTAATCTTTGCAGTCGTGTTAAGAATAAAGCAACTATCAGCGTAAATTACGATAATCTCGCAAAATACAAGGCTTTTATGGCTGAGTATACTGAGCTTAACAAGTCAATTGCAAGACTCAGAAACAACTCAAATATTATGCCTGTTCTTGATATGTTTGCTGAAAACAATACAACATATACGATTTTCGAGAATATCGAAGGCATGAAACTCATGGATTATATCAAGGAGAATGCAGGTGAACTAAGCTGGGATCAGGTTTCAAGAATTTTCCCTCAGCTTTTTACAACTGTCGGCATTCTTCATAATTCAGGTCTCATTCATCGTGCAATCTGTCCCGAAAACATCTACATTAATCAGAAGGGTGAACTGAAAATAACAGGCTTCTGCGTTTCTGCTGTCAGAACTGTAAACGCAGGTCTTGAACATGAACTTTTCAAAGGCTATACTGCTCCTGAGCAGTATTCAGGAAATACAGACAGCCGTCAGGGTTCATGGACGGATGTTTATGGTATATGTGCATTGCTTTACCGCTGTCTCACAGGATGTATGCCCGTCGATGCGAAGGAAAGGCTTAAATCAGATGACCTTCTTCCTCCGGATCAGATTAATTCAAGCATACCTCCACACGTTTCAAGAGTTATCATGGACGGAATGAACCTTTCAGGACGTGACCGTATTCAGACAATTACCGAACTCGTAACAAGACTCTTTGAACAGCCTGTTCCTCCCGTTAAGGCTGTGCCTTCTCAGGATACTGCAACAGCACAGCAGAATGCAAATGCGGTTCAGCAGAGACAGTATCAGCAGCAGGTTATTTATAATCAGCAGCAGCAACAGCAGTATCAGCAGATGATGTATCAGAGACAGAATCAGCAGTACAGAAGACAAAACGAACAGGATGATTACAGACTTGAAAAGGTTAATACCGTCGATCGTCTGAAAGTTCCTGTAATAATCGGTATTCTTCTTTTCCTTATTCTCTTTATCATCTCGGCTGTAATCGCAAGTATGGTTATACCTGCAAAAAACAGTCAGAAAAATAAAAACAACCGTACTTCTTCGGTTACTGACAACAATGTTGTTGATGATGAAGAGGAACCTATGACAGAGCTTCCTCTTGATACTGAAATGCCTGATCTTATCGGTAAATTCTATGAACTCACCGAACAGAAATACAGAGATTTCTTTACTTTTGAGGCTATCTATGATTATAATGATGAGTATGAATCGGACATGATTTATGATCAGGATATTTCCGAAGGTACTCAGGTTTCAAGAGGACAGATTGTAAAAGTTAAAGTCAGCAAGGGAAAGAATAATACTCTGATTCCTGAATTTGCCGGTTTCAGCGTTACACAGTATGAAATCAAGCTTAAAGAAGCAGGTATTTCAAACTATAATCTCATTGCATCGAACAATGCATGGGGAACTCCGAATACTATCGTTACAATTCAGGTTGACGGAAAAGATGTAAAACCGGGTGAAAAATTCAGCAACAAACTCGGAAAGAAACTCGATGTATACTATATTCCTGAGTATATTCCTCCTACATATAATTATGCTGAAGTTCCTACAGAAGCATATACAGATATTATTGAACCGACTGATACAATTCCGTCAGGTACTGAAGCAGTCGGAGGCGAGACAATAACAACTCCTGATACTCCGAACAGCGGAAATGATACTCCATCAGGCGGGGATACTCCACAGGAGAATCCAGGTGGAACTCCTAACGAACAGACACCTGTTACTCCGCAAAACCCTTCACCTGTTCCCGACACTCCATCCGGTGGCGGTGAGACCGGCGGCGGTGCAGAATAATATTTTTCCAATACAATACCAAAAAGGAGGCTTTTTGAAGCCTCCTTTTTTATTATCATCGCATATAGCAGTATTGCCTAAAATCTGAAATCTCTCTCTCCGCCGTTCTTTATACTTTCAAGGTATTTAACTGCTCGTTCTCTGCGTTTCTCATCGGGAACATTCTGTATCTCTTTTTTTATAAGTTCTTCTCCGATTTTCTTTGTTTCCGAAGATGCGTAGTCTGTAAGAAACTCCTGTAATGTCATTAGTGCATTCGGATGACAGCAATTCTGAATCTGACCGACTTTACATAGTGCCATAAACCTGTCACCTGTTCTACCCTCACGATAACAAGCTGTACAGAATGACGGAATATAACCTTTTTCCATAAGCCAACGTACAACTTCGTCAAGTGAACGCTGATCCGATACATCAAACTGCTCTGTATCGTGCGGTCTTTCTTCTGCTGAATATCCTGCATATCCGCCGACAGAAGTTCTTGAACCTCCCGAAATCTGTGAAATTCCAAGTCCAAGCACCCTGTTTCGGCATTCTTCACTCTCTCTTGTAGAAATTATCATTCCTGTGTATGGAACTGCGATTCTGATACAGGCTATTATCTTTGAAAACGTATCATCATCAATTCCATTATCAAATGCAGACGGATCAATATCCGATGCCCTTTTAAGTCTTGGAACGCTGATTGTATGAGGTCCAACTCCATGCACTGCTTCAAGATGTTCGGCGTGCATAAGAAGTCCTGCAAATTCATATCTGTATTTATCAAGCCCGAAAAGAACTCCGAGTCCCACATCATCAATTCCACCTTCCATCGCCCTGTCCATTGCCTCGGTATGATATGCATAATTATGCTTCGGACCGGCGGGATGAAGAACCTCATAGCTATCCTTATGGTAAGTTTCCTGAAAAAGAATGTAAGTTCCTATTCCTGCATCATGTAGTTTTTTATAGTTCTCAACCGTTGTTGCCGCTATATTTACATTGACACGCCTTATTGCACCATTTTTGTGCTTGATTGAATAAATGGTATTTATACATTCCAGAATATAATCAATAGGATTATTCACAGGATCCTCTCCTGCCTCAATGGCAAGTCTCTTATGCCCCATATCCTGTAATGCAATTACTTCCGAACGCACTTCACCTTGCGTCAGCTTCTTTCTCGGAATTTCTTTGTTCTGTATATGATACGGACAGTATACACACTTATTCACACAGTAGTTTGAGAGATAAAGCGGTGCAAACATTACTATTCTGTCACCGTAGAAAGCCTCTTTTATCTCCTTTGCGGCAGAGTATATTTTCTCAGTCATTTCAGGTATATCACACGCAAGAAGTACACTTGCTTCACGATGTGAAAGTCCCGAACATTCAACTCCCCTGTTGGTTTTCTTAGGTCTCGCTTTTTCAATTATCTCCTCTATCAGTTTTCTGTTGTTTTTATTATCATCAGCATATCTCAGAGTTTCTTTTATTTCTTCATCACTTATGAATTCTTCTGCTTTCAATGATTTTACATCATACATTTTCATTACCTCTGTAATCTTAATTTATAAGTATATTATAGCACACGTATATATTCATGTCAACGCAAAAAGTCTTAACGAACATAAAAACAGAGACAGCCTTCAATCATGAAAACTGTCCCTGTAATATTATTATTATACTCCGCTTCCACCATAGTTTGAGAGAACTCTCGCTGACGGATCGTTTACATTACAACCTTCCCATTCCTTGTTAGGCATCCAGAAATCAACAACCATTTCGCTGTTGTTCGGATAATACTTCTCAAATATCTCACGATAAAGGAGTGACTCCTTTGTGAACGGCTTTGAATGGGTGTATTTTGCTGATACTTCCTCAAACTGCTCCTGAGTATACTGTGACTCGGCATATTCTTTGAGATAATCAACCATAGAATGTCCGACAGCATCTGAAAAAGCAGCCTTCTCACGATAGAGAATATCATGCTGGAGATAATCGCCCTCAAACGCATGACGGAGAAGATATTTACCTTTGTTATACTTATTGAGTTTCTTTTCGGGATCAACAGACATTACATATTTCACAAAATCAAGATCACCAAACGGAACTCTTGCTTCAAGTGAGTTTACTGAAATACATCTGTCTGCACGAAGTACATCATACATGTGAAGTTCATGCACACGCTTTACGGATTCCTTCTGGAATTCCTCTGCTGAAGGCGCAAAATCCGTATACTTGTATCCGAAAAGCTCATCAGATATTTCACCTGTGAGAAGTACACGTATATCTGTCTGCTCATGTATAGCCTTACAGAGGAGATACATACCCATACTTGCTCTGATAGTAGTAATATCATAAGTTCCGAGAAGTCTGATTACTGTTTCGAGTGCTGAAAGCACATCATCTTTTGTGATTATAACTTCTGTATGGTCACTTCCGATATAATCAGCAACCTGTTTTGCGTATTTAAGGTCGATAGCATCTGTATTCATGCCGATTGCAAATGTTTTGATAGGTGTACTGCTCTTTTTCTGTGCGATTGAACATACAAGAGAAGAATCAAGTCCGCCCGAAAGGAGAAATCCTATCTTTGCATCAGATTCAAGTCTTTTTTCTACACCTGCAACAAGTTTATCGTGGATTTTTTTACATACTGTATCAAGGTCATCATAAGTGTACTCATTAACCTTTGTAATATCACAATAACATACGAATTCCCCGTCCTTATAGTAATGTCCCGGAGGGAAAGGCATAATCTTATCACATACCGCTGTGAGATTTTTAGGTTCACTCGCAAAGAACATCGCTCCGTCACTGTCTTTTCCGTAATAAAGCGGACGAATTCCTATCGGATCACGTGAAGCGATAAAGCTGTGTGACTGTGCATCATATATTATACACGCATATTCAGCATCAAGCATTGCAAACATATCTGTACCGTATTCCCTGTATAATGGCAAAAGTATTTCACAATCGCTGTCACTTCTGAAAGTATAGCCCTTTTCTATGAGTTCATCTCTTAATTTTTTAAATCCGTAAATTTCGCCGTTGCAGACCGCATAGTTTCCGTCGAGTGTGAAAGGCTGCATACCTTCGGGAGTTAGTCCCATGATTGAAAGACGCTGAAATCCGAGTACACCGTCCTTTAAATCTGTTATTCTGCAATCATCAGGACCTCTCGAAACTGTTTCTTCAAGTCCCTTTGTAACTTTTATCATTCCGTCGGATGCGCCGATACATCCCATTATTGTACACATATCATTCCCTCATTCCGTTTATTTATGACAATACCGCATAATTATTGCAATGCTGTTAAACGTTAATTGTGCGGTGTTGCCTTATGAATCTTTTCATCAAATTTGTTCTTTCCACCTGCACTCGATACATCTATCGGATAATCACCCGTAAAGCATCCGCAGCAGTAGGAATCTCTGTCAGCAAGTTCTCCGAGTCTCTCAATCGGAAGATATGCAAGCGAATCCGCACCAATCTGCTTCGCTATTTCATCTGTATTACTGTAATGAGATGCTATAAGATTCTCCTCACTGTCTATATCAGTTCCGAAATAACATGAATGTATAAACGGAGGCGATGAAATACGGACATGAACTTCCTTTGCACCTGCATCTCTGAGAAGTCCTATTATTCTTGCACTCGTTGTTCCTCTGACAATCGAATCATCTATCATAATTACTCTCTTGCCCTCAACAGATTCACGAATGACATTTAATTTGATTTTTACTGCATTTTCACGCTGACTCTGCTTCGGCTGAATAAAACTCCTGCCGATATATTTATTCTTTATGAATCCGATTCCATACGGTATTCCGCTTTTATTTGCATATCCGAGAGCCGCATCAAGCCCTGAATCCGGTACTCCTATTACAATATCAGCATCAACGCTGCTTGTCTCAGCAAGGATTTCACCCGCTTTGATTCTTGCATGGTGAACCGATACTCCCTCGATTACTGAATCGGGACGTGCAAAGTAAATATACTCAAATATACATACCTTACTTTTTGGTCTTACGTGAGTTCTTATAGAACGAAGCCCATTCTTTTCCATAACCACAATTTCACCGGGTTCAACATCTCTGAGAAACTTAGCACCTACTGTTTCAAGCGCACATGACTCAGAAGCTGCAACATAAGCACCATCTTCTGTCTGTCCGATACATAACGGACGGAATCCGTCAGGATCACGAAACGCAATAAGCTTCTGTGCAGTCATGATGATGCACGAATAAGCACCCTTTATTTTCGGCATTGCCTTTTCAATTGCTTCTTCCGTTGAATGAACGGAAAGTCTTTCCTTTACAATTGTATAGGCTATCGCCTCTGTGTCGGAAGTTCCATGAAATATAGCACCCGTCATCTCAAAATCACGTCTGAGCTCAGCTGCATTTACAAGATTTCCGTTGTGAACAAGTGCAAGATTTCCCTTGACATGACGTATTACAAGAGGCTGAATATTATTCGGATTTTTTCCTCCTGTTGTTGAATAGCGAACATGACCGACAGCCATATTTCCTTTTCCAAGTTTTTCAAGTTCGTGATGACTGAATACCTCAGAAACAAGACCGTCAGCTTTCTTATGTGTGAATACTCCGTCATCACATACAGCAATTCCACAGCTTTCCTGTCCTCTGTGCTGAAGTGCGTATAAACCGAAATACGTACTTGATGCAACATTTGTGGTCAAAGGTTCGGTTATACCGAATACTCCGCATTCTTCATGTATACTGTCAGACATATCTAACCTCCAACATTATATATACTTTTCACTTATTTTTTCTATTATCTCATTAGCCGCAATTGTTTTCTTGCGTCTGTTTTTCATCGCATACTGTTCAAGATAGGAGTGTGCCTCATCCTCAGTCATTCCCTTGTACTGCATAAGCATAAACTTAGCTTTATCAATGAGTTTAATCTCATCAATTTTTCTTTCGAGACGTACTGTTTCTTCGTAAAGGCTCCATGACCTTTTTATCGCTGAATCAACAGCCTTTATTATCTGATAGAGTATATTTCTGCTGAAAGGCTTTGAAATAACTATTATATCACTCTTGTCAGCCCTGTCACTTACTGCACCTGCATTTTCTGCTTTTACAAGCATCATGCAGCTTGCCGCAGTAACATCTGTGATGTATTCCGCAAGTTCCATTCCGTTTTCATCAGAAAGCGGGGTATTGATTATCACTATCTCCCATGACTGATTACCTGATACAATACTTCTCGCATAGCCTCCTGTCTCTGCTGTGCGGACATTACAGCCAAAGGATTCCTTTAAGAACCCTGTCATTGACTCTGAGGCGTTGGCATTACTTGAAACAATCAAAACATTTTCCAAAGCTTACCTCCGTCAGAGACTGTAAAAATATTTCTTTTCCTCATATGCTGTTTTGTCATAGTCAATGGAATACTCGCTCCATTCCCTTTTATGTTCCGTAAAAATAACATTCAGAATACTCTCAGGAATATACCTTCTGATAAATTCTGATTTTTCAGCTATTCTTACAGCCTCATTAAGGTCTGAAGGGAGTTTTTCATATTCTCTTTTGGCGGTATCATACTTTTCAGGAAGTTCAAGCTTTGCTTCTATTCCTTCAAGTGACGCATATATCATAAGTCCGAAAACATAATAAGGATTGCAGATACAATCAGGAGCTCTCAGAATCATCGGAGCATCCACGCCTGACATCCTTATGAGCTGATCTTCTTCTATATCAGACCATGTAACAAATCTTGGTGCAAGAAATTCACCAAGTCTGCTGTATGAATTTACTATCGAATTTGTAAACACAGCCATATCACGTATATTTGCAAGAATACCCGCAGCGGCATATTTCATTACAGCTTCTGACTCTGATTCTGACACAATTTCATTTGAGAAATCATTGTCAGGAAAAATAGACATACTGATGTGCATACCGTTTCCGCATTCATTTCTTAACGGCTTAGGCATAAAACTCGCATGAACGCCATGATTATCTGCTATTGATTTTACAACGGATTTAAAACTTAAAAACGAATCAGCGGCTTTAAGCGCTGATGAAGAATTGAAATCAATCTCATGCTGTCCCGGTCCTGACTGATGACGTGAAGAAACAGGATGAATTCCCATCTGTTCCATTGTAAGGCAAACATCACGTCTGAAATTTTCTCCCTTGTCTTCCGGAGCTGTGTCGCAGTAACCTGCAAAATCATGAGGATTTTTCGTCGGAATCCCGTCTCTGTCACATCTGAATAATATAAACTCGCTTGATGTGCCGAATCTGAAACAGCAACCGGCTCTTACAGCTTTTTTCATAGCCTGTTTAAGGAAAAATCTTCCGTCACCTTCAAAAGGTGTACCATCATTATATTTAATGTAACAGAACATTCTGATTACTCTGCCCTGCTGAGGTCTCCATGGAAGTACGCACATTGTCTGTGCATCAGGGAAGAGATAAAGGTCTCTTCCCTGTGCTACTGAAAAGCCATCTATTTTCTTTCCTATAACCTTGACTCCATGCTTGAACACAGATGCCATTTCTGAAGACAGTATAGAAATGTTTTTAAGTTTTCCGCTGATGTCACAGAATGCAAGTTTAACGAATTTTACGTCGTTCTCCTCTATATACTGCAATATTTCGTTTTCGGAATAAATCATTGAGTTAATTCTCCTTTACAGATTTGTATATCCCATGAGGTATTCATCCACCTCACGTGCAGCATCTCTGCCCTCTCTTATAGCTCTTACTACAAGTGACTGACCGATGTGCATATCTCCTGCTGTAAATACTTTCTCCGCCGTTGTTGCAAACTTACCCTTCTCTGTTGCCACGTTTGTTCTTCCGTCAAGTTCAATACCGAAGGCTTCGGCAACATAACTCTGTGTTCCGAGGAATCCTGCTGCAATGAGACAAAGCTCACAAGGGATAATCTCCTCGCTTCCCTCTTTTTCACGTGGAATTTTTCTTCCGCTTTCAGGATCCGAAACGAATTCAAGCTTTACCGTTTTAATTGCGGCAAGTTTTCCGTCTTCGCCTTTGATAAACTCTTTTACGGTTGTGCAGTATCTTCTCGGATCATTTCCGAATACCGCAGCAGCTTCTTCCTGACCATAGTCTGTCTTGCAAACTCTCGGATATTCAGGCCATGGGTTATTCTCCGCTCTTTCATCAGGGAGTTTAGGCATCATTTCAAGCTGAACAACTGATGCACAGCCAAGTCTTACCGATGTGCCTACACAGTCATTACCTGTATCACCGCCGCCGATAATTACAACATTTTTACCCTCGGGAGAAATGTATTTACAGTCTGACAATCCCGAATCCATAAGGCTCTTTGTTACTGATTTAAGGTAATCAACTGCAAAATATATACCCTCTGCATCTCTGCCCTCTGCCTTTATATCACGAGGGTTTGAAGAACCGCACGCAAGTACAACTGCATCGTATCCGCTGAGTATTTCCTTTGCAGAAACATTATTACCGATATCGGCATTTGTTACAAACTGAACACCCTCTGCTTCCATGAGCTTTGTTCTTCTCTCAACGACATTCTTTTCAAGCTTCATGTTCGGAATACCGTACATGAGAAGTCCGCCCGTTCTGTCTGAACGCTCATAAACCGTTACTGAGTGTCCCCTCTTATTGAGAGTATCAGCAGCAGCAAGTCCCGAAGGACCTGAGCCGATTACCGCAATTTTCTTGCCGCTTCTCAGCTTAGGTACTTCAGGAACAACGAGTCCGTTTGCAAAACCGTATTCTATAATTGAGTTTTCATTTTCCTTAACTGTAACAGGATCACCGTATATTCCACAGGTACAAGCCTTTTCACAAAGTGCCGGACATACCCTTGATGTGAATTCGGGGAAATTGTTTGTCATGAGCAGTCTGTCAAGTGCCTGCTCCTTTCTGTCGTTATAGAGAAGGTCATTCCACTCAGGGATAAGATTGTTGAGCGGACATCCTGAAATCATGCCGCAGAGCATTTTACCGTTCTGACAGAATGGTACACCGCAGTCCATACATCTTGCCGCCTGTGTTTTCCTCTCGCTGTCGCTGAGAGGTGTGTGAAATTCATTAAAGTTCTTTATTCTTTCAAGTGGTTCAGACGCTTTGCTGTCTGTTCTCTCGTATTCAAGAAATCCTGTAGGTTTTCCCATTTCTCACGCCTCCTTCATAATAATACGGAATGCCTCAATCTCAGCATTTTCGCTGTCCATTCCTCTTTCTTCAAGTGAAAGAACTGTGCTTCTGATTTTAGCGTAGTCATGAGGTATAATCTTCTTGAAAACAGGGAGATATTCCTCGAACTTATCAAGAATTCTCTTTGCCTTTTCTGAACCTGTTGCCTCATAATGTTCTGTAATGATATTTCTGAGTTCAACAATATCATACTTGTCAGATACTGCTTCAAGTGAAGCAAGTGACTTATTCATCTTCATGTAAAGGTCTCTGCCTTCGTCAAGTACGTATGCAATACCGCCTGACATACCTGCCGCAAAGTTCTTTCCTGTTGGTCCGAGAATTACTGCACGACCGCCTGTCATGTATTCACATCCGTGGTCGCCTGTTCCTTCACATACTGCTGTTGCACCTGAATTTCTTACACAGAAACGCTCGCCTGCAATACCATTAATGAATGCCTTACCTGATGTTGCACCATAAAGTGCTACGTTACCTGCAATGATATTTTCCTCAGCTTTGAAACCTGAGTTCTTCGGTGGATAGAGTACAAGCTTACCGCCTGAAAGTCCTTTTCCGAAGTAATCGTTACAATCGCCGCAGAGTTCAAGTGTAAGTCCCTTTGGAATGAAAGCACCGAAACTCTGACCGCCGCTTCCGTTACACTTTACTGTGTATGTATCATTATCAAGTGCGTTATCACCGTATTTCTTTGTAATTTCAGAACCGAACAGAGTACCGAATGCACGGTCTGTGTTCTTTACTGGAACTTCAATTGTTTTCTTTGTCTTGTTTTTGAGTGCTGAACCGAGCTTCTTCATAAGGAGAGTTTCGTCAGCTGTCTTTTCAAGTTCAAAGTCATATATATCCTCAGCGTGGAAGTATTGATCCTTCTCATTAATAGTATCGCATATAATCTGCGAGAAGTCAATATTTCCCTTGTCAGATCTTCTGCAAAGAAGGTCTGTACGTCCTACAAGTTCATCTACTGTACGGATTCCGAGTTTGGCCATATACTCACGAAGCTCCTGTGCGATGAAGTGCATGAAGTTTATGATGTACTCAGGTTTGCCCTTGAATCTCTTTCTGAGTTCGGGATTCTGTGTTGCAATACCCATAGGACAAGTATCAAGGTTACATACTCTCATCATTACACAACCCATTGTTATAAGCGGAGCAGTAGCAAATCCGAATTCCTCTGCACCAAGAAGTGCGGCAACAAGAACATCACGTCCTGTCATGAGTTTACCGTCTGTTTCAATTCTTACCCTTGTACGGAGACCGTTAAGAATGAGTGTCTGATGTGCTTCTGCAAGTCCGAGTTCCCATGGAAGTCCTGCGTTGTAGATTGAACTCTTAGGAGCAGCTCCTGTTCCTCCGTCATATCCTGAAATGAGGATTACCTGTGCACCTGCTTTTGCAACACCTGCGGCAACTGTTCCTACGCCTGCTTCTGAAACAAGCTTAACTGAGATTCTTGCATCTCTGTTTGAATTTTTCAAATCATAAATAAGCTGTGCAAGGTCTTCAATTGAGTAAATATCATGGTGCGGAGGAGGTGAAATAAGTCCCACACCTGCTGTTGAATGACGTGTTTTGGCAATCCACGGATAAACCTTCTGTGAAGGAAGATGTCCACCTTCACCGGGCTTTGCTCCCTGTGCCATTTTAATCTGAATTTCATTTGCTGATACAAGATATTCACTTGTAACACCAAATCTTCCCGATGCAACCTGCTTGATTGCTGAACATTTATCGGATTTAAGTCTTTCAGGACTTTCTCCGCCCTCACCTGAGTTTGATCGTCCGCCGATTCTGTTCATTGCAACTGCCATGCATTCGTGTGCTTCCTGTGAGATTGAACCGTATGACATAGCACCTGTCTTGAATCTGTGACAGATACTTTCTACTGATTCAACTTCATCAATCGGAATTCCACCGTTTTCATCAAATTTAAAATCAAGGAGGCTTCTGAGTGTGAGGTTGTTATCCTCTGCTGAAAGGCACTCTGAATACTTCTTGTATATATCGTAATTTCCTGACATCGCAGCCTGCTGTAAAAGGTGGATTGTTTCAGGAGTATAAAGATGATCGCTCTTTCCGCTTCTGAGTTTGTGACTTCCTGAACTTGAAATCTCAGACTTTACACCAAGACCGAGCGGATCAAATGCGCTGTTGTGGAGTTTTTCTGCTCTTGAACTGATATCCTCGATTGAAATACCACCGATTCTGCTGACTGTTCCCTTGAAATACTTTTCAGTTACTTTTTCAGAAATTCCGACAGCTTCAAAGAGTTTTGAACCCTGATATGACTGAATTGTTGAAATACCCATTTTTGAAGCAATCTTTACGATACCATGCAATACTGCGCTGTTGTAATCGTCCTCAGCCGCATAGAAATCCTTGTCAAGCATACCTGTATCTATAAGGTCACGAATTGTCTCCTGTGCAAGATACGGGTTGATTGCACACGCACCATAACCGAGAAGTGTAGCAAAATGATGAACCTCTCTCGGCTCGGCACTTTCAAGAATAAGTGCAACAGCTGTACGCTTTTTCATTGATACAAGATGCTGTCTGAGTGATGCAACTGCAAGGAGTGACGGGATTGGCACTCTGTATTCATCAACATCTCTGTCGGAAAGAATGAGAATGTTTGCACCGTCATGGAATGCCTTGTCAGCCTCAACAAAAAGCTTCTCTATTGCCTTTTCAAGTGATGTTCCTATGTAGTATGTAATCGGAATAACCGCTGTTTTAAGTCCCTCGCTCTTGAGGTTCTTGATTTTCAGCATATCTGTACTTGTGAGAATAGGATTCTCAACTTTGAGTACACGACAGTTCTCAGGTACTTCCTTGAGAATGTTTCCGTCTTCACCGATATATACGCTTGTATCTGTTACGATTTCCTCACGTATTGCATCAAAAGGAGGGTTTGTAACCTGTGCAAAAAGCTGTCTGAAATAGCTGAAAAGAGGCGGATCAGAACTGTCAAGAGGCGGAAGCGGAATATCTGAACCCATTGACGCAATAGGCTCTGAACCATTCTTAGCCATAGGAAGAATACTGTTGTTGATTTCTTCGTATGTGTAGCCAAATGCCTTCTGAAGTTTTCCGAGTTCATCATGTGAATAGATTTTAACATTCTTGTTAGGGATATGTAAGTCATGGAGACGAACAAGATTACTGTCAAGCCATTCACCATACGGACATCTTGCCGCATAACTGCTCTTTAATTCGTTATCGTCGATTATTCTGCCCTGTTTTGTATCTGCAAGAAGCATTTTTCCCGGACGGAGACGGTCTTTCTTTATAATCTTATCAGCAGGAATATCTATACAGCCTGTTTCAGATGAAAGAACAAGGAATCCGTCTGATGTAATGCAGTATCTTGATGGACGGAGACCATTTCTGTCGAGTACAGCACCCATTACATCACCGTCTGAGAAAAGAATTGATGCAGGGCCGTCCCAAGGTTCCATCATTGTTGCGTAATACTGGTAGAAATCGTACTTTTCCTTTGAAATGGAGCGATCATTTTTCCATGGTTCAGGAATTGTAATCATTACAGCAAGAGGAAGCGGCATACCTGACATTACCATGAATTCAAGTGCATTATCAAGTCTTGCTGAGTCTGAACCGTCTATATTTATTGCTGGAAGAATCTTGCTCATATCGTTGCCGAAAGCATCGCAGAACATTGTTTCTTCACGTGCAAGCATTTTATCTTCGTTTCCTGTAATTGTATTTATTTCACCATTGTGAACGATTATTCTGTTCGGATGAGCTTTCTGCCAGCTTGGATTTGTATTTGTTGAGAATCTCGAATGAACCATTGCAATTGCAGAAACATATCTGCTGTCACGAAGATCAGCATAGAAATTTCTGAGTTCATCAACAAGGAACATTCCCTTATATACTATTGTTCTGCTTGATAATGAACATACATAGGTATGTTCGTTAGCCTGTTCAAATACTCGTCTTGCAATATAAAGCTTTCTGTCAAAGTCAAGTCCCTTATTACAGTCATCAGGACGCTTTACAAATCCCTGCATGATGCATGGCATACTGTCCTTTGCTTTCTGTCCGAGAATATCAGGAACTGAAGGAACTTCTCTCCATCCGAGGAATTCCATGCCCTGCTTCTTAACAATGACCTCAAACATCTTCTTAGCCTGATTCTTTTTCAGCTCACTCTGGGGGAAGAAAAACATTCCCACACCATAGTCACCTTCATCACCGACAGGAAATCCGAGTTTTTCACATTCTTCTGAGAAGAAGCTGTACGGAATCTGTGTGAGAATACCTACTCCGTCACCTGTCTTGCCTTCGGCATCCTTACCTGCACGGTGTTCAAGCTTTTCAACGATTGTAAGAGCATCCTCAACAACCTTTCTTGATCTGATGCCTTTGATGTTTACAACTGCTCCGATTCCACAGTTATCATGTTCAAACTCAGGACGGTAAAGTCCCTGTCTGCGGAATGGTGCTTCCGATCTGAAATCGTCCATATTTGTCACGCCTTTCTGTACCGATTCCCCATTGAAACGGTGCATATAATAAAAAAAGGACGCTCATGCAGACATAGAAATGCCCTGCATGAACGTCCTCGTTCTTTGTATATGATAACACGATAGAAAAGAAATGTCAATACAAAATGCAACTTTTGTACAATTATACACATTAGCAATATATAACACATTTTTTTTGTTGAAATCAGCCTAAGAACTCGTTTACATTATAATGTATAGATAATGCAAAAAGCTTTAAAGCAGAGTAATTAAATGCGTTTTTTCACATTTTTCACGATTATATATATTTGTTTTTATACATTTTCACGATTTAACAAAAACCCTATTGACAAATCTTTTTTTCGGGTTTATAATAGCTAACGTAAACAGCAAGGACGCTGCGGATTCAATTATGAATCTGCGGCGTTTTGTCGTTTTAAGCGCTTAATTCCATACACAATGGGGTGTATGGGCTGCAAGTTATACTTGTCGGCTCATACACCCCGATTTGCTTTTTGCAGTATTTGTTGCTCCTGTTTCATAAAAATAGGAATAAGGAGCATATTTAAGGAGGAGAAATTATGGATACTCAGATGATATTACAGCAGGCTCAGGAGAGTGCTGACAGTACGGTATTCGGCGTATGGTTTATGATTGCAGTTGCGCTTGTTTTCTTTATGCAGGCAGGTTTCGCAATGGTAGAGACAGGTTTTACACGTGCTAAGAATGCCGGAAATATTATTATGAAAAACTTAATGGACTTCTGTATCGGTACAGTAATGTTCATTCTTATAGGCTTCGGTCTTTTATATGGTGAAGACGTTGTTGGTCTCATCGGTAAACCCGGTTTTGATGTTTTCACTTCATACGAAAGTTTCCAGTGGGATCAGTTCATTTTCAACCTCGTATTCTGTGCAACAACTTCAACAATTGTTTCCGGTGCTATGGCTGAAAGAACAAAATTCCTTTCTTACTGTATCTACTCAGGTATTATAAGCGCTCTTATTTACCCTGTAGAAGCACATTGGATCTGGGGCGGCGGCTGGCTTGCACAGCTTGGTTTCCATGATCTTTCAGGTTCATGTGCAATTCACATGGTCGGCGGTGTTTGTGCTTTAATCGGTGCTAAAATCGTTGGTCCACGTATAGGCAAATTCTCAAAGACAAAGGACGGAGAAATCAAAGTAAACGCTATTCCAGGTCACAACCTTACTATCGGTGCACTCGGTGTATTCATTCTCTGGTTCGGCTGGTACGGTTTCAACCCTGCCGCTGCTTCAACAGTTGCACAGCTTGATTCAATTTTTGTAACAACAACAGTTGCTCCTGCTGTTGCAACAGTAGTATGTATGGTTTTCACTTGGGTTAAATATGGTAAGCCTGATGTTTCAATGTGTCTCAACGCTTCACTTGCCGGTCTTGTTGGTATTACAGCAGGATGTGATGTAATGGACTGTTTCGGTTCTATTATGGTTGGTATCGTTTCAGCATTCCTCGTTTGCTTCGGTGTTTGGTTCCTTGATAACAAACTCCACATTGATGACCCTGTAGGTGCTGTTGCGGTTCACATGATGAACGGTATCTGGGGTACAATCGCAGTTGGTCTTTTCGCTACAAAATCTGCTCCGGGATACGACATTCAGATTGAATGCGGCGGTATCAAAGGTGAAGGTCTTTTCTATGGCGGCGGATTTGAACAGCTTGGTTTACAGCTTCTCGGTTTCATAACAGTAGCTGCATGGGCAGCAATCACAGTTACAGCAACATTCCTTATCATCAAAAAAATTATGGGACTCCGTGCTTCCGAACAGGAAGAGGTACTCGGTCTCGATATTACAGAACACGGTCTTATCTCATCATACGCTGACTTCGCTCCTTCAATGAGTGATGCTTCTGTCCTCGGTTATACAAAGGACGATGCTAAGAGCGTTCAGAAGGTGGATAAGGAAAGTGTAATACCTCCGATTGTTCCTGTTGAAAAGGCAGTTGAGGTTGAGAGCTATGTTGCTCCTGTTCCAAACGGTCAGCCAAAGATGACAAAGGTTGTTGCAATTTTCAAACAGTCTAAACTTCAGGACTTCATTCAGGCTATGGAAGCTATTGAAGTTACCGGTATCACAGTAACAAACGTTCTCGGATGCGGTATGCAGAAGGGACAGGGAGAATATTACCGTGGTGCAAGAATTGAAGTAAATCTTCTCCCAAAGGTTAAAGCTGAAATTGCGGTTTGCGCAGTACCTGTTCCAAAGGTAATTGACGCAGCAAGAGCCGCTCTCTATACAGGACATATCGGTGACGGTAAACTCTTTATCTACGATATTGAAAACGTAATCAAGGTTCGTACAGGTGAGCAGGGCTATGATGCATTACAGAATTTTGAGGATGACTGATAATTCTGTCAAGCAATTTCAAATCTGATAACTGACAAGGAGAATAATTACAATGTCGGCAAAATACATATTTGTAACCGGCGGTGTGGTATCAGGTCTCGGTAAGGGCATCACAGCCGCATCGCTGGGAAGACTTCTAAAACAGCGTGGCTATAAGGTCACAATCCAGAAGTTCGACCCGTATATTAATGTTGATCCTGGTACTATGTCACCATTCCAGCATGGAGAGGTTTTCGTAACTGATGACGGTACGGAAACTGACCTTGACTTAGGACATTATGAGCGTTTCGTAGACGAAAATCTTTCTGTTCATTCAAATGTCACTACGGGAAAGATTTACATGAATGTAATCAACAAAGAACGCAGAGGTGACTACCTCGGAGGTACTGTTCAGGTAATTCCTCATATTACCAATGAAATTAAAGACAGGGTATACAGTGCTGCAAAGGATGCAAATGCCGACGTTGTTATTACTGAAATAGGCGGTACGGTGGGTGATATCGAATCCACTCCGTTCCTTGAAGCAATACGTCAGGTTGGTACAGAACAGGGACGTGAAAACGTGGCTTACATTCACGTAACACTCGTTCCATATATCGCAGGTTCTGAGGAACTGAAATCAAAACCGACACAGCATTCAACAAAAGAACTCCTTTCAATAGGTATTCAGCCCGATATAATCGTTCTGAGAAGTGAAATGGAGATTCCTGCTGATATGCGTGCTAAAATCGGACTTTTCTGTAATATAAGGGAGGAAGATGTAATTCAGAATCTCACAGCACCTTCACTTTACGAAGTTCCGCTGTGGCTTGAGGATGAAGGTCTTGCGAAATCGGTTTGCCGTCGTCTCGGTCTTGCTGATAAAACCCCTGATCTTACAGAATGGAAAGCAATGGTTGAACGTGCAAAAAATGCACACAGAAAAGTAACAATCGGATTAGTAGGAAAGTATGTTGAGCTTCACGATGCATACCTTTCGGTTGCAGAGGCTCTTCGTCACGGAGGTATTGTAAATGATGCTTCTGTTGACATCGAATGGATAGATTCAGAAAATATAACACATGAAAATGCTGATGAAATTCTTGGTTCGTGTGACGGTATAATCGTTCCCGGCGGATTCGGTCACAGAGGAATTGAGGGAATGATTGAGGCTATAAGATACGCAAGGGAAAATAAAGTTCCTATGTTCGGTATATGCCTCGGTATGCAGATGTCGGTTGTCGAATTCGCAAGAAATGTAATGGGAATATCCGATGCAGATTCTTCTGAATTCTCAAATACAGCAAATCCTGTCATAGACATTATGGAGACTCAGAAAAATGTTTCTCAGAAAGGCGGAACAATGCGCCTCGGTCTTTATCCATGCAAGCTTGCAGAGGGTTCAAGATGCAGAGAAATTTACGGTGAGGAACTTATTTATGAGCGTCACCGTCATCGCTGGGAATTCAATAATGCATATCGTACAGCCGCTGAAAAAGCAGGTCTCAGAATCGCAGGTGTTTCACCTGACGAAAGACTTGTGGAAATAGTGGAACTTCCTGACCATCCGTGGTTTGTGGGAGTACAGTTCCACCCTGAGTTTAAATCACGTCCAAATAAACCGCAGAAGTTATTTGCGGATTTCATAAAAGCTTCGCTTGAAAATGCGGAAAAGTAATTAAGGAGGAATTTATTATGGAAAAGGTTACAGAGTTTTATGGTTCAATGGTGTTTGATGAGAGAATTATGAAAGCAACTCTCTCTGACAAGGTTTACAAGAGCCTCAAGCAGACAATTGACAAGGGAACACCTCTTGATGCTGGAATTGCTGATGCTGTTGCAGCTGCAATGAAGGACTGGGCTGTTGAAAAAGGTGCTACACACTACACACACTGGTTCCAGCCTATGACAGGTGTTACTGCTGAAAAGCACGACAGCTTCATTTCACCTTCACCTGACGGAAGAGTTATTATGGAATTCTCAGGCAAGGAACTTGTTAAGGGCGAACCTGATGCTTCCTCATTCCCTTCAGGCGGTCTTCGTGCAACATTTGAGGCAAGAGGCTACACAGCATGGGATCCTACTTCATACGCATTCATCAAGGATGGTACACTTTATATTCCTACAGCATTCTGTTCATACACAGGTGAGGCTCTCGATAAGAAGGTTCCTCTCCTTCGTTCAATGGAAGCTCTCAATCGTCAAGCTCTCAGAATTCTCAAGCTCTTCGGAAATGACAAGGTTACAAGCGTAAAGACTTCTGTTGGTCCGGAGCAGGAATATTTCCTTGTTGACCGTGAGATGTGGAAAAAGCGTAAGGATCTTATCATGACAGGAAGAACACTTTTCGGTGCTATGCCTCCTAAGGGACAGGAAATGGACGACCATTACTTTGGTTCTATCAAGCCTCGTGTTGCTGAATACATGGCAGATCTCGACAAGGAACTCTGGAAGCCCGGAATCCTTGCAAAGACAAAGCACAATGAGGTTGCTCCTGCACAGCACGAACTTGCTCCTATTTACGATACAACAAACATCGCAACTGACCACAACCAGCTTACAATGGAAGTAATGCAGAAGGTTGCTCTCCGTCATGGTCTTGTATGCCTCCTCCACGAAAAGCCTTTCGCAGGTGTAAACGGTTCAGGTAAGCACAACAACTGGTCAATCTCAACAGATGATGGTGTAAACCTCCTTTCTCCCGGTGAAACACCTTATGAGAACGCTCAGTTCCTTCTTTTCCTTACTGCTGTTATCAAGGCTGTTGACGATTATCAGGATCTCCTCAGACTTTCAGTTGCTACAGCAGGAAATGACCACAGACTCGGTGCTAACGAAGCTCCTCCTGCTGTAATTTCAATATTCCTCGGTGATGAACTCACAGCAGTTCTTGATGCTATTGAAAACGATACTCCTTATGGTGGTACAAAGAAGGAAAAAATGCAGCTTGGTGTTGACGTTCTTCCTAAGTTCAGAAAGGACACAACAGACAGAAACCGTACATCACCTTTCGCATTCACAGGAAACAAGTTTGAATTCCGTATGCTTGGTTCTTCAAACAGCATTTCATGTGCTAACATTCACCTCAATGCCGCTGTTGCAGAGGTTCTCAAGCAGTTTGCAGATGAACTTGAAAAGGCTGATGATTTCAGCACAGCACTTCATGACCTTATCCGTTCAACAATCAAGTCTCACAAGAGAATCATCTTCAACGGAAACGGTTATGACGATAAGTGGATTGCTGAAGCTGAGTCAAGAGGTCTTCTCAACATGAAGACAACTGTTGACTGTATGCCTAAAATCTGCGACAAGAAGAACGTGGATATGCTTACATCACATGGTATCTTTACAGAAGCTGAGATTTATTCAAGACGTGACATCATGCTTGAAAACTACATCAAGGCTGTAAACATTGAAGCCCTTACAATGATTGATATGGCTCGTAAGGAAATCATCCCTGCTGTTGCTAAATTTGCTTCTGATACAGCATCTGCTGTTGCAGTTAAGACAGGAGTTACAACAGTTTCATGCAAGTATGAAAAGAGACTTATCGCTTCACTTTCAGACCTTATTGATGAAATGGATGAAGCATCTGCTGCTCTCGAATCAGCAGTAAGTGAACTCAAGAAGATTGATGTAACTGTTACAGCATCAGAGTTCGTTCGTGACAGTATTCTTCCTAAGATGGATTCACTTCGTGGATTTGCTGATGCGGCAGAAACACTTACATCTGAGGAGTACTGGCCATTCCCTGCTTACGACAAACTTCTCTTTGGTGTTTAAACCATAGTTATCTCCAATAAAAAGACAGCGGATTTTCATTCCGCTGTCTTTTTTTTGTTATTTCCCCCTTGACAAATCAGCCTTATTATGCTACAATATCTATTAGTAAATGCTATGACGGAGAGAAGTAGTATCGGAGTTCGTTTCCAGAGAATGCGGGATGGTGTGAGCCGTGTATCAGAGCCGATATGAATAACACTTCCGAGCAGCAATCCGAAAAGATTCTTTCTTATTAGGTGAGTCGTGTTCCGCACGTTACAGCGGACAAAAGTGATCGCTTTTGTGCGGTAATTCAGGTGGCACCACGGGTATTTTCTCCCGTCCTGTAGTTTAACAGGACGGGAGTTTTTGTATATTCAGTCCTGAATCGAATTTGAAAGGAAAGATTCATTATGAAACACACTGACATTAAAAAAATCATTACTTCTCAGGAGTTCGTTGATCAGGAAGTAACGGTATGCGGCTGGGTAAGAACTTCAAGAAACTCAAAGAGCGTTGCATTCGTTGAGCTTAACGACGGTACATCTCTGAAAAACATTCAGATTGTAGTTGACAAAGGCACAGGCGACTATAAAGAACCCCGTGTAGGTATGTCACTCAAAGTTACAGGTAAAGTTGTTGCAGGAAGAAACAACACAGTTGAAATCAATACTGATGTAAACGGTGTTGAAATTCTCGGTGACTGCCCTACTGATTATCCTCTCCAGAAAAAAGGTCATACACTTGAATTCCTCCGTTCAATGCCTCACCTCAGAGGTCGTTCAAACACATTCAATGCTGTATGGAGAGTGCGTTCTGTTCTTGCACAGGCACTTCATGACTATTTCAAGGATAACAACTTCGTTTATGTGAATACACCTCTTATCACAGGAAGCGACTGTGAGGGTGCAGGTGAAATGTTCCAGGTAACAACAATCGGCTACAACACAGAATACAAGAACGAAGACGAATACTGTGCAAACGATTTCTTCGGAAAGAAGGCAGGTCTTTCAGTTTCAGGTCAGCTTGAAGGTGAAGTTGCTGCTATGGCTATGGGTAAGATTTATACATTCGGACCAAGTTTCAGAGCAGAAAACAGCAACACTCCGAAGCACCTTGCTGAATTCTGGCACGTTGAACCCGAGGTTGCATTTGCTGAACTCGATGATGTAATTGAGCTTGCTGAGGATATGCTCAAGCACGTTATCCGTACACTTCTTGATACCTGTCCTGACGAAGTTGCATTCTTTGATGCTCACTTTGAAAAGGGACTTAAAGACAGACTTGAAGACCTCATTGCACATGATTTCGGCAGAGTTACTTACACAGAGGCAATAAAGCTTCTTCAGGAATCGGGTGAAGAATTCGTTTACCCTGTTGAATGGGGCTGTGACCTCCAGACAGAGCATGAAAGATACATTGCTGAAAAGGTATTCAAAAAGGCTGTATTCGTTACTGACTATCCGAAGGAAATCAAGTCATTCTACATGAAGCAGAATGCTGACGGAAAGACAGTTGCAGCAGTTGACCTTCTCGTTCCCGGTGTCGGTGAAATCATCGGCGGAAGCGAAAGAGAAGCAAACTATGACAAGCTCGTTGCTACAATGGAAGAAAGAGGCATGAATCTTGACCTCTATACAGACTACCTTGACCTCCGTAAATATGGTTCAGTTCCTCATGGCGGTTTCGGTCTTGGTTTTGAAAGACTTATCATGTACACAACAGGTATGGCAAATATCCGTGACGTAATTCTCTACCCAAGAACAGTAGGTTCTATCAGATAATCATTGAATGAATCTTTTAAAAATTCTGATAGTCGGATTTATATGTCTTGCCGCTGCAATATGTGTTATAAAATTACCGAATCACATACGCTCACGAAAGGCAATGAAAAAAGTCACGTTAGAAACCAAAAATATGCTTCTGTCGGGTGGAGATTATTGTCCGATTGATAAATCCGTTATTCGCCTTGTCAGAATCAGCGTAATAAAAAGTCATCTTATCGGGTTTGCCATTACCATGCTTGTTTTTATAATTTCTGTTGTTACATATTTCATGGCTGATGATGATAAAATCACAATAATGCTTTTTGGAGCAGTATTTCCGTTTTTCATGATTATTAAAACAGCTTTTGAACTTTTGAAACTATCAGACAGCAGTAAGCTTATAAAAGTAAAAGGATTTATATTTATAACCCGTACAAGCGAAATAAGGGTTATGTATTATGACAGAAAAAAATTGAAATTCTGCTATTTTACACAGGGAACTCTTTTCGATAAAGAGGATATTCTGCAAGGCGGAAGAGTAATTAACCTTATTGCAAGACGTGGAAAATTCCGAATCCACATTATAAAAGCTTTGACTTTCTGATTATCTCTATTTTATTTACGTTTCGCACAGACAGCATCAACGGTGCTGTCGTCTGTTTATAAAATATCTTATAAATTGAAAGGAAAGTGATTACTATGTCAAAATCGCTTTATATCCCTGAGGGCTATAAGTCAGCCCTCTCACTCAGAGAAACCCAGCACGCAATCAAGTACATCAAGGATGTTTTCCAGCAGGCTCTCTCTTTTGCCCTCACCCTTGACCGTGTATCTGCTCCCCTCATCGTAAAACAGGGAAGCGGTATCAACGATGACCTTAACGGTGTTGAGAGAAAAGTTGATTTCGATATCAAGGAAGTCGGTGAAAATGCTGAGGTTGTTCAGTCACTTGCTAAGTGGAAGAGATTTGCTCTCTACCGTTATGGTTATCAGCCGGGTGAAGGTATCTACACAGATATGAACGCTATTCGTCGTGATGATGATACAGACAACACACATTCAATTTTCGTTGACCAGTGGGATTGGGAAAAGGTTATTACCCGTGAACAGAGAAACATTGAATTCCTTAAAGAAACTGCTAAGTCTGTTGTAAAGGCTATCGCATACACAAAGAGAAAGGTAAGTCTCCGTTACCCTCAGATTGCAGGTTCTGTTTGTGAGGATGTATTCTTCATCACAACACAGGAGCTTGAAGATATGTACCCTGACAAGACTTCACATGAGCGTGAGAGACTTATCACAAAGGAACATAAGACAGTATTCCTCATGCAGATTGGATGCAAGCTCGCAAGCGGCAAGAAGCATGACGGAAGAGCTCCCGACTATGATGACTGGATGCTCAACGGTGATATCATTCTCTGGAATGATGTTCTTGACGATTCACTTGAAGTTTCTTCAATGGGTATCAGAGTTGATGAAAAGTCACTCGCTTCACAGCTTGCTGAGGCAAATGCTGAGGACAGAATGCAGTTCGACTTCCACAAGATGATTGCAAACGGTACACTTCCACTCAGTATCGGTGGCGGTATCGGTCAGTCAAGAATCTGTATGCACCTTCTTAACAAGGCTCATATCGGTGAGGTTCAGTCTTCAATCTGGCCACAGGAAATGGTTGAAAAGTGTACTGAAAGCGGTATAACACTTCTTTAATAAAGCTGTTAAAAGGGAATCATTTTTGATTCCCTTTTTAAGGCAACATCGCACAAAGCACGTTTTTAGACTTTGTACAAAATCTGACTGCGTGAATTCACGATTATGATTCCTTCCTATGATGCAGATAAATTCTGTGAACTTACAAAGTTAAAGATTTATGAGTAACAAAAAACTGAGAACACCTTTTGATGTTCTCAGTTTTTTTTATACAAACAACATACTGATATTGTGTTCCTTTGCGTAACGCTCGGCTTTCTTTCTGTTTACCTGTTTAAGTATTCTGAGTGTAACCTTATGACCTTTTTTAAGGCTGTCACCCTTTGCGTCATCGCCCTCGAATTCAGCTATTTTTATGTTGTAGATATTTTCACAGCCTGTGAATGCATCCTCACGCACATCCTTTGTATTAACGCTTACTGTAAGGTCTGTAAGATTCTGACATCCATAAAATGCCCAACTTGAAACAGTCTTCAAAGTTGTGGGGAATGCAATTTCCTCAAGTGAACGGCACCATGAAAATGCACTTTCACCGATGAGACTAAGTCCGTCCGGAATTACAACCTTTTTAAGTCCATAACATTCCGCAAATGCTGACGAACCTATCACTTCGGTATTTGAATTCAGTTCAACTACGCTGAGGCTTTTGCAGGAAAAGAAACAAAGTTCGCTGATTTTTTTGATTTTCTCAGGTATTACAACCCTGTCAATGTTTCCGCATCTCGCAAATGCGCCCTTATTTATATTCTTCAACGAAGCAGGGAATTCAGGATCTCTCAGATTGAGACACTTATAAAAGGCATTTTCGGCTATTGTTTCAAGGTTCGCTGAAAATACCACCTTTTCGAGGCTTATGCAGTACGCAAATGCAAATTTATCAATGAGTTTTACAGAATCAGGCATTATGATTTTCTTTGCTGTTTCATTTCCTCTGAAAGCATACTTTCCTATAGTTGTAATTCCGTCAGGAATAACAACTACTTCTGTTGTACCAACATATTTTACAAGAAGCGTACCATTTTTTCCGAGTGCCATATTATGTACATCATCCATTACAAGACTTTCATCTATTTCAAGATTTTCATCTGCAAGTTCTTCTTTGAAAAGGCTTTCAACAGACTGATTCGGATAAACATGGTCGTGTACAACTTCTTCATCTGAATATTTCCTTACTTCCTTTGCCTCAATGACGATTTCAGGCTTAGGTATTTCATTTTCAGGCAGTTCTTTTACATCCTTTTTTGTATTTTCAACTCTTACAAGAGGCCGTATTACGGGTTTTTCTTTTTTTACTTCCTCTATTACTATTTCAGCCTCTATCACATCATCGGATTTTTCAATTTCAGATTCATCAATTTCTTCAAATTCAATTACCTCTGAATCAGAAATCACCTCTGTTTCAAATTTCTCATTACTAACTATCTCAGCCTTGGGGGTTTCTTTTACTTCGGGTTTGCTTTCTTCAATTACTTCAACTTTTGGGGATTCTTTTACTTCGGGTTTGCTTTCTTCAATTACTTCAACTTTTGGGGATTCTTTTACTACGGGTTTGCTTTCTTCAACTATTTCAGCCTTTGGGATTTCTTTTACTACGGGTTTGCTTTCTTCAATTACTTCAACTTTTGGGGATTCTTTTACTACGGGTTTGCTTTCTTCAACTATTTCAGCCTTTAGAATTTCTTTTACTTCGATAATATCAGTTGATTTTTCATTATTGTTGTTTTCTGAAACACGTTGAATCGTTTTTTCCTTTTTAACAGGTCTTACTCTGACAACCTTTGCTTTAACACTTGTTTCTGTATTATTCTCAACCCTTAGAGGTACAGATGATATCTTTATATTATCATTTCCGTTTATATGCGCACAATACGGACATGATGTAAATTTTTCTGCATTATAATAATGATTATTACTGCATTTATCCATTTTCATTTCATACAACTCCGCTCAAATGTTATGATATAATAAATCTACTTTATTATATCATTTTTATTGTATAAAATCAATAAACCATTTGTGAACAAATCAAAATTTGTGAAATAGTATGAAATATTATTTCTGTTTTGTATAATTTGTATATGTTATCAATCGTAAACCTTTGTGGACTTTGAAAAATATATTCTGTCACTGTCTATATCAACTTTCAGACGTTCTCCGCTATGAACCTCAGAACCTATTATCATTTGTGCAAGTTCATTCTCTATAAGGTCAGTAACTCTGCGCCTTATCGGTCTTGCTCCATATTTTTCTGCTTCTTTTACCGATGCTACGGTTTCTACTACTCTGCTGGTAAAACTTATATCGATTCCAAGTGCTTTTGCACGAAATCTCAAATTATCAAGTGCCTTTTCACTTATCTTCATAAGGTCGTCTTTCTCAAGTTTTCCAAATACAATTATCTCATCAATTCTGTTCACAAACTCCGGTGTGAAATAGTCCTTTATTTTTTTCTGCACCCTTTCGCATTCCACCTCATCCACATTTTCTCCGAATCCTATTGAAGTTCTGGAAGTTATTTCTTCTGCACCGACGTTTGATGTCATTATTATTATGCAGTTTCTGAAACTAACTCTTCTCATTGAAGAATCTGTAAGAATTCCGTCATCAAGGATCTGAAGCATTATATTAAGAACCTCAGAATCAGCCTTTTCTATTTCGTCAAAGAGAATAAGTGAATAAGGTTTACGTCTTATACGTTCACACAGATTGTTGCTTTTGTCATCGTATCCTGAATATCCGGGAGGCGCACCGATCAGCTTTGATACAGAATGTTTTTCCATATACTCGGACATATCAATTCTTATGAAATTACTTTCTGTGCTGAAAAGATTATCTGCAAGTGCCTTTGCAAGTTCTGTCTTTCCGACTCCTGTCGGACCTGCAAATAAAAATGATGCCATCGGTCTGTTGCCGTCACGAAGCCCTGATTTTGCTCTGCAAACAGCCGATACAACCTTCTTCACTGCATAATTATGCCCCACCACTCTCTCTGAAAGTTGTTTTTCAAGAAATGTAAGCTGCTGTGCATCCTCTGTTGTAATTTTATTAAGGGGAATACCTGTTTTCATCGATATTACAGATATTATATCATCCTGTTCTACTGTAAGTTTTCTGTTTTTTCTCTCTGTATTATCTCTGAACCTGATAAACTTAGGTTCTTTCTGCGATACAGCTTTATTTCGCCTTATCTTTGCACACGCACAGGCTTCATCAAGAACATCCACAGCCTTATCAGGGAGGAATCTGTCTGCGATATACCTTACTGACATATTAACCGCAAGTGATATTATTTCATCACTTATTTCAACACTGTGATATTTCTCATAGTTTTCTTTCAAGCCCTTTATAATGTCAATGCAGGCATCTATTGTCGGTTCATTTATCTGAATAGGCTGAAATCTTCTTTCAAGTGCTGAATCCTTTTCTATTGACTTACTGTATTCCTCAAACGTTGTTGCACCTATTACCTGCAATTCTCCCCTAGCAAGCTGAGGCTTCATAATATTTGCGGCATCTATTGCACCCTCCGCCGCTCCTGCGCCGACTATCGTATGTATTTCATCAATAAACAGAATTATATTCCCCGAATTTACGGCCTCCTCTGTACAGGCTTTTACTCTTTCTTCAAAATCCCCTCTGTATTTTGCACCTGAAAGTAATGATGTGAAATCAAGCGAGAATATATACTTGTTTTTCAGCGAATCAGGAACAAGATTACGAACAAAAAGTTCTGCAACTCCTTCAACTATCGCTGTTTTCCCTACTCCTGCCTCCCCTATAAGACATGGGTTATTCTTATTTCTTCTTGCAAGTACCTGTAATACTCTTTCTACCTCTTTTGCTCTGCCGATAAGAGGATCGTTTTTCCTAACAAGTGCAATATCGGTAAGGTTTTTTCCGTATCTGAATAAGTTTGGCAAATGGGATGCTTTTGGTTTTATTGCTTCATATAATTCATCCTGCACCTGTTCAGATGATATTATTTCAAGTCCTCCGCATATTCCCATCAGATTGCCGCCGATCTTTTTTATTACCGTACACGCACTGCATGAGGATTCGCCTATTATTGATGCAAGTATGTGTTCGGGTGTTGCCTGTTTTTTTCTGTCGCTGACAGCGATATCATACGAATGCTCAAGTATTCTTTTGGCGGCAGTTGTAAAGTAACGATAATTCAGAATTGAGGGTGTCCCCTGTCCCACAAGCTGTATTATCTCCCGTCTGAGGTCATCATACGCTATGCCGTTTTCTATCAGTATCTCTGCCGCTCCTGATGTTCCGTCATTTGATACCGAAAGCAGTATGTGTTCACTCCCCACGTATGTATGCCCCAGTTCAGATGCCGCTGTAATTGCCCCATCGATTATCGTCATTGACTTCTTTGTGAACTTATCCGAATTTATCATCAGACTATTTTCCTCCTTGACTTTGTCTGTATCTATTATGCCACTTACTCAATGCGATAATAGTCGAAATCTATACCTCGAAAAAAATTTGTAACACTTTTTTCTGCAGAGCATATTATGTACTATGAAACGCAGAGATACAGCGTTTCCAATACATCACAAGGAGTTGTTTATTTATGTGTAATTCAATGTTTGACGGTAACTGCGGCTGGATCCTTCTTCTTCTCATTCTCTTTATTATCTGTACATCATGCTGTGGCGGATGCGGCAGAGGCGACTGCGGCTGTGGCAGAGACAGAGACTGCTGCTGCTGATTAACACAAAAAAGGGGCTGACATATAGTCAGCCCTTTCTGTTATTTAATCTTGATAAGTTTTCCGCTTTCGTTGTAATACTTCGGCTCTTTGTTTTCAGTTACGCAATCCGCAGTTACAACAACCTTTTTGATATTTGTATTTGAAGGAACCTTGTACATCGACTCCATGAGTATGCCTTCAATAATTGAACGAAGTCCTCTTGCACCTGTCTTCTGTTCAATAGCCTTCGATGCGATTTCCATAAGAGCATCCTTTTTGATTTCAAGTTCAACATTATCATAACCAAAAAGTTTCTGATACTGCTTAATCAAAGCGTTTTTAGGCTCTGTTATAATCTTGACAAGTGATTCTTCTGTGAGTTCCTCAAGAACAGTTATAACAGGAAGTCTTCCCACAAATTCAGGTACAAGACCGAATTTTACGAGATCCTTCGGAACAACCTGTTTGAATATATTATTCTTTTCCTCTGTTTTAGACTTAACCTCTCCGCCAAAGCCGATTGGTGCCTTTCCGATACGCTTCTGAATCTGCTTTTCAAGCCCGTCAAAAGCACCTCCGCAGATGAAAAGAATATTCTTTGTATTAATCTGTAATGTTTCCTGATTCGGATGCTTTCTTCCACCCTGTGGAGGAACATTTGAAACAGTACCCTCAACAATTTTAAGAAGAGCCTGCTGTACACCCTCACCACTTACATCACGTGTAATGGATACATTTTCAGATTTTCTTGCTATCTTGTCGATTTCGTCAATGTAAATAATACCTCTCTCAGCCGCCTTGATATCGAAGTCGGCTGCCTGAATAAGTCTAAGAAGCACATTTTCAACGTCATCACCGACATAACCTGCTTCAGTAAGTGTGGTTGCATCTGCTATTGCAAAAGGTACATTAAGAAGTTTGGCGAGTGTCTGAGCAAGATATGTTTTTCCGACACCTGTCGGACCGAGAAGAAGAACATTGCTCTTCTGAAGTTCAACACCTTCTCCATCCTTTTCAAGCTCTTCCTGACTCTGAAGTCTTTTGTAATGATTATAAACTGCAACAGAAAGAGAAACCTTTGCCTCAGTCTGACCGATAACGTGTTCATCAAGAAATGCCTTGATTTCGGCAGGTTTATACAAATTGAGACTCTTTGCACTTTCAACCTTTGAAGATGCCTTTTTTCTTGCCTTTGTTTTCTCCGGACCTTCAATCATTTCAAAGCAGTACACTACACACTCATTACAGATATTTGTTGAGCCGGCTGAAAACATACTGGCAACCCTGTTTTCAGGTTTGCCGCAAAAATTACAAACTTTAAGTCCGTCATTCATTTACAGCATTACCTCTTTTCGATTACTTTGTCAATGAGTCCGTATTCCATTGCCTCCTGAGCTGTCATCCAGTTATCACGCTCAGTATCCTTTCTTACTTCCTCGTATGGTCTGCCTGTATTCTCAGCGAGAATTCTGTCAAGTTTCTCTCTTGTCCTGAGCATGTGGTCTGCACGTATCTGAATATCAGTACACTGACCTGAAATTCCGCCGCCGCCAATAAGTGGCTGATGAATCATAATTTCACTGTTTGGAAGTGCAATTCTCTTTCCTTTTGTACCTGATGAAAGGAGGAATGCTCCCATTGAAGCTGGCATACCTATACAAATTGTAGATACATCGCATTTAATATACTGCATAGTATCATAGATAGCCATTCCGTCAGTTACTGAACCGCCGGGACTGTTGATGTAAAGTGAAATATCCTTCTCAGAATCCTGACTTTCGAGATAAAGAAGCTGTGCAACAACAAGACTTGCTGTTGTGCTGTTTACTTCCTCGCTCAGCATAATGATTCTGTCATTCAGCAAACGTGAGAAAATATCATAAGATCTCTCTCCTCTGCCTGTCTGTTCAACTACGTAAGGTACTAAACTCATAACCCATTCCCCTTTCTGAATTAGAAAACTGTTGTCCCACAGAACCTCTGCGGGACAACTTTTTATGATAATCTTTTTAGATTATTCAGCACTTTCCTCAGCTGCTGTGTTGTCAATTACAGCGTTCTCCTTAACAAGAGCAACTGCCTTCTGAACCTTAAGATCCTCAACGAAGCTTTCAAGAGGAATAAAGTTCTTGATAACATCAACTGTTGTATTATTTGAAGCTGCAAGATCAGCAAGACTTGAATCAATATCTTCCTCTGGAATCTCAATGTTTTCAAGTTCAGCAATCTTTTCAAGAGCAAGTCTGAGCTTAACTTCGCCTTCTGCTCTCTCTCTGTATGTCTCTCTGATAGAATCAGCGTCCATACCTGTGTACTGGCAGTAAAGCTTGATATCCATGCCTGTCTGCTTTAACTGCTGCTCGAATGAAGCCATAATCTCGTCCATTCTCTGCTCATACATACAGTTTGGAATAGGAGCGTCAACCTTATTGATGAGCTCTGTAAGTACAGCATTCTCAAATGCAGAATCTGCCTGCTTCTCAGCAGCATCTTCAAGCTTAGCCTTAATGTCTGATCTATATTCGTCAACTGTATCGAATTCTGTTGCATCCTTAACAAGTTCATCATCAATCTCAGGAAGTTCCTCAACGCTGATGCTCTTGAGCTTACACTTGAATACAGCCGGCTTTCCTGCATAGTCAGCCATCTGATAATCCTCAGGGAATGTTACGTTAACATCAAATTCCTCACCGATATTCTTGCCAACGATCTGATCCTCAAATCCGGGAATGAACTGACCGCTGCCGAGACGAAGCGGATGATCCTCGCCCTTGCCGCCTTCAAATGCCTCATCACCGAAGAAGCCCTCAAAGTCAATAATAACTTCGTCATCAAGCTGTGCAGCTCTGTCTTCAACAGTAACGATTCTTGCATTCTTCTTTCTGATAATGTCAATCTGCTTGTCGATATCTGCTTCAGTAATCTCAGATGTCTTCTTTGCAGCCTTGATTCCCTTATAGTCAGAAATCTCAATCTCAGGCTTTGTGATGCAGATAACCTTGAGTTCTACACCGTTTTCCTTGTCAATTGAAGTAATCTCAACACTTGGTCTGTCAACGAGATTAAGGTTCTCTGCCTTAACTGCTGAATCAACCTCAGGTCCGAGAAGTGAATTGATTGCACCCTCATAGAAAGCACCCTCACCGAATTCTCTTTCAGCAAGCTTTCTTGAAACGTGGCCCTTTCTGAATCCCTTTACCTGAATGTTCTTCTTCTGACGCTGATACTCTTTCTCAACAGCAGCCTCGAAAGTTGCCGCATCAATAGTGATTACGAGTTCAGTTGTGTTTACATCTGTTTTGTTTGATGATTTTAAGCTCATGATAATCTAATCCTCCATATAAATAACATACTTGGTATATTATACCACATTCAAAATAATATTTCTACAAAAATTTTTCACTTCTGCATTTTTTACAATATCAAAGCACTTTTTCAGGCGTAAATTGTAAATAATCACCAGCAATTAAATGAAAATTAATACCATCATAGGTGTTTTTTATGCATAAATCATGTGCAGAACGACCATGTATGTGACCGTAGTAACATTCCTTTATATTGTAGCGATAAAGTACCTCAAGTATGTCGTAATTGAAATTTGAAGCGAAAATGGGCGGATAATGCATGAATACAAGCGGTTCAAGCCCCGAATTAACAGCCGACTGAACAGACGCTTCAAGTCTCTGAACTTCACGTTTAAGCACTTTTTCATCCTGAACTTCACCGGGCATATTAACCCAGCCTCTTGTTCCGCATATTCCGTATTTTTCATACTGATAGTGATTATTGTGAAGTATGCTGACGCTGTTTATTCCTTCAGCTTTGAGGAAATCCTCCATTTTCTTTTTTGTTGCCCACCAGTAGTCATGGTTTCCTTTGAGAATTATTTTCCTGCCGGGCATCCTTTCGATAAACTGAAAATCAGGAAGTGACTGCTGAAGTGACATTCCCCACGAAATATCCCCCGCAAGTACCACCGTATCTTCATCTTTTATTGTATCAAGCCAGTTTCTTTCGATTCGCTCCTGATAATCTGTCCACCCCGAAAAAACAGACATCGTTTTTTTAGGATCTGAGAATGTCAGATGCAGATCACCGATTACATAAAGGCTCATATACCGAGATTTTTAAGAACGTATGCCTTCTGCTCAGTCTTATCTATAACATCACAGAAACGCTCAGGCTTTGTTTTAAGATCAGCAAGTGCAGATGGTACAGGAATATCTGAAAGTTCAGCAATTCTGTCTACCTTTGCATACTCATCAATATCTGACTCCTTGCCCTCAAGTGCTTCAAGAACTGCGGCACTGAATTTGTAAGGACTTGCAGTTGAAGCGATTACTGTCTTTGTTGTATCACCTGTTGCAGCTTTGTAGTCGTTGTATACCTTAACTGCTACTGCTGTATGTGTATCACAAGTATATGAATACTTTGCAAAAATATCGTGAATTGTAGCCTTTGTCTGCTCATCATCACAGAATCCGCCGTAGAATTCCTCTTTGAGCATTGCCTTGACATCTTCACTTACTTCATATCTTCCCTCTGTTGAAAGTTTACCGAACCATTCACGGATAACAGCATCATTTCTGCCCGTCATAAGATAAAGGAGTCTTTCGAGGTTGCTTGAAATAAGGATATCCATTGATGGTGAAACAGTTGCATGGAAGCTTCTGTTTCTGTCATAAACACCTGTGTTGATGAAATCTGTGAGTACATTGTTGATGTTTGAAGCACAGATAAGCTTATTTACAGGAACACCCATGTGCTTTGCATAATAAGCGGCAAGAATGTTTCCGAAGTTTCCTGTCGGCACAACAATGTTAATCTTGTCCCCAAGCTCGATTTCACCGTCTTTTACAAGTTCAGCGTATGATGAAACATAATAAACAACCTGCGGAACAAGTCTTCCCCAGTTGATAGAGTTCGCACTTGAGAACATAAGTCCGTTTTCAGAAAGTGTTTCCTTTACTTCATCATCAGTGAAAATAGCCTTTACTCCGCTCTGACAATCATCAAAGTTCCCCTTTAATGCACAAACGCCGACATTTGAACCTTCCTGAGTCTTCATCTGACGCTTCTGCATCGGGCTTACACCATCCTCAGGATAGAAAACGAGAATTGATGTTCCCTCAACATCCTTGAAACCTTCAAGTGCAGCCTTTCCTGTATCACCTGATGTTGCAACGAGAATTACAATCTTCTTGTCAAGATTAATTTTCTTTGCAGATGTTGTGAGGAAGTAAGGAAGAATCTGTAAAGCCATATCCTTGAATGCACAAGTAGGACCATGCCAGAGTTCGAGCATATATGTTCCATCAAAAAGATGTGCAATTTCAGCAATGCTCTCTGTCTCAAAATTCTTTGTTGAATAAGCATTATCTGTGCAGTAATGAATCTCAGCTTCTGTGAAATCTGTGAGATACTTTGAGAATACAAAAGCCGCTCTGTCAGCGTACTTCATATCACCTACAGCCTTGATTTCATCAAGAGTAATTGAAGGAATCTCCTCAGGTACGAAAAGTCCGCCTTCAACAGAGATACCCTGAGTAATTGCCTCAGCACTGCTTACCTTTACCTCACTGTTTCTTGTACTATTATATAACATTAGGATCACCTTTCAGAAAATGAATTTATACCCTGTGGTATCAAAAGCATTAAAAATATAGTCTATGTCAAGCACCTTTCCGTTTTCAGCCGTAACTTCAGCAATATCAAATCTTGGCTGAAACAAATTCGGATGCCTGACCATATAATCATTCGCTGTCCTGATTATAAGTCCCTTTTTTCGCTTGTTGACCGCCTCGAATCCGCCCACCATGCTGTCGGGTTTCCTTGTCTTGACCTCAACAAACGCTATATAATCACCGTTTAGTGCGATGATATCTATTTCACCGCCACGAATACGGTAATTTCTTTCAGCTATCGTGTACCCTCTTTCTTCAAGATATGCACACACGCTTTCCTCTCCGAGATTTCCGATTTCCGTTTTATTCATCGGATTCACCGATAATCTTTTTGAGAAAAGTTTTTCTGTGTACGGGAGAAATACCGTACTTTTCTATCATTTCATAGTGCAGTTTTGTTCCGTATCCCTTATGCTGTTCAAAACAATATTCGGGATACTGCTTTGCAATTTCCTTCATATACCTGTCTCTTGAAACCTTCGCAAGTACAGATGCCGCCGCAATTGATGCGGATTTTGCATCACCTTTTATCACAAATTCGGCTCCGCAGTTTAATTCGGGGAGTCTGTTTCCGTCAACAAGTGCATAGTCAGGAGTAATTCCAAGACCTTCAACCGCACGTTTCATTGCAAGCATAGTAGCTTTGAGAATATTGATTTCATCAATTTCCTCAGCAGTTGCAGTTGCAACGCAGTAAGCCTTTGCCTTTTCAATTACGACATCATAGAGTTCCTCACGTCTTTTTTCAGAGAGTTTTTTGCTGTCATTAAGATAATCTATGAGTGTTTCATCATCAAGAATAACAGCCGCCGCATAAACATCCCCCGCAAGAGGACCTCTGCCTGCTTCATCAACTCCGCAGATTATTCCATGAGTCTTTCTCATTTCTGTGTCATGCTCAAAAAGTTCCTTGTGAAGTATTACTCTCGCCATTTACTGCTCCTTTGTTTCAGGAAGTTCAAGAGTGATTCTTCCGAGCTTTCCGCTTCTGAATTCATCAAGAACGGTAATTGCAGCTCTCTCAGTATTGATTTCACCGCCCGAAATAACCATTCCTCTCTTTTTTCCAACCTTTTCAAGCAGTTCAAGACCTGCGTCTCCTTCTTCTGCCTCAACTTTGAATCTTTCTCTGAGAGACTCAGGGTAGTTTTCTGAAAGATAGACAAGAAGTTTCATCGCAAGTGTTTCAACATCAAGTATTCCGTCACTTATTGCACCCGTAAATGCAAGTCTTACTGCAACAGACTGATCTTCAAACTTCGGCCACAGTACACCGGGCATATCAAGAAGCTCATTTCCGTCCTTTAATTTTACCCACTGCTTTGTACGTGTAACACCCGGTCTGTCCTCAACCTTTGCACGTTTACCGCCTGCAAGTTTGTTTATAAGTGAAGATTTCCCTACATTCGGAATTCCTATCACCATTATTCTCACAGGTGCATTTTCCATACCGTTTTTTCTTCGCTTTTCAACAAGCGGAGCAAGAACTGTACTTCTCAGTGTAGGAAAAAGCTTATTTATTCCCTTTCCTGATTTGCAGTCAACAGCAAGAACTGCCGCACCTGTGTTTTTGAAGTAATTAATCCATTGTGAAGTCGCATTACTGTCTGCGAGGTCACATTTGTTAAGAAGAACTATTCGGGGTTTACCCTTTGTCAGTTCATCCGTTTCAGGATTTCTTGAACTGAGCGGAGTTCTTGCATCAATAATTTCCGCTACTGCATCGACGAGTTTAAGATTCGCGGCAATTGCCCTTCTCGTTTTCGCCATGTGTCCGGGAAACCATTGTATATTTTTCATGTCAGTATTTTCCACAAATACCTCCGTTATCTCACTGTACCGAATCTGTCAGCCGGACTGAATCTTAAAAGAACCTTTCCGACTATGCTTTTCTCCGATACAAAACCTATATCTGAAGAACGGCTGTCCATTGATACTCCTCTGTTGTCACCAAGAACAAAATAATATCCTTCAGGAACTTCAACGGGATATTTTCCCGTAAATGCCCCCTCATCCATGTGTGTCAGACCGAGTTCAAGATATTCTTCGTCAAGCATTATGCCGTCAACATAAACTGCTCCTCTTGAAAAATCAATATCAACCGTCTGTCCTCCGACAGCAATTACTCTCTTGACAATATTCCTATGAAGTCCGACGCCTTCGGACAATGAACCGTCATCTCCGAGCGTATATGATGTCTCTGCATCAATTATGACTATATCTCCGTTTTCATAGTTTTTTCCAAGCAGTCCGACAATAACCCTGTCGCCCGATACAAGCGTGTTTTCCATAGAATTTCCAACTACCTGAACCGATTTTACCACATACGTAAAAAACATTGCCGCAGCAAAAAACGAAATAATAAGCTGTTCAGCAAATTCAGCAAGAGTATTTTTTAGTTTCTTCTTCTCTTTAATGCTCAATTTGCAGACTCTTTCTCAGAACCGATGAGTATATCGAATTCACTCAGCGGATAGTATCTTACAATAGCTTTTCCATACACCTGTGACTTATTTACAAGTCCTACCTGCGGCGCACGACTGTCTGTTGAGTGATTTCTGTTATCACCCATTACAAACACGTAACCCTCAGGAATTGTAATAGGATACTGACCTGTGAATCCGCCAAGATCAGTTGTTGATGAAGCTTCAGCTATATAAGGTTCGCTGATTTCAACACCGTCAACAAATACTTTGCTGTCTCTGATGTCAAGTGTCTGACCTTCAGTTGCAATTGCTCTCTTTATTATACATTCATTCAGCGGACGAACAGTATCAGGCTGATATGCCTGACCATTATCATCGAGAAGATAATTAACGCTGTTGTCTATGACAAGAATATCACCGTATTTGATTTCTCCGAATACAGTAGTCATAAATACCTTATCTGAAGAATTCGGATCTGACGGATCGTCATTCTTGTTTAGTGTCGGGTACATCGAGTGTCCTACAATGTTGACAGGATGAAGGAGATATGTAAATACCATAACGAGGAAAAATATCATCACAATTACTGATTCGATTATTTCAAGAAGATCTCTTCCGAACTTTCTGAAATCTATCTTTATTTCATCATCCTCAGAATTATTCTCAGCGGGAGTTTCTGCTTCTACCTCTGATTTTTCGGATAACTCCTCTGTTACCTCATCATTTTCAACAGTTGTTTCTTCACCAACAGTCTCAGAAATTTCCTTGTTTTCCTCCACAAAGTCACCGCCTTTCAATTTTCGGTCATGTAGCAAAAAAGGGACTTCAAGTCCCCCATTGGCGTGATAAGGATTAAGTGCGAGTCTGCCGAATAAAATCCGGCAAACTCACCTTTTACATTCTGATTAGCGAATCTGTTCCTTAACCTTAGCAGCCTTACCTACTCTGTCTCTGAGGTAGTAGAGCTTAGCTCTGCGAACCTTACCATGTCTGATAACCTCAACCTTGCTTACAGCAGGTGCGTGGATTGGGAATACTCTTTCGATTCCACAGCCGTGTGCAACACGTCTTACTGTGAAAGACTCGTTGATTCCGCCATGCTTCTTAGCGATTACAGTACCCTCAAAGATCTGGATACGGCTCTTTTCGCCTTCCTTGATCTGTACGTGTACCTTAACTGTGTCGCCGACCTCGAACTGAGGTGCATTTTCCTTCATGCTTGATTCGCTGATTAACTTGAGTGCATCCATTTTTTAAATCCTCCTAAAATTTCCGAACATTCTTACGTTTTCCACGCAATCCTTCAGCTTTGGAAAACATGGATAAATACAGTGGTCAATCTCCGACCGAACGCAGCGGACTGTCCGATTTAATGTCTTTCGGCATTAACCCTCATCCGTTAAAAACGGACGGAATTTCAAATGCTTTTATATAATAACATACTTTTCAGAAAAATGCAAGGGGTTTTAAGAAAAAATTTCATTATTTTCACATAAAATTCCTGTTCTGCATATTTTTGAGGGTTCAAACGGAATTTCTGTGACTTTTTTTAGTGATTCAAAGAACAAAGTCGGGTTGTAATTGGTCTGAGTTCCTGCAGGAAGTCTCATCATCATATCAACAGAGTTTTCTGTTACATTTCTTGACATGATTTCCATATCGGGTTTGATATCAACCTCTTTTATTCCCTTTTTTGTTTTCTTTTCAATCAGTATTTCATCCTGTGAAATCAGTTTTTCAATCTCGGCATTGAGTTCTGTCGGATTTTCAGTCACAAGTGAAAAACTGTACTCAGCCTTTGCTATTGCTGTGATTTTCTGTTTCTGTTCTTCAACTTTCACGATTCGCATACCCTCAGGCATTACTGCATTGAGTTTGTCCCTTACTTCGCCAAGGGGCATATCTTCATTGAGATTAAAGTCCATTATCTCACATGAACTTTCAAATCCGAGAGAAAGTGCAAGTGCGAATGAGTAATAGGGATGAGGATTGAATCCTTCTGTATACCATATAGGAAGTCTTGAACGTCTGAATGTGCGAAGCATACAGCGGTTAAGGTCAAGATGTGAAATGTATATCGCTCTCCCCTTTTTTTCAAATGTCGCTCTTAGTCTTAGCAAAACATTCCCTCCCTACTTTTCTGTTTACACCACAGCCTGTACATTTGAGACGACAGTTAGGTGTTGTTACAGCATTGTGTGCTGTTTTGTTCTCACGGATGAAAAATTCCTTTGAAACGAGGTAATCAAGATGATCCCATGGTAGAATTTCATCATACTCAAATTTTCTGTGTGCATAGAATGAAGGATCGACTCCGCATTCCTCAAACGCTTCAAGCCACTTATCGAACTTGTAATGTTCGCTCCAGCTATCGAATTTACAGCCTTTTTTCCACGCTGTATAAACAACATCACAAAGCCTTCTGTCACCCTTTGCAAGTACAACCTCAAGCAGACTTACGTTTGAATCATGATAGCTGACCTTGATTTTCTTTGTCTTAACGGAATCAAGAAGAAGCTTCTGTTTTCTTTCAATTTCGGCAGGAGTATCCTGAGGTTCAAACTGGAATGGTGTAAACGGTTTTGGAACGAATGTCGCACAGCTTATTGAAATCTGTATTCCTCTGCCCTTTGGTCTGTTTTCAATACTGTAGAACAAATCAACTATACGCTGTCCGAGTTCTGCAATTCCTACAATATCTTCATCCGTTTCCGTAGGAAGTCCCATCATGAAATACAGTTTTACCGAGGAATATCCACCCTCAAATGAAATTTTGCAGGTGTGCATTATTTCTTCCTCTGAAACATTCTTATTGATAACATCACGAAGTCTCTGAGTTCCGCCCTCTGCGGCGAAAGTAAGTCCCGATTTACGTACTTTCTTGATTTTTTCAAGGAGTGACTCTGAGAAATTATCCACACGAAGTGAAGGAAGTGAGAGATTTACTCTTTCCTTTTCCGTATAGTCAATGAGATTACTCAGCATATTGTCAATATCCGAATGGTCGCTTGTACTGAGGGATGCAAGTGATACCTCATCATATCCCGTATTCTCACAGAGTGCCTTTGTATCACTGCATATAGTCTCTGTTGATTTTTCTCTGAACGGACGGTAAATAAATCCTGCCTGACAGAATCTGCATCCTCTGATACATCCTCTCAGTACCTCTACTGAAATTCTGTCATGTACTATTTCTGTGAAAGGTACAACAAAGTTATCGGGATAGTAGGTCTTGTCAAAGTCTTTTATTATACGTTTTCTGACAATTTCAGGTGCATTTTCGGATGTTTCAACTCTTTCAATCGTACCGTCCTCTTTATAATTGAATTTGTAAAACTGAGGAACGTATATTCCCTCTATCTGTGCGGCTTTACGGAGAAAATCAATTCTTGACGCACCCTGTTTTTTCATCTCGTGGTACAAATCCATGAGTTCAAGGTTTACTTCCTCGCCCTCTCCGAGAATGAAAATATCAAAGAAATCCGCAAGTGGTTCGGGATTGCAGACGCATGGACCTCCTGCAACTACAATCTGTGTGAGTTCGGGTGTTCTGTCCTTTGCGAAAATCGGAATTCCTGCAAGGTCAAGCATATTGAGTACGGTTGTGTATGAAAGTTCGTACTGCATTGTGAATCCGATAAAATCAAAGTCCTTTATCGGATCGAGACTTTCGAGGGCATAAAGAGGAATATCGTTCTTTCTCATTATTTCCTCAAAATCAAGTCCGGGAGCAAAACATCTCTCGCACCAGTAATTCTCCCTCTCATTTGTGAGTGAATAGAGAATTTTCATTCCGAGATGCGACATTCCTATGTCGTATGTATCGGGGAAACAAAATGCAAATCGCACATCGACTTTTGATTTATCCTTTATTATGCTTCCCACCTCGCCGCCTATATAACGTGACGGCTTCTGTATTTCAAGCAGATGCTTTTCAATTTTTTCTCTTAACATAAAATCTCCTTAAAGATTATTTCAAATTCTTCTCTGTAAACCTAAGCGGAAGAAAATCAGCTAATGTATGTTCTCCGTCTGAAAGAATTATTCTGAATTCATCATCACAGAATTCGCTCATCACCTGCAAACACGCACCACACGGGTAACATGGTGATGAAAAATCACCATTTCCGCTTCCTGCAACTGCAATTGCTTCAAATTCGGTTTCGCCCTCTGATACAGCCTTGAATATTGCTGTACGTTCAGCACACATTGTCAGCGAGTATGATGAATTTTCGATATTACAGCCTGTGTAAAGTTTACCCGATTTTGTCAGAAGTGCCGCACCTACGCTGAATCCCGAATATTTACAGTGCGCTTTCTCAGCCGACCTTACAGCAAGTTCATATAATTCGTTATACTTCATTTTTTCATTTCCTTACTGCCGACCTTGACTTTTTTTCCGTCGGGTGTCATTATGTATGTATTTCCAAGCTGTGCGGCAAGATTTCCTGTAACTGAACGTCTGTATTCGTTTCTGAGTTCTGTCTGTTCAGCCTTTTCCTCCTCAGTAAGTCCTTCTGCCTTTGATTTTCTTGCAAGTTCGTTAATACGGTCAATTTTTTTCTGATTCATTTCAAATTCTCCTTTATATCACCATTCCGCCATTTACTCCGAGTGTCTGACCTGTTATATACTCCGCCTGTGCAGATGCAAGAAACGATACAGCATCCGCAACGTGTCGGGGTTCTCCGAAAATTCCGAGCGGTATATCTTCTTTTATAAGTTCAAGGTCTTCATCCGAGAAATGTGAATTCATTTCGGTCATTATAAATCCAGGGGCAACACAGTTTACCCTTATTCCCGACGGTGCGACTTCCTTTGCAAGTGCCTTTGTAAATCCGATTATTCCTGCCTTTGATGCAGAATAATCCACCTCACACGATGCGCCGCATTGTCCCCACATTGACGAAATATTGATTATGCATCCCGATTTTCTGCGTATCATTTCGGGGAGTACGGTTCTCGAACAGTTAAGAGTTCCCATGAGATTTATCTCCATGATTCTTACGCTTTTTTCATACGGAATATGGTCAAAAGTATCTATAACCGATATTCCTGCATTATTCACTAGCAAATCAAGATACCCGATTTCATCCATTGTATTTCTTACGGATTCAATATCGGCTGTATTGATTTTAACAGCCTGTCCGTTGATTTCCTCAGCAATTTTCAGAGCTTTTTCCTCTGTGCTGAAATAACCGACATATACAAAATATCCGTCCTCAGAGAGCCTTTTGCATATTGCCTGTCCGATTCCTCCCGAACCTCCTGTAACAAATGCTTTCTTCATTTCAGAACACCGTCCTTTATTATGGAACATTATAACATATTTTCTTCTGTAAGTCAATCTGATAATATTGCTCCCCCGATTAAATCCCGAATTTTTCAGCTTGTACTGATAGGGAGCGGTATTTGAATTCATGCTTGAAATATTCATAAAATTATGCTAAAATTAATATAAAAAATACTTTTGGAGGTATTGCCATGATTGATGAAAGATTAAAAAAACAGCTTGAATTCGTAATCGAGCTTGACAAAATGAAAAACCTCTATCGTCAGACCTATGTTCTGAATGAGGATAGAAAGGAAAATGATGCCGAACACAGCTGGCATCTTGCAATTCTTGCTTTTCTGCTTGAAGAATACTCAAATGAACCTGTTGATGTTCTTCATGTCATGAAAATGGTTCTTGTTCACGATATCGTGGAAATTGATGCAGGTGATACTTACTGCTATGATGCTGAGGGAAACAAGTCAAAGGCTGAACGTGAGGAAAAGGCGGCACAGCGTATTTTCGGACTTCTCCCCGACGATCAGAAAGCTGAATTCTACAGCTTATGGAGGGAATTTGAGGACTGCAATACCGCAGACTCACGCTTTGCATCAGTTCTTGACCGTTTACAGCCTATTCTCCTTAATTACACAAAGGGCGGAATATCATGGATGGAACATGGAGTATCAAGTCAGCAGGTTTATTCACGTCATATCTTTACAAAAGATGCTTCCGAGAATTTATGGGTACTGATTCAGCATATTATAGAAGATGCTGCCGAAAAAGGATGGCTTAAAAAATAATAGAAATATAGGCAATTATCACAATTTAATATAATGTCTTTCGTATGATATTACCAAACCGACGAAAAAAATGATAGATTTGTGATATTGCCTTTTTTTCGCTTGATTCTTTAATTTCAATGTGCTATATTTATAACAGGTAAAGATATAATTACAATAGGAACCTTTTTACGCAATAATTTGGAATGAGGGATGATTAATGACAGACGAAAAAAAGAATGTTATTTTTGAGTGGATTAAAAAGGTAAATGAAAAACGTGAAAACAATTCGGAAAAGCTTAAAATTCTGAATATAATTCTGATGATTGTCTTCCCGATATTTATAAGCTGTATGGCTGAAATAAATCAGTTCAAAAAAGTCGGGGCATTTCTGAATTTCGTGGCTGAACGTCCGACTGTTATGCTTTTCAATATCATCGTCGCATCGGCTGTTTTTGTATTTCTTCTTGCAATATTCCGCAAGGGATGGATTGCATCTGCCGTTCAGAGTTTTATATACATGGCTCTAAGTATTACCGAACTTTTCAAATACGGTACAAACGGAAACCATCTTATTCTTTCGGATATGAAGCTTTTCAGAAGTGTCAAAAGCCTTTCTTCTTTTGCATATATTAAGATTACTCCGAGACTGATTATCTATTGTGCAATCGTAATTCTTTTCGCATTTGTAGTTTTCTGGCTTAATCCGAAGCTTCCACGCAAAATCGTTACTAAGCGTGTGATTACGGGTGTATTGTGTACAGCAGGGTTTACTGCAATGGTTATGATTCCGTCTTTTTATACACCTGTTTACAACTTCTTTAAACTCGATACAAAAGCGGCGACCAATGCTTTTCTTCTCAATGAGAAATTCAACAGCAACAGCTTTCTTGCTTTCATAATTGAAACTGCATCTGAGAGTTTTGCAAACAGACTTGTTGAACCTGAGAATTATAATGAAGAATTTGTTGATGAAATAACTGATGTTGATATTGCCGATACGGAAGATTTCAATGGTGGCAACAAACCGAATGTTATTGTTATCATGAGTGAATCTTACGCTGATTTCCGAACTTTTGACCAGCTTGATATTGATTCTTCCGTTTATGCGGGATTTGACAAGGCGGCTTCTGAAGGATACAGCGGAACAACAATCACTCCTACTTACGCAAGCTGGACGGTTCGCTCCGAATTCGAGCTTATTTTCGGTCTCCCTGTAAGAGGAATCAATACACCGAATATGCCTCAGAGACTTCTTGCTGAACGTGAACAGCCTGCACTTGCACAGTATTACAAAAGCTGGGGCTACAGCACAGCTTATGTTCATCCATTCCAGAAAACATTTTACAGCAGACAGCGTATTTACGGTCAGTTCGGCTTCGATAAAATGATTTTCCATAACGATGATGCCGGTGAGACGGATTTTACAGTTCCGATTGAACATTTTGGTACGTATGTTGATGACAGTACGGTTTACAATCAGCTTCTTGACCTTATTCAGACAACTGACGAACCAATGTACATTCACACTACAACCATGCAGAACCATCAGCCTTATGATCAGGGTGAGGATCCTAATGATGAATTCGCAAACTACCTTAAATGGATCGAACATACAAATGAGGGAATCACCGCATTTCTTGACAAACTCAAGGAAGTTGATGAGCCGACACTTGTTTTCTTTGTAGGCGATCATTTCCCTTCACTCAGGGGTGAAACAAGCATCTATAATCAGCTTGACCTCACAGGTGACAATTGCAGTATTCTTTATGAACAGAAATACTTTTTCTGGAGCAACTATGATGCTGATTTTTCAAGCATTCCTGATGAAGAACTGTCTTTCTTCTATATGCCTTATGTAATTTTCAATATCATTGATGCACCGCATGATGCGTTCATAGAAAAAATGATGGATTTCATGGAAAGCGTTCCTGTTTATTCTTCAGATTATGACAGTACAGCTCCTGATGTTGAAGAACTTGATATTCTTACATACGACAGAGTAATAGGTGAGGTAATGTCACCTTGCCCTATTCCGGAAGAAATACTTGAAACAAGTAATGCAGAATAAAAAATAACCCTGAGATAATCTCAGGGTTATTTTTTATCGGTTAAGATAACATACACCACCTGCAAGGTAAGTTGCAAATATGCTCCATAACAGATACGGAATATTGATATTTCCGGCAGTTTCGTTTACTCTGCGGAAATTTTTAATCATGAAAAATACAAGTACCGCAAGAAGTGCGGCAATTGCTGTTGCTGCTGCAAACAGCCTCATTCGGAAAAATACTATGCTCCACATAAAGTTTACAACAAGCTGTACCGCATATATTCCGAGACCTCTCCTTCGTTCATCTCCGAGATACTCATCCGCAGAATATACAAGATATGCAGAATATCCCATCAATGCGTAAAGAATCGCCCATACTATGGGAAATACCACTCCCGGAGGCGACAGCGGAGGCTGTGTTACTGTTTCATAAAAATCCTTTCCTCCGCCTGAAATCAATGCTGACAATGCCCCGATAAGCTCCGTTCCGACAATAAATATTGCCAGATCCGTCCATTTAATTTTTTTCATATACAATGCTCCTCTCATCTCTATACAGAACAGTATATGAAAATTAAATCATATTATGCCTTTTTATCTTCAGAATTCATGTGGTAAAATCCCCATACAAGTCCCATAATTCCACCTGCAATATGTCCGAACTGAGATATATTGTCACTTTCAAAAAGACCTGCAAGAATTTCATTTCCGAGGTAAAATATAACAACAAGAATCAGCGAAAGAGGTATTTTTCCTTTTTCAAAATTTGTAAACGCACTCAGAATTATCATCATAAATACAATCCCGCTTGCTCCGAGAATTCCTGTGTGAAACAGCAGACAATTAAGAAATCCGCTTATTACAGCTGTGCTGAATATCATGATAAGAAGATTTTTGCTTCCATATTTTTCCTCTGCAACAGGTCCGACAAGAAGCATAAGCGTCATGTTGCCTGTAAGATGTGATATATCAGCGTGTGCGAATATGTAAGTAACAAGTCTTAAACTGAATGCTTTTCTGAGTACGAGAAGATTGTTTACCATTCCGAGAGTCAGATAATTCAGAAGCAGTAAAACGGCACACACAATAACATACGAAAGTACAACAGGTGAATTGTAGCTGATTTTTCCTGATAATTTTGACATTTTTATCCCCCTTACAGTTTTATGGTTTTTTCAAGTTCGATTGAGTACAGATATAGTTCACTTACGGGTTTGCCCATAGTTACTTCTACTGCGCTTTTATAGAGATCAAGCTGTTTTCTGTATCTCTCGGCAAGTGCCTTTGCTGATACTCCTCTGTCAGATTTATAGTCAACTAAAACTATACTTCCGTTCTCCTCAAACATTAAATCAATTATTCCCTTTATCATTCCGTCGGATTTTTCAAGTTTCTTTTTCATGTCTTCTCTGAGTTCAAGCTGTGAGACAGCAACCATGAATTTTCGCTCTCTGATATAAGAATCTGCTGATATTACCCTTTTATACAATTCACTATTAAAGAATGCACTTATTTTCTTCGTATTCACAGCTTTTGCCTGCCCTGAATTAAGATACCCCATATCCAAAAGTCTTTTAACCTCATCCTCGGGTGAATTTACAGCATTTTCAAAATCACAGTACTGGAAGAATGTGTGCATTGCTGTTCCTCTCTCCGCACCCGTAAGTCTTGTGGATTCTGATATGAATTTCGGTCTCTGCAAACTGAAATCAAAATTCTTTTCATTCTCAAGCTGATGTGAAATCTGTGTAACACTCATTTTAGCAGGAAGTTTAGTAAGTTCATCATCATATTTGAATGACATGATTTCTTCAAGTTCCTTTACTATAAACGAAGATGCAGAAACTGTCTTCGCATCTTTTTTTCTGTCTTCCTCTGTTTTATCCTTTATCTCATATATTTCATACTCGAATAAAGTATCATCCGAATCAGATTTCACGATTTTATTCAGCGGATAATCAAGCTTTTCAGCAATCTCATTATACTTTGGGTGAACATATAGTGCTGTCCACATCCAGAATGCAAAAGTCTCGGCATTCTCGGATATTCCGCTGATTTTACCATTGTTTGCAATACATTCTTCCGCTTTGTTCACATAGCCGACAGAAGAATCATCACATTTCAGATTTATAAAAAGCTTCTGCTTTGCTCTTGTCAGTCCCACGTATAAAAGACGCATTTCTTCGCTTTTGGTCATCAGCTTTTCCTCTGTGATTATCATATCTCTCTGTACTGTCCTATATCTTCTGAGATTACTTCTGTCACATACAATATATCCTATTCTTCCGTCAGAGGAACATACCGTCAGATCCTTATCGTCATACTGGAAACTTTTACTGTTCTCTGCTATGAATACAAATTTATATTCAAGACCTTTTGAAGAATGGAATGTCTGAACAGTTACGTAATCTCCCGTAGATGCGGATATTTTGCTCTGATTTATATCCTTGACCGCAAGAATTCTGTCGATATGCCTGAGAAATCCGCCAAGACCGCCTGAACCCTCATTAGATGAAGCTGATTCATAATTTGCAGCGTGTTGAACAAGGGCTCGGAGGTTCGCTCTTTTCTTCTCTCCGTCTCTGAAAATCTGCATTACTGATATAAAATCTGTTTTATCATAGATTGAAGTAATAAGTTCGCCTACAGTCATTGTTACCGAATCAAGTCTGAATCTGTCGAATGCTTCAAGGAAATGTCTGATTCGGTTAAACAGACTTTCATTTTCAAACAGATAATTTCCGTCAGCTATATCTCTGAGAAGTGAGTATAATCTTCTATCCCTGTCAAATGATTTGATGTAAGCAAGATCATTTGATGTAAATGTATACATAGGCGATGAAAGAACTGCGGCAAGCGGTATATCAAGCAAAGGATCATTTATTATTCTGAGCAAATCGATAAGAACTGCTATTTCAAGTGATTTAAGGTATCCCTTCTCATCACTTCCCTTTGCCGGAATTCCCATGTCATTAAGTGCTTTTGCATATTCGGCTGAAAGTGCATTGCTTCTTACAAGAATACAGAAGTCAGATGGTCGGCATGGTCTGGTCTTCCCGTCTCTTTCTTCAACAACTGTTCCGTTTTCAAGCATTTCTGCTATTTTTTCAGTTGTGTATTCAAGTTCATAGTTTCTTTCTTTTTCATCCTTATTATATGGAATAAATGCAATGTGGGTTTTTCTCGCAAATGCATTTGCATCATGATACTCCTCAGCCCCGAAATACAGCTTCTCATCATCTGTATACTCTATATCTCCGCATTTTTCAGACATTATTTCAGAGAACAGATAGTTTATGAAATCAATTACCTCGGGTGAACTTCTGAAATTTTTGTTAAGAGTAATCGCCTTGTTCGGTGCTGTACTTTCCTTTGTATACTTCTCGGAATGCTCAACTGTATTGATAAAATTTCTGGGATTTGCAAGTCTGAATCCGTAGATTGACTGCTTTACATCACCTACAAGAAATACATTATCTCCGTACATAGGCTGACCATCATCTGAATATCTGAAATTCTTTGAAATCAGTTTAAAAATAAGATCCTGTTTATTATTTGAATCCTGATATTCGTCAATCATAATTATATCATAATATTCAGAAAGTCTCTTTGCAGTTTCAGATTGAATTATTCTTCCGTTCTCATCAAAATCTGCAAACATTTCAAGTACAAGTCTTTCACCATCATCAAAACTCAGAGCATTTTTTTCTTCCTTATGCTCCCATATTATTTCATGATACTTTTTTACAGCCTCTGCAAGATACTCTGTAAGCTGTACGCAGTCGTTATAGTCATTTTTTACGGATACAACGCTGTTTACTGCACTTTGGACAAGCTTTTTCAAATCATTTCTCTTTGCTGTATATATATCGCTTTCATGTGCATTATGTTCTGTACTTTTTGCAATGGTTACTTTTTTTTCAAATTTTAAAGCAGTTTTACTCTCATCAACGTCAGGATATCTTCCGGATTCAAATATTTTCAGAATATCCCTTACCTGGTCATTTTCCTTCTCTGCCTGTAATTTCATTTTAATTGCGGTATCTGTTCGCATTTCAGGGAAAATCTTAGGCACAAGCGCAACGCATTCATCAGAGATTTTCATTGCCTTCCTCAGCTTTAAAATATTAACATTCATTAGCTTTTCAGAATAAATCGAATTCTCAAAACCTTTTTTGTATTCCTCAACAGCCTTTTCAAGCCAGATATCCCTGAATGCTTCAGAAGAAAGAAATTCATCAATCTGTGATATGGCTGTTTTTATATTATCGCCATCGCTGACACAAAGCTTATCAAACAAAAAAGATATTTTATCATATTCTTCACTGCTGTAATAATCAAGAAGTTCATCCATTGCCTGTGATTTAAGTACATCCTCATCCGATGAATCCATTACATTGAATCCCGATGTAACTCCCTGCCCCGTAATATTATCCCTCAGCACATCAAAGCAGAATGCATTGATAGTGGAGATTCTTGCACTTTGAAGCAATACCTGCTGACGCAGGAGATGCGTGTCGGAAGGATTCTGACTGATAAGGTCGTGAAGCTTGCTGTCAAGACGTTTTTTTAATTCCGATGCCGCATCATTTGTGAATGTTACTACTACAATTCTGTCTGCCCTTACTCCTGAATTTCGGTCTGCAATAAGCTGAATAAGCCTTTCAGTCAATACGGCTGTTTTTCCGCTTCCTGCGGCGGCTGATACGATAACAGACGAATTTCTCGCCTCAATAGCATCTATTTGCTGATTAGTCCAAGCCATTTTCTTCTTCCTCCTTTTCTGTTTTTTTGCTGAGTATTTCGTTTACTTGTTCTATTTCCTTTTCATCGGGAAGACGTACTGTAATTCCGTTTGCATTGCCGCATACATTTGCATATCCGCAGTATTTACAAGGTGTTTTGTCTGCACCTAACATCAGTGGTTCAGCCTTTACATCTCCCTCTATCAGAGACTTTGCCATATTCCTTAGTTTATCATACGTATAGTCCTTTAATTCCGACATTGCACCGCTGTTTATGCAGCTGGAACTTTTTTCAACTATAACTCCGCCTTTTATTAATGCAGGGATATATTTTCCGTTTCCGCTGTTTTCCATCGCAAGAATGACATCTTTCTTCCCGAGAATAAGTCCGGAATTTCTAAATGAATCATCTGCCAGTTTCTGATTATAACCTTCTGAGTCTTTTTCATCTCTGTTTTTAGACTTGATATTCTGAATCTGCGTAGGTACATAGAGTACTCCTGCGGGTTCATACTTTCCGTATTTCGTATTCTTTTCAGAAACCGCAAACAGATAGAGAATCATCTGCATATTTGTTCCTGTTGCAATTGTTTTCTCATCTATTGTTTTATTTGAACTCTTGTAGTCTATTATTCTGACATACTGTTTTCCACCTATTTCACAAGTGTCGATTCTGTCAATTTTTCCGCTGAAAACCACACTGTTTCCGTTGCCGAAATACAGTTTAAGTCCGTTTTCACTGCTGATTTCAAATTCACATTCGGCTGTTCTGAATTCTGATTCCATAAACTCATTTTTAGTATGTTCAATTGAATGAATTATGCTGTCCGTCAGCTTATTGAACATGAGTTCAAACTGAGGAGTTTTTCCAAAGCTTCCTGCAAGTTCATTTTCTTTATACTCATCTGCGCATTTTCTGATTTCGCTGTTAAGCTGTTCCCTGGTCATCTGTACAAATTCTTCTTTCGTGCGTGAACCTATAATATTATAATAGCATTCATGAATAAGATTACCCTTTACACGTGCGTCAAGGTCAATCTTTTCAAAAGAACTGAGTTTCAGGAATGAACTGCAAAAGTACATGAAATGACACTTATTATAGCTTTCAAGAGCTGTTGCTGAAAGATTAAGCGGTGAAAAGCTTTTCAGTTTCTGCATTATGTCTGTATCAACTCTGTAATCCTGTGAAAAGTCACTTCTTCTGCGGATTCTTTCAATTCTGACTCTGAAATCATCATATTTTTCAAGTACGCTTTTTATGGATGCAACAGATTCATCATTTTTTCTTATATCCTGCATATACCTGTAAAATGCAGAATGAGGTGTTACCGCATAATAGTGTGAAGGTATTTCATTTTCTGTAACAAGCATATCCTTATTGCCGAAAATATCCATAATCTGATCTACTATCTGCGAACGGTATTTTGCCTGTCCCGAAAGGTCGGAAAGAGGATATGAAATGTATAGCTTTTCGGATGCTGTTGAAAGAGACTTATATACAATGAGTCTTTCTGATGCTATAAGGTCAGGCAGAGGACGGGATATTTCAACATCTATATCAGCAAGCGCCTGTTTATCAGCAGCAGAGAACAATCCGTGGAGGTCAATTTTGTTCGGAAAATCGCCCTCACAGGCTCCCATGAGAAATACCACCCTCGGAGCGTTAAGTCTCGCATTTCTTGCAGATGCAGTTGTTATGCTGTCAACTGTCTGCGGAGGATTTGAATATTTAAGACTTGCTGTCATAGATTTGATTATTCTTTTAACCTCAGCAAAAGATGTTTCCTTTCTTCCGAGAGTTGAAACAACACTGTCAAGAATGTTCATAAGACAAGCCCATATTCTCTTCAACTCCGCTGCATCATAGCCTTTGTCATTTATAATAAGCTGCCCCATAAGTATTCCGACATTCTTTTCCGCATTGCACTTTATAAGATAATTGTACAGCAGTTTACAGATTTCATCCGCTGTCTTTTCACGTCGGATTCTGTTTTTCAGATTTGAAAGCGGCTCGATTATCTTCGCCCTCATATCCTCGATTATTTCAAGATTATCATCAGGTGCCGTAAACTCAGAAAGCCACATATCTCCGTCAATATTCCATTTATAGCAATAGTTTTCAAGTATCGCTCCGTCAGTAAGAACAGAATCAGATTCTTCCGATATATCCATGATATTGCATTTTATCAGACGGAAAATCTGCTCAGATCGTATTTTTTTTGCCGATAGAAAATCAAGCAGAGAATTGAAAAACACCATTACAGGAGTATGCGAAACTGACTTCTCAACACTCAGAAAAAACGGAATATCATATCTTTCATACGCTGATTTAAGTATCTCCGAATATGGGGTTATATCATTCGCAAGAACCGCAATATCTCTGTATTTTAAGGTTTTATCGGCTTTCATGAGACGTTTTATTGTTGCACAGACATAATCTGTTTCACAATACATATCCCTCGGTTCAAATATATGTATATTCTCAGGTTTCGGTGCCTCATCGGGATTATTCTTTGTACTTCTCATGATGTTTCTGCTGAGATATGCAAGGTCGGAATATCTGAATCTTCTGCACTCCTCGCACTTTGTGATTTTAAATTCTTTGTGTGCAAGTTCGCAGATTTTTCTGAGTTTTCTGAAAGTGCGGTTTACTGTTTCAAAGAGTGTGAAATCTCCGCTTTCGGTATCTTCTGTTCTGAGGGTAATGCAAACATTATCGGCAGAAGATACTATTACTTTAATCATATCAATCTGGTCTTCCGTAAAACTCTCGAATTCATCAATGTAAACGTTTCTGCCCTCAAAATATCTGTGAAGGTTTGCAGTTTTTGCCGCCTCACGTATATTGTCGCAACTGTCTTTGAATCCGTATTCGTGCATCATGCGTTCATACTCAAAATAAAGGTATGCCGCATCTCTTGCCTTATCACCGAGACGGCTTCCGCTTATTGATACCGCCTTATTCATCAGCTTTTCACTTGTAATGCCCGAACGCTTCATATCGTTTATAAGTTTAAGAACTTCCTCGGCAAATCCGTTTTTACTGCTTTGCTTTCTGAAATAACTAAGTGCATCGGGATTTTTCTGAGCTGAGTATATAGCCTGATATACAAGAATCATTGTATCATATTCATTTGCATACTCCCCGTCCCTGTTTGTATCACCGTAATCCTGAAAAAGCTGTCTCGCAATTCCTCGGAAACTCTGAGAAAGGAGACTGTTGAATTTTTCAGCACCAAGATAATAGTAAAGATTCCTGTCAAATTCATACGAATACTGTTCAGGTACAAGAATAACGTGTCCCTTTGATGAATATTCGGAATTTTTGATACGCTCAAACATAAGCGTACTTTTTCCGCATCCTGCACCGCCTGTTATAAATTCTATCATATTATTCACCTGCTTTCATGTATAAAAATGCATACCAGTTAAGGTATGCATTTACAATTCCTATTAAAAACCGTTGAGATGATATTCCTTCATTACTTCGCCGTAATCTCTCCAGCTTCCGCTGAGTGAATATGAACCATTTACAAGTCCCTCAACGTCACTGTTTTCAGAATATTCCCAGATTCCATATTTTGAGTTTGGCACGAAGTTCGGTTTTGAACTTTCATAGCTTGAAAGAAGTACATCATAAGCATCAAATATTCTCTGTGAAAGTTTTGTTTCAAGGAAAGTCTTATTTCCGTAAACACCCACGTAATATTTGAACTGCTGAAGGTAAGCACAGAACTGAGTTGCAATTATCGAAACTTCCTCTGCTGTCATATCCTGATATACACTTTCATCAAGCTTGAGATATACAGGATATTCAAGCTGTAAATCCTTTATTGTTTCATAACAGCTTTCTGCATCAGCGAGAATTTCCTCTGAGGTAACTGCACTTGTTGTCCAGTAAGCACCTGCACAGATTCCTGCTTCCTTTACTGCATTATAATCAGACATGAATGAAGCTGACGGAACTCCGCTCTTTCCAGCATTGATTATAGCAAAATCAATTCCGCTTTTCTTTGCGGCTGCCCAATCATCCGAACCATATCCGTCACTGTACTCAACACCCTTGTATGTACCTGCACCGAATGGTGTATTTGGCGATGTTCCTTCAGACGGTACTTTTCCTGTAATTACTGACGGATAGTAAACATAACCATGATTCATATCAACGTCACCGCTGATACCGTTTACTCTGCCTGTTGATGAATACTGCCAGATTCCGTAAGGATTATTGTATGAAGGTCTTGAAACACCAAAATGAGCAACCCATACAGCATATTTATTAAGTACATCAGCATAAATCTTACTTGTGAGGAAGAATGCTGAGCTGTAAATTCCTACATAGTAGCCCTTTTCCTCAAGTGTTGAACAGAATGTTTCTGTCATTGCAGATACAACTGCTGTTGAAAGACGTTCCTGTGTAGGATCTTCAATATCAAAATAAATCGGATAATTAAAGTCGTAATCCTTGATTATCTCATAGCAGACTTCTGCTTCCTGTTTAGCCTGTTCAACTGTTGTTGCGTAGCTGTACCAGTAAACACCTGTATCAATTCCAAGTGCCTGTGCATTCTGAACGTTATAATCGAATGTAGGGTCTTTCTGTGAAAGCTGTCTTCCATATCCTGCACGAATAATAGCAAATTCAACTCCCGCATCCTTTACAGCTGTCCAGTCAATTTTTCCCTGCCACTGTGAAACGTCAATTCCCCATGACTCTCTGTTAATTGTTGAGGGATTCTGAGGTACTACAACAGAGATATCTGTTGTAACAATCTCTGTAGATGTTGTTTCAGGCTCTGTAACCGGTACAGTAGTTGTAGTTGTCTGTGTTGTAGCAACAGTAGTTGCTGTTGTTGTAGCCTTTTCCTTGTAAGCCTTATAAATGCTGAACACATCAAAAGGATCTTCCTGTGACTGTTTGTTTCCGTTAGTCATAAAAAAAGATTTAAGAACAGTACCGGAAGTCTCTTTACTTTCTGTCGAATATGTGGTATCATTGTATTGGTAGTCTGTATCATAAGTCTCAGCATTTGCAACAGGCACTGCACCTGTACAAACCATCGCACATGAAAGAACTGCAGAAAGTAATCTCTTTGAAAAACTCATTTTTTTCTCTCCTTTTCAGATTTGAAAATTACCCATTAAAATTACAATTTGATTACAAATTCCTTTCAAATTATATCACAAGCCGATTTCAAATGCAAGCATATAAGAAAAAAAACAATAATTTGACTGAAAGTTGTTCAATACTTCCTAATAATATACAGCGTTATCACGAAAAAATTATATAAAAAGACGGTGAATCCTATGAAAGAATTTATTATTAACCAAAATGACAGCGGTCAGAGAGTGGATAAATTTGTTACAAAAGCACTCCCCGACCTCCCAAAAAGCATGATGTACAGGCTTTTCAGAAAAAAAGATATTAAAATTAACGGTAAACGATGCGATATTTCCGCTGTTCTCAGCGAAGGTGATGTTGTCAGAGTTTATGTAAAGGATGAAGTATCAGCGGTTAAAGAGCATGATATGTCATTCATCAATGCAAAAAACGACCTTGATGTTGTATATGAAGATGATAATATTATCATTGTTTTCAAGCCTGTCGGTCTTGATTCTCATTCTAACGGTGAGAGTCACTCCGATACCCTCATTAACAGAATTAAACTATTCCTTTATAATAAGAAAGAGTTTATGCCTTCCTCGGAAAGTTCATTTGCTCCCGCACTTTGCAGCCGACTCGACAGAAACACAAGCGGTCTTGTTACTGCCGCAAAAAATGCACTTGCACTCAGAGAAATGAACTCTGCGATAAAAGACGGAAACGTGCATAAAATCTATCATTGCCTTACTGTTTCCAAACCTCCGAAGAAAAATGACATAATCACAGCTTTTCATAAAAAAGATGAATCACGAAACATGGTTAAAATTTCAGATTCCCCTCTCGACGGATTCAGGGAAATAAAAACGGGTTACTCCGTTTTAAAAGAAAAGAATGGTCTTTTCCTTATCGAAGTAACCCTTTATACAGGTCGTACACATCAGATAAGAGCTCATCTCGCTCATATAAACGCACCTATTTTAGGAGACGGAAAATACGGAAATGTTAATCTCAATAAGAAATACGGAGTATTCCGTCAGTCTCTGTGTGCGTATTCTCTCAGATTTGATTTTTCTGAATCATCTCCGCTTTACTATCTGAACAGTATTAAGCCTGTCTCTCCTCCCCCTGAATTTGAGGAATTAATCAGTTAGGCTGTCCGACACGATGACGGAGATTGTCTTCTTTAAGCTTTCTGCCTTCAGCAATAAGATGTAACATCTCATCCGAATCCGAATTCACAAGTGCTTCTCTGTATTTGTTAAGATTCTCGATAAGTATATCAAGTTCATAAAGAAGATTCTCACGATTCTGCATGAAAAGATCTGTCCACATCTTCTCATTCATTGTCGCAATTCTTGTCATATCCTGAAAGCTTCCTCCGCTGAATCCGCATTCGAGACCAAGTTCAGGACTTTTAACATAAGCACTTGATACAATATGCGCAAGCTGAGAAGTGTAAGCAATCATCTTATCGTGATTAAGCGGTGAGGTTTCAACTATTTTCCCTGCACCAATCTCCTTTGCAAGAGATTTGAGAAGTTCTGTATCTTCTTTCCTGCTGTCCTCAAACGGTGCAACAATGAAATTCGCCTTGCAGAACAAATCTGCATAACTGTTGTGGTATCCTCCGAATTCTTTTCCTGCCATAGGATGAATTCCAAGATAACGAATTCCGTTTTCTTCTGCCACAGCTTTCATTCTGTCTGAAAATGCACCTTTGATTCCGCAGACATCCGTAATAAGTGTTCCTGTCGGAATTTTCTTTACATTTTCTCTGAAATATTTTTCAGCGAGGTCAGGGAACAACGCTATTGCTATAAGATCATATCCGCTGAAATCTCCGTTAAACGCATCATCAATCGCAACATCACGCATTGCGGCTTCTTCGATATCATGATTTATGTCACTTCCGACTACAAAGTGATTTGTATATTTTTTAAGTGCCTTACAGAGTGAACCCCCTATAAGTCCGAGTCCGACTACAAGTATTCTCATAAAAACACGCCTTTCCTGAGGCAATACCGTACAAAAATCCGTAATGCGGCAGTTATGCGGTATTGCCTTAAATCTTCTTTTCTTAGTAAAGTATACCACTTTAAGAGAAAGAAGTCAAGAAGGCGTGTTTTTTTATTTTTTCGATTTTTTCTTTTCACAGACAGAATATACAGCAAGTAATAATATTCCCAGTAATATCAGTACTGTCATGCTGTACATGAATACCTTTGTAAATCCTGTCATTGCTGATGTATATACACTGAAAACCTGCGGCTGCTTGATTGTGAAGGAATTGAAGAATCCCGAACAAATAAGATAAACCGACGGAATTATTCCAACCACACCTGATATTAATGCGCTGATGCCTGTCCAGTAAAAAAATGACGTTTTTTCCTTGTGATTTACAGCAAAAATCAAAAGCATGACAACCGCATCTGCAATTACAAGTGCAGTCATTATCATCTGAATGTATTTCATAACGCCTGATGCCTTTGAAAGAATATTCTGACTTTCAAGTGTCTCAAACTTGTAAACATCGCACTGACTTTCAATTGTCTTTTCCGCTGATTCTACCGTACTTTTCAGCTTTTCATCATATACTTCATCCTTTGGGATTCCGTTTTCGTCTGCGTATTCACTGAAAAAAGATTCTATACTTTCTACTGTATCGCTGATTTCATAATAATTGCCGACATTATCGGATTTTCCTTCAATTTTATCAAATCCGTCATTTATTTTATAGCTGATAATCTCATCAATTTTGTCTGCATTGAGACTATCCATGTATACTTCAGCAGGAATGCCCGACGAATGCTGTTTTTCAGCATAATATTTTTCAAGCTGTAACATTACGGTTTCTGAGGTGTTGTTCTTTTCTGCAATAGAAAGAGCGTTTTCTCTCGTGAAACACAATGAAAACACAAAAGCAGATATTGTTCCTGCTAATGCAAATACAAGGATTACAGAAAGTATAAGAGAAGGAATATATCTTGATGCTTTTTTCATCTTATTCCACCTCCGTTTCTTCATTGTAGAACATACTTTGGGTAAGTTCACAGATAACACCGATTCTCATATCAGATACTCCGAATACATCTTTCTTACAGGTATAAAGTGTCAGTATCGTATCATCGGTTGAGTCAAGATATTTGTCATTCTTACTTTCAAATTCAATCTGTTCCCTGACAGTATATACAAACTTTCCGTAATTAGTAAGAATGGTAACACTGTCTCCTTTATCAAGTTTGTAAAGATCGGCAAAATAAGTATCAACGTGTGCGCTGACTACCGCATTTCCCTCTGTTCCTATAAGCTTTGAACCTGACGACTGACACGCACCTCTCTCAAAAAGTTCTGTTCTGCTTCCCCAGTAAACAGGTATATCAAATTCAAGTTTATCACACTTGAGTACACCAAACTGTTCGCCAAACGACGGTCGGATTACGCTGCCATGTTCATAAGTTTCACCGTCATATTCCTCTATTTCCGTATTGTCTCTTATTATCAGTCCTGAACCATCTTTATTCGGATCGTTTTTCAGATTGTCCATAAATGCAATGTTCAGGTATACTTTAAGTTTATCATAAGGTTTAATCATCAGAGGAATCATTATTCCTACGCAAAGCATAAGTACAAGAAACGGAGTTATTATATGCAGAACCTTGCTTTCTTTTTTGTCTTTATCAGCCATTTTCTGCCTCTTTTCCGAAAAATCTGCGTACAGCGGCAAAAATCCCGATAATTGATGCTGTCACAAGCATCAATGATACAGCAATAACTCCACGTCTGTCATAACCTGTATTTTCAACTGTATTTCCTGCTGTTCCTACTCCGACAAGTATGCCCTCCTGATTTTTCATTGCAACCTTTACAGCATCATCTGAAACATCCTCAATCGAAATTGTCATGCCAAGATTTGCAACTGTATCTGAAAGCTTATCAATAACTTCAAGCTTCTGGTCATTAGGAAGCTGTTTCATAAGACTGCGGTACTCTTCGGGAGTGAGATTATCAATTATTACCTGCTGCTGTGCTTCTGTGAATGTACTGAGATATGTCATTTTCTGCTCATACGAAAGTGCAATGAAATCCTTTACGCTTATACGCTCAAATACTGAACCATCAGGAGCAGTAAGTGTAATTTTTTCACTTGTTCCCTGTGAAGTGACATCAGAACCTGAGGCAGGAGTTGTCTGTGTTTCAACAGGATTCTGCGCTGAAGGATCCGATGGTACAACGCTGACGATTTCATTTCCGGCACTTTTTATCCCCTCTATAACCTGGTCAATGACTTCCGGAGGATATTCCGAGGGATTGTTATAATACTCATTAAATGCCTGTTGAATCTGCTCCTCTGTGTATCCGTATGCACGTGCAACAGCAGCAGCCTCTTCCGGAGTTGCTGCATAAGAATTAATGCACGGAAAAACAAGTGAACCAACAGCCAAAGCACCTGTAAAGGTGATTTTTAACATTATTTTATTCATCTTAATACCTCCTGTGATAATATGACTATTATAAACCATTTAAGTTTATATGTCAATAAATTATCCCATATATTCACAAAATAATCATTATTTACCCACTTTGTTTCATCATATACAAGGCTTTATCTTGACAAATAAAATAAAAAAATGTAAAATAATATTATACTTGCTTTGTGCGGTGTTTCTCAAAGTATACACATATTAAATATTTACTGGGGGTTCATATATGGATCAGAAAAAACCTCGTTCAAGAGAAAAAAATGTTACATCAGGAGGAAGCGGAGTCCACAGAAGAGGCGAAGGTCTCGGAACCGGTCCCGTAGGTTCCGGAAGTCAGGCTGGAAAAACATCAGGCGGAAGCGGTCCGAAACGTGCGGCGGCAGGAGGAGGTTCACTTCTTCTTATACTTGCCCTTGTAATCCTTCCAAAACTTTTGGGTGGCGGAAGTTCAGACAGCGGAAACAGCGGCGGAAGTGTTCTCGGTGATATTGTCGGCGGTCTTACATCGGGAGACTCATCTGACAGTATGTCTTTCGGTGATATGACTTACGGAGGTTACAGTGCATCTTCTGAGAGTTCTGTAGACAATACAGTTGCGGAGGGTTCACGCCCTAAGAGAACACAGATTCTCGGAAACGGTCAGGACAAAGTGACCATAATGGTATATATGTGCGGTACCGATCTTGAATCAAAATATGGTATGGCTTCATCAGATATGCAGGAAATGGCGGCTGCCAAATACGGTGACAATGTTGATATTATTGTTTATACAGGCGGATGCAATGAATGGAAAACTTCGGGCATCAGCAATAAATCAAATCAGATTTACAGAATTAAAAACGGAGGTCTTGAACAGCTTGTCAGTGACGACGGTTCAAAGCCCATGACAAATCCAGATACACTTGCATCATTTATTCAGTTTTGCAGCAAGAATTATCCTGCAAACAGAAATGAACTCATCCTTTGGGATCATGGCGGCGGTTCAGTCAGCGGCTATGGTTATGATGAAAAGAATAAATCAGCAGGTTCAATGGATATTCCTTCAATCAGCAAAGCTCTCAAAAAGGGCGGAGTAACCTTTGATTTTGTCGGATTTGATGCCTGTCTCATGGCAACTGCTGAAACTGCACTTATGCTTAATGACTACGCTGATTATCTCATTGCTTCAGAGGAAACTGAACCCGGTGTCGGCTGGTTCTATACAAACTGGCTCACAGAACTCGGAAAAAACACCTCCATGCCCACTGTCGAAATAGGAAAAAATATTGTAGATGATTTCATTACAACCTGTGCTAAAAAATGCAAAGGTCAGAAAACCACACTTTCTGTAATAGACGTTGCCGAATTTTCAAATACCGTTCCGCAGAAACTCGATTCATTTGCAGTATCTGTCAGCGGACTTATAGGCAGTGAGGAATATCAGAAAGTTTCTGATGCAAGAAACAGCACACGTGAATTTGCTGAAAGCTCAAAAATTGATCAGGTCGATCTTGTAAATCTCGCTGAAAATACAGCAACTCAGTCAGGTGCTGAACTTGCTGCGGCAATAAGAAGTGCTGTTAAATACAACCGTACTTCATCAAATATGTCAAATGCCTACGGTGTTTCTATTTATTTTCCATATAAGCGCACATCTTATGTTGACAACGCTTGCAGTACATTCGACCAGATTGGTATGAATCAGGCATACTCAAAATGTATACGCCAGTTTGCAAAACTCGAAACAAGCGGTCAGATTGCCGCAGGTGGCACCGGTTCTGCTCTCGGTTCACTCTTTGGAACCGGAGGTTCTTCATCTGCTTCGGGAAGTGCTGATGTAATTACCTCTCTTCTCGGCTCATTCCTCGGAGGTTCTTCGGGAAAATCAATTGCCGGACTTGACAGTTCAAATTCTGACTTCATGTCTGAAAGTTCTTTTTCAAATGAAGAAAATGCCGAATTTATATCCATGCATCATTTTGATGCCTCAAATCTTGTATGGGGAAATACAGGAGATGAATACATTATGAGTCTCCCAGACGACCAGTGGGGACTTATTCACACTATCGACCTCAATATGTTCTATGATGATGGTGAAGGTTTTGTTGACCTCGGTCTTGATAATATCTATTCATTTGATGATGACGGAAATCTTGTAGCAGACACAGACAGAAACTGGCTGTCAATTGATGGTCATACAGTTGCATATTATCACACAGATACTACAGAAATCAATGATGAATGGACTATCACAGGATATGTTCCCGCTCTCCTCAATGGTGAAAAGGTTAAAGTAATACTTGTATTTGATACGGAAAATCCTAACGGATACGTTGCCGGTGCTGTTTATGACTATGAAAACAGCGAAACCGAAACCATTGCCAAGAGTATGACAGAACTTGAAGTCGGTGATACTCTCGATTTTCTCTGTGATTTTTACAGCTATGACGGTGTTTATCAGGATAGTTATTTCCTCGGTGAAAGCCTTACTGTATCTGATAACATTAAGATCAGCAATACAGATGTCGGAAGCGGTGAAGTCAGACTTATGTACCGTTTTACAGATATTTATAATCAGGAATACTGGTCTGAAGCTATAATTAAATAACTGATACAATGCATAAAACGATTACTAATTAACGGGATGTCGGAAGCGGCATCCCCTGTAAATTCCGATATTCAGTTGAATTGTTGGGGCGCCGTTTCGGCGCCCATCTCGTTATATAATAAAATTATGGAAACGTCGCAACGAAAAACAACAATAATTTACATTTCAGAAACAAAAATATGTTGCAATTACATAAATTTTATGTTATAATGGTATGGTAACATTGATTTTTAGTATGTTTATACTTTTCTATATCATTATTAATACGGAGGTTTTGAAATGGACATGAAAGATTTTTTGCAGTTAAACTGCCCCGAATGTAATGCTTTGCTGTACATCGAAAAGAAAATGAATGATTGGTACTGTGGTCATTGCGGAAAAAAATTCGTTGTTAAGGATGTTGTTAATTCTGCATCAGACAAGAAAATTACTGTCATCAAGAAAGCTGAAACAACAAAGGGACAGCAGAAAAATAATGTTGACCAGCTTAAAATGTTTGCTCAGAAAGGAAACAAGCCAAATAAATCCAAATCTGCTCCACAGATTAAAAAGGATGCAACTATATCCTCTGAGGTAAAGAAAGAAGAACCTAAGGTTGCTGAAACTCCTAAGCCTGTTGAGGTGAAAAAAGAAGAACCTAAGGCTGCTGAAACTCCTAAGCCTGTTGAGGTAAAGAAAGAAGAACCTAAGGCTGTTGAAGCTCCTAAGCCTGTTGAGGTAAAGAAGGAAGAACCTAAGGCTGTTGAAACTCCTAATCCTGTTGAGAATACTGAGTCTGAGGAAGAGAAAAAAGAGGAAATCAAGTCTTCTTATGTTCCTCCTGAGTTCCAGATTTATCTCAATAAACTCCTCAAATATAATGGTGAATCAGCTGTTGTCGTTATTCCTAACGGCGTAACTGCTATTGATAATGAGGCTTTCAAAGGAAATAAGAACATTCAGAAAGTCAGCATACCTAACAGCGTTATCGTTATAGGTTCAAATGTTTTTGAAAACTGTTCTGAACTCGAAGAAGTCAGCCTTCCTGCTGGTCTTAAAAAGATTAATTATATGACATTCAACGGATGTGACAAGCTTCATTCAATCACTATCCCCGCAGGAGTTGATGAAATTATGTTCAATTCCCTTTGGTGCAGCGGTCTTAATGAAATCACTTTCAAGAACAGCGATACCAGATGGGAAACAGACAGCAACTCCACAAATCCTTCATTCATGGTTGATATGAATGATACAGGAAAGGGTGTTACCAAAATTATTTACGAGTACGATGGTAAAAAACGTGAACTTCCTGCAAAGGATGTCTTCAAGCACAAGAGTATTCGCAAATACTTCATATCAAATGAACTTTGTCAGCACTGTGGCGGTCAGATTGGCGGTCTTTTCGGTAAAAAGTGCAAAGACTGCGGTGAGAAAAAGGATTATTGATAAATGAAATTATTTTCCTCTTATGTTCAGGCTAAATGTCCGCACTGCGGCGGTCTTCTTGCTGTCGCAAATGAAAAAGATATATGGATTTGTGAACTATGTAAAGTTCCGTTCAACGTTCAAAAAGCGGTTAAAAGTTTCAACGAAAGAGATATTGATGACAGTACCCCTGAATTTGCAATAAGACGTGGTGTACTGGTTAAATACAGAGGTAAGGATACTGATGTTGTTATTCCTGAAACAGTCAGCGAAATCGGTGAAGATGCTTTCAAAAACAGGACAGACATAACATCAGTTCTTATTCCTGATACAGTGAGAATAATCGGTGATTATTCGTTTTTCGGATGCATACGTCTCGCTGCTGTAATTCTTCCAAAAAATGTTAAAAGAATCGGAATATCCGCTTTTGACGGATGTACAAGCCTGAGTTTTATTGAAATACCTGCAAGTGTAAGGGATAATAACAGGGTGAATATAGGCGAAAATGCCTTTTCCGGCTGTACCGGTCTTATGACTGTATCCATAAGCGACAGAATTGTATCCATGAATGAAAACACAATTAACAACTGCAATGATGATACTGTTTTTGAATGGGCTAATATCTCTGCGAATCCTGCTTTTTCTGATGTTGTATTTCATCGGTGCAAAAATGGAAAATGTCTGCACTGCGGAGGAGATTTCAAAGGATATTTCAGGAAGATATGTACCAAATGCGGCAAGAACAAAGATTACAGATATTGAAAGGAGTATTTATGAAATATACACAGGGTAAATATATCATAACAAACAAAACAGCAATTGCAAAAAATATTTACAGCTTTGAGATTCTTTGTCCCGAAGTTGCCGAAGTTGCTGTACCGGGACAGTTTGTCCACATCAGAGTCGGAAGCTTTACACTCCGCAGACCGATTTCGATTTGCGGAATTGACAAGAACAAAGGGACTTTACGAATTGTTTTTGAAATTCGTGGAGAAGGTACGAATGAAATTGCTAAACTGAATGAGGGCGAACTTATTGATATGCTTGCTCCTCTCGGTCACGGATTCACAGTAAACAACGAATTTAAAAAAGTTATTCTTATCGGCGGTGGTATCGGTACACCTCCTATGCTTCCTCTTGCTGAGGCTTATGGTGAAAAAGCAACCGTTATTTCAGGTTTTAGAAACGCATCTGCTGTGATTTTACAGGATGATTTCAAAAAGACAGGTGCTGAGGCTGTACTCTGCACAGATGATGGTTCAGCCGGTATTCACGGATTTGTAACTCAGCCATTGGGTGAGCTTGTGGAAAAAGGCGGAATTGATGCAGTATATGCCTGTGGTCCAATGCCTATGTTAAAAGGCATTGCCGCAATTTGCAGGGATAAGGGAATTTACTGCGAAATTTCACTCGAAGAAAGAATGGCTTGCGGAATCGGTGCGTGTCTCGGTTGTGCTTGTAAAACCGTAAGAAATGATGAGGAGTATTTTGCTCATGTATGCAAGGATGGTCCTGTATTCAAAGCTGAGGAGGTAATTTGGTAATGGCTGATATGTCTGTTAATATTTGCGGTGTTGATTTTAAAAATCCGATTATTCCTGCTTCGGGCGTATTCGGATACGGCAGAGAGTACGAAGAACTTTTCCCTCTTAACAAACTCGGAGGAATTGCAACAAAGGGTACTACTCTCCACAAGAGAACAGGCAACATTGCTCCAAGAATCGCCGAAACTCCGTCAGGTATGCTTAATTCCGTAGGACTTCAGAATCCCGGAATCGACCATTTTATTAAAAAAGAACTACCATATCTCATGACAAAGGATTTGGTTGTTCTTTCAAATATCGCAGGTTCAACAGTTGATGAGTGCGTTCAGGTTGCGGAAAAACTCGAATCCACAGATGCACACATGATTGAACCCAATATCTCATGCCCTAACGTAAAACAAGGCGGTGCGGCTTTTGGAACAAGCTGTGAAATGGCGGCTGAGGTTACACGTCAGGTACGCAAAGTTACTACAAAACCTCTCGTTGTAAAGCTTTCTCCGAATGTAACAAGTATTGTTGATATTGCAAAGGCTGTTGAGGATGCAGGTGCTGATGCTGTATCACTTATAAATACACTTCTCGGAATGAGAATCAACATCGACACAGGCAGACCGATTCTTCACAATAATGTCGGTGGAATGAGTGGTCCTGCCGTATTTCCTATTGCTGTACGCATGGTATGGCAGGTTGCAAATGCTGTTAAAATTCCTGTTATCGGAATGGGTGGTGTTTCATCGGGACGTGATGCAATTGAACTTATGATGGCAGGTGCATCTGCTGTACAGGTCGGTGCGGCTATTTTTACAGATCCTTTTGCTCCCGTAAAAATCATTGATGAAATGAACGAATTTCTTGACAGCAAGGGCATTGCATCAGTTAAGGATATTATCGGCACAGTAAAGCCATGGTGATGATATGATAATAATGGCAGTAGACTTTGGTGATTCAAGAACAGGTATTGCAGTTTGCGGCAAAAGTGAAATGATTGCTTCACCTGTTTGCGTAATCAGCGAAAAGGATTTTGATAAATGTATAGAAAAAACCGCTGAACTTGCTAAAGAACAGCGGGCAGAGGAAATAGTTGTAGGTTATCCTAAAAATATGAACGGAACAATAGGTGAACGTGCTGAGAAGTGTCAGCTTTTTGCTGAAAAACTCGGAGAACTCACCAATTGCCCCGTAAAGCTGTGGGATGAACGCTGTACAACGGTTTCCGCTCATAACTATCTCAACACAACTAATACAAGAGGAAAAAAGCGTAAGGCTGTTGTTGATGCTGTTGCGGCTACGATTATTCTTGAAAGTTATCTCGGATTCCGCAAAAACAGTAACGGTACATCAGTCACATAAAGGTTGACGCTATATCCATAAGCAGATCTTCCGCTGCTTTAAGTGTCTTTCCTGCGCTTTTCTTTATGCTGTGTTTTTTCACAGGAGCGGATGATGTCAGATAATAACACATTATGCCGACAGCAGTTCCTGCTGCTGCTCCTTTTGCCGCTGATTTTATATCCATGATATCACCTCCGAAAAATATTACCTTGTCGGTATTTATATTTTCTGAAAAAACACATTTTTTATTCGATACAATATTTTCCATTTCATGAATAATAAAGAGGAAAAACATGAATAATCTTAATATAGTCCTTGTAGAACCTCAGATACCTCAGAATACGGGGAATATATCCCGTACCTGCGCTGTTACGGGAGCAAGGCTTCATCTTGTAAGACCTCTCGGCTTCGAGGTCACTGACAAACAGCTTAAACGTGCAGGTCTTGATTACTGGGACAAACTCGATATTACCTATTATGACAGTCTTGATGATTTCTTTGAGAAGAACAAAGGCGGTATTTTTTACTATTTTACCACTAAAGGCAGACACATCCACAGCGATGGAAAGTATCCTGACAATTCATACCTCGTTTTCGGGCGAGAAGATGCAGGACTTCCCGAAAAAATGCTTCATGACAATCCCGAAAACTGCATGAGAATTCCCATGAGAAATGAACTGAGAAGCCTTAATCTTTCAAATTCGGTTGCAATTGCAGTTTATGAAGTTCTCCGTCAATGGGACTATCCGGACCTTTCAAGAGAGGGAAAACTGACACAATACCAATGGTAAAGGAGATAGATTTATATGTCTAAAATTATGATACTCACAGACAGCTGCTGTGACCTTCCGAAGGAAACCATTGAAGAACTCGGAATAAAAGTTCTTCCTTTTGAACTCACTATAGGCGGAGAGTCATTCAGAGAAACATTTGACAAGTCTGCTCAGGAAGTATATGAACTGATGTCAAATACAGAGGAAATTCCAAAGCATTCTCAGATTAACCCGATAAGATTTGAGGAGGCATACAAGGAAATTTTCAACGAGGGTTACACTGATATTATCTGCGTTTCAATCAACAGTCAGGGTTCGGGAACATACAACAATTCAATTCTCGGAAAAAATGATTTCTTTGAAAACAATCCCGATGCAGAAGGTAAAATCAATATTTATAATCTTGATTCAAAATGCTATACCTTATTTTACGGATATCCGATTATGGAAGCTGTTAAAAAAATACGCAGAGGCGCAGAGGTTGAGGAAATAATTGCATATCTTGAGGACTGGTTCAATGTATGCGGAATCTATGCTGTACCTTATAATCTGAAATATGCAAGAAAATCAGGAAGAATCTCAGCCGCAAAGGCTTTTGCAGGTGAACTTCTCGGACTTAAACCCATTATTCTTTTCGCTGACGGTACTACAGAAACCGTAGATAAAGTCAGGGGCGAAAAGAATATTGTTCCAAAACTCGTCGAGTGTGCAGAAAAGAACATGACTCCGCAGACTCCTTATCTTATCATTCATGGCCGTGATGATACTCTTGCAAAGGAAATTGAAAAGGAACTCTATAAAAAGACAGGTAAAAAAGCTGAAATGATTGGAAATATAGGTGCCGCTGTTTCAGCAAATATAGGTCCTGATATTGTTGCAGTCCTTGTAAGAAGAAAAAAATAAGTAAAATAATGCTCCTGTATCATTTTGTGATACAGGAGTTTGTTTTATCTCATAAATATGTATGTTGTATATCCTGCATAGATTGTAAGCATTGCTATTCCATGAATCCTGTCAAGCTGTTTCTTCTTCAGACAGAATACAAGAACAATAAGACTCATTGCTATAAGAACAGATGTATCAACAATATTTTCTGCTGTATATGCAACAGGAGAAATAGCAGATGCAATTCCAAGAACAAAAAGTATGTTAAATACATTTGAACCGATTACATTTCCGAGAGCCATATCAAGCTCTTTTTTCTTTGCTGCAACAACTGATGTTACAAGCTCAGGCAGACTTGTTCCGAGCGCAACCACTGTCATTCCTATGAGATTATCAGACATTCCGAATGCCCTTGCTATGTCGGATGCTCCCGATACTACCATTTTTCCACCGAGGGCAATTGCTATAACTCCGCCTATTATAAACAAAAGACATTTCCATAATGGGATTATTTTATAATCCTCTGCTTCGGATTCCCCTGATTCCTGATGTTTCTTTGCTGAACGAATCATCATAAGAAGAAATCCGACAAACACCGCAAGAAGTATTGCTCCATCAATATGTCCGACAGCTCCGCCAATTATACCGAGAAGAATCAGCAAACCAGCGATTATGATTGAAAACGGAAAATCCTGTTTAAGTGCTTCTTTGCTGATTTCCAAAGGACACAGCACCGCACATAACCCGCAAACTACCATGAGATTGAATATGTTTGAACCGACAACATTACTGATAGCAAGTTCATTTTTTCCAGCAAGTGCCGCACTTACGCTGACCGACGTTTCAGGCAGACTTGTACCCATTGCAACTATCGTCATTCCGATAATCAGCGCAGGGACTTTAAGCATTTTAGCCGCACTTGAACTTCCCTCAACGAAAAAGTCTGCCCCCTTGATAAGAAGAACAAATCCGACAACCAGTAAAATATACTTTACCATTTTTCCACTCCCCGTATAAGTTAATAACAAGTAATATTATATCACATTAACTCATAAATAGCAAGTATTCATTTTGAAAATTGATTTACACAGTGATAATTCAAAACTTTATTATTGACAAATTTAAGTAATTGTGAGATAATGATTATGGGTGATTAAATGAAAAAATATACTTGTCCGTATTGCAGTAAGGTTACAGATAATCTCGGAATAAGAAAAAACTGTCCGAATTGCGGAACGCTGGTTGACCAAAGCTTTATAGAGATTACTGAAAAACCTGTCAAAACAACTGAATATGCAGAGGTAAACAACGGTAAAAAATCAAAGAAAATTCTGGGCGGTGTTTTTTCGATTGGAACAATTGTTACGATTATATCTGTTGTTATAAATATCGTAAATTCAATAAAGCCTGTCAAAAACGAAAATATACCTTCACCGCACATAAACACTTCCTATTCTCAGTCTGATGATTCAGATACAGATTTATCCGACAGGAAGGTTTATGATTCAAATGAAATAAACAAGAATAACGGAGTATACTCAATGGGAACCTATGAGATAGGCGTTGATATTCCCGAAGGCGATTATCTTATGATGTATTCAGGACCTGCCGATTCTTACGGTGATTTTCCTATGGGTATTTACTCTGATCCGAATGCCGAAAATGAAATTTCTTTCAAATGGGGGCAGAATTCGGCATACGTTCATCTTGAAGGAAACGGATATTTCCATTTTTCGTGGGCTAATGCTTATGATATTTCCAAAAGAAGCGTTACACACAGCCCTTTTCAGGGTTCAGGAATGTTCCTTTGCGGTGTGGATTTTGAACCCGGAACGTATGAACTTGAATCACTTACCGATCAGGGCTATGAAGAGTGGATTATTTATTCGGATATTATCGCAGTAGACGGAATTCAATGTGCATCAAGCGGATATGAAACGAGAGAAAACGAAACAGTTACCGTTGAAGAAGGTCAATACCTTGAACTTTCATTCTGTAAACTAAAAAAATGAAATATTGTTTATTGACATATCCTGCAATTAGTGGTATAATTATGTCGATAATCATATTTATAAAGGAGAATGAAAATGAAGGTAGAATCATTCAAAAGTATACTTCTTAAAGCAATAATGTCAGGTATCATGATTGGTTTAGGCGGTACGGTGTATCTTGGTATGGAAAATAAACTCATGGGAGCATTTATGTTCAGCTTTGGTTTATTTACTATCATTCAGCGTGGATTTGCTCTTTATACAGGAAAAGTCGGATATATTCCCGATAATAAGCCGATTTACATAAGAGAGGTTCTTATTACTTTTCTCGGTAATGTAATCGGAACAGGTACAGCGGCATTGTTTGTACGTCTTTCGAGAATCGGTGATAAAATCCACGATGCGGCTGTTGTTTCAATGGAAACCAAGACAAACGATGATATTCTGAGTCAGCTTTTACTCGGATTTTTCTGCGGTATGCTTATGTATCTCGCTGTTGATAACGGTAAAAAGTGCAGAGCAAGCGGACATGATGTTTCATTTGTATTCGGTGTTTCCGTTCCTGTAATGGTATTCATTTTCTGCGGATTCAACCATTCTGTTGCAGATTGTTTCTATATGTTTGCCGCAGGTGCATCAGTTAAAAGTGCGCTTTATATACTTGTTGTAGCAATAGGAAATGCTCTCGGCGGTATGCTTATTCCTGTTGTTCAGAAATTCTTTGACAAAAATTAAAAGGAATCCCGAAAGATAATTCTTTCGGGATTTTTTATTCAGAAATTAATCGTTATCACACGCATTTTGTCGTCATGTGAGTACTTTATTTCACCGTATGCTCCTGCATAACTGACAACATACCAGATTTCCTCAAGTTCAAACAGAGAATAGACAGCATCCTTGTAAGCTTCCTCTGAACTGTACATTACGCTGATTTCACCATTTTCATAGTTCTCAAGCATTTTCATTCCAAGAACATCAGCATTATATTCATTAAGATAACTTCCGTTCCTTATGTAGTAGTTGTTGTCAAGATACCTGCATTTCGGAACAAAAAGCAGATCGTCATCAAATTTTCTTGTTCGTGTTATCATCTCATCATTGACAAGAAAATATTTGTGTTCAAGTCTTCCAAGACCTGATTCGCTGTTTTCCGGATCATCCCATGTCGTATCTATCCAGTAGTATTTACCGTCGGATTTAACATAGTTCCATGCGTGCCTGCCTCTGTCTGAATCTCCTGTACAAAGTCCGCATTCAATATTGAGTTTGTTCATCAGAAGCATGAAAGCTTCAGCATATCCCTGACAAATTGCTGAACCGTTTACAAGGCATCCGTATGCAGTACCCCATATTCCGTTTACTCCCGAACTTGCTCCGTCGTAATCATACGCAGTATTATTGATTATATAATCATGAACAAACAGAATCTTCTCATAATCTGTATCATATTCATTTGCCATCGAAACTATTTTTTCAGCTTCGTTTTCAAGTTCGGAATACATACTTTTCAGCCTCACTACGGGATAATCATTAAGCACGAAAAAACATATATCAGTTTTAAGTGAATCGGTTGTTATTGAATATCCGTTAAGCCAGAAATAATCCGGATGATCTCTCTTGAACATTGAAACAGCATCAGCGATGATTTCGGAGTCAACTGTACCTTTCAATGATATTTCATTATTTTCAGCATTCACTTTTTCACGAAAATTCCAGTAAATCATATCGGCATTGTATTCATTATCTTTGTCTGAAACACTCATTGAATCATCACTATGCTCAGTAAACGGAATTATCGTTTCATCAGAACAGGCGGTCAAAAATACAAAACACATAACCGCCGCAGCTATTCTCTTAATTAGTTTCATATTTCTCCCCTTTTCTCCCTATACTGTCATCTTCATAAATATGTACAAAATCATTATATCATACTATAAGAATTAATGCAAGTTTTTTGAGGAAAAAATATACATTGATTATTCAAAAATCCTATGCTATAATAAATGAAAGGAGGTTTTCAGTGTGAAAAAAAGATATTCTGTTCCGCTTATATTAATTGTATTCTCTGTTATTCTGACTTTTATCGGAAGAACAAACAGACAATTTGCAGATTTCTATGCAACCAATATTTTTCCATACATATCATCTCCGTTTGTATTTCTGAATGGTCTCTTTCCGTTTTCAATCGGAGAAATCCTTGTTGCTTCTGCGGTCATTCTCGTAACACTCGGAATACCGCTTATGATTATCATTATTATATTCAATAAAAAATCAAGGCTTAAAACCGCATTCTTTTCACTTTCTTTCGCTTTATGGGCTTTAGCTTTTGTTATGACAACCGAAACTCTGAACTGCTTTATACTCTACGGATGCACTACTTTTTCAGAAAGATATTTTGAATCAAAGACTCACTCTCAGGATGAACTTGTCAAGCTCTATGAAATTATCATAGAGAAAGCAAATTCACTTGCGGATGAAGTTCCGAGAGACGAAAACAACAGATTCATTTTAACGGCAGATGCACAGACAGAGTGCGTTAAGGCAATGAAAAAAGCCTCAGAAACATATCCACAGCTCAGAGGATATTATCCTGAGGCAAAACCTGTTATTTTTTCTTTTTTTATGAGTCAGTCGAATCTGCTTGGCATTTATTTCCCGTTTTCAATGGAATCAGCATACAATAAAGATATGGTAAGCACAAATCTACCGCAGGTTCTCTGTCATGAATTTGCTCACCTTAAAGGTTTCATGCAGGAAGATGAAGCGAATTTTGTATCATTTATCGCAACTTCTCTTAGTGATAATAATGAAGTTCAATACAGCGGTTATCTCGACGCTCTTGAATACGTACATAATCAGATTTATAAAAATAAAATTGCTGAAGGCTGTGAACTTACCGACAGTATTTCCGAAAAAGTAAAAAACGACTGGTTCAGATTTGTTCCCGATGATTACTGGAATAAGAATCAGCATAAAGAAATAATCTCAACAGAAACAGTTAAAAATGTATCCGACAAAACAACAGACACAAGCCTTAAAGTAAATGGTGTTGATGACGGAATTCAGAGTTATTCGAGAATGGTAAATCTCCTTCTTGATTATTATTTTCCCTATAATGAAACAATTGAATAAAAAATACAGACAATCAATCATGGTTGCCTGTATCGTAGAACTCTTTATAAATATCAAAATCAATGTCAAACAGACTGCTGATGTATTCATCCGTAAGTATTTCATCGGGTGAACCTATGCGGTCTGTTTTTCCGTTTTTTATACATATTACACGGTCAGAAATACGCTTTGCAAGGTCAATTTCATGGAGCGACATTATTACGGTTATCCCCTTTTGCTTCACCATATTCCTCAAAAGACTAAGCAATTCAAGCTTACAGCGAACATCAAGAAACGAAGTCGGTTCGTCAAGGAGCATTATTTCTGTATTCTGACATATCGCTCTTGCAAGTAATACTCTCTGTCTCTGTCCGTCACTTATTCTGCCGAAATCACACTCTGCAAGTTCTTCTGCCCTTACAAGTTTCATAGCCTCGTCAGTTTTTACTATATCCTCGTCTGAGAGAATTCCGAGCATCCCTGTATACGGATATCTTCCGCTTTCAACCACATCACGACAGGTCATAAGTTCTGTTTTCATGCGACCTGTCATCATTATTGAAAGCTTTTTTGAAAACTCCTTACCGCTGTACTCTTTTATTTCACGATTCTCTATAAAAAGTCTGCCGCCACAAGGTTCAAGCTGTCTTGCAATCGTTTTCAGTAAAGTTGATTTGCCTGAACCATTTGAACCTATAAGGGTTATTATTTCCCCTTTATTTATGGTAAATTCAGCATTTTCAACTACTATTTTCTTTCCATATCCTGCGGAGAGTTTTTCAGCCTTTATCATCATTCCGATTCTCTCCTTTTTCCACGTTTAAGCATTATGCTGATTACAATCGGCGCACCGATTACAGCCGTAACTGTGCTGATACTGAGTTCCGTCGGTGAAAACAAAGTCCTTGCCATCAAATCACATCCCATGCACATTACTGCACCTCCGAGAAATGCCGATGGAATTATTATTATCGGTTTCGATGTTCCGTACATTCCCTTAACTATGTGTGGTGATGCTACTCCGAGGAATGAAACAGGGCCTGCAAATGCTGTCACACAGGCTGAAAGAATGCTTGAAAGAAGTATAAGCACAAATCGGAAAAGCTTTATGTTTACTCCCATATTTTCTGCATAAACCTCTCCAAGCTGATATGCCCCGAGTGGTTTTGAAATCATAAATGTGAAAATCATGGCTGTAAAACCAACTGCTGACATTACTTTAACCTCTTTCATATCTGTACCCGAAAATGTACCCATTGACCAGTTATGAAGGTTTACTATATTTGAATCGTCCGCAAATGTTACTGCAAGTTCTGTTACCGCCGAACATATATATCCTGTCATTACTCCTGTCACTATGAGGAGAGACATATTTTTCACACGTCCCGAAATCAGCAGAATCAATCCCATAGAAAGCATTGAACCGACAAATGATGCTGTTATAAGCACACCTGAATTAACTATTGCACCATTGCTGAGAAATACAATCATAACAAGCGCAACAACAAGTTTTGCTCCCGACGATATTCCGAGTACAAAAGGTCCTGCAATCGGATTAGCAAAGAAATTCTGCAATAAATAGCCCGATACAGACAACGCTCCACCCAGCACGAGTGCCGACAGAGTTCGTGGAAGTCTGATTTTCATTATTATATTTGCAATATATCCCTCAGAGTTTTTTCCCGATAATACATCCCATACCTCAGAAGCTGTTATTTCGGCACTTCCCACCACAAGATTCAGTACAAGCATTACAGCAAGAAGAATAAGAAGAATCAATGTACATACAGTATATCTCAGTTTTCTGTTTTTCATATTTACTCCGTCGGTTCTATATGGTGGAAATACTCGTCTTTTTCATTTTCGCCCGATATAATCAGATTAAGTTCCTTTATCATATCGGCAACGGCACTTGTCTGCTGAAACATATTCTTATCCGTATACCATGCGTTTCCTTCATGATATGCATTAAAATCAGCAATAAGAGGGCATTGTTCAAGAAGCTGCTGTCCCGATTCGGGTTCTCCTCCTATTGTGCTGTTATAAATTATTATATCAGCATCTTTTGCCTTTTCATAGAATAGTTCAAGGTCGATATTCATTGTTGACAGTGCATTTTCCTCGACAGACAAATCCTCTGCTGTGAAAATATATTCCCCTCCTGCAAGTTCAATCATTCTTGAAACATAATCATCGGGTTTTCGTATATTGACATATCCGTTTGAACTTACATAGAAAAATGCGATTTTCTTTTTCTCGCCTGTCTGCTGTATTTCAAGATTTTCAACTTTTTCAGCATTTGAATTAAAAAATTCCTCTGCTTCTTTCTCTTTTCCTGTGAGAAGTCCGTACAGCTTTACCCATTCCATTCTTCCGAGAGGATGTGATTCATAGCTTGAACGCTCAACCATTACAGGAATATCAAGATTTTCAAGCTGTTCCTTGATTTCAGGAGTATGATATATCATCGTATTTTCAAGTGCAAGTCCGCAGTTTCCCGATATAAGCATTTCAAAATCGGGAGTTCTGTATTTTCCTGCGTACTGAATATCACCATTGTTTATTGCACTTGTCACATAATCAAGTCCCCAGTTATTTTCATCCGTTGAGGTAAACTTTACAGAATCGAGAGAATCTAAGCTGTAGAACAAATCCATAACAGACGACGAAGCAAGATATATGTTTTCAACAGGAATATTAATTACCGTTACATCGTCATTATCGGCTGTTTCACCTTCGGGTAAAAGCAGATATTTTTCATCTCCCCCGATTGTGACAACAGCATTTCCATTCTCGTTATAGTCAACTGTAAACTGTTCTGCATATTTCAATTCCATGCTGTTTTTGTTGGATGATGTTGAAAAGTCGGATATATCCTGTGTTTTTCCACATGAACATAATGAAACTGTTAAGAGAACAGAAATTATTATTTTTTTCATTCGCTTATCTGTTCAAGTGTTGCTGAATCAAAATAAAGTGTGTATTCGATTTCATGAGGTGTACTCATTGCTGTTGTATCAGCTGAAACAGGAATCTTGAAATCAAATCCGAGTACGGGAATTTCAAATACAGAACGCTCGTCGATTATTTCAGAATAATATTTTTCTCCGTCAACAACCATGTAGTCGTAATTCTTACTGCTCCATATAATCTCTGCTGTCGGCTGTCCGTCTGTAACTGTAAGCTTTGCAGGTGTCTGTACTGTTGCTTTTCCTGAACCACCTTCAAGAGACACTTCAATTGTGTATTCTCCGTCCTCGATTGAAAGTGTATCTGCTGTATTTACAGTACCCTCTGCAAATGCGTCAATCGGAAGTGAATCTGCTCTGAATACAAGCTGTCTGTCATACCATTTTTCCTTCTTTTTGCTGTATGCGGCACAATCAATTATCTCATCAAGTGCTGAAACAGGTACAGTAAATGTATACTGTTCATTTTCCTCAGCATAAGGAATAAACTCGCTTTCATCGGAATTTACAGCTTCCTCGCCTGTTCCCATGAAAAGCATTCCGTAGCCTGTTCCGCTCATTGTCAGCTTTGCGCTTAATTCTCCGTCTGCAACATAAAGGGTACAGTCAACGATTTTGAACATTGAAGAACTTGAATCAACAAAAATAGTATACTCACCATTGTTAAGGCTGTCACCATATATGGCTGTCATTCCCTCGAATCCGACAGTTTCAGGAGCAACAGTATCGCCCTCACCTGCAACACCGTCCGACTTTTCGGATGTTTCCACAGCTTCTTCAGTTGTTGCTTCCTCTGTTGCTTCTTCTGTAATCTCTGCTTCTGTAACAATTTCCGATACTGTCTCAGATGATGAATTATCTGTCTCTCCGCATGATGCAAATGCTGAAAGCATAAAGCCTGTTACTGTCATTAATACGATTAATTTCTTCATAATTATTTCTCCTATCAAAACAGCGGAAGGCACAAACCCTCCGCTGTATTATATTAATCTGAAAACACACTTAATATTTATGATTAGTCAGCAAGGCTGTCAATTGCCTTCTGAGCATGAGCTACGTAAAGCTGCTGAATTGTCTCGTTTTCGCCAAGACCTCTTAACAGACATTCAACCTCATATCCCTCAGCCTCAAATGCTGACTTCCATGAGTCCTCTTCGTCACCTGCCATGTCATTGTTTGCGTGGTCACCTGCAACAACCATGAGTGGCTCAAGAATTACTCTCTTGTACTCGCCTGACTTAACCTTTGCAAGAACATCATCAAGACTCGGAGCTGCCTCAACTGTACCTACAAAGTAATTTGTATATCCGTCTTCTGCAAGTAAATCCTGCATCTTCTGATATACAGCGTTTGAATCTGCCTCTGTACCGTGTCCCATGAAGCAAATAGCAGTCTCTCCGTCGTCATATTCCTTTGTCCAGTCAACAATTGCATTCTCAACTGTCTTGAAGTCCTCGTCACTTGTGAGGAGCGGCTCACCAAATACAACCTTTTCAAATGCGTCTGAATACTGTGCAACTTCATCTACGATGTCATTGTATTCAAGTCCGTTCATAAGGTGTGTAGGCTGTACAACAAGTGTCTTTACACCGTTTGCAACTGCTCTGTCGAGTGCTGCCTTTACATCATCAATAAGGAATCCGTCACGTCTCTCAACATGGTCAATGATGATATTTGCTGTAAATCCACGTCTTACTGAATAATCAGGGAATGCATTTTCGAGTGCATTCTCAATTGCTCCGATTGTAAGTCTTCTGCTGTCGTTATAGCTTGTACCAAAGCTGAGAACGAGAAGTTCGCTTTCGCCGATTTCGTCCTGATTACGAATATTATCGAGACTTGCATCTCCTGTGTCGTAATTCTCTTCGTCGTCAACATCTTCCTCTGCCTCGGTCTCTGCTTCTGTTTCTTCTTCAACAGCTTCTTCTGTTGTTTCTTCCTCTGTCTCAGCCTCTGTTACTTCCTCAACAACTGATGATTCGCTGACCTCAGAAGAAGAATTCTCTGTTGTTCCACATGATGCAAGTGATGCAGTAAGGGCAACACACATCATAAATATAGTAAATTTTTTCATTTTTAACTCATTCCTTTCATTAATTGAAAGGTACGATCATATGTTTTGTCCGCAGTACGATCAATACCTCGTGATCTGAAATGATTGCTCATTTCTGTACCTACAAAACGGCAGGTTTCCTGACTCACGCATCATTGCTGAAAACAAGCCTTCCCGATTTCTCAGTGACTTCGCTTAACGAACAGCTTTCAGCTCCACGCTCACAGTGACGAGTTCGTACATGATTTTCACACGTTTCCCTTTTACCTTTCCCATACTGAAAGTATGGAAAGCACCGTCTGTATTTATGTTATTTCATTTTCTCTGTTTGCGCTAACAGATCATAATTGTCCGAACATAATTAATTATATCACATTGTACGAAAAATTCAAGCCCCTTTGTACAATTCATACAACAGATACAGTTTATTTAACCAATACCACATTTTTTTATCTTGTTATCATGTACATTAGTGCATTACATATCGCCGCTGCAACATTACTTCCGCCTTTTCGACCTCTTGCAACTATAAAAGGCACATCTCGTTCCATTATCATTTCCTTTGACTGCACCACATTCACAAATCCAACAGGACATCCTATTATCAGTTCTGGACGGAATTTTTCACTGTCAATCAGTTCACAAAGTCTTATCAGTGCTGTCGGAGCATTCCCTACAGCATAAATCACAGGCTTGTTTAGTTTTGCCGCTTTGTCAACAGATGCAACAGCACGTGTTGTTCCATTCTGTTTTGCGATTTCTGCAACTTCTGAATCCGCCATGAAACATACAGCCTCACAGCCGAGTTTTGCAAGTGCAGTTTTATTTATTCCCGATAATGCCATATTTGTATCGGTTACAATCACAGCACCGTTTTTTAACAGTTCAATTGCCCTCGCTATGACATTTTCGGAAAAACAAAGATTTTCAAGATAATCAAAATCTGCTGTTGTATGAATCGCCCTCATCACAACAGGCTTTATATCCTCTGCAATATCGTATGGCAGTTCACTTTCAATTATTTCAAATGAACGCTTTTCTATTTCATTCGGAAGCACATATTCAAGATTCATCTATATTCCCTCATTCAGTATTTTGTAAAGAAGTTTCATATCAATGCTGTTTCTGACGTTTTCGGCAAGTATATCAAACTGTTTTTCCTTATAAGCTTTTCTGTCGGCAAATCCCCCACGGTATTCTATCCCTTTTGCTTCAAAAAGCCTTTTTACAAGTCTTTCGGAAACCTCGCTGTTATCGAAAATTCCGTGAATATAGCATCCTGCGACGTTTCCGTTATACGAACCTCCACAGTTTGTGAGAGAATTACCTTTATCTGAGGTAACTCCCGAATGTATTTCATATCCGTTGAATTCACAGTCTGACAGACAACTGAAAAATCCTGTTATACTGCTGAATTTTCCATTTGTCTGAATTGTTTTTTTCTCTTTTGAAAAAACAGTTGTACAATTCAGAAGTCCCATTCCCGATATACTTCCGCCGCCCTCAGTATTTTCGGGATCTGATATTTCAGCTCCAAGAATCTGATACCCTCCGCATATTCCGAATACAGGGATATTTCTTGAAACACAGCGTTTTACAGCAAGTTCAATTCCCGATTCACGCATGAATTTCATATCAGATACCGTACTTTTTGTACCGGGGATAATTATTAAATCGGGAGTTCCGAGTTCCGTATATCTGCTGACATAACGCACCGATACTCCGTCGTATTGTGAAAATACATCAAAATCAGTAAAATTCGACATCTTAGGAAGACGGATAACTGCAATATCAATTATCCCCTTTTTTTCGGTATTTTCAAGCTTATGTGAAAGGCTGTCCTCGTCTTCAATATCGCATTTTATATGTGGTACAACTCCAAGAACAGGTACTCCCGAACGATTTTCGAGTATTTCCGTTCCCTCTTTGAAAAGGGAAATATCACCACGAAATTTATTCACAATCATTGCCTTTACCATTGCACGTTCATCGGGTTCAAAAAGGCTGATTGTTCCGAGAAGCTGTGCGAATACTCCGCCTAAATCTATATCTCCCACAAGAATGACAGGTGCTTTTGCTATTTTTGCCATTCCCATATTAACTATATCATCGGATTTCAGATTAAGTTCAACAGGACTTCCTGCTCCCTCTATTACTATTATGTCATTCTTTTCCGACAGTTCATCAAACGCACTTTTTATATGCGGAATCAACTCTGTTTTTCGTCTGAAATACTCTCTTGCAGTCATATTTTCATAGACTTTTCCGTTTACGATTACCTGTGAACCTATATCGGTTGTCGGCTTCAGAAGTATGGGATTCATAAGTACACTCGGCTCAGTTCCTGCCGCTTCAGCCTGCATTGCCTGAGCCCTGCCTATTTCGTAGCCATCCTTTGTGATATATGAATTCAGAGCCATATTCTGGGACTTGAATGGTGAAACGGAATATCCGTCCTGTCTGAATATTCTGCACAATGCCGCAGTAATAAAGCTTTTACCCGAATTTGACATTGTTCCCTGAATCATTATTGCCTTAGCCATTCATCACCCTCCTCAGCGTATCAATCAGACACATATTATCCTCATGCACTTTTATTCCTATTCTGTAAAACCCTTTTCCAAGATTACTGTATTCAGAACAATCACGAATGAGAATTTTCTCCGAAAGCATTTTTTCATACAATTCCGTTTCGCTGTAAAACAAAATATAATTCACCTCAGAAGGATATACTTTCATACCGATTTTTTCAAGCTGTTCCGACAGATATTCTCTTTCGTTTTTTACATACTCAACAGATTCTCTGAGATATTCATTTTCTGAAAGTGCTGATATTCCTGCCGTCTGCGCAGGTGACGAAACACTCCAGAACTGCCCTGTTCTTTCGGTTTTTTCAGCCTTTTCAATGTCTCCGAAAATCGCATATCCAAGCCTTAAACCTGCCATCGCATAAGTCTTTGTGAAAGCCTTTATAATTATTGTATTCTTATTCATAAACTGAAATAATCCAAGTTTTTCAGCATTCCCCGTAAATTCCATAAAACATTCATCACAAACAAGAATACGGCCTGTTTCAAGACATTTTTCCGCAGCATTACAAAGAATTTCGGGTGATATTGTTTTCCCTGTGGGATTATTCGGATTACAGAGAAAAATCATGTCCGTATCATCTGTGATATAATCTGTAATATCATTCTCAACGCTGAAATTATTTTCTTTTCTCAAAGGATATTCGGTTATTTTTCCATTATTCTGCAACACAGCCTTTTTGTACTCGCTGAATGTCGGGGCTGTAATAAGACACTTTTTCGGTCTGAAAGCCTGTACAATTCTGAAAATCAAATCATCCGCACCGTTTCCGCATACGATGTTTTCTATGGAAACTCCATGCTTTTCAGCCAGTTTTTTTCTCAGTTCATAACAGTTATGGTCGGGATATTTCTCCCATAAATCACAATGTGAAATCACTGATTTTCTGACATTTTCGGGCATTCCGAAAGGATTGAGATTAACCGAAAAATCAAGTCTGATTTCTCCGTCACATATATTCCCCCCATGTTCCTGCCTGTTCATTTCAGAATCACTCCCCATAAAACCACTCTTATTATTATTCCGAGAATCATAATAATAACCGATGTTCCGTACATCAGTTTGTTTGCCCTTTTTATATCCTCATTTTCAATTTCTCTTGAATTATCCCCGATATATTCCTTTTTGTGAAGCTTTCCGAAATAATATGCATCACCTGCAAGCTGTACTCCCAATGCCCCCGCACATACGGATTCAGTTTGTGCTGAATTAGGACTTGCGTGTTTTCTTCGGTCACGTTTCCATATTCTGTACGCATTTTTCATGTCATATCCGAGAAAACCCGAAGCGAGAATCATTGCAAGTGCGGATATTCTTGACGGAATATAATTAAGTATATCATCAAATTTTGCTGAGAAACATCCTATTTCCCTGTATTTTTCATCCTTGTAGCCAACCATTGAATCAAGGGTATTTGCGGCTTTATACAGAAATCCGAGACTTGTCCCTCCTAATGAAATATACATCAGAGGTGCTGTTACTCCGTCAGATGTATTTTCTGCAACCGTCTCAACTGCCGCTTTTATTATCCCCTTTTCATCAAGTACAGCAGTATCACGACCGACTATCATTGATACAGCCTTTCTTGCTCCCTCTGTATCGTTTTCAGCTATTTTTCGGTAGACTTTCATACTTTCATCTTTAAGGCATTTAGGCGCAATGAGATAAAAACACAATATACTTTCGACTATTACACCTAAAATCAATGAAATCCGATATGAAACGAAAAGTAAAATTAATGGTATAATTGTACTGATAAGAATAACCGTAATACCGAGTATTATGCCACCGAATCTGAGATTATTACTGAGCTTCGTTCTTATTTTCTTTTCAAGAAAAGAAATCATATTTCCTATCAGCCTTATGGGATGAGGCATTGTATATGGATCCCCTATTATACAATCAAGGACAAAACCAAGTAAAACAGGGATTACAAGTATTGCTTTATTCATATTCTCTCCAGTATTTTTAACGATTTTCCGTCGAAAAGGCATTTGTATCCGTGTCCGTTTTCAACATGATAATCATAATAGCTTTTGTGTTCATCGGAAAATCTTTCCATAACCGACATTATTGTACCACCATGCACAACAAACGAAATCACATCTGAATCCGACGTTTTATTCGTTATTTCCATGAATTCAAAAATACTTCTCTCCTTGAATTCTTCGGGACTTTCTCCGTTTGGAAACGGATTTTTCCCTCCGCTGTCAATCCATTTCTGATAGTCCTCGTTTCCGTTAAGCATAATATAATTTTTACCCTCAAAATCTCCGAAATCACATTCTCTTAAATCTTCGTGAATCTCGTATTTCTTGTTCGGATAAATTATTTCGCAGGTCTGAATACATCTTCTCATGGGACTTGTAAAGAGGAATTCACATTCGGGATATGAAGTTTCTTTAAGAATGATTTTTCCCGATTCAGACAGTTCTTCATCTGTTTTTCCGATATACTTTTTCAGCCTGTTGCCCTCTGTTTCACCATGTCTTATAAAATTAATTATCATCATTTACCCCTTTATCACAACAGGTATTCCACAGCAAATTCTGATTACTCTATCAGATGCCGCCGCAATCATACTGCCGCATTTTCCGACGTTTTCACGCCATTTACGTTCCGTTTTTTCAATCGGAACAATACCACACCCGATTTCATCAATAATTACAATCAGTCTTTTATTAAGACTTATTAGTTCTTCTGTGTATTCAACGGGGTTTATTCCGTTTTCGGAAAGTCGGCGGACAAAGGTATGATAATTTTCAATACATGAACAGCTTTTTACTTTCTCAAAGTTACAGACTTCACCATTCAGTATTTCAATTTCTCCGAATGCTTTTCTCACATATTCGCTTTTTCCGTTTCCGTATGAACCTGTTACAAGAATCATAAAACCGCCTCCGTTATTTTTGATGCAAGTATAATTCCGAATAATAAAGTCAGTTCGCAGACTTGCAGAAACCATCCTGCTGTATCTCCTGTTATTCCTCCGAATTCCTTATACATTCTGAATCTGTAATATAAAACCATTGATAATGCGATTACAACAGTAACAGCGGAAAATAATGGATTTACAGAGAATATTCCGATAATTACAGCAATAATCCATGTAACAAGAGTGGCAAATGTGATTTTCTTATGTGACGGATTCACAAAATCCTGCAAAGTACCCTCTTTTTTGGCACATCTGAAAGTAATCGCAGTAATTCCGCTTAACGCTCTCGATAGAACGTAAACAAATGAAACTGCGAGAATATTGCTGAAATCTCCGCACTCAGAATAAATCCCTGTCTGCAAAAGAAAATATATCACAAGACGAATTACCGCAAATGCACCTATATGAGAATCCTTCATTATTTCGATTTTTCTTTTTTTGTCACCGTATGATGCAAGTGCATCGTTTACATCACAGAATCCGTCAATGTGTATACCTCCTGTAATCATAACAGGAATGCACACGCTGACAATACTGAATAAAAAATTTCCGATATTAAGATATTCACAAAGCTGATACCACATTATAATGAAAAAACCGATAACCGCACCAATAAGCGGAAAAAAACAAAGTGAATATCTGCGGTTTTCTTCTTTCCATTCAACTCTCGGCATGGGAATCCTTGAATACATGAGAAAAGAGGATGCAAGTGATTTAAACATTTTATTTTCCTTTCAGACAAATCTGTATTCCGTATACGCATTCGTATACATAGTCGGAGAATTCGGCTGTTTTTCGGTTGATTTCAGACAAATTCGATATATATGACATTGTTTCGGGAGTATAGGAAATTCCGTCACATCCCACCTCATTTGTCACAATTACGAGTTTTTTTACCGATTTTGAAATTTTATTAAGGGCATTCAGAATTTTCAGAGTGGGATTTATTATTTCATCACCACGGAACATTTCATTTGCAAGAAGATTCCCCATGCATTCGAGAAGCACAGAACTGTTTTCAGAGAAATTCAGTTTTTCAAGGTCTGTATAGCATTCGACTGTTTCAAACCCCTTTCCCTTTCTGAGAATCCTGTGACGCTCAATAGCCTCATACGCCTCATTTCCATAAGGTTTCATAGTTGCAATATAGTACAGATTCTCCCTTTCGTCTGCAAACATACTCTCAGCAAAGGATGATTTTCCGCATTTTGAACCACCTGTTACAAGAATTGTCATTTCTGTTCAACATACCTCTCAATACCAAGATTATCAAAGCTGTGTGAATTTCTGTACAATGCCAAAGTTCCTTCAAGCAGAGGAATAAGCAATGCTCCCCCTGTTCCCTCTCCAAGTCTCAGTCCTGCTTCAATGACGGGTTTAAGTCCCATAAGCTCAAAAATTTTCCTTGCCGCAGGTTCTCCCGAACAATGTGACGGAAGCATATATTCGGCACAAATCGGATTTATTTTCCACGCAAGACACGCTGACACAGCCGAAATAAATCCGTCGATTACAATCGGGATGTGATATATTGCTCCTCCGAGAAATAGTCCTGTAATACCTGCAATATCAAGTCCCCCGACCTTTGAAATGATATCAACTGCATCATTTATGTCGGGGGTATTCTTTTCAACTGCCTTGCGGACTGTTTCGATTTTACGAAGCAAACCGTCGTCCGAAAGTCCTGCACCACGTCCTGTTACCATTTCGGCATCACATCCGAGAATCACAGATGATACAGCGGATGAAGTTGTTGTATTTCCTATTCCCATTTCGCCTGTTATAATAAGTTTTGTTCCATTTTCTGCAAGTTCTTTTACAATATCAATTCCTGTGGAAATTGCTTTTTCGGCTGTTTCTCTTGACATAGCAGAACCATTTGCAATGTTGTCTGTTCCGTACATAAGCTTTCTCTTTACCAGCTTTTCCGATTCAACATCAACTGCAACACCTGTATCTACTGCAATAACCTCTGCACCGATATATTCGGAAATCGCATTGATATTTGAAGTTCCCTCGGCTATCGCATAAGTGCAGAGTGCGGTTACATCCTGTGAGGTCTGTGTGACACCCTCTGCAACCACACCGTTATCAGCGCACATTACGACAACTGCTTTTTTTGATATGTCAACATAAGGAGTACCCTGTATTCCTGCTATTTTTTCAACCATTTTTTCAAGCTCGCCAAAGCTTCCAAGCGGTTTTGCAATGTTATTCCAGTTTTCATGTGCGGCTTTTACAGACTCCTTATCAGAAGCTGTTATCTGTTTTATTCTATACATTTTTCTTCTCCATATTTTATACAGGCTTTTACAAATCTTTCAGCAATTTTTATGTCTGAATAAAAATACAAATGCGGAAATCCTGCATACATCGTTTCACTTACAACTCCACATTCCCATTTTTTTCCGTTTGATTTTTCAGCAGTAAATCCGTCACCACAATTCGTGCTGTCCCAGTAATGAAATTCGTGTGCTTTAATTTTTTCGCCCTTTTCGGCAAGAAGGCTGTCCCTTTCGGCTGTCATGGTAACATATCCGAAACGCTGTAACTTATCGGTTTTAAATGCTTTACCATGAATTATATCTGCCATTCCGTAACTGATTTTTTCGCTGTTTTCCATTATGGTATGGAGATACATGAATCCTCCGCATTCAGCAATCAGAGGCATACCGTTATTTAAGGCTTTTCTTATGCTTCCAATGGTTTTCCTGTTTTCACACAGTTTTTCCGTATATAATTCGGGATAACCTCCGAACAGAATTAGTCCGTCTGCATTATCGGGTATTATTTCATTTTTAAGTGGAGAAAAATACTTTATTTCACAGCCCATTTTTTCCAGTAAAGCAATGTTTTCCGAATAAATGAAGCAAAACGCTTTATCCCTTGCAACTGCTATTTTCGGTCTGCAATTATAACCGAATGATTTGATTTTCGGATAATTGAATTTCAGACTCTCAGATTCGCTGTATTTCAGAATCCTGTCAATCATAAGATGTTTTTCAGCAATTTCCGAAAGTCTCTCAATTTTTTTCTGAATATCTGAAATTTCATCAGCCGTCACAAGTCCGAGATGTCGGCTTTCAAACTGAATATCATGTTTCGGAATAAAACCGAAATATTTTGTTCCGAGTTCATGACAGAGATTTTCAGCAAATTCCTTTAAGCTTTCGGGAAGTCTGTTGAAAATAAAACCTGCTATTCTGTTAGGACTCCTGTATTCAAGAAAGCCCTTCATCACAGCACCGATTGAATTACTCATCCCCTTGCAGTCAATAACGATTATTACCGAAGTTTCCGTTATTTCAGAGAGAGAATGTGCAGAGCCTTCTTTTCCGTCATAGAATCCCATAACCCCTTCTATTACCGATATATCCGCATTTTTCCCATTCTCATCAAGCAGATATTTTATTGTGTCGGAATCACAGAAAAAGCTGTCAAGGTTATAGGAATGTGTACCGATTACATTTTTATGAAACATAGGATCAATGTAATCGGGACCGCATTTGAATGAGGATACATTCATACCTCGTTTTTTCAGAGTTTTCATCAAAGCACAGGTAACTGAAGTTTTTCCGCATCCGCTGTTAGTTCCTGCAATCATTATTCGTTTCACTTGCGTTCTCCTTTTATTATAAATACAGGATTCTGCGCTGAAAACATGGTGCTTCCGCCTGCTTTTCTCGTTCTTGTTACAGAAATCTGTGTGATATCAGTTTCAAAATTCGCTTTTTTCAGCTTTTCTGCTGAGGAATTAAGAGTTTCTATTGTAACTGCGTTGATAACGATTACTGCATCAGGATTACGACTGAGAACAAGATTTATTATGTCGTCGGTCTTTCCTGAACTTCCGCCTATGAATACCTTGTCAGGAGGCAGTATTTCATCATTTTTCGGAATATCGGGTAATTCGCAATTATATACAGATATATTATCGCACGAAAATTTTTCCGAGTTTTTAATCGTAAGTTCAACTGCTTCAGTTTTTTTATCGAAAGAAAAAACTTTTCCGTTACTGCACTTCAAAGCCATCTCAACAGAAACAGAACCTGTGCCGCATCCTATATCCCAGCAAATATCGTCTTTCCGAATCTTTAATTTTGAAACTGAAATTCCACGTACTTCTGATTTGGTCATGGGAATTTCACCACGTACAAATTCTTCGTCCTCAATACCGCACATATCATGATTTATATAATTTTCGTTTTCAGTAAGAACACAGGTAAGATTTTCACCTTTGAAATTCATCAGCTTCTCTGCTTTTTCACTTAAAATCAATTCATTTTCATATCCGAGATTCTGTCCGACATGAATCATTACATTTCCAAGACCGTATCTGTAAAGCGTTCTGCACAAATCCGATACCGTTACCTTTCCTCCCATAAGGAAAAAACACTTTCTGTTAAGCTTTACATTTACTGCTATATTGTTATCCGCACCATGCAGACTGATAAACTTCACATCATTCCAATTCTTTGCAAGCTTACTGCAAAAATAGACAGGTGTTGAAATTCCGCTGATTATCTTTACATCATCAGATGAAAGTCTGTCAGAAAGGCTTTTTGCACCGCTGAAAAATCCACAGTCTCCCGACATGAGAACAGATATCGAATCGAATGAGGATTCCTCAATAATCTGACAAATTTCGGCTGTATTATAAGATATGATATAAGGTTTTCCAAGTGAAATAAACGGTTCAATCATACGCTTTGCACCTATAAGCAACTCGGCTCTTTCAACTGCATTTTTTCCGTCAGCCGTAAGTGTCCCGATTCCGTTCATTCCGATTCCGACAATATTTATTTCCACTCAACCGCCCTCTTTTTTAAACGAACTAATGATTATTTTTTTAGCTTCTTCAATACTGTATCCCGATTCTTTCGGACGTTTAAGCACGAGAATCTCAATGCCGCACAATTCCGATGCTCTGACTTTTTCCGTAAATCCGCCTGTTTTTCCGCTCTCTTTAGTCAGCAGATATACTGCGCCGCTTTGCTTTATATGTGCGATATTCTCCTCAACGCTGAAAGGTCCTTTTCCTGCAATTATATGTGTTTCAGGAATACCCGAATTTCTACAGTATTCAATCATTTTTTCAGAATCAAGAATCCTTACCCAAAGTCTTTTCTCAAATTCCTTAATACCCGTCAAAGCAGAAATTTCCTTGCTCCCGAATGTACTCAGAATCGTTCCCTCAGAATTATTGAGATATTCCGCAATTTCATCAATGCTGTCATACTGATTTCCCGATTCATCACTTGTTTCATCACGCACAACACGAATATAGTTCAGTCTGTGTTTTGTACATACGGATTTTATATTTTCCGTAACTTCAACAGCATAGGGATGCGTTGCATCAATTATAAGCCTGTATTCATTCTCGGAAACAAGCTTTTCCATTTCCGATAAATCTTTTCTTCCCGTCAGTTTATGAATAAAACTGCTTTCGGGGAGAAGCTCTGCACCATAATCGGTTACAACTGAAACATCTGTTTCTATTTCTTTTTCACAAAGAAAATCAGCAAGTTCACGTCCCTCCGTTGTACCGCCGAACAACAGTATTTCAGACATTTCTGTATCCCCTCGGAGTAACCATTTTACCCATTATTACGGTTGTTTCAGAATTTCCTATGAATACTGTGGTAAACATATCGACAGTTTCGTTTTCAAGTTCTGCAAGTGTAATAATTTTACTGCTCTGTCCCTCTCTGCCTATGTTTTTTACATATCCGCATACGGTTTCGGGTGACTTGTATTCCATGATAATCTGACAGGCTTTTTTTAGATAATCGGCACGTTTTTTTGATGAAGGATTATAAAGGGCTATTGTGAAATCAGCCTCGGATACACAGCGGAGCCTATTTTCAATTTTTTCCCACGGAGTCAGCAAGTCAGACAAACTGATTACAGCAAAATCATGTGTCAGAGGTGCGCCAAGAATCGCTCCGCCGCTTAAAGCCGCTGTAACTCCTGCAACTGAAATAACCTCAGTATCGGGATAGTTTACCGAGAGTTCGTATGCAAGACCTGCCATTCCGTAAACTGAGCTGTCGCCGCTGCAAACTATTGATACTGTTTTCCCCTCATTCGCAAGTTTTAAAGCAAGTTCAACACGTTCCTTTTCATGCCTCATACCTGTTGTGAAATACTCTTTTTCAGGGTAAAATGCTTTGAGAATTTCGGCATATACAGTATATCCGACTATAACATCACTTTCAAGAATTGCTTTTTCAGCCTCTTTTGTGAGTCCGTCGGCACTTCCACAGCCGAATCCTACTACATATAATCTCATATAATCCTTCTTTCAAAATCTATTTTAACCTCTGTTTCAGCGACGGCAACCGTTACTCCGTTCCCTGAATTTTTCGGTATTATAAGCCTTTTTCCGTTCATCATTGCAGAACGCTCGCATACATTGTCAACACCTGTGATTTTTTTCACAAATTCCGACGGAGTAAATTCACCTTTCAGCGACATAAGTTCGTCAGCAGAATAGAATTTCGGAGTAATTTCGATTTTTCGGCAAAAATCAAGCAACCCCGTTTCATCTGATTTCAAATCAACCGAACCGACAAAATTGATTCTTTCAAGTAAAATTCCACATCCCGATAAAGTCTCCTCAACACGACTTAAAACAATTTCAAACGGGGTATTCTTTTTACAGCCGATACCTATTGAAATGTTTTTCGGAATGAGTTGCAGAGTGACATCAAATGGTTTAAATTCGGATTTTTCTCCGATATATATTCCTGTTCTGCAATTCATTTTTTCCGATAATTCATGAGGAAGTCCGTTATATTCGTAATCACAGCAGAATCCGATTTTTTCATTCTGCAATACAGCAGATGCAATTTCCTTTGCGGCATTCATATCTGTGATAATCAGATTATTCGCCTTTGCAAAGCTGTCGGGAGAGAATTTATTTCCTGTATCGGTTGCAGTTGTAATAATCGGCAGCGCACCGATTTTCTCAGCAATATACTCTGATAATGCATTCGCACCTCCGATATGCCCCGATAAAAGTGAGATGACATATTTTCCCATATCATCAATCACAATTACGGCAGGATCGATTGTTTTCGACTTCACAAACGGTGCAATTCCACGCACAGCAATCCCACAGGCACACACGAAAATCAACGCATCATAACCGCTGAATATTTCGCTGACAAGCTCCGAAACTTTAAGGAAAGGAACAGAAAATTCATCTGTAAATCGGTGAAAACAGAATCTTTTAACCTCATGACCGTTAAGCACAGTTGTTATTTTCTCCGACAGCTTTCTTCCGTTCTCGGTTACTGAAATAACTGAAATTTTCACTTCGATGCCTTTCTGAATTCCGTTTCAAACTCTGCATCATAGAGTTTTGAAAGAGAATAGTCATCACCGAGAAAATTCCCGACAGTTATGAGTGCTGTTTTCGTAATTCCATTATTTTTCGCAGTTTCAGCAAGTTTTTTTATCGTGCATCTAAAAACCTTCTCGTCTTTCCAGCTTGCTTTATATACAATTGCCGCAGGAGTATCGGGGCTGTAACCTCCCGAAATCAGCCTTTCCGAAAGTTCCTCAAGCATTCCCGTACTGAGAAAAATTACCATTGTCGAACCATGTGAAGCGAGTTTTTCTATGCTTTCTTTTTCGGGTACGGGAGTACGTCCTGCCATTCGTGTAATTATTACCGTCTGTGAGACATCGGGCAATGTGTACTCAGCTTTCAATGCCGCCGCCGCACCGCAGAATGAGCTTACTCCGGGGCATACATCATACGATATACCGAGTGAATCAAGCCTGTCCATCTGTTCACGAATCGCACCATATAAACTCGGATCGCCTGTGTGAAGTCTTACTGTATTTTTTCCAGAATTTTCGGCACTTTCAATAGCTGAAATCACTTCATCAAGTGTCATGTATGCGCTGTTCATAGCCTCACATTCAGACTTTGCAAAATTCAGTAATTCGGGATTTACAAGCGAACCTGCATATATTATCAAATCTGCATTTTCAATGAGTTTTTTCCCTCTCAGAGTTATGAGGTCTGCCGCCCCACATCCTGCACCCACAAAATTAACCATTTCATTCCTCCGAAATAAGTTTTATCAGTTCATCTGCATCCGATGTTTTCAGCGTGAAATCATGTTTGAACGAAAAAACAACCGCACCGATTTTTATTGATTCCCTGACTTTAAGTTTCAGATAGTATTCTATTTTCTTTATCAGAATATCAAGCACAGCATCAAGAAAACCTGCATCCTTAACTATATCAAGTGCCGCATCAACCGTTGCACAATCGGGAATTTTTTTCAGAATATCCGTACTCATCCCTGCAAGTACACCACAGGTTATTATGACCTCCATGCGTCCGTCCGCAAATGAAGAATGCGTGTTCATTATTCCTGCGCCGAGCTTTACAAGTTTACCTATATGTCCGACTACAAGCACCGATTCAAATTCATTTTCAAGCGCAGTATCAATTGCATCACCTATATAATTACTGCATTTCACACTTTTTTTCAGGTCAAAAGGAAGATTGTCCTTTATATATGTGTCGCTGTAATTTCCGAGCGTGAGAAGCAGATTCCTTGCGCCCGTTTTTTTCAGAACATTCTGTTCAAGCTTTATTGTGTCAATCATTGCCTTGTTGCTCATAGGCTCAACAATTCCCGTTGTCCCGATAACAGATATTCCTCCCATGATTCCTATGTGGGAATTCATGGTTTTTTTCGCAAGTTCAACTCCCTGCGGTATTGATATTTCAATCTCAAATCCACCCGAATATCCAAATTCCTCAGCAACTTCACATACAGCCTGTTTAATCATTTTTCTCGGTACGGAATTTATCGCATACTCTCCCACAGGCTGGTCAAGTCCATCTCTTGTGACTATTCCGATTCCCTCACCGCCGAGAATTTTCACACCCTCGGAAATCAGCTTTACTTTTGAATACACAAGTACACCGTTTGTTATATCGGGATCGTCTCCGCTGTCTTTTTTTACGGAACATGAAGAAAATTCAGAATTCATAATCTGTTCGGAAACAGGGATATGAAGTTCAGCACCCGAAGGAGTGATAATATCCGAAAAATCCGTTTTTATTCCCGATAAAAGCATAAATGCCGACGCTTTTGATGCCGACGCCGCACAGGTTCCTGTCGTGAAGCCGCACCTCAGTTTTTCGGAATTTCTGTATACATACATTTCATTCATTCTTCATCACTCACAATCAATACTGCGAAATATCCTGTTTTGTCGTCGAGTTCGGTTCCTTTTATGATTCTTTCGTTTTCAAGTCCGCAGTTTTCCACAGCAACAGTATTTTCAAGCTTTCCGTTTTCTGAGAGAATATCAATCATTTTACCGATGTTTTTTCCGCTTTTCATGACAACTCTTGTACCCTCGGAATTGATTTTTTCCGTCATGCTTTCGCATCCGTAAGGTATAATCGTGAGAATCTCGCTGCCGCTTACAAGAGGTTTTCCGACAGCACATGATGATGCACAGAAGCTTGTCACTCCTGCACACCATTTAACTTCAAATCCCGATTTTTTCACACGTTCAGCAATGTATGAAAACGTTGAGTATACCGAAATATCTCCAAGATTCAGCATTGATACATCTTCTTTTTCAAGAATAAGACAAAGCTTCTCTGCAATTCTGTCATAATTATCGTTAAGCTTTTCCCTGTCTGATGTCATAAGGAAATCAAGATATACAATTTCCTTTCCCGACATATCAACCACTTTTTCAGCAATTGAAAGTGCAAGGGTGCTTTCACTTTTTGTTCTCGGCACTGCAATCACACGACAGTTTTCAAGTATTCTGACAGCCTGTAATGTCATGTGTTCGGGATTTCCCGAACCAACGCTTACTCCGTAAAGTATTCCCATTATTAAACCTCTGCAAGTTTCAATGAAAATTCAATCAGCTTACCCATATCAAGCTGTTCGATTCTTGCAGTAGTCGACATTCCAACGGATTCAAGCGCAGAATATACAGCATCCTTGCCGATTCCAAGCTGTGAAGAAAGTGCATTCGAGAGAGTTTTTCTTCTCTGTGAGAATCCTGCCTTAACCACGCTGAAAAAGAATTTTTCCTGTTTCTCATCGAGTGACGGGGTTTTATTAAGGTCGATTCTGATTACTGCCGAATCAACATTAGGTGAGGGCATGAAGCTTCCTCTTGATACATCAAACAGCTTTTTTACACTTCCGTAGTAATTTACACCGACGGTAATCGCTCCCGAATCTCTTGTGCCTACCTTTGCACAAAGTCTCTGTGCGGCTTCTTTCTGTACCATTACAGTAATTGATTCAATCGGAAGTCTGCTTTCGAGAAGCATCATTATAATCGGTGAAGTGATGTAATAAGGGAGATTTGCACAGACAGCAACTTTAAGTCCCTCAAATTCCTCTGCTATGATTTTTTTAAGGTCTACCTTCATTACATCTTCATTTATTACCTTTATATTGCTGAATTCTGCAAGTGTTTCTTCGAGAACAGGCAGTAATTTCGTATCAATTTCAACTGCTGTCACCTTGTCTGCCCTTAAAGCAAGTTCCTTCGTGAGAACACCTATTCCTGTACCGATTTCAAGTATTCCGTATCCCTCTGCCGCATTTCCGTATTCAGCAATTTTAGGGCATATATCGGGATTAATTATGAAATTCTGTCCGAGACTTTTTGAAAAATTAAAGTCATGCTTTGAGAGAATTTCCTTTACAACAGATATATTAGTCAGATTCATTTTTTAACACCCTGCATCTTTCTTTATCAATGAATTCGCTTCTTTTTGAATCGTTAAGCTTGTCAATCGAATTTACAAGATAATCATTTGAACGGTATGCGTGCTGAAAATCGGTATCGTTGAAGTGAAATTTCAAATCTACAAATTCACCGTCAATTTTTATATCAATGCCGCTTATTCTTCTGCCCGAATACTTCCTCATTCCATATTCAATGTAAGCATCAATTTCGGCTCTGCTTAGTTCTCCGCCGACAATATTAATCTTCATGGCTGTCCCCCGTTCAGAATTCTTTTTATTACCATTTCAGCACATTTCATTCCGTCAACTGCGGCTGATACAATGCCTCCTGCATATCCTGCGCCCTCGCCGCATGGGAATAGTCCCTTTAATGAAAGTGACTGCAAATCCTCTCCCCTGTTTATTCTTACAGGTGATGAACTTCTGCTCTCGATTCCTGTCATAATGCTTTCGGGAGAATCAAATCCACGGATTTTCTTTGCCATTTCGGGTAAACCGAGTTTAAGAGATTCACACAAAAAATCGGGGAGGTATTCTTCGGGACGTACAAATTTCACATTCGGTGTGTATGAGGGTTTTACCCCCCCGAAACCTTCGGTTAACTCACCATTGAGAAAATCACCTGTTTTGATAATAGGCGCACTGTAATCCGAACCACCTGCAATATATGCCTTTTCTTCAAGTTCACGCTGAAAATACATACCTGCAAGGGGATGTTCGCTTCCGTAGTCGGTTGTGTCGATATTCACAAGCAATGCGCTGTTTGAATTCTCGGCATTACGGGCAAAACAGCTCATTCCGTTTACTGCAAGTCTGCCGCTTTCAGATGATGCCGCAACAACCTCTCCTCCGGGACACATACAGAATGTATAAAGCGTTCTTCCGTTCGGAAGATGAACCGAAAGCTTGTAATCTGCGGCTTTGAGTGCAGGATGTCCTGCAAACTGTCCGTACATTGCTTTATCCATGTCCTCTCTGCGATGTTCTATACGGACACCAACAGCAAAGTTTTTCTGCGAGAGATTAATGTTTTTATTGTAGAGAAGTTCAAAAACATCCCTTGCGCTGTGTCCTGTTGCGAGTATTACATTACGGGTTTTTATAGTTTTTTCTTCTCCGTCATGAATATAATTTACAGCAGATATTCCGTCTGAATCCGTTTCAAACCCACAGAATTTTGAATTAAAATGAACCTCACCTCCGAGAGAAATCACACGTTCACGCAGATTCTTAACTGTTCCACGCAGTTTATCCGTTCCGATATGAGGTTTTGCCATGTAAAGAATTTCATCGGGTGAACCGAATTCAACAAGCCACTCAAATACTTTTCTTATGCGTTTATCCTTGATTCCTGTCGTGAGTTTTCCGTCTGAGAATGTACCTGCGCCGCCCTCTCCGAACTGAATATTGCTTTCTGTATCAAGCTCACCCTTTATACGGAATCTGTTTACGGATTCAACTCTGCTGTCAACGTCTCCTCCTCTTTCAAGCACAACAGGTCTTGCCCCCGACATTGCAAGCACAAGAGCCGCAAACATTCCCGCAGGTCCGAAACCTACAATTACAGGTCTTTCGCAGTCAATGGGAACATACTCAATCTCATAAACGTATTTCTCAACAGGAAGCGAACCCTTTACTTTTTTGAGAATTTTATCCTCTCCCTTTGCAGAAATATCAATCGAGATTACAAAATGAACATCCGATTTTTTTCTTGCATCAACAGATTTTTTGGATAGAACTGCTGAATTTATGCTGTTCGGCTGTATACCGAATTTCTTTGCGCAGAATCCCTTTAAATCCTCAAAATTAAAATCAAGAGGTACTGCGATATTATTTATTCTTACCATTTCTGCCGCCTTTCAGAGATAACGCACAGTTTCTTCCTGCCCACATTCCCGACGACCATGCCCATTGCAAATTGTATCCGCCGCAGTCACCGACAACATCAAGTATTTCACCGCAGAAGTATATCCCTCTGTGAAGTCTTGATTCAAGCTTTTCTGTTACGCATTTATTATGGATTCCTCCGTATGTAGCCTGTGCATTCTGCCATGATGAACAGCCTGTCACAGTAAATTCAAGATTTTTAATCATTTCAGCAATGCTGTATATCTCGCTGTCGGTAACAGAGGATATTTTACTGTTCATTGATTTGCCAAGAGCCTTTTTTACAATGAAAACTGCAAGGTTTTTCACGAACATTCCCGAAAGCAGTTCTTCAATCGTGAAATCACTCATTTTTCTTCTTGCCTGAAAAATAAAATCTGCAATTTCCCTGACATTCATATCGGGAAGCAAATCTGCCTTTAAGGTCAGCTTATTTTCGTAATCTCTGAACAGATATGCAAGATTGAAAACGCATATTCCCGAAACGGTATTCTCATTGAACTGAATTTCACCTGTTTCGGTACGGAGTATTTTTCCGTTGCTGACAGCCGAAATTCTGCCCTTTACTCTTACGCCTTTAAGTCCCTTTACAGATTCTGCGTTTACCTTCAGCGGTGCAACGGCAGGACATATTTTCCCTGTCGAATATCCCATGTTTTTCAGAATTCTCAGCATCGCTCCGTCTGTGCCGAATGAGGGTGCTGCATATCCTCCTGCGGCAATTATCACCCTTTTGCATTGTATCTCATCCGAATCCGAAATCAATCTGAATCCGTCATTTGCTATTTTAATTTCCTTTATTTCCGTATCGCATAATTCTTCGGCTCCGAGTCTTTCAGCCTCTTTTCTCAGCGCAGACAGTATGGTTGAAGAACTGTTGCTTCTCGGATATATTCCGCCCTCTCTGCCCTCGTTTCCCATACTGCATAGAACTCCGAGTCTTTGTGTAAAAAACTCATGGTAATCGGGAGTTGAACCGATTATACTCATTGCATCAATTGTCCCATGAAATTTATCCGCTGAAAGATTTGCATTGCTGAGGTTGCACTTTCCGTTTCCTGAAGCAATTATTTTCTTTCCGCTTCTTGATAGCCTTTCAGCTATGACAATACGTGAATAAGGGCTTACGGACTTCGCTTCAACAGCCGCCGCAAATCCCGATGCACCTCCGCCGATTACTACTATATCAGCTTTCATCAATATCACTCCTTAATCAGCTTTTATGTCCATGACAACAACTTCGGGACGATTGTTGAATCTTGCAGGTAAAGGTGATATTCCTATTCCGGATGTAATAAACATCGTTCCCCCGTCATATTCAAAGAATCCCTTGTCATAGCAGATTTTATCACCTGTAAGTTCCGGAAAATATTTCATGTTTGAGGAATCTATAAAAGGTCCCCAGCCGAAAGGAAGCTGTATCATTCCTCCATGAGTATCGGCACACAAAGTAAGGTCTGCTCCGAATTCTGCAAATTTTTCATAATTCGGAATATGGGCAAGGAGAATATTAAAATCCTTTTCATTCAGTTCAAATTCCTTGCTGAGGTCAAACGTCGGAGAATAGTATACATTGTCTATACCGATTATTTTTATCTGGTTTCCTCTGATTCTGATAGTCTCGCTCTTATATGTCATTACATTTGCGCCGACATCCGAGAGCTTTTTCATGTAATCCTCGCTTATGTCGTGGTCACCGGGAACAAAATAAGTTCTGTATCCTGATTCCACTATGTCTCTTGTGAGGTCAACGGGAATCTGCATGATATCCTCGCTGCTGTTTCTCGTGTACATATCTCCGAGAATAAACACAAGGTCGGGATCGGCTTTTTGTATTTTTTTAAGAATTTTTCTGTTGCTGATTCCGTTCTCTGTTGCGTGCTGATCGCCGATAACCACTACTCTTACATCCGAAACAAGTTTTTTTGTTGTTACGGAGACACTTGTTGTTTTAAGGGAATAGTTGTTGAATTTCCAGACGTTGAAGAAGATTACCGCCGCAAGTAAAATAAGTATAATTTTCGCCGCTGTACGTCTTCTCTTTTTCAGAACTTTCATGGTTACTCTTTTTTTCGGTTTACTTTTCCTGTTCACCATAGTCCCCCCTTTCAGATACTCAGGAAAATCAGCGAGTATGTACTACAAGCTGATTATACGGTATCTCGATTCCGTTCTCGTCAAATCCGAATTTGACAGCTTCTGTCACATCATATTTTGTACTTATATAATCATCATTCTTCACCCATACAAGAACATCAATCATGACAGAACTCTCCTTGTGTGCTGACATTCTTACAACAGGTTCGGGTGTTTTCAGTATTTTTTTGTTTGCGCTTATAATGCCGTTAATAACCTCAACAGCCTTGTTATAGTCAGACTTGTATGAGATGTTGAAATTCATGTCAATTCTTCTGCTGTCACTTTCTGTATAGTTTATTATTTTTGCATCCGAGACTTTTCCGTTCGGAATGAATACGGATTTATTATCGAATGTAACTATCTTTGTGTAAAGAATCTCAATTGAACTCACCTTTCCCACAGTACCGTCAAATTCAATTATATCACCTGCAAGAAAAGGCTTTGAAAAGAGAATTATGAATCCTCCGCAGAGATTTGAAAGGCAGTTCTGCAATGCAAGGCTGACAGCAAGACCTGCCGCACCGAATATGGTTACTATTGATGATGTGGGAACATTAAGCAGCGACAGCACCATGATAACCACAACGATATAAAGAATAACCCTTATTACAGATACAAGAAATGTTCTTGCGACCTTGTCGATATTTGATCGTTTCATTGCTTTTTCTGTCAGAAAAGTAATCAGCTTTGCAATAAGCATTCCGATTATAAACACGACAAGCGCAACCACTATAACAGGCAAAGCCCTTCCGAAATATTCTCCTATGTCAGTAAAAAAACCTGCTGTTTTATCAACTTGTTCCTGTATAGCCTCAGCAACATTCGTTACAATCTCCGTTGTAGTTGTAACAGCAGTTGTCTGCAATGTTTCTGTTGTTTCCATTTCCGATAATCTCTCCTTTACAGTATAACTGAAATCAAATCATTTTCGCATACATATTCTTATTATAGCAGAATTTCTCTGTTTAGTCAAATTTTATTTGTCAATAGTCGGCAGCACCGAAAGGCAGTTCGTGTGACCGTTCGTTTCACTCACTAATATCCTGATGCTGTAGTTTTATGCCACGCATCAGGAAAACCCACAAAACCCACAAAGTCCACGAACAAAAAAACAGATTTTTTCTGTAGGGGGCGGCGTCCTCGACGTCCCTATCAGAAAACACATTAAAACATAATGGGTGGTCGAGGACGCCCACCCCTACAATTTTCTATCCCGATTTATTTCAATCATGGATTTGGTTTCAATACCATGGAGAATGTACATAAACTGCCTGTCGGTGCTACCGACCGCCGCCCCTACATCAAAAATCCTCCACCATATTTTTTAAATCACAATATCTATGATAATTTTCACAAAAACCTTGACTATCTGTTAATTATGTGTTAGAATCAAATTGTATAAAATTTATTCGAGAGGGGAATAATTATGCTTAAAAAAATCACATCGGGGGTTCTGTCTGCATTACTTCTTGCATCATCTGCAATGCCTGTAAGTTCAGCTAATGTTTTTGCGGCAGTTTCTCCAAATTATGCCGAAGCACTCCAGAAATCATTGTTTTTCTATGAGTGTCAGCAGGCAGGTCCGCTTCCTGAGTGGAACAGAGTTGAATGGAAAGCCGATTCAACTATGATTGACGAGGTTAAAGGCGGCTGGTATGATGCAGGTGACCATGTAAAATTCAACCTTCCTATGGCTTATTCTGCTTCAATGCTCGCATGGGGACTTTACCAGTACCCCGACGGACTTGAAAAATGCGGCGAAATGACAAACTATGTAAACAACCTTGAATTCGTACTTGACTACCTTGCTGAATGTGACCAGGGTAAAGAGGTTGTATTCCAGGTTGGTAACGGTACTGTTGACCATACATGGTGGGGACCTGTTGAACTCATTCAGTATGGTATGGAAGACTCTGGAACAACCTATGAATCAGCAAGAGAAACCTTTAAGGCTTCTGAGGGATGCTCGGCTGTATTCGGTGACATGGCCGCAGCTCTTGCCGCAGGTTATCTTGCACTTGACGGAAGAATTGATGAAACAAAGAGAGCAGGATATCTGAAACACGCTGAAAGTATTTTTAAACTTGCAGATGCTTCAAAGAGTGATGATGTATACAATGACAGCAATGCATCAGGCTTCTATCGTTCAAGTCATTTCTACGATGAGCTTTTCTATGCTTCAAACTGGCTTTATATGGCAACGGGGAATGAGACATATCTTGAAAAGGCAACATCATATATTCCTAATCTTGGTAAAGAGCTTGGTTCAGATGAGCTTAAATACTCATGGGGACACTGCTGGGACGATACAATGCAGGGTGGTATGCTCCTCTATGCTATAAATACAAAAGATGATTTCTATATCAGCCGTGTAAAGAAGCATGTTGACTACTGGACAAATGATGTTAAACAGTTTGAGGGCGGATTCCGCTGGATTACAACATGGGGATGTCTCAGATACGCTGAAACTGCAGGCTTCATTGCCGCTGTTGCCTGTGATACTGTTTTAAAGGGAACAGATACATCAGCTTATGAAAAATTCTACAAGGAACAGATTGACTACGCTCTTGGTGTAAACCCTGATAACAGAAGCTATGTTGTCGGCTACGGAGAAAACTCTCCTCAGAATCCTCATCACAGAACTGCTCATGCTTCATGGAAAAATGCACTTGAAACCCCGACAACAAACAGACATATCCTTTACGGTGCGCTGGTCGGCGGTCCTAACGAGAACGGTTCATACGAGGATGACAGAGGAAACTACATCAACAACGAGGTTGCAACAGACTATAATGCAGGATTTACTGCACTCCTCTGTAAAATGGTTGATGAATTCGGTGGTGAAACAGACCCGACATTCCCACAGCCCGAAGTTCATGACGGTCCCGAATTCTATGTTGAGGCTCTTTCAAAGGGTGCAGATTCAAGCGGTATCACAGTAAGCTTTAAGATTACAAACCATTCAGCATGGCCTGCAAGAGTACAGGATAACATCTCATTCAGATACTATATGGATATGAGTGAAGTTATCGCTCTCGGAAAGAAACCTGAGGACGTTGTAATTAGATGCGACAGAGACCAGTCTGCTATGTACGCTGGAAACGGTGTCAAGAATGCAGAAATTTCAAAGCCGATTCAGTATGACGGAAATATTTATTATGTTGAAGTAAATCTCCCCGACGGACGTGCAGTTCTTCCTGTTTCAGAGGGTATGCAGCAGTGTGAAATTCTCCTTGCTTTCGTAATGCCTGATTACGGTTCAGGATGGGATGCAGAAAATGACTTCTCAAACAAGGATATTCTCGGTGCAAAGGGTACAACTGATGAGGCCGGAACAACTCACGGAATTGTATCAAAGTACATTCCTGTATACGTAAACGGTGAACTTTACTACGGTGAAGAACCTGACGGTACTTTCAAGGACGGTCTTGGAAGTTCAGCTCCCACAAGTCAGACAACAACAAAGGCTACAACTTCAAAACCTGCTGATACAACAACAAAGACAACTGTTGTAACAACAGTAAAAAATGATACAGATGTTTTGTACGGTGATGCAAACTGTGACGGTTCAGTAACAATGGCTGACGCTGTTATAATTCTCCAGTCTCTTGCAAACTCATCGAAGTATGAAATTACTTCACAGGGTAAGATCAACGGTGATGTTGACGGAGAAGCAGGAATTACAGCTATGGATGCACTCGTAATTCAGAAATATGATGCTGGTTCTGTAAAGGAACTCCCGATAAAGTAATTTAATTAAAAAGGCTGAAATCCGATTTTAGGATTTCAGCCTTTTTTTCAGTATCTTTTATTTTTCAGTAAGTTCATTCTGGATATTAAGTGCTGTCATTGGTGTGATTCCCTCACATTCTGCATCACAGTTGAATTTACCCTGATTTGTTAATCCGTATTTTTCAGGGTTGCTGAGTGACTGGAGAACTGAAACTGAATCCGACATAGTTACAACACCGTCGTTATTCGCATCATTTTCAACAGAATTTGCCATATCAGCCGAATCAGAAAATACGGTGATTTTTTCGCATGAGATATCAACATAAGGATACAATCCCAATGAATCATAAATCTCCTCTGCAATTTTAAGCTGTTCTTCTATATCAGTTTCACCGTTTGATACAAGTGCCACCATATCATCAATATACTGAATTGTGTAGTCAACTCCCATTGATTCAACCACAAAACTGAGCAAAGATGCTATTGTTTCAGAACTTGAATAGAGTAAATCAGAATCGTAATCAACTGAATAGTAGTTCAAAGCCTTTGAAGCGTAAGTGTATATCATTGAAGCATCTGCATTGTATACAAATTCCTCAATAAGTCCCTCACTTTTAAGGTAATCATAAAGCTCCTTTGCCTCGCTCATTGTGAACGAAACATCAGTATCGTTTACTGTGATGTTGAATTCATAATCTATAACTGTTTCTGTTTCAGTTACTGTTGTTACTGCTTCTGTTGCAGGCTCTGTTTCAGTTACTGTTGTTACTGCTTCTGTTACAGGCTCTGTTTCGGTTGCTGTTGTTACTGCTTCTGTTACAGGCTCTGTTTCAGTTACTGTTGTTACTGCTTCTGTTACAGGCTCTGTTTCGGTTGCTGTTGTTACGACTTCTGTTACAGGTTCTGTTCCAGTTGTTGTAGTCTGAATTTCCTCACTTGAATTATCCCACTTATGTTTGAGACCATGTTTTTCGGAATTTTTGTGACAATGATAGTTTGTCTTGTGCTTCTTGTTGAACTTTTCAAGTGCTTTTTCAAGTTCTTTCTCTGTTACATTCTTTTTAACTTTACACCATACATAGTCAGCGACATTCTCAACTGCATACACATTCTCTGAATCCTTGCGGTCATAAAACATTTCCACATTCTCGCCCCACATACTCTTTTTATCTCTGTTGCCTGACTTTACTTTCTCAAAGCCTTTGAGATAATTTCCGAGTTCTCTCTCTGAACGATAGGAGAACTCAGGTCTGCCGCATCTTCCATAATTATTTCCATGCGCTGACGAATACATTGGAGCAACAGACATAAGTGCAATACATCCTGTGCTGATTAACGCAATTGATTTGTTAAATCTTTTCATATAAAATCTCCTTTTTTTACTGCGCCTACATAAAATGCAGACGCAGTATATTATTTTTTATAATAAACAGGCTGTTACCAAGGTCTCTGCATTCCACCACCTGATGAAGAAGTTGATGTGATTTCAGTACCACCTGAGATTGTACCGCCAATATATGTTTCATACTTACAGTTTGTAAGAATCTGTGTGCCGCCTGTAACTGTTCCGCCTGTGTAAGCCTTGAGATTTGAATTTGTGAAAGCCTTACCTGCTGAACCGCTTGCAGAGATAAATGAAACAATAACCTTTCCGTTTGCATCTGCAATTGTATATCTTGTAGAGAGATTTGTGTTTCCTGCTGTCATTGAGATATAGTTACCGCCGACATTTGAGAGAGTTCCGTCACAGTCCATAGGCTCCTGACCGTTTGCGCAGTAGTAACCTCCGTTGATTGTGATTCCTCCGTTTGAATCGAAAGCGTCATGGTCGCCTGATGCAGAGTTTACAACAACAAATCCACCGTTAAGATTCATGGTGCCTGATGAACTGCTTCCGAATCCGCCGCCGAAGCCGCCCTGATTTGTGTTGCCTGAACCATCCTTACCGCCTGCTGCATTGTATCCGTCATCATCTGATACGATATAAACCGAACCGCTGTTCTGATTGATTGTTTCAGCTTCAACACCCTCATAACATTTAGGAACATAAATTGTTATATCATCAAATATATCACCTGCTGTTTTTCCGATATTGAGAGTTCTGTCTGAATGGAGTGCATCATCTGCGCTTGAAAGTGTAAGTACACCACCGTTTGCAGAAAGTACGCCTGAACAATGAACAGCATCATCTGAGGAATCAATTACAAGTGTACCACCGTTTATTATGATGTTTCCCATGCTCTGATATGTTGTTCCTGCTGCATCATAAAGACCGACAGCCTTTATTCCCTTTGCTGAAATATCAACCTTGTTGGCATTTCCGTCCATGCCCATTCCACCACCTCCGGGACGACCGCCGCCCCACGGATTAGTTGTGGATGAGCCACCCTGAGCTGTGCCGTTTGCTGTCCATGCTGAACCCTCATATGTGTAAATATTCACATCTCCACCATTCATTATGAATTCCTGTTCAGCCTGAATTCCGTCAGCGTAGGATTTAATATCTACTGTTCCGCCATTGATTGTAACAATACCGTATGATTTGTCTGTACCTGTATCTGTTGCAGTTGACTTGATACCGTCGCCTGATTCAGTCTTTACAGTTACTTTGAGATTTGCATAATCATCAGACGGTGTTTCGTTACCCATACCAATAAGTGAACCGCCTTCTGACTGTTTGATTTCAACAGTTTTTCCGATTGTTACGCTGTCCTTGCCTCTGATACCGTCATCCTTTGCGTTTACAATGAGTTCACCGTTAAAGATTTTGATATCATTCTTGCAAACGATAGCATCATCTGTATTTCCGTTTACTGTGAGTTTTCCTGCGCCCTTGAATTTGATATCGTCACGTGCAAAAATCGCACCCTCAACAGTATTTTCATTTCCGTCTGAATCCTTGTAAGTCTGAGTGTGTTCAGTACCGTCGGAAATTACGTTTTCTGTGCCTGCCTTGGCAATAATCTGAACCTCGTCACCGATTGAAGCAACATAAATCGGAGCAGTCTTGCTGTTTGAGATAGTTGCACCCTTGAGATTGAGTTCAACAACACCGTCGGGATATGTCTTTGAATCAACATCAACAACAATCTGAACGTCCTTAGCTTCGCCTGTGATATCGTATGAACCTGGTTTTGTTATTGTAGCTGTGCCATTACTGACAGTAACTGCATCTGTTGGAGCAGATGAAAGAATTGATGTTCCTGAAAGTGTGAGTGTGTTTGCTTCTTCTGTTGCAGATGAATCAGTATTTCCGCTTGTTTTGACTTTAACACCCTTGTATCTGCCGATATTGTTTTCATTAAGACCGAAAGCCACTGAGCCGTTTTCATCTACAGCATTCCCAACGACATCGCCGTTTTTAATGATTATCGCTGCAGTATTTACTTCTGTGATTTTAGCTGAGCTGATAAGTGCGTAGCTGAACTTCTTGTTTGACTCAAAAATGTCACCACGCTCGAAAGTAGTACCCTTTGCCTGTTCCTCAGCCATGTCAAGGAGAATTGTATCCTGTGTAATTCCGCTGAGGTCGATTGCTTCATTTCCGTCAACCTGATAATCTGTTGCAGTTGCAATAACAGTACCGCCTGTGATATTGAGTTTGCCTTCAGCATCAAGTCTGAATCCTCTGTCACCGCCTGCAGTAACATTACCGCCTGAAATATCAATTGAAGTTGAAGCCTGAACAGCGTCATTTCCAGCCTTAACCTTAACAGTACCGCCTGAAATTTCAACGTTGCCCTTTGAGGACTTGATACCGTCGCCTTCAGCCTTAACCTTTACAGTACCGCTCTTTACAGTTACGGACTTCTTACCGCTTACACCGTCATTCTTGTCTGTTGTATTGAGTGCATCAATATCAACAGTACCACCGTTGAACTTGATATCGTTGTTGCATTCGATACCTTTGTTGATATTTGCAACGACATTGAGAACACCTGTTCCCTGTTCGCCGCCCTTGATTGTGATATCGTCCTTTGCATAGATAACAGCAGAACCGTCGGTATATGCTGTTTCACCGTCAGAGAGAGTATTCTCTGTACCGTCAACGATATTGATTGATGTATTCTCAGCGTTTGTAACGTAGATCGCAGGAGCAGTCTTGCCTGTGATATTAACACCGTTAAGGTAAATCTTAACAGTTTCAGCATCAGCTGTTTCATCTGCGATATTTACATTAATCTGTCCGTCATCAAGAGTACCGTCAACATAGTATTCACCTGAATGAGTGATTGTAACAACAGAACCCTCAACAGAAGCATTCTCGCCCTCAACAGTAATCTTTGTTCCGTCAAGGTGAATCTTTGTTCCGTCAGCAACAACAGGACCTGTGCCTTCCAGCCATGACTCAGGGAGAGTTTTTAAAACACCTGCATCATACTTCTGAATTGACAGTGCATCCATAGCTGAAAGACCGTCACCTCTGAGATTTACATCAGCATTATCCATTCCCTCAGCAGTCAGCGGATACTTGTTTGAATTTGAAAGATTCTGAAGGATAGCAACAGCGTCAGCCATAGTAACCACTCCGTCGCAGTTAGCATCACCATATACAACGTCAGCCGCCTGAATACCTGTAAAAACAGGTAATGATGCAAGAATTACAGCAGATGAAATTCCTGCAAATATTCTTTTTGAATTTCTTTTCTTCATTATAATCTAACTCCTTTTTTATGATATTTTTTTATTGTTGTTTCGTTTCCTTTACTATGGTACAGATTATAAAACATCATCCTTAAAATAATCTTAAAGTATTCTTAATTTTATTTAAGGCAACACCGCACAATAAAAATATAATTTTTGTCCTTGGACTTTCTGTGTTTTGTGTGCTTTCTTGTTATTATAAATAAATATTTATTATATCACACTCTCTATTTATTGATAATTACAATAGTTTTCAACATATAAATTATACCATATATAATTTGCTGTGTCAATTAAATTAGAAAGATTAAGATTCTTTTATTAAAAAACAAGGACAGATGCTTTTGCATCTGTCCTTGTAACGTAATACTATTTCTTTTTCCATTTAAGCAGGATAATTGCAGTAACTGCTGTGAGACAAAAGGCAAGTGCTATTGAAAACCATGTATACGGCATAGGGAGGTCTACTGTATTTATACCGTAAAATGCGAAGATGATATTAGGAATCTCCATTAAAATGGTTACAATTGTGAGCTGCCACATTACTATATTCTGATTGTTTGAAATAACAGCAGAAAAACCGTCCATCATACTCGATAGAATTCCTGTATATATACTCGCCATCTCAATTGCCTGTTTCATCTCAATCAGCAAATCTTCAAGCAGTTCTTCATCTTCCTCATACAGCTTGATAACTCTTCCACGATTTATCTTGTCAATTGTGGCATCATTTGCCTTGAGTGAAGTTGAAAGATAGACGAGTGACTTTTCAAGCGCAAGAAGCTGCATAAGAAGTTCGTTTTTCATTGCATTGTGAAGCTGCTGTTCAGCGGCTGATGAGATTTTATCAATCTGTTTAAGGTATATGAGGTAAAGAGCAGACATTCTCAGAAGAAGCTGTATAACAAATCGTGTCTTGAATTCGGGGCGCAGATTTTTAATCTGTCCTCTGACTGCTTCATCAATTACCTGTATAGGATTAAGAGTTATTGTAAAAACATAATCCTCTGTTGTTATAATTCCGATAGGGAGTGTATAGAAAAGACGGGTTCTGTCCTCTTCCATAGCGGATACAGGTGTATCTATAATAATGAGTGTCTGATCATCCTCACGCTCAATACGTGATGATTCTTCTTCATCAAGCGATGACTTTACAAATCCGCTGTCAAGTCCGTAGTCGTCTATAAGCTCTTTTATTTCCTGATCGGTGGGAGCAACGACGGAAATCCAGCAGCCGGGTTCGGGCTTATCACATTCATGAATATTCCCGTTCATGTAAGTATAAAAATTTATCATTATAAGCAGTATACCATACGAACGATATACCTCTCTCCTTTCGTCGGTTCAGTTCCGACAAGGGCATAATGCGTCACGAATACTGTCGGAAACTGAATCAGATTTGTATTTATGCCCATAAGGGTCAGAATTCATAACGCACCTCCATAATGATTTGATAAATATACACACGCTGAATAAATCTTTGTGCGGTATAGCTTAAAGCGAATTTGCGGAATAAACCATTTCCATTGATTTAATCATGTAATTTCCGTTAACTTCACAGATAGTGTATTTTGCAGTTTTTGAAGTTTTGCTTTCTATCCATTCGGGTAGTTCATCAATATAGTCAACCACAACCGAATATTCATTGTCCGTTCTGTTCACCGATACTATTTCAGGATAATACGTATAGACAACGGGTTTTACAGGGACATTATATGATTTTGTTTCTTCATTATAGTAAAATCTCGATTCAGCAGGACCTACCGTAGTATGTACAAGTTCAGGGAGTTCCTCACCGAAAATCTTTACAGCATTAGCCTCAACATCAACCGCAGGAACTGAAACAACATCAAATGTATTCTGATATTTTTCAAGTCCTCCGTCCGACATTACCATTGACCATATAGCCGCTGTTATAATCTGATCGGATGAAAGTTCCGACGGAGACTGAAAAGATGCAATATCCATTATTACAGCAGGATATACAACTTTCTCGAAACCATCCATTTTTGTTTTTCCCGATGCAAATCTGCCGACATATTCAATTCCACTGAATACTGTAGCTATGATTCCTATACAGGCAAAAAGAGTAACGATAACACCAAGAAATTTATACGTCTTTTTTCTCGCAGGAGAATCCTCTCTTATTTCTTTTTTGATTTTTTCGGGAGTCTCTTTCGGAATATTTACAAGTTCCGAAGGATCTTCATCAAGCAGTTTTTTGAAAAAAGACTTCTTTTCCTTTGTATTTGCAGAAGTGTTTACCTTCTTTTCGGAATCATTATTTATTTCAGATGCTGAATTATCCGATTTTTTTTCATCGATTTTTTCAGCTTCGGCATTGATTTCCAACGATTCTTTTTTATCTTTTACTTTCGGTTCTTCCGTAATTTCCGAAACAGCAGATTCTTCCGTATCTTCCGCTTTTTTTTCAATTTCCGAAATCGTATCCGCCGCACTTTTTCTGATTTTCTGAATAATATCATCGGAAGCCGAACTTTCGTTCACCAAAATTTCGGGAGTAATTTCAGCCGCCTGTTCGCTGAGTTTTGCCTTTGAGGATTCAATTGCCTCAGCTACGATATCATCTTTCTTTCTGCCCTTGTTCTCGTTTATCGAACTCAGCAGATCGTCAACAGACATATTGCTGTATTTAGGATTTTTTTCCCTTTTAGTGTCTTCGCTGACTCTGTTCAGAATTTCGTCTATATCTTTTTCTTTATTCATTTAACTCTCCTCAGCGTATCTGACCATTTCCGTCAATAAGATATTTTACGGTTGTCAGTTCCGCAAGTCCCATAGGACCTCTTGCGTGGAGTTTCTGTGTGGAAATTCCTATTTCAGCACCGAATCCGAATTCACCGCCGTCTGTAAAACGAGTTGAAGCATTTACATAAACAGCCGCAGCATCAACCTGTTTCTGGAATTTACGTGCATTGTCAAGTGATTTAGTAACTATGCATTCCGAATGTCTTGTACCGTATTTTCTTATATGTTCAATAGCATCATCAATTGTATCAACAACTCTTACAGCTATTACATAGTCATTGAATTCAGTTGCATATTCGTCCTCAGTAGCCTTTCTGACTTCTTCACCGAGAATTGCAGATGTTGTACTGCATCCGTAGATTTTAACGTCGTGTTCCTTGAATCTCTCAGCAATCGCAGGAAGGAATGTTCTTGCAATATCCTTGTGGACAAGCAGACTTTCGATTGCATTACATACTGAAGGACGCTGTGTTTTAGCGTTGTCTGTTATATTTACAGCCATTTCGATATCAGCAGAAGCATCAACGTATACGTGACAGTTTCCTGCACCTGTTTCAATAACGGGAACAGTTGCAGTATTTACAACAGCTTTGATAAGTCTTGCACTTCCTCTCGGAATGAGGAGATCAAGATATCCGTTGAGTTTCATAAGTTCATTTGTTGTTTCTCTTGAAGTATTTTCAACAACCTGAATTACATCAGCGGGAATACCTGCGTTTTCAACTGCAATTCTCATTATGTTTCCGAGACAGATATTTGAATTTATAGCCTCTTTACCGCCTTTAAGAATAACAGCATTACCTGTTTTGAGACAAAGTGCGGCAGCATCAACAGTAACATTCGGACGTGATTCAAAAATTATTCCTATAACACCGAGAGGTACTCTTGTCTTTGTGATTGTAAGACCGTTTGGTCTTACGAAACCGTCAATAACCTGACCGACAGGATCTGTAAGTGCAATAATCTGATTTACACCGTCCGCCATAGCCCTGATTCTGTCCTCATCAAGTTTAAGTCTGTCCTGCATTGATTCCGACATACCGTTTTCCTTAGCGGCAGCAAGATCTTTTGCATTTTCCTCAATGATATTCTGTGTGTTTTCGATAAGAGCCTTTGAAATCTCTGCAAGTGCTTTGTTTTTCTGCATTGTTGAAGCTGATGAAATTACAGATTCAACAGCTTTTGCTCTTTTTCCGAGTTCTTCTGTATAGCCCATTTTTTTACTCCTGTGAAGATTTATTTGATTTGAAAAGAGTTCCGATTTCTTTGTTTTCAAAAAGGTCGTAAAGAAGTTCGGGATCTTTTCCGTTCATGATAATCATATCAATTCCTGCTTCGGAAGCAATCTTTGCAGCATTGATTTTTGTTGACATACCGCCTGTTCCGAGACTTGAACCTGCTCCTCCTGCAACACTTTCTATTTCCTCAGTAATTTCATCAACATAAGTAATCGGCTTTGCATCGGGATTTTTTCTCGGATCATCTGTGAAAAGTCCGTCAATATCGGAGAGTATGACAAGAAGATCGGCATTTGAAAGACTTGCAACAAGTGCGGAAAGTGAATCATTCTCACCGATTTCAAGTTCAAGCTCATCAACCGCTATTGTGTCATTTTCGTTTACAATCGGAATAACTCCCATACCCACGAGAGTTTCAATTGTGTTGCGGAAGTTTTCACAGTGATTGGAATTGTTTATAATTGTTTTTGTAAGGAGAATCTGTGCAACGGTTACGCTGTATTTTTCAAACATATCGTCATAAACGTGCATGAGTTCACACTGACCGATAGCGGCAACAGCCTGTTTCGTCTTTGTGTCCTTCGGTTTTTCGGGAAGTCCGATTTTACCTGCTCCGAGACCGATAGCACCCGATGAAACCATGATTACTTCTTTTCCCGAATTGTGTATATCAGAAATAACTCTCACAAGATTTGTCATTCTTCTTATGTTGAGTTTTCCTGTTGAATGTGCAAGAGTGGATGTACCAAGCTTTATTACTATTCTTTTTTTCTCTGAAATATCTCTCATTGTATTTCTTCTTTCGGTTAATTTACTTTATTTTTCGGCTGACCTTCAAGCCACGCCTTTATATTTCCGCATACTATGTCCAGAAGTCTGCTTCTTGTTTCGTATGCCGCCCATGATGTATGTGGTGTAATGAAACAGTTTTTCGCTGTTTTCAGCGGTGTATCGGGAATCATAGGCTCATGGGCAAGTACATCAAGGTATGCTGCGCTGATTTTTCCGCTGTTGAGTGCATCAGCGAGGTCTGATTCAACAACAATTCCGCCTCTTGCCGTATTTACAAGAATTGCAGAGGGTTTCATGACATTTAAAAGTTCCTTGTTTACAATTTCCTTTGTACCTTCATTAAGAGGACAATGGAAAGTGAGAATATCAGCCTCTGCGGCGGCTGTCATAATGTCTGTAACCTTATATTTACAGTCAGTCGGAGTTGTTCTTGTGCTGATAATGACATTCATTCCGAAAGCCTCAGCTATTTCGGCAACTCTTTTTCCTATTGAACCGAAACCGACGATTGAAATTGTCTTTCCTGCAAGTTCATCAATAGGAAGCGGAAAATATGAGAATGACGGAGAACGCTCCCATTCACCTTTTTTTACTGCTGAATCATAGTCTCTTATTCTGTTGAATCTGTCGAGTATGTATGCAAATGTCTGCTGTGCGACAGCATTTGTCGAGTATGAACCTGCATTGCATACGGGGATACCCTTTTCAGCGGCAAAATCAATGTCAATGTTGTTGAATCCAGTCGCAAACAAACCGATATACTTTATATTCGGACAGCTTTCAATTACCTCCCTTGAAATGACAACCTTGTTGCATAGTACAATTTCAGCGTCACCGATGTTTTTTACAGTTTCTTCGGGAGAGGTCATAGGTATAATTCTTGTATCTCCGAGAGATTCAATTTTATCTGTCGGAATATCACCGCCGACACTTACGGTATTCCAGTCAAGAACAGCAATTCTCATTCTTGTGTCTCCTCTGTCTTTTTGCCTTCATCTTTCTTTGAACTGTTTTCTTCGGGCTTTTTGACAATGAATGAACTTATTATTGCAGCAATAATCAGTACAGCCTCAACCGCACCGACTGCGTAAAACAAAGTTTTGTCGGCTGAAACATGGATGAGAAGTGAAAGCGGAGCGGCAATTCCGATTATAAGCTGATAAGGGTATTTTTCCTTTGCAAATCTTCCGATAAGGAAAACAAATGCAATTATACTGAATATAAGGTGCATTTTGAAAGGAAACGGGAAAAGGCTCGGTACTTCAACTTCTGCCTGTGATACAGTAAGTAATAAGTCGGTTAAATTCATAATATCTCCAATCCAACAGCAGAGGTCTGAAAAGGCTGTGACATACTGTTATGTTATGTCGTGTAAATTACACTTATTTTAATTATAACACATCATTCTCTAAAATTCAAGACTTGATTTCAGTTTTTTTCAAACCGTATTTTTCGTACCGACGGACTGTCTGAAAAGATAATATTGCTCCCAAATTAAACCTTGCCGTCAATACTTGTTAAAAATCAAATTTCTCTGCGTCTTCCTCCTCAAAATACGACAGTATTCCTTCTTCGTCATCCTTGATAAATTTGATTTTTAACTTCGTCTTTTGGAAAAGTTTAATTGGTGGAGCAATAACAAGATGTAAAGAATAATCCTGTAAAATCAATTTACATGAGAATTATTGTTCCACGCTTGACAATAATAGTAAGTAATGGTAAAATAAAGTTGTGATTATTATTGCTCCGCCAATCAATTCAGTATCGCACAAATCACGGTTTTTTGCACAATTTTGGTAAGGTGCTGTATTGATACATGAAGAATTGAGCAATATTCAAGGAGATTAATATGGAAAATAAGAACATTTATTCTGATATTTTTGATATAGTAAGCGGAAATATGAAGAATGAGGGGAAGGAATTTTCCTTTTCAAGGGAATGCTATCTCTGCAATGCATCCGCTGACCCTGTTAATACTGATATTCTTGCACTTTCAGAGATAAAGGACAACAGACGCTTCCTTGAAATTGCATACAGTATGCTCCTCAAAAGGGGCGTTGACGATAACGCTGTGAAATGCTGGGAAGGACGTTTCGGACTTCCGAGCAGGGATTTTCAGAAGCTTGTAATCAGAAGCATTTTAAAATCTGCGGAGTATCAGGCATCCCATGTAAGGGCATTAAATAACATATATTCAGAAAATGTTTCATACGGTACAGACATTTCAGGCGTCAGACGAAATTCATCTGTTACAATGCCCGAAAAAATCATGTCCGTTTACAGACGTATGCCCGAACCTCTGAAAAAAGCCGCAAGAAAAATGATGGGTGTCAAGTGACAAACGAAAGGATACTGAAATGAAAATATATATAGACCTTTCAAATCTTATGGCTGTTGATTTTCTCACAGGCATACAGAGAGTTGTAAAGGAAATTGTTGTCAGAATGCTTGAAAACGAGAAGAATGAGATTACACTCATGAACTATTCTTTCAGAAAGAACTCATATCAGAAGCTTGACAACCAAAAATTCCACGAATACTTTGCTGAGGGCAAAGGCAGTAAAGGTGCAATTTTCACTCCGATACGCATTGAATTTACAGACATTCCGTCAGGTGCTGTATTCTTTGATATTGACAGCGTATGGAACAGCAGACTGAAAAGAAGTTACCTTTTCCCTGTTTTAAAGCAAAAGGGAGTTAAAATCGTAACTCAGCTTTATGACCTTATACCGATTACACATCCGCAGTTCTGTCATGAAAATACAGCAATGAATTTCATGATTTACACAGGTGCGAATATAAAATATGCCGACCTCATAATCACATCAGCAGAAGCAACTGTTGAGGCACTTAACAATCTCACCGACAGTCTTGGAGAGAAACGTAAAAAATGCATAGTTGTTCCGCTCGGAAGTGACTTCACAAAGAAAATATCCTCAGATGATGAGATTGACAAAAAAGTAATAAAAATAGCTAAAAACAGCCGCTATCTCCTCATGGTCGGAACAATCGAACCGAGAAAAAACCACAGCCTTGTAATTGATGCGATTGAAAGCGGTCTTGCAGATGACGGAATGAAAGTTATTTTTGCAGGAAGAATCGGCTGGAATGTTGAGGCACTTGAAAAGAGAATACTGGAACATCCGCTTTACAATAAAAATCTTTTCTTCGTTGAACGTCCTAACGACGCAACTGTTGACTACCTTTACAAAAATGCGTTTGCCGTTGCTTTCCCGACATTCAATGAAGGATTCGGACTTCCTGTAATTGAGGCTTTTCAGCGTGGAACTCCTGTTGTTGCATCAGATATAGGCGTACTTCATGAGGTTGCGGGTGACTATGCTGATTATTTCAATCCGAAAGACAAAGAGGATTTCGTCAGATGCATACGCAAAATGTCTGAAAATACGGACGAATACGAAAAAAGAAAGAAACAGCTTGAAAGCTTTGTTCCTTTCACATGGGATGAATCTGCTGAAGCTATGGAAAATGCACTTGAAAAAGTGAACGAGGATTCAGTTAAACTTCCGACAGAAATTAAGATAAAACAGCTTGTATGCCTTACCGCAAGAAACGATGATATGCTTAATACCCTTCCGTATATTGAGGAATTCATGCCTTTTATTACGGAAATGGTGCTTTGCTGTCCTGATAAAAATGTTGAGGAACTGAAAACACGATACAAAGGCAGACTTGAACTGAAATTCCTCACAGACAGCGAAATTCTCGGTGAAAACAAACTCCCCGACGACCATTCAACAAGAAACTTCTTTCTGCGCTGTCTTGCAATGAAAAAGGATATGTTCGATGATGTTTTCATAATGACCGACGATGATTACAGACCTCTCAGGGAAGTAACACAGGAAAACTTCATTAAGGACGGAAAATATCTTGCATATTACTGCTATGACCTGAAAGAATGGCAGGGAACTTACGGTAATCCGACATCATTTGACAACTGCATGAGGAAATCACGCATATTCCTTGAAGAAAACAATTATCCTTCACTTATGTATTCATCACATCAGATGCAGGTAATTGATAAGAGAATTTTCAATGAGATGACTGAAAAATATCCCGATATCATTTCACAGGGACTCTGCGAATGGTGTACGTATTTCAATTACGGAATTGGAACATATCCCGAAATTTTCTGTGCTGTCCCCTATGTATCAATGGGTTGGCCGGGTGCAAGAAGTGACTGGGATTTGTATGTATATCCGACAGATTTTCTATTCGAGAATCATTATGATGTACTCTATCAGGAAGGAAAAGTATTCAGCGGACTTCGTGATGATTTCCATGAAAACTGCGAGGCAGAAAATCAGATAAAGATTATGCGATACCTCGGTGAACTCGGAAAACAGCGTCATGGCAGAGATGTTTACAATTCCTACTGTGAAAGCTATTGGTTACAGTACAGAGAAATTCCGTCATTTACTGTGATTTGTGATGAAAACGGAAATATTGCTGTAAACGCACCTTCGTATGTTCAGTTTGCGTCGGGCGGATGGACGAGAATACCGATTATCATTGATGAAAAAATCGTAAAGGAACTCGGTTCTGAAAAAATCGTTCTCAGCTATCGTTTTATTGATGACAGCGGAAATAACATACACCATGTGGGCAGAATGATGATTGATATAAATAATCTTTCATTTATGCTTCCGGTTGTAACACCGCCTTTAAGAGAAAGATGCGCATTTGAAATTCGTGTCGTTCTTGACGACAAAGGCATTGCGGCGGATTCATGCATTACTGCAAACATAGTATGAATATAAAACAGCCTTATCCTGATGATAAGGCTGTTGTTTTTTTATTTTCTTATGAGGTACATTCTGAGTGCCGCAATATCAAATACGTCTTCTGAACCATCACCGTTTACATCACATGAGTTTTCATGTATTTTTGCACCAATTACCGAATTTGCGCAGTAAACAAGATCTGCAATACTGCACACACCGTCATTGTTCACATCACCGTAAACAGGTTCAGGTGTTACTGTTGTTGTTTCAGACGCTGTTGAAGCTGATGAATCAACATTTGTTGTTGTCACAGCAGAAGAAGTTGTTGTTTTCTGAGGTCTTTTGATTGTAGTGGTTGTTTTAGTGGTTTCATTAGTTATTTTCGTTGTTGTGACAGAAGATGTGGTTTTCTCAGTTGCCGCAGATGTTGTGACAGTCTTTTCAGTTGTTGTATACGTAGTTGTTTCATCTGATGATGATAATGTTGTGACAGTTGTGGTGGTAGTAGTTGTTGTTGTGGTTGTCGTAGTTGTAGTAGTTTCAGCAGAGGTCGTCTGTGATGTTACAGGTATATACGCACCCTTAACATAATCTGTTTTTGAGATTTCGGGATAAACGAGTCTTGCACCGTCTATCTCAGGTTCAGGAGTGTGGTTTCTGAAAAAGCTGTCTGAACCTTTCAGAAAATACGTATCAACAATTTCAACTCCGTCCTCTCCGTCGTGGTCATCCCATGTCACATCAACAGCATACCATTTACCGTCATCCATTTTCACATAGTTCCACATATGTGCAGTTGCCGCATTTGCGTTGTAGTTTCCGAATACATTTATACAAGGAATATCAAGTTTATCACATATCAGCTTGAATGACTTGGAATAGCTTTCGCAAACAGAACCTGCTTCTACAAGTCCGCCTATTACGGAACCTGAAAAACGTGCGTCAAGGTCGTAATATGTAAATAATGATATCTGGTCATGCAGACTTTTGAGAATGTCATACATTGTGTCGCCCTCAAGGGTGTAATTCTCAACAGCCTCATCAAGTTTATGCTTGTACTCTATGATTTCGTCCATAGAACTAAATGTTTCCATATATCCCGGCTCAAAAGTAATTGAGTTAAGAGTGCATGATATTGTACCCTTAAAGAAGTTTGTAGTTCTTGTCATGTCGTAGGAAAGGGCAATCTGTCCGGGATCAACCCAAAAAAGTTCAGGGATATCAAATAATGCGGAAATAACACCTGACCATGTTGAACCGAATACCGCATTTTTCAGTATTTCAAGGTCATTGCTGTCCATTTTTGTGGAAATTTCAAATTTAACAGGTTCAGGCAGAACTACAGTAAATTCCTTGTCGGAAGGATTTATCAGCTTGATAAATTCCTTATACACAGCGGCATTATTCTCATCAAGGTACACTCCGTAGTTATGTGAGCCTTCCTTGTAGTTAGCCAGAATTGATGTTGTTTCAGGCAAACTGAGTGTAAGTCCGTCAAAGTCTGCTCCTGTGAACGCATCCTCCACTTCAATTTGTTCAGTATATTGAGCATAAGAAGGGAAAACAGATGCAGAAGAAGTCATGACTGAAAGTGCGAGAGCAAGAGAAAATGCTGACTTAAATATTTTTTTCATAGTAAAAACCTCCGTTTAATTCAGTATCTTCCCAATTCCTGATTTGTCTATATAGTATCATTTTATTATATAATAATAAAAAAGTCAATACAAAGACGCTGTTTTTGTTGATGTTCACAAAGAAATACGCTGACCTATGTTTATATTAACTATATCATATAGTGGTATGTCATAGTCAATATGCGAAAAATACCAAAAAAATGGGGGAATATTTTTTATCATTTGTTATTTTGTCACTTGAAAAAAAACAACCTGTATGGTATACTTAATGTATTGACTGTTTACTCAATATTCCTATGGAATAATAAAAATCGAAAGGTGAGGACACACAATGAAATTATCTGAGATGAACAGAGAACAGCTCGCTGCTTTCAAAAGCACTGCTGAGGCTCTCTACAACGACTTTAAGGCACAGGGACTCTGTCTTAATATGGCAAGAGGCAATCCCTGTAAAGAACAGCTTGAACTCAGTCTTGATATGCTCAACGTTTTCAGCGACGGAGACTTCATGAGCGAATGCGGAACAGACGTAAGAAACTATGGTATTCTTGACGGTATCCCGGAGGCAAAGAAATTCTTTGCAAACATGGTCGGCGTTAAGAACGAGGATGAGGTTATCGTATTCGGTAACTCAAGTCTCAACGCTATGTTCTGGGCTGTACAGACAGCATTCAACAAGGGTGTTCTTGGCGGCACTCCATGGAGCAAGCTTGACAAGGTTAAGTTCCTTTGTCCTGTTCCCGGTTACGACAGACACTTCAAGGTAACTGAATTCTTCGGCTGTGAGCTTATCAACATTCCTATGACAGCAACAGGTCCTGATATGGACATGATTGAAAAGCTTGTTGCAGATGATGACAGCATCAAGGGTATCTGGTGCGTTCCTCAGTATTCAAATCCTGACGGTATTTCTTACAGCGACGAAACAGTAAAGCGTTTCGCAGCTCTCAAGCCTAAGGCAAAGGATTTCCGTATTTTCTGGGATAATGCATACTGCATTCACCACCTCACAGACTCACCTGAATATATACTCAACATCTTTGAGGAAGCAAAGAAGGTCGGTAACGAAAATATCGTTTACATCTTCGCTTCAACTTCAAAGATTACATTCCCCGGCGCAGGTGTTGCCGCTATGGGCGCAAGCAAAGAAAACATGGATGATCTGAAGAAATATCTCGGAATCAGCATTATCAGCTACGATAAGATGAATATGTTCCGTCATGTAAAGTATTTCGGTACATACGACAACATGGTTGAACACATGAAGAAGCACATGGCTATCATTGCTCCTAAGTTCGATATCGTATGCGACACTCTTGCTAAGGAAATCGAACCGCTCGGAATCGGCTCATGGACAACTCCAAAGGGCGGATACTTCGTATCATTCAATTCACTCGACGGTTGTGCAAAGAGAATCGTTCAGCTTTGTAAAGAAGCAGGCGTAACTCTCACAGGCGCAGGAGCTACATTCCCTTACGGTGTTGATCCTGATGACAAAAACATCAGACTTGCACCAACATATCCTCCTGTTGAGGACTTAAAGAAGGCAATGGAACTCTTTGTTATCTGTGTTAAACTTGCAAGTGCTGAAAAAATGCTCAGCGAATAATAATTTATGAAAACTGACCGCAGGAGTATGTGAGTATTCCTGCGGTTTTGCAAATTAGCAATATTTGTCGGAAAGGAAAGATAAAATGGATATTAATAAGACTCTCGCAAAGGAATTCAGCTTAAAGGAAGAACAGATAGTAAATACTGTTGCACTTATTGACGAAGGGGCAACTATTCCTTTCATAGCCCGTTACCGTAAGGAAGTTACAGGTTCTCTCGATGACCAGATTCTTCGTGAACTCAATGACAGACTCAACTACCTCAGAAACCTTGAAAAGCGTAAGGAAGAAGTTGTAAATTCAATTACAGAGCAGGAAAAAATGACTCCTGAAATTGAAGCGGCTATCAGTGCGGCTTCAACACTTGTTGAGGTTGAGGATATTTACCGTCCATTCAAGCCAAAGAGAAGAACAAGAGCAAGTGTTGCAAGAGAAAACGGACTTGAACCTCTCGCAGTTCTCATTCTTGCACAGGATAATGCTACAGAACCCGAAAAAGAAGCTGAAGCATTTATCAATGAAGAAAAGAACGTTCCCGACGTTAAAACAGCATTGCAGGGCGCAATGGACATTATCGCTGAGGATATCTCGGATGATGCAGATATAAGAAAGAAACTCAGAAACGCAGTAAATGAAAAGGGCGAAATTGTTTCAAAGGCATCAGATGCCGAAGCTGAAAGCGTTTATGCAAATTACTACGAATACAGCGAGCCTGTTTCAAAGGTTGCAAATCACCGTGTTCTTGCTATGGACAGAGGTGAAAAGGAAGGCTTCCTCAAAATCTCAGTATCTGTTGACGAAACAATTGCAACTGATATTATTTTCGGCAAGTACATCAAGAGCAACAATGCCTGCGGTGAGCTTGTTCGTGAAGCCTGTGAGGACAGCTACAAGAGACTTATTTTCCCTTCTATTGAACGTGAAATCCGTTCTGAAAAAACGGCTGTTGCCGCAGAGGAATCCATAAAGGTATTTGCATCAAATCTCCGTCAGCTTCTTTTGCAGACTCCTATCAAAAACAGCGTTGTATTCGGTTTTGACCCGGGTTATGCACACGGATGCAAAACAGCAATTATCGACGAAACAGGAAAGGTTCTCGACCATAAAATAATCTATCCTATCGGTTCGGCAGGTGCTATTGAGAATTCAAAGAAAATCGTCAAGGAATTCATAAAGAAATACAACGTAAGCGTTATTTCAATCGGTAACGGTACAGCATCAAGAGAAACAGAATCTTTCGTTGCTGAAGTTCTTAAAGAAATCCCTGAAAAGGTAAGCTACATGGTAGTAAATGAGGCAGGTGCATCTGTTTACTCTGCATCTAAGCTTGCGGCTGAGGAATTCCCTGAGTTCGACGTTTCCGTAAGAGGTGCAATTTCAATCGCAAGACGTTTGCAGGATCCTCTTGCTGAACTCGTTAAAATCGAACCAAAGGCAATCGGTGTCGGACAGTATCAGCACGATATGCCGCAGGCAAGAATGACAGAGGCTCTTTCGGGTGTTGTTGAAGGCTGTGTAAACTCAGTCGGAGTTGACCTCAATACAGCATCATTCTCACTTCTTTCGTATGTTGCGGGAATCAACTCTGCTGTTGCAAAGAATATCGTTGCATATCGTGAAGAAAACGGACTTTTCACAGACAGAAAGGAACTCATGAAAGTTCCGAAACTCGGAAAGAAAGCATTTGAACAGTGTGCAGGCTTCCTCAGAGTACGTGACGGAAAGAATCCTCTTGACAATACATCCGTACATCCCGAAAGCTATGAGGCGGCATCATCACTTCTCAAAGAATGCGGATTCACTCTTGCTGACATAAGCAATGGCGGTGCGGCTGAAATATCTGAAAAGGCTGAGAAAATCGGGCTTGAAAAAATAAGCACTTCACTCGGAATAGGTGTTCCTACACTTACGGATATTATCGGAGAACTCAAAAAACCCGGTCGTGATATCCGTGACGAATTACCTCCTCCGCTCCTCAGAAGCGGTGATATCATGGAAATCAAGGACCTTAAACCCGGTATGGAAATGGTGGGAACTGTCCGTAATATCATTGATTTCGGTGCATTTGTCGATATCGGTGTACACGTTGACGGACTTGTTCATATTTCTCAGCTTACAAACAAATTCATAAAGCATCCTCTTGAAGTGGTAAAGGTAGGAGAAATTGTAAAGGTAAGAGTTCTTGATGTTGATGTAAACAAGAACAGAATCTCACTCACAATGCGCCTTAACCCCGAAGAGGAAAAACAGGAGAGGGCAAGACAGCCGAGACCTGACAGACAGAAAAGAGAAAAGCGTGAGAACAGAGGTTTTGACTCAAACAAAATAAAGAACAGCAGTTTCCGTATCAAGCAGAAATAATGTACTATACTTACATTTTGCGCTGTAAGGATGATACGCTGTATACAGGGATAACAACCGATATTGAACGCCGAATGAAGGAACATTCCGAGGGCGGCGAAAAATCTGCAAAATACACACGCACTCATGGATTTCTGTCCGTTGAGGCTGTGTGGTGCAGTGAAAACAGGAGTACAGCTTCAAGGCTTGAATCCCGAATAAAAAGGCTTTCAAGGAATAAGAAACTGTTACTCATAAGCGACGAAAAATCAATTGAAAATATCTTTGGTGCTGACTTTTCTGCTGATTACAGGAAAGTCAGCATCTCTGCGTCAAACTGTCCTTGAATGACGTACAAGCGTATTCGACAAAAAAACAAGGATTTATTTATCAAATTTTGCGTATCTGTCAATTGATTTTTTGACGGATTTGGAATATAATTTATAAGGTAAATAATACTGTAAAATATAAGTAAAAGGATTGATAGATATGGGAAATAAGGTTGTTAAATTTGGCGGAAGCAGTCTTGCTGATGCAAACCAGTTCAAAAAAGTAGCAGATATTATCAAGAGTGAGAGCGACAGAAAATATGTTGTTCCTTCTGCACCGGGAAAAAGATTTTCAGACGATATCAAGGTAACAGATATGCTTTATTCATGCTGTGAGAAGGCTGGAAGCGGTATTGATTTCAGTGAGGATTTACAGCGTATCAAGGACAGATACAACGGAATCATCTCAGAACTCGGAATGGATATGAGCCTTGATGATGAATTTGATACAATTGAAAAAGAACTCAAATCACGTCCTGCAAAGGACTATGCCGCAAGCCGTGGCGAATTCCTTAACGGTAAAGTTCTTGCAAATTACCTCGGTTTTAATTTTGTTGATGCAGCAGATGTTATCGTATTCGATACAAAGGGTATGCTTCTCCTTGATGAAACAGTAAAGGCTGTAAGAGAACGTTTAAACGGACTTGACAACGCTGTTATTCCCGGTTTTTACGGAAAAACAACAGAAGGTATTATCAAGACCTTCTCCCGTGGCGGTTCAGATGTTACTGGTTCAATCATTGCAAATGCTGTTAAGGCTGATATTTATGAGAACTGGACAGACGTTTCAGGTTTCCTTGTAGCTGACCCGAGAATAGTTGAAAATCCTGAGGTTATCAATGTTATCACATACGCAGAGCTTCGTGAGCTTGCATACATGGGTGCATCTGTTCTTCATGAAGATGCTATCTTCCCTGTACGTTCTGCTGGTATTCCGATTAACATCAGAAACACAAATCGTCCGCAGGATGCAGGTACAATGATTGTTTCAAATGACTATAACTTCACAAAGGAAAGTCTCGGATATACAATCACAGGTATCGCAGGTAGAAAGGGATTCAGCACAATCAATATTGAAAAGGCTATGATGAACAGCGAAACAGGTTTCGGAATGAAAGTTCTCAAGGTTCTTTTCGATAACGGAATTTCATTCGAGCACATGCCTTCAGGTATCGACACAATGAGCATAACAGTTGACAGCGCAAAATTCGAGCCTGTAAGAGATGAAGTTCTCAAGGGAATCCGCAAGGAAGTAAATCCTGACCACCTTGAAACAGAAGACAATATCGCACTTCTCGCTGTTGTTGGAAGAAGAATGAAAAATACAAGAGGTACAGTTGCAAGAATCTTTGCTGCTATGGCTCATGCAAGAATCAATGTCAAGATGATTGATCAGGGTTCAAGCGAACTTAACGTTATTATCGGTGTAAGTGAACATGACCTCCCCGAAGCAATCAGAAGAATTTATGATATGTTCATCAATTCAGAAAAGTAATTGAATATCGGAATTTGTAAAATATTCGTTTTTACACATTTTATAAAGAATGAGGGATACTGAAAACAGTATCCCTCATTAATCATTATTCAGTTATTCTTCTTGCCTCAATATAGAATCTCTTGTCATCCGCATGACCCATTGAAAAAGTTTTTCTCGGTAATGCACCATCTTTAATAACAGTTGGGAAAAGATCCGATTTATCCATATCAGGAAGAATAAATGCCAGACCGCTGTGCTTTTCAGCAAGAGCCTTAACATTTTCAGTGCCGTGAATATAGTCGATTTTTCCACCATTTTCCTTTATGTATCCGTCAAGGAAATTCTGAAGCGAACCAACAGAGAGATTAGAAGAAGTATTGCCTATATAGTATTTCTTCTCATTACCATCTGCACAGCAGATGAAATACTGTGAACTCTCATTCTCTGAAAGTCCAAGAGAAGCTGTCATTTCAGCAATGATTTTTTCATTGTCAACACCATATACAAGACGATGAATAGCCTCGAATTTAAGTGCATCACTATGGAGATTTACGATTTCAGCAAGTGCATATCTTGCAGGATGATTTGACATATCCTTGTCAGGATTAGCCTTTTTAAGCTGTTCGTAAAATTCCTTTGCAGTTGCAAGCGAGTGATTTCCGTCTCCCATAGCATAAAGAAGAACAGGTGTATCTGAAATATTGTATCTTTCTGAGAATTTCTCAGGATCTGCAAGTTCAGCAAGAGCCTTGTCAATCTTCTTCTGTGCATCCTGATGAAGGAGATATCCCTTGATGCTTCCTCCGTTTTCCATAAGTTCTGTGTTGTATATAAGGCGGCAGTCTGCCATGCTGATTCCGCCGATTACATTATCATCCTTATCATCAATGAGAATCATGATGTGCGGAAGTTCAAGAGGTGCGCCCTGTCTTACCTTGATTCTTGGCGGAATCCTCTCAATTACAGTTGCCTCTGTTGCTCTTACCTGAGATGTGCTTCCCTTTGAGAAGTCATACTGTTCAAGGTCAATTGCACCGATAATTCCCTTTCTTACGATTCCGTTGCTCTGTACTCTTTCAACGTAAATCATAGCATCTCTGTAAGTGTCAAAGACATACTTTGCAACATACTCTTTCATTTCCTCATGGATTTTTCCGATTCTTTCCTCAACTCCGTCCTGTTCAAGGTAAAGTTCAGGAAGGATGAGATTGAGAGATGAGGGAGCATCACCGACATTTGCTGTTACTCTTTCCCAGTATTCAGGTTCACTTGTATACTGGTCACAGGCAATTACTGCCCACTTGTTCATATCTGCTCTGTCGCTTGGAACAAGTATTTCTGTATTTCCGAAAGCTGTTGAATTCATTTTACTATTCCTCCGATATTATATAAATTTTTTTATTTCCTGATTAAGTCTTGATACAGGAAGCCCTACAACATTGAAATAATCTCCGTTGATTTTTTCAATCAAAAGAGATGCTTTTCCCTGAATACCGTAACCGCCGGCCTTGTCATAAGGCTCATCCGTATTTATGTATTCTTCAATTTCATTATCAGACAGGCTTCTGAATGTAACCTCTGTAATTTCAGAAAACGATATTTTCTTTTTCCCCTGAACAATACAGCATCCCGTAATTACAAGATGAGTATTTCCCGAAAGCAGTTTCATAAATCTGCGGCATTCATCTCTGTCAGAAGGTTTGCCGAGAATCATACTGCCGCATACTACGGTGGTATCACATCCGATAATCATATCTTCAGGATACTGTTCGGAAACAGAGTCTGCTTTTAATTCCGCAAGATATTCCGAAGCTTTAAGCGGTGAAATATCATTCGGAAGCGTCTCATCGGCATTGGTGGAAACTGCGGTAAAATCCTCAGTTATAACCTTCATTAGTTCACGCCTTCTCGGTGATGCCGATGCAAGTAAAATTCCCATTTAACCATTTCCTTTCAAGTGCAGAATTATTTGCAATATTATTTTATCATATTTACAGCCTCGTGTCAATGAATTTTTATGCACTTTCAAAACGGATGTTACAGTTGACAAAACAAGCATTTTGTGGTATAGTTATTAGTAATTGTAAAACACAAAATAATAATATCAGGGAGGATAACCATGAACAGCGAAAACAGAATCGGTTTTGACAATCAGAAGTACCTCACAATGCAGTCTGAGCATATCCGTGAGCGTATTGCACAGTTCGGAGACAAACTTTACCTTGAATTCGGCGGAAAACTTTTTGATGATTTTCACGCTTCAAGAGTACTTCCGGGATTTAAGCCTGACAGTAAGTTACAGATGCTTCTCCAGTTAAAAGATGAGGCAGAGATTGTTATTGTAATCAATTCAAATGATATTGAAAAGAACAAGGTAAGAGGTGACCTCGGAATCACGTACGATGTCGATGTAATCCGTCTCTTAAATGTGTTCACAAAAATCGGACTTTATGTCAGCAGTGTTGTTCTTACAAGATATGACAATCAGCCGACAGCTGATGCTTTCCAGAGCAGACTTGAAGCTCTCGGAATCAAGGTTTACCACCACTACAGCATCAAGGGTTATCCTTCAAATCTCAAATACATAATCAGTGATGAGGGTTACGGAAAGAATGAATATATTGAAACTTCACGCAGACTTGTCGTAGTTACTGCACCGGGCCCCGGAAGCGGAAAAATGGCAACCTGTCTTTCACAGCTTTATCATGAGCATAAAAGAGGAAGAAATGCAGGATATGCAAAGTTTGAGACATTCCCGATATGGAATCTTCCCCTCAAGCATCCTGTCAACATTGCATACGAGGCAGCAACAGCAGATCTCAACGATGTTAACATGATTGATCCATTCCACCTTGAAGCATACAACAAGACAACAGTCAATTATAATCGTGATGTTGAGATTTTCCCTGTTCTTAACGCAATGTTTGAAAATATCCTCGGTGAGTCACCATACAAGTCACCTACTGATATGGGTGTAAATATGGCTGGAAACTGCATCTTTGATGATGACGCTGTTTCAAAGGCTGCAAAGGATGAAATCATCCGCAGATATTACATCGGTCTCTGTGACAGACGTAAGGGACTTATTTCCGAAGATGAAGTTTTAAAGCTTGAACTTCTTATGAAACAGGCAAACGTAACAGCAGATGACAGAAAGGTTATTTCCGCTGCATTAAAGAAAGAGGAACAGACAGAGAATCCTGCTGCTGCAATGGAACTTCCTGACGGAACAGTAATCACAGGACGTACTTCAAATCTTCTCGGTGCTGTATCCGCACTTCTTCTCAATGCCTTAAAGCATTTTGCAGGACTTGATGATAAAATCCTGCTCATGGCTCCTGAAGTAATTGAGCCTATTCAGAATCTCAAGGTTCAGCATCTCGGCAACAACAATCCGAGACTTCATACAGACGAAACTCTCCTCGCACTTTCAATCTGTGCAAATACGGATGAAAACGCAAAGAAAGCTATGGAGCAGATTTCAAAACTCAGAGGCTGTGAAGTTCATTCAACAGTAATCCTCTCACAGGTAGACGAGCGTATTTTCAAGCGTCTCGGAATCAATCTCACCTGTGAACCAAAGTACAGTAACTGATTTCAGGGGGAACTTTTTAAGTTCCCCTTATGTTATAAGGAGATAATATGTCAGACAGATTTTCAAGAACCGAACTTATTTTCGGAAGTGAAGCAATGGAAGTGCTGAAAAATTCACGCATTGCAGTATTCGGTATAGGAGGTGTGGGCGGATATGTTGTGGAGGCACTTGCAAGGTCAGGTATCGGAATACTTGATATCATAGACAATGATACAATCGCACTCACTAATCTTAACCGTCAGATAATCGCACTCGAAAGCACTATAGGAGATTATAAGGTTGATGTCGCCGAAAAACGCATTCACGACATCAACCCCGAATGCACCGTAAACAAGTACAGAACTTTTTTTATACCCGAAACAGCGGAACAGTTTGACTTTTCGCAGTATGATTATGTGGTTGATGCAATTGATACCGTAACGGGAAAAATAGAAATAATCATGCAGTCAAAGGCGGCGGGTGTACCTGTTATAAGTTCAATGGGCACAGGAAACAAAATGGATCCGACAATGTTTGAAATATCGGATATTTATAAAACTTCAATGTGTCCCCTTGCAAAGGTTATGCGCCATGAAATGAAAAAAAGAGGAGTTAAAAAACTCAAAGTCCTTTACTCAAAGGAAGAACCTGTATCACCAAAAAGCAATTACACAGAGGAGGGTGTCAGAAAAAGAAACATCCCCGGCTCTAATGCATTTTGTCCGCCTGTTGCAGGACTTATCATAGCAGGAGAGGTTATAAAGGATATTATTGCTTCCAAAATTAAGGCAACACCGCACAAAGCACGTTTTTGAACTTTGTACAAAAACTACTTGTATATTTTCCGTCATAGCACACAAAAATCTCTTGACCTGCGACAGCAAGCCTGCGATATTTTTATGCTCATCCTTACGAAGTCCATTTATTAATAAAATGTGAATTTTTCGCTATTCTGTTGTATTTTTCCGAATAATGTATTATAATAAAATCGTCATAATTTTATAGTAGTATAATTAGGCATATTACTACTGAAAATATACCGTATCGTTTACGCAACAGCGATACAAAATTAAAAGGAGGAGGATTATTATGAAGAATAATCTGAAACGCTGCCTCTCTCTCTTATCGGCGGCAACATTAACTATGGCTTCCCTTTCTTCTGTTCCGTTCTGTTCAGATGCAAAGGGTACAGACGATGTCATTTTCACAGCAGAATGTGAAACTCTCGAAGGTGCAGAGGTCTGGACATCAATCTATGAAACACCTATGCCGAACTACTCAGGCGAGGGATTTGCATACCTCACAGCAAAGCCTTTTTCATTTGAAGTAGAAGCTCCCGAAGAGGGAATCTATGACATTACAGTAAGATGCGCACAGGTTCTTTCAAAGGAGGGAAGAATGCAGACTATCTCAATCAACGGGGTTAATTATACTTATAATCTCCCCTACATTGATTCATGGCAGGAGATAAGCTTTGGTGTTTTCCGTCTTAAAGAGGGTAAAAACGAAATTTCATTCGTTCCTTCATACGGATATGCTGTTTATGATACTGTAACTGTTTCAAAAGCTGAAATTGCTGAATTAAAGGGTTCTGCTGTACCATGCGATCCTAAGGCAACAGCTGAAACAAAGTCACTTATGAAGTACCTTAACTCAGTTTACGGAAAGAATGTTCTTTCAGGTCAGCAGGAAATTTACGGTGGTGGCCATGGTGTAAATACCACAATCCGCTATGATGCTGAAAAGAAACAGTGCGTTGATTCTGACGGAAAGGTTTATGATATTCGTGATGAAGTTGAAACCGAGGCAGACGACAAGTCAAAATTTGTATGGCACTGCTGGGATGAAGACGGTCAGGAATACACTTATGATTCACAGAATCGTGGATATAAGTACAACGAGTATGACAGAGAAATCAAATATCTGAAAAAACTCACAGGTGATGCTCCTGCTATCCGTGGATTCGATTTCGGTTCAAACTGCCCTTGCTATAAGTGGGATGACGGTGTAACAAAGAGAATGATTGACTGGGCTGTAAATCAGAACGGTATCTGCACAGCTTCATGGCATATCAATGTTCCGACTACAAAGGCTGATTATACTCTTGGTGAACCTCTCGATTTCTCAAAGACTACATATTCAGAGAAAACCGATTTCATTACTGCTAATGTAATGAAGGAAGGCACAATGGAGTATGAGTATTTCAGACTTGCTATGGATAATATTGCACAGCAGTTCCTTGAATTGCAGGAAGCAGGTGTTCCTGTTCTCTGGAGACCTTTCCACGAGGCTGAAGGAAATCCAAGCCATACAGATGATCCTCTTGATGGTTCAGGCTCATGGTTCTGGTGGGCTAAAGAGGGTGCAGGAGTTTATAAGGAACTCTGGAAATACCTCTATACAACTCTTACAGAAGAATACGGAATCCACAATCTTATCTGGGAACAGAATCTCTACGCATGGTCTGAAAACTCAGGCAAATGGTATGTTGGAGATGAATGGGTTGACATTGTAGGATTCGATAAGTATGATACACAGTATAACCGTCACGACGGTCTTACAAGCGGACCTAATGAAAGTGCAAACAGCGATGTTTTCTGGTCACTTGTTGATTATGTAGACAATAAAAAAATGGTTTGTATGCCTGAGAATTCAACAATTCCAAGTGTGCCGAACATGACAATTGAACACGCAAACTGGCTCTATTTCTGCACATGGTATGATGAGGAATCTTCACCGAAATTCATTTCAGGCGAAGAATACAACAATCAGGATACTGTAAAGGCTACATATCAGAGTGATTACTGCATTACTCTCAGCGAACTCCCTGCAAACCTTTATAAAATGACTTCTGATGAGCCTGTTTCAGATTCAACAACATCAACAACTGCAACAACAAAAACAGATAAACCTTCAACTTCAACAACAACCGTCAGTAAAGCTGACAGCGATACTATTGTTTATGGTGATGCTAACTGTGACGGTAAAGTCGGTATGGCGGATGCGGTAATTATTCTCCAGAATCTCGCAAACAGCACAAAATATCCTCTTTCCAATGAGGGTAAAAAGAACGCTGACGTTGACGGAGTGGAGGGCATTACAGCTATGGATGCTCTTGCAATTCAGAAATATGACGCAGGTTCTGTAAAAGAACTTCCAATTAAATAATTTTTCTGACAGCCATGAATTTTTCATGGTTGTCTTTTATTTCCAGTTATTTTTTTATTTCATCGTGATATAATACTATTGCGGCATCAATAAAAAAATTTTAAAGGAGATTTTTATTATGAATAACAATAATAACAAGGGTGTTATGACAGACAAAGGCAGAGAGGCACTTGACAAATTCAAGATGGAATCTGCACAGGAACTTGGTATCGACCTCAAGCAGGGTTACAACGGAGACCTTACTTCACGTCAGGCAGGTTCAATCGGCGGCAGTATGGTAAAGAAGATGATTGACTCCTACAAACAGCAGTAACCTCGCTCTGTTTTTGTCGGATTTCCACTTTATCGGTACCCTGTTTTCATTGAAAACGGGGTACTTTATTTTTTAGCGGCACAGAATAATTATTGACCACGACATCTTATTTTGGTTATAATCGACATTTTTATGAATTATTCGATTTACTTTTTACAAATTGTGACAAATAGAGTTTTGTTAAATATAAATTATTATAATATCTCTTTTCAATCAAAATGAAATATGGTATAATATAGTAAAGAAAATTTTATGCGGTTAAAACAGCATTGAATATAGTAAATCTTACTTCATTTTACAAAATAAATCAGGTATCTTTGCACAATATTATGAAATGCCGTTTTAAAACCGTATGTATATTATTTATTATGGAGAAGATTAGTTTATGTTCAATAATTCTTTCTGTTCAGCAAGACAAAATGCGATGAAAAAATATTTCAGCCGAATGAATGATATGCAGCAAGAGGCGGTTTTTTCCGTAAAAGGTCCTGTTCTTGTCCTTGCAGGTGCGGGCAGCGGAAAAACTACAGTTATAGTTAATCGTATCGCAAATATGATTAATTTCGGAAACGCATATCTCGATTCATCCTCTGAAGGAAGCGAAAGTGATATTGCTTTCCTCAATGACTACGCTCAGGGCAAAACAGATGATTTTGATACTCTTCGTGAGATTTGTGCTGTTGAACCAATTAATCCTTGGAATATTCTTGCAATTACTTTTACAAACAAGGCGGCAGGAGAACTTAAAGAACGTCTCTCAGCTATGCTTGGTGATGTCGCAAACAATATTCATGCATCAACTTTCCATTCTGCCTGTGTAAGAATCCTCAGAGTGGAAATAGACCGTCTCGGATTCACAGGTGATTTTACAATTTATGATTCCGATGACAGTCAGCGTATGATTAAAAACTGTATGACAGACCTTGATATTCCTGAAAAACAGTTCGCTCCTAAATCTGTTCTCAGCGAAATCAGTTTTGCAAAAGACCGTATGATTTCACCTGCTCAGCTTCGTACAGAGGCAGGTGCGGATTACAGAAAAAAGACTATTGCAAAGCTTTATGCAGTTTATCAGGAGCGTATGAAAACCGCAAACGCTCTCGATTTCGATGATATTCTCTCATATACCGTCGAACTCTTTGAAAAATTCCCTGAAGTTCTTGAAAAATATCAGAACAGATACAAATACATCATGGTTGACGAATATCAGGACACAAACCATGTTCAGTTCAGACTTGTTTCACTTCTCTCAAAGGCTCATGGAAATATATGCGTTGTTGGTGATGATGACCAGAGTATCTATAAATTCAGAGGTGCCGATATTGAAAATATCCTCGGATTTGAGAAACAGTTTGAAGGCGCAAAGGTAATCAGACTTGAACAGAATTACCGTTCAACCAAAACTGTACTTAATGCCGCAAACTCAGTTATATCCCACAATAATGAACGTACAGAGAAAAGTCTGTGGACAGACGGTGCAGAGGGCAAAAAGATTTACTGGTACAAAGCAATTGATGATACTGATGAAGCTAAATTTGTAGCCAAGACAATTTCTGAACTCGCAGACGGTACAGCTTCATATTCTGATAATGCAGTTCTTTACAGAACAAACGCACAGTCAAACAAGGTTGAAATGGAACTTTCAAGGCTTCACATTCCTTTCAGAGTTTACGGAAGTCTCAGATTTACAGACCGTAAAGAAGTTAAGGATTTACTCGCCTATATGAGTTTTGTAAATAACCCGTTTGATATGCTCAGATTCAGAAGAATTATCAATGAACCAAAGCGTGGTATCGGTGATTCAACACTTACACTTATCGAAGAAATAAGCAGAGACCTTAAAATCTCGCCTTTTGATGTTCTTAAAAACTGTGAAGATTATGCTCCCCTTGCAAAGAAAATCGGACCGCTTAAAACTGCATCCGCACTCTTTGAGGACCTCAGAGTAAAATCAATGGAACTCACACCTGATAAATTCCTTGACTATCTTATTGAAAAAATCGATTACATGGAGTATGTCAATACCCTTGAAAAACCCGAATCAAAAATCGAAAACATAAATACTCTTCGTGAAAATGTTGCCGAATATACAAAGAATGCCTTTGAACCTACCCTCGGCGGTTTCCTTGAAGAATCCGCTCTCCTGACAGATGCTGACAGGGATGACGATACAGATGACAAGGTTACTCTTATGACAATTCACTCTGCTAAAGGTCTTGAGTACGGAAATGTATTTGTAATCGGCATGGAAGAAGGTGTTTTCCCAAGTTCACGTTCAATGGACAGCGAAAAGGAACTTGAAGAAGAACGCCGCCTCGCTTACGTTGCAATTACACGTGCGAAGAATAATCTTTATCTCACAAGTGCAAGACAAAGAAATCATTACGGTCAGACCGTAACAAATGTTACTTCAAGATTCATTAAGGAAATCGGAAGTGAACTCGTTGAAAAGCATGACAATGCGGCTTACCGTAAAATCGGAGGAGAGAATAAAAAAGTCATTACCGAAGTTCAGTCAATGTCTCTCCAGCAGCAGCTTGCAAGAAATAAAATTCATGCAAGTTCAGAAAAGAAACCGTCTGTATCATACAGCACAGGCGAAAGAGTATCACATATGATTTTCGGTGAGGGTACAATTATTTCGGTTACTCCCGCTTCAAACGATGCTATGCTTGAAGTCGCATTCGATAAAGTCGGCACAAAGAAAATCATGGCTAATTATGCCAAATTAAAGAAACTCTGATTATTTAACTAAGGAGTAGAATTATGAGAAAAACTAAGATTGTATGTACAATTGGTCCCGCAACAGATGACGAAAACGTAATGCGTGAACTTATGCTCGCAGGTATGAATGTAGCACGTTTCAACTTCTCTCATGGTGATTATGAGACACATGAAAAACGTTTCAAAATGGTTGAACGTCTTAGAAAGGAACTCGACCTCCCTGTTGCAACCCTTCTTGATACAAAAGGTCCTGAGATTCGTCTCGGAAGATTTGTAGATGACAAGCCTGTTGAAATTTATGACGGTGATGTTTACACTCTCACAACCGAGGACGTTCCATGTACAAATGAAATAGGAAGCATAAGTTTCAAAAAGCTTCCCAGAGATGTCAGCATGGGTACAAGAATCCTCATCAATGACGGTGTTATTGAACTTCTCGCTGAAAAAGTTACTTCAACTGAGATTGTGTGCCGTGTTATTCATGGCGGCAAACTTTCAAACAACAAGGGAATCAATGTGCCTGGGGTTAAACTCTCAATGCCTTATCTCAGCGACAGCGATATGAATGACCTTGAATTCGGCGCAAAAATGGGATATGACTTCATTGCCGCAAGTTTTGTTCGTACAGCCGCTGATATCAACTATCTCAGAAAATTCACACAGAGTCTTGGATGGTTCGATGTTCGTATCATTGCAAAAATCGAGAATTCTGACGGTGTTGAAAATATTGATGAAATCCTTGAAGCCGCTGACGGAATCATGGTTGCAAGAGGAGATATGGGTGTTGAAATTCCTTTTGAGCAGATTCCTGCTATTCAGAAATCACTCATTCACAAAGGATACAATGCAGGTAAGCAGGTTGTTACAGCAACTCAGATGCTTGAATCAATGATTACAAATCCTCGTCCGACACGTGCTGAAATAACTGACGTCGCAAACGCAATTTATGACGGCACAAGTGCTATCATGCTCTCAGGTGAAACTGCCGCAGGTCAGTTCCCTGTTGAAACTGTAAAAACTATGGCACTTATTGCCGAGACAACCGAAAAGAATATCAACTACAAAAAGAGATTTGCAGACAGACTCTCAAATCCTCATGGAAATATAGCTGAAGCAATCGCACACGCTACTGTTACAACTGCTCATGACCTTGATGCAAGGGCAATCATCACAGTTTCGCTTGGCGGACAGACTGCAAGACTTATCTCAAAATACCGTCCGTTCTGCCCTATTATCAGTTGTACAATGAGTGAACGTGTTTGCAGACAGATGAATATGAGCTGGGGTGTTATCCCGTTCATTATCGACGAAAAAAGAAGTACAGACGAACTCTTTGCTGCCGCAGTTGAAGCCGCTGAGTCTCACAGACTTGTTGAAGATGGTGATCTTGTTGCGATTACAGCGGGTGTTCCGCTCGGTGTATCAGGTACAACAAATCTTATGAAGGTTGAAAAAATAGGAAAATAACGGAGGTTTAAAATGAGCGATTACAAAGAAAATGAATTCGAGGAAATTGAGGAACTCGAAGAAAACGAAGATTATATAACACTTACTGATGATGACGGAAATGATGTTTCCTTTGAAATTCTCGCAGTTGTTGAATACAAAGAAAGACTTTTTGCTGTCCTTCTTCCTTTTGACGACGAGGATGACGAAGTTGTAATTCTTGAAATGCTTGAAACTGAAATTCCTGAGAATTATGATTTTGTTTCCGTTGAGGAAGACAGCCTCTTAAATGAGGTATTTGACGAGTTCAAAAAGAACTACACAGGCGAATACGATTTTGAATAATAATATGTCGATAAGGGATAATCATTTGGCGATTATCCCTTAATTTTTTGTTTTTTTATCATATTTTTATCACATATCAGGGTATAATTATATTATAGAAATAAAAATTGAAAAAAACATACGAAAAGAGGGATTACCCATGTCTGACGATTACAATTTTTATTCGGACGAATCTTCATATACATCCGAAAATACTCCAAAACAAAAAAAACCAAAGAAAAATACTTCTCTTACAGTTGCTATATTCTGTCTTTGCGCAGGAATTGTCGGAGGAGTCGCATATCAGTCACACAGATTTCTTAATGATAGTAAACTCGAAGACGTTTCAGAACTTCCGACATCTGAAAGTGAAATTTCAAGACAGATTGAAACAGATGACTTACTGACCTCTGAATCGGCTGAATCAACTATAAAAAATGACAGAGAGGAACTTCCGAGCCTTATGAATATTGCCGCTCGTGAGGATGCAAAATATCTCCCTGACATAGTTGATGATATCATGCCCTCTGTTGTCGGTGTTTCTGCAACATTTGAAATGACAGAGACATACAATACATGGGGATGGATGGGTATGCAGCCTGAAACAAAAACTCAGGAGGTTACAGGCACAGGCACAGGCATTGTGATGACCGAAGACGGATACATTATCACAAATGCACACTGCATTTATGATACAGAATACGATTGTGGCGAAGCATTTGAAGTTTCTGTTCTTATGAGTGACGAAACCGAACATGAGGCAAAAATAATTGCTTATGATGAAGAAACAGACCTCGCTGTACTTAAAATTAACGAAACCGGACTTAAACCGGCAACATTCGGAAACAGTGATGAATTAAGAGTAGGCGAACTCGTTATTGCTGTAGGAAATCCGCTCGGATTCGACCTTTTCGGCTCAGTTACAAGCGGAATTGTATCTGCACTCAACAGACAGATTTCAATAAATGAAAAGAGTATGAAACTCATTCAGACAGATGCCGCAATTAACTCGGGTAACTCAGGCGGTCCTCTCCTTAACAGCTGCGGACAGGTTATAGGTATCAACTCAGCTAAAATGTCATCAAGCTACGGTTCAGCAAGTGTAGAAGGACTTGGTTTTGCAATTCCTATTGATGAAGCTAAAGTTATCATAGATGACCTTATTAACAATGGTTACGTTACAGGCAGACCTCAGATTGGTATTACTACTGTAGATATTACCGAAGCTTATTCAAGATATCTGAACATCCCTATGGGTGTTTACGTTCAAAGTGTTCAGTCCGGTTCAGCCGCTGAAAAGGCAGGTCTTGAAACAGGAGATGTTATTATCGCAATTGAAGGTGAAGCTGTTACAACTGCTGACCAGCTCAATAACATCAAAAACACCTACAAAGCAGGAGATACTATTGTTCTTACAATAACAAGAGGAGGACAGGACAGAGATTTCCGCATTGTCCTACAGGATGCAAATGAGCCTGTAAACGAAGAAAATCCGCTTGATATTGAAACAAACACTTCAAACAACTGAAAACTATTCCAACATAAAATTTTTCCTTTCTATGAAAAATCCCCCGACTTTCAGAGTCGGGGGATTTTTTTACATCAGTTATAAACAACACAATTAAGGATTCCCTGATAGAAATATGATGATTCACTCGCAAAATCAAACTCAAAATACTCAGGATTTGTAATCTGCATAACTACTGCATAAGAGCCTGTTGCTTTATAATCCTCATAATTTCCATAGGTTGTCTCGTATATATTATTTGTATCATAATAGTTCTGAATAACACCTGTTATGTACAGTACATCTCCAAGATGCTCGTTATCCTTGAATTTTTCAGCGGTACCTGTCTTTGCATAGACGGTGTAATTATCAAATGGATACAGTCCTACATTTGATGCAACCGCAAGCATTCCGTCAAGAAGTCCCTGTCTGTACTGCTGAGGAATTGAACAGAGCTGATTATAAGGTTTGCTTCCTCGCTGAATAATGTTTCTGTAATCATTTGTTTCAACTATATTCTGAACAACGAAAGGTTTAACCATATCTCCGAATACAGCTTCACGAGCAAGTGCGGCAAGATATACAGGTGTTGTAAGTACGTATGACTGCCCGAATGCAGAACGTCTTAAATCATCAAGACAATAAAATTCAATATTGTTCATCAGAGTTCCGAAATCACATTGAATATCATACGTATTATCAAGTCCCAAATCGTCATCATCATGATCTCCGAAATGGAATATCTCAGCGAGATCGCTCAATACATCATCATAGCCTATCTGATTGAATGTCTTGGCAAAATATATGTTGCTGGAATTAAGAAAAGCCTGAAAAAGAGTTCTCTCCTCAATCGGGTACATAGTCGTATCATCGTGATCCCAGTTCACTATAGTCGCACCGTCATCTGTCCATTCGCCTTCATCTTTAAGCGTATAAATCCCATGTTTATCCGCAAGAACCTCAGACATAATCTTAAAGCATGAACCCGGAAGTTGTTGGGTAACTGCTTTATTTCTGTACTTTTCAAGCGGAAAAGCCTCATCGTAATTCACAATATAATACTCAGGATCAAAAGAAGGATAAGAAACCTCTGCGGCAAGTGAACCGTCTGTACGCATTACAACAACCGAACCCTCAATATTATAATATGCCATATAATCATAAATAGCATTCTGAATTTTAGGATCAATGGTAAGCTGAATTGACTGTCCCACGCTCTCATGTCCGTTCACAGGGAGAGGATTTTTTGTGGTCAGCTTATCATCAAAAGAAACATCCAAACCGTTAGTAAGCTCACTAATCAGGTTTGCATGAGAAACAGCACAGGAATCCGTAAAATATCTGCTGACATTTCCCTCCTCATCTGTACGGCTGTATGTAATCAATGTTCCGTCAGAACCGTAAAAATTACCTTTAACATAAGCCTTTTCAGTTGAATCAAGGTTTATCTCCTCAGCCTCCGTCACAGACTCAGTTTCAGGTTCAGAAGAATTTTCGGAATCAGAGATTTCAGAATTATCCTCTGAAACAGCCTCTGTTTCGCTCTCAGTTGTCTGCTGTTCAGAAGGTTGCTCAACATCCACCCCTGCTCTCTCCTGAAGAGAATGTGTCTCTATCTTGATTACATTCTGAGCATCTGAAGTATTGTCCTCGCACGACACAAATGCAGAAGCCGTAGTCACAGCAAGTAAAAATGCCAAAACTCTTTTGTAAATCATCAAAAATTCCCCACCTGACTGTCAATAGATTTACGGAGTATCAACTCCACCTTAAATTATACTACAATATCCGACGAATGTCAACATAAACACTAAAAACTTTCCAAAAAAACTCTCGAAATAA
>JAZLGM010000004.1:0-23115 GCA_045616285.1 Ruminococcus sp.
TATTTTATCACATAATTATTTTAACATTAATTATTCTTATTTTTACCAAATTAGAACATTTGCTTGTGTAGCACAGTTGGTAGTGCAGCTCATTCGTAATGAGCAGGTCGCAGGTTCGAGTCCCGTCACAAGCTCCATATCACAAAAAAACAGATGCATTGCTTTCGCTTTGCATCTGTTTTTTATTATTTAATTATGCTGCAATCAAGTCTGCATCGTTATAGGAATTTACTGCATTTCCTGCTGTGATAAGAGCCTTTGCGCTTACTGCACATGATACAGTGTACTTACCATCCTTTGTCTTTGCTGTGATGCCTACTGAACCTGCTGAAACAGCTGTTACATTACCGTTTGCATCTACAGATACTACTGAAGGATTTGTTGATTCCCATACAATGTCACTTGCTGTGTAGCCTGATGGGAGTGACTTGATTACGATTTTGCCTGATGTACCTACATCAAGTGACAGATATGCCTTTTCGAGTGCGAAGATACCTGTCGGAATTGTTGCTTCCTCAGTTGTTTCTTCTTCCTCTGACTCATCAAGTGTACAAGCATCTACAAGTTTCAGATTCTCAAGATGTAAATTGAACTTGCATGGGCTTGAATCATAGTCGATATCAAGGAGTGTAATTGTTGAATCAATGCCCATGATATCCATTACTGTCTTCATGAAGCTTATGCTTACGTCAATATCAAGATAACCCTTGACATCTATACAGAGAAGCGGATCTTTATCTTCCTCCGTATGTACTCTTGCCTCTGCTTCAAGTGTAGGACCTACCTTGAGATCAAGGCTGAGAAGATCAACTTCGCCTACGAGGTAATCAAGACTAAGCGCAAGTGTGAGTGTCATATATGCTCCAACCTGTCCTGTAATGATTATATCTGCGCTTGAATGTGAGTCGTTGATTGCTCTGATGTTGCTTCCCACTACCTCGAAGCCCTTTGTGTTTTCAGTTGTTACTGTAACTTTAAGCTTACAGCTTGCTTCAAGTGAAAGCTTTACTCTGAGGTTTACTGAGATACCGGGGCAGATATAAATTGCCATTTTACCAACATCTACAGAAGGTTCTGAGAGGAATTTCTTTGCAAGTGCTTCCTCATAGGATGCCTCAGTTGAAAATTCCTTTGTTTCAAGTGAAACTTCTGTTGTATAATCTACAGCCATGTAAATCTTTCTGATGTCAAGTCCTGAGAAAATCCCGAAGCTCCAGTCAATATCTGCATTGAGGGCTACATCCTTTACAGTTGCAGTTACCTTGAATCCGTCGCCAAGATCTGTTGTAAATGATACAGAGTTGCTTCCGAGCTGCTGAATCTGCGGAGTTTCAGCACTTCCGAGCTGTGCAATTCCGCCTTCTGTTCCTGTTTCTGAAAGCTGTGTAGGAGTATTTACTGTTACTGTTACATCATTTCCGACAGCTTCTACCTTGTCCATGTCAGGAGTAAATCTTCCGCTCGCCTTAACATCAGCGTAAACTTCTTCCATAGTAGCAGGAACACTCTTTACTGTTACTGTTCCGTCTCCATGATCAATTGTTGACACAACCTTGTATGCGCCGCCTTGTCCTTCATCATTTTTCGGAACAATGAGAACCTGATCTTTTTCAAGTCCGAGTGCGTAACTCTCAGGTAATACAACCCCTGTATCCGTAATTTCAACATCGGACGGACTGATTTCGTTTGTAAAGTCAATTACATTTTCTGCAAGTGTTATATCAGTGTGCTGTTCAAATTCCTGATGCGCCCATGAATCCTGTGCATTAGTAAGTGCCTGTCCTGCCTGTGCGGGATCGGTATAATTTGCACCATTCTGAATAATTCCTCTGTCAATGGCACCTTTGATTACTTCTTCGTCAGGTGTATCAACTGTTGCATATCCTGATGCTCTCATAAGTGTCTTTGTAACGAATTCATCGTTTACAGGTGCATTCATGTCGATTTCTTCATCCTCACCGACAACACCCCATGCCTTTGCCGCATCAAGTTCACCGGTTTCAGAATTCTCATCAACCTGCATACCAAAAGCATCGTTTACCATTGCAAGCCAGTCAGCATTGGTAAGTGTTCCGCCTCCGTCAAGCTGTGATGCGGGAGCTGAGCTGCCTCCGTTATCAGTTTTAGCGAAAAACTCCTGAAGACTGCATCCTGAGAATACTGATGCTGTGGATGCAAGCACAACCAAACTGGTTACCGCTGATACAATACGTTTAACTACCACGTTCAACCACCTCTTATATTTAATTGTCATATTTCTCCGCCTATGCGGAAATAATTACTTTCCCCCGAATAACAAGAACCTGCACACATCAGGAGTTTCCTGTTGTGTCTCCCATGTGAACAGGCTCTCAATCTTACTTTCCCAATAATCCGTATCAGATATTATCAGCCTAATCAGAGCGGCTTCTTAATGTTTGCCACGTTCTGTGAAGCTACCTGATCTGTAACCTCTGCAGGCTCTGCAACGTTCTGTGTGAGATATGTTGCAACCTTTCTGAGATATGAATCGAACTTTTCAAGTTCAGGCTTTAATGTATTGTACTTGTCTCTCATATCTGTAGCACTCTGTGCCTGATAGATTGCCTCTGTACTCTGCATCTTTACAGTTACATCGTCAAGAGCAGCCTTGATGTCGTTTGCGTAACCTATAATTTTTGAAGAACAGTTTCTGATCTCCGCCGGATTAACAAAAATCTGTGATGAAGCCATGATATATTACCTCCTGATATTTATGTAGTATTGAATTAACCGAATGTGCAGTTCTGACCAACCTGGTCTCTGCTGTCCTGCATACGTGCATCATGTGCATTAGCTGTGTTGCGAAGGAATGTAGCATACTCGCTGATTACGTCACGCATTGAATCGTAAATGTGCTTCTCATTGTTTAAAGCAGCCTTGAATGTCTCGTAGTCGTCGCCCTTCCAAGCTGCTGCGAGTTCATTTTCAACAAGATTGTAAAGTGCTGAGTAAGCCTTGAAGAAATCATCTCCGCTTGCATCGATTGATGTAGACACGTTAACAACCGCATCTGTACCGTCACTGAAATTAATTGAATTGTTTGGCATTTTCAATTCCTCCTGTATTATAATAAATTTTCGTTTCAAAGCTGTTCCGCTTTGTTGATACTATTATAGCACATTTGAATTTCGGGGGGTACAAAAAATGCACGAGTTAATATTTTAGTTATTTTAAATCAGGTATATCCGAAAAAACTTCGGTTTTTCGGGATTTATTTATCTAAAAAACTTTTTTTGCTGTTTTTTACCATTTTTTTTGCTGAATCATCCCATGCTTTTTGCTGAAAAAAACCACATTTTTTTCACGATTCCGTCTTAAAACGACGGAATGATTTTTCAAACATTCTGTTTCTGATTATCATTCCTTCGCTTCCCGAAAGCGACGGTTTATGATTTGTTATATCAAACAATCCTCCGCTTTCAACTCCTCCGCCAAGCCATATTCCCGAAGCATCAAACCACTCTCTGTTGTTTTCCTTGTCAAAACTGCTGAGTTCTGTGATATCATCAACATTTCTTACAATATGGAAATATGCTCCTCTTGCCGAATTGTATTTCTCAGGAGTATCAAGGATAATGTAGTGGTAATGAACCTCAGGAAGTTCATTTATGATAAGCTTGAGATTATTGAAGGTTACGTTCTTGTCATTGATATTTGAAGCATCGTCGAATGAGTTGATAATTACATAAATATGCTTTGCATCCTCACTCATTCCAATTGTACCGTCCTCCTTACGGATAAGCTTTGCACATCTGCTTTCTGCTGTTTCCTTATAGAGTCTGTTCCACGCTTCAAATTCCTCAACAGTCGTATAGCAGGTGTATCCCTTGTTTTCGGCTTTAAGTTCACCCGATGTATCAAGTACCGCTACTGATATACTGCTGTCCTTTGCAAGTGCATCTGCAAGATATCCTGCAAATTCTGTCAGAGTCTTTTGTGTCTTTGCTGATACAAATGTAATGTACTTGTCACTGAAATCGTAATAAACAATGCCCTCATCATCCGCACCTAAAGGAAGTCTGCTCCATGACACATCCTCATTCAGTACGGTTTCAATTGAAATTTCAGGCTTTTTGAATGATACGGCAGATGTGCCTTCATTCTTTTCCGATGCTGATTTGCAGAGTTCTCTTACTTCCTTTCCTGCATCTTCCTTCGGGAGTTCATCTTCATCATGAGGTACGATATCAAATATATCTGCTGTCTGGAATTTGTATGTAATGTCATTTTCCTTGACGATACCGCTTCCTGCATGGTCTGATGGTGTGATTCCGCCTGTTCTTCCCAGTATGCTGATATAATCATTTGCATCGTTCATTTTGAGCATATATGTCTGCTGCATATACTGTCTTGTACGGAAATTGATATTTACGGACGGTGTTCCTATAACAAGGAATATACCTCTCTTTGCGCCTTCACGTGCGATATATATGAGATTTGCAGCATCAGTATCGTTAAACTTCTCAATGAATTCTGTGTAGTTGTTGAGCATAAGCACAATCTGAGGGAGTTTCGGTCCGTCTGAAAGTTTGCAATACTCCTCATATTCTCCTCTGTAATCCGAGAAAAGCTTGTTTCGTCTGTTAATTTCGTCCTTTATTGATTCAATTACCAGCTTTACGTCATCTTCATCCTCCGCTGTAACAACGTCACCCACATGAGGTGCTTTCGCAAAGGTTTTGAGGAATCCTGCGTCAAAATCGAGAATATAAAGATTTACCTGCTGTGCTGTATATCCGTAAATAAGTGAGTACGCAAGTGTTATAAAGAACATATCCAGACCGCTTCCTGCCGCACCATACACAAGGAGATTTCCCTTCTTTGAGAAAGGTATTGTCATTATCTCCTGTACTCGTCCGTAAAGGTCGTCACGCTTTCCTATAATCGGTTCAATGGCTGTGTAATCAGATGATTCCTTACGCTCACCAAGTTCGCTGTAAAGCTCTCTGATATTGAGTTTCGCAGGTATAGGATCAAGCCAGAGAGGTCTCATTTCGATATCCTTCGCAATTTCAATAAGATAGTCTCTTACCGCTATAAGCTGTGAAACCGTCTTGCCTTTCTGCTCTTTCATCTTCGGCTTTCTGCTCTTTTCGTATACAACCGTACCTGTGTTGCTGATTACTTCCACAGATTCAACGTCGTTCTTTACAAATTCCTCTGTCTCAACATAGTCGGCTCCGCACCATGCAGACTGTCCCATGCTGAACACTTCATTATATCCTACCTGGAAGAAGAAACGTCCTGTCGTTGAAATTTCAGCCGCATCAGGACACTGAATTACAGCCTTACTGTCCTCTCTGCCCTGTACCTTGAGACAGATTTTGAATCTTGAGTTACTCCATATCTGAGGGCTTACCACGCTGTCAGGCTTCTGTGTTGCAAGAATCAGATGGATTCCGAGGCTTCGTCCTATACGTGCGGCACTGACAAGAAGATCCATAAAGTCGCTTCTGTCGGCTTTAAGCTCGGCAAACTCGTCGCACACAATGAAAAGATGCGGCAGAGTCTCAAGGTCTGCGCCCTCTCGTCTGAGTTTCTGATACTTGTAGATATCCATTGTACCGTCATTTGAAATCTTACGTGCCTGTTTAAAAAGTTTCTGACGGTGTTTGAGTTCGGTTTCAATGGAAATACACGCTCTCTCAATCGTTGCGCCGTCAAGGTTTGTTACTGTTCCTACTACGTGCGGAAGCTTGTATCTTACTTCAACCGTCTTTCCGTCGATTACCTGTTCCTTTACGTCATTGAAAGCATCGGCAAGTCCTCCGCCCTTATAGTCAACGATTACGAATGCAACTTCTTCGGGGCTGTAATTTACAGCAAGCGAAAGCATTACAGTGATAATAGATTCACTCTTACCCGAACCCGTAGTACCTGCAATAAGTCCATGAGGTCCATGAAATTTCTCGTGCATATCAATAAAGAACGTGTCACCTGAAGGGGCTACGCCTATTTCGGTTTTAAGCGACTTGATAGGATTATTCTCAACCCATCTTGTAAGGCTGTTGAGATGTTCAACCTTTGATACCTTGAACATATCAAGGAATGTCAGCATTTTAGGAAGCTGATATTTCTCTGTCGTGATATCAAGCTTTATGTTTGAAATCCTGTCGAGATAGCTGTCAAAACGGTTTTCAACTCTGTAAGGGAGGAATTCCGTTACCTTGCTTTGTTCTCTGTCATATATCTTTGACTTTGTATCCATGAGTTCTATGATGAAATCGGAGTTGTTATAGTTGTACATTCCGAATGATGTGAGGATACTGAAATTAAGTTCTTTGCGCTGTTTCATTATTACGGGCATGATATCAAGTGCATCAACCTTTTTCTTATCGGATGCAATGATGAGAACTTTTGGGAAATCGTCGTCCTTTCGGTTCATACGGTTTTCAATTTCCTTTTCAAGTTCGTATGCAAGTTCCTTCATGTCATCCGTACCCGATGCAACATATCTGAATGTATTATCGCTGTTCCATACGTGAGGAAGCCACTTCGCATATTCCCATTTTTCTTCTTCCTCCTCATCATATATGAATATGAGTTTGAGTTCGTCATAGGAATAAAGTGACGTAAGCTGTACGACCATTTCCTTTATAAGTTCATTTGCACAGTCCCTGTCTCCGCTTATGCCGCAGATACATCCGTTATTCAGCGAGAGGGTTATAGGCGCATCCTCAATAAGTCTCTCCTCATTTGCAAACTGCATCATATCATATCTCAGGCTGTCACGGAAGAAAGCATCACTTGTCTCATGATACTTTATTACTATCGCCGATTCCCTGTTTCCTCGTCCGAGGGCAACATTCATGAAGTCATCATCATTTATGCTCTTGCTCCAGAGATATCTGTCTCTGCTGACTACCCTTTCGATACATTCTTCAACAGTAAGATATTTTGCGCAGAGATATTTCTTCTCGTTATCCTTCATTACATTTACGGAATCCCTGAGTTCCATTATATAGCTCTGATATTCCTTGATACGCCTTTCCTCGCCCTTTTTCTCCTCGGAAGCAGTATGCTTTCTTATGATTGTAGGCCAGAAAAGTGAGGAAAGAATCATGCTTCCCGCCATTATGAATGACGGAACAACATAGGATATTCCGGTTCCCCTGTAATATGCCGCAAGTGCAGAATAACCCGCAACAAGTACAGATGCAGTACTCATTGTAATTGAGGAACCCATAGAGAGAAGCATATTCGGTTTTTCCTTTTTCTGTGAACGCTCAGGGGGAAGAAGCTCTATTTCATCCAGTTCGGGCTTTTCTGCTCCGAGGTCTATTGTTCTGTAAAAATACTCTTCATTCCCGTCGTTTTTTCTTGTCGGACGGACAAACTCAGGAAATACCACTTTTCTTATTGTGTTGTTTTTTACGCATTTTTCAAAATCAATGTTTGCCGCTATGAAATCAGCACATATTATGAATTTGTATCCGACGATAAACACAACATCTCCGATATTGAGTTCATTGTCTATATTTTTTTCTATTTTTCTGTTATTTACATAAGTTCCGTTTCGGCTCTTGACATCAGTTACATACCATTTGCCCGATTTCTTTGCAATAACAGCGTGTTCTCCCGAAATAAAGCTGTCATCGAGAACGATATCATTTTCATTTTTCTTTCCTATGCTGAAAAAAATGTCTCCGGGTGTGCTGAAACAGAATTTAACATATCTGTTTCTTTCTTCCTTTATTGCCTCAACGATAAGAGTACATACAACACCGTTTACTTCAATCGCAGTAACTACTCCGTTTTCGAGAGTTGTTCTCGGAATCACACGTGGTTTGTTGTGTTCATCGTATTCAACAATTTTATAATTCTCACCTGAGGTTATAACCCATTCGTTATTGATACCGTCAATATTGATTTCCTCTGAAAGTTCTGAAATACTGTGGTTTATCTTATAATGACCTGTTTTCTTATCGGGGAGAACAGTAGTATTTATAAATTCATTCTGCATAAATGTCAATAAAAGCATTGCCCATCACCTCCATGTAATTATATAAACATCAGTTTTGTTCTGTTGCAGACACCGAGTTCACGAAGTGTTCTGTCCTGCGGCAGACTTTCTCCGCTTTCCCTGAAACAAATGATATTCACATCACTTTTACTGTAAAATCCCTTTGCCGCCTCTGTGAAAAGGTCTGCAAGGACTTCCGCCGCATCATGCACATACATATTCTCAGGAACTCTTACATCGTATGTTTTTCCGTTTACCGGAAGATAAACCTGTACAATTATTTTATTCATCACTACCACCCTTTTCAGATTTTGTTCTGGTTTTTGAGGATTTACGTTTTGTTCTCTGTAATTCGGGATAATTTTTCCATTTTATTTTTATTAAGAGGCTGTAAAACGTATGATACCCGAAGTTATAAAGTTCCTCATCTGTAAGTTTTTTTCCGTTTGCATGACAGTATTCCCATCTCAGCACATCGGAAAGTTCATTCATATCACGTTCAAAAGGTTCTATAATGCGTCTTGTAACCGCTCTGTCAGTATTAACAACTTCATCATAGGTCGGAAGTTCGGGCGTACAGTCAAGCAGAGTTTTTACGCTGAGGGTATCCGCATTTTTCTTAAAATAGTTCATCTTCTTATGTTCTGATATTTTTTTCAGGAAATAATAGCTGTTAGGGTTCTTTTTGAGATTGATTCTGAAAAGCTTTTCAGGATACGGCATTACGGGCATTGTTTTCATAATCCTGTAAAATTCCTCAGTAAGGGTAAGAAAAATTATATTGTTCTTTATCTTTACATTACTGCATATTTTTATATCCTGCATACTCTGTTCCCTGTTTGATGACTTTCTGAAATTCATCTTAATGTTTTCCAGAGTTTTTAAATCCGCCTTTACCTGCTTTCTCATCTCTGTGCTGTTTTTAAGTTCACACAGCCCCATATACTCATCAAGTGAAAGTGTAATTTCTCTTTCCTTTGAACCCATTTCCGTAAATTTTATTATAAGCGCATCCGCAAGACGGTGAGTTGTTGTTCTCAGACCTCCGCCAAGCGAAGAAAAATTTTCAAATATAATTTTTAAATTGTCTTTTTCAATACTTAGTTCGTCAGATTCTGATTCGCATTCTGATGCCAGACGCTTCGTTGTTTTCATCATAGATAATTTGTTCATAGCTGATGACTGTTTCATAATTCTGAATGCATTTCTCGAAACAGAACTGACCTGCAAAACCGGTTCCAGTACCTTGCCAACAGATGTTGACACACCGTCAATTCCCTTTTCGTAATTCATCATTTCCTCCCGTCATCAACAAGGAGTGTTATCATTCTGTTCAGAGATGTACGGAACATACTGATATCCCTGAGAAGTACGCCGACCTCATCAGATGCTTTTTCGGAAATTCTGCTTGTGCTGAGGTCTATAGCACGAAATACCTCACTGCATATTCTTTGTTTAGCACGATATTCCCTTCCGTACCCTGCAATTGTTTCCTCAAATTCAGCTCGTTTTCTGTTGAAATCCTCTATCTGTACGAGAATCTCCTCTGTATCAGTACAGAAAACCGTAAACTCAGGAATTCTTATTCTCTCCGCAATAAGTTCAAAAAGTCTGTTGTATGCGTTCTGAAGTTTCAGACCGCCAAGCAAAAGGTCATTTCTGAAATATTCGAGTTTTTCCCTCATCTCGTATGCGTGTTCAAGACTCATCATATCCTTGAAACAGTCAAGTGAAGGTTCTATGAAATGGTCATTTGAATCAAGGCATTTCGGACGGCATGGAAAATCATTCGCAACTATTGCGACACCCCTTCTTCTCTCTGCTGTACTCGGAGAATTTCTCTCTCTGAACTGTCTTTCTGTCATAATAAACGGAAGTCTGTCTATCATGCTTCTTGCGTATTCAATCTGCTGTGCCTGTGTCATGTACATAAGAAGTCTGCAAAATCCGTTCTGTGCCTGCTGATTATAGGCGTATGACATAGCCTGTGCGCTTTGTACGAAATGCTGTAACTGTACATAGCATTCGAGTATTTCGGCATCTTCTATCGTTTCTATTCTGTCGTTAAGTTCATCAAATACATCCTGTGTGACAATCTGACAGTCATCATCACATTCAATACCTATCTGCTTTTTGTACATATATATATCATTGTAAATCAGCAGTCTTCCTATATCCTCTCCTGTAACTTTTTCCTTGTTCAGTAATTTTTCTGCTCTGTTCATTATTCCACCTCTTTCTCCGTATTCGCAAAAGCAGAAAGTGAAATATCACTTTCTGCTCTGCATTTTCATATTACTTTCCTAATAACTTTTTTCTTTTCTTTCTCTCTATAAGGAACGCTGTAAGTCCGCCTGCTCCCAAGAGTGCAAGAATACCTGTCACCTTTACCCATGTCTTATGGAAAAGGAAAAGGAATACGTTTTCAGTTATAAGTACGTTGCTGAATTCCTGTTTTGAGATGTTTCCTGCCATATCCTCAATTTCCACATTTACTGAACGTACTGAGTTTGATGCAGGGATTTCAAAAAGGAAGCTGTTTTCCTCAATTCCTGCCTCATCGCTGAGGTCGAGGAGTATCTCACCTGTGTTTGTCTTTACACAGATTCTCTTAATCTTCTCATTTACGTTAAGTCTGAATTCCTTTGAGGATTCTCTGAACTCAGCTCTGTCAGCAAGGTCATCACACTTGAATTCAGGTGTATGTGTATCAATGGAGAATTCAAGGTCTGCACCTCTGCCTGAACTTACGTTCTTATTATCAGCCATATCAACAGTCTGAATTGAAATTCTGTAATCAAGATCCTGCTCAAAGTTATTTGCATAAATCGTGTACACGTACTCGTAGCCTGAATTGTCTTCGAGTTTCTTTGCATCTGTCATGCTGTACTGATTAGCTTTAAGTTCAACGGTAGATGAACCCTTATCAATGATTACAACAACATCTGAACCTTCCTTGTGTTTGTCAACATTTCTCTCGGTAATTACAATCTCAGGATATTCTCTGAGATGCTTTCCTCCGATATTCTCCATATCTTCCACATAGAATACAGAACCATGTCTGTTTACGGAGAATGATTCCTTGCAGGTCTCCTTGTTTGCAGCCATATCAATTGTAGTAACCGTTATTTCGTATGAACCGTCAAAGCATTCGTCATCGGGGAAATTATCAAACTTAAAGCTCTTTCTTCCCTCAGATTCGCTCCATCTTCCTGTTACGAAATCGCCTTCACCTGTTACATCAAACTTGTATGTATCAGTTGCTGAATCGTATGTCAATGCACATGACTTTCCGTTTCTTGTAAGCTTTATTTCTTCACTTTCAAGGTTTACGTCCTCAATCACAATTTCAGGTGCAACCACACCCTTATTTGCAGAGGAGAATCCTGTAACATTTATAACAGGCTTTGTCGTATCTACAGTAAAGCTTCCCGAATACGAATTTACAGGGTTTCCTGCAAGGTCTGCACCGGTAACGGATATCTTGTATTCTCCGTCCTTGCCGAATACGTCAACAGGAACAACAGCAGTATGGTTTGAACCTGAACCGCCCCAGCTTGAAGGAACATAATCCTTTCCGTTTACGTTGATTTTTATGAGTTTGCTGTCGAAGTTTGTTTCATTTACAGAAATTTCAGCGGTTACAAAATCGTCTATGTAGGAAACCTTTGAAGGATCTACCTTGTCTCCGCCCTTCTTTACGAATTTAACGTCAAGTACAGGAGGTGTCTTGTCGATTACGAACTTGCCTGAAGAATACTTTTCAGATGTGTTTCCTGCAAGGTCTGTATCTTCAATTTCAAGAGTATATTCTCCGTCCTTATCAAAGCTGTATGTCTTTGTATGTCTGAAACTGTCTGTACCTCTTACGGAATTTCTGTCTTCCTCATATTCTCCGTCTGCTGAACCGTTTACATCAGGTGAATCAAAGTTTCTCTCTGAAATTACTACATTCGCTGTCTTGTTTCCGTTGTAGTAAACTTTATCCTGTGAAGGCGTAATGCCCGAAACAGAAATTACAGGTACCTGCTTGTCTATACTGAAATTAACTTCTTCTTCAGTAGTATTTCCCGAATTGTCTGTTACTTTGATTCGGATGCTGTTTCCGTTTGAATCCTTTGAAACTGTGATTTCTCTTGAAATACTTGTTGCGATATTTCTTTCCTTCTGATCAACACTCCAGTTTTCAGTTTCATTCTGAAGGTCTCCGTTTCCGTTTACCTCAACAGTTTTCCAGTCCTCGAAATCAGAAGTAAGCCACTCAATTCTCTTTATTCCTGAGAATGTATCAGTAATCTCAATCTTAGCTGTTACATTATCCTTGTAAAGCGGCAGATTGTCGATATCATGCTTGTCTGTCTCAGGCATTGAAATCTTTACAGAAGATGTTGCCTTATGTCTTTCTCCGTTTTCAGCCGCACATCCTTCAGGGTTCTTTTCCTCGGATTCATTCTTTACATTGTCAACAGCCTTAGCCTTTATATCACCCTTGAATCCCTCAGGAATCCAGAATTTTACTACATAGTTGCCGTCAGGTGATAACTGAGGTTTTTCAACTTTCTCATCAAAAGTTGTTCCGTCAGGATTGTAAAGTGTGAGATAAACAGCTTCAATACCCGAACTTGCATTTGCATCATAAACCGATACATAAACATCACGTCCGTCTTCAAAGAAGTGTCCGAATCTGTCCTGCCACTTATCGGTAATTCCTGAACTGTTATTATCCCTGAATTCAAAGCCTGTTACAACAGGGGCTGTATCATCCTTGAATACAACAACATTATCAGAATTTCCGTTTTCTGCGTTGTCATATACTTCAATGTTGAATTCTGTTTTTCCGTCCTTTACGGTTGAAAGTATAAAATTATCTGATTCTGTAATTTCAGTTTCACCCGGATATTGATTTCTCTCATCAGAGGACGCACCGTTATCACCGCTGAACTTAACTTTGTTAAGACCTGAATCAGTATCTGAAACAGTATACTCTACCGTAACATCACTGCTGTACCATACATCTTTATTATTTTCAGCGATATATTTGTTTTCACCTTTTATTACAGGTTCGGAAATCACAGGCTTCTTTCTGTCGAATACCACTTTTTCCTTATTTTCGGATGAGACAAGGATTTTCTCCTCAGAAGCATGTCCGACTTTATCAGTAACCGTAAGGCTGATTTCTCCGCTTATTACATCATTGTCATTAATCTCTTTCGGTATGATGAACCATACATAACCGTCATGGAAATCCTGCGGATTACTTGTTTCATACTTTTCTCCTGCAAACTCAAGAATTGCTTTTGCAAATCCTGATGAAGGGCCTTTATTCTCATCATCCGTTTTTATCTTTATGCCTAAGGTACGGTTTGCAAATGAACCGAACTTTGTCATGAGAATTCCGTTTTCTTCCGCATTTTCAAATATATCGCCTACCTCAGGTGTATCAAGGTCAAGATATAAATCCTTAAAGCTTGAATCTCCTTTGTTTCCTGCATAGTCAACAGCATAAACTCCTGCAGAGAGTTTTCCGTCACCGTAAAGTGCAATCGGAGTATCGCATATTTCTTTGCTATAAACTTCTGTTCCTGATTTAATACAAAGATACGGAATATACTTATGTACATCGGTACTGTCTGCTGCAAATCTGATATATGCGGTTTTGGGATTACTGAGTGCCTCGTTAATATCTGCGATACTCAGTTCTTCTTCGGTAAATTTCTTAGAAAGGTCAAATTCCAGATCTTTCACATCATTAAATGTAAATACGAGTTTTTTCAGCTCAGATTGATTTGTTCCGCTGTCAGTAACGCTGAAATGCAGGTCTGTATATTTTCCAATCCACTTATGACCGTTTTTACCTTCAACGCCTTCTACATCTTCAATTACAGGTTTTTCAGGAGATGTAGTGTCTATGATGATGGTTGTTGCTTCAGTCTTATATTTCGTCCATCCATCATCGCTTGCGGCTGAGTAGTAATATACCGATTCATTTCCTGCTTTGTCTTTGAGTGTGATTCTCAGAACAGAACTCTCGCCTTCATTTTTATCAAACTTAAACTCGTGTCTGTATTCTGCTCCGTTTGCATTCGGCTTTTCAGAATCAGACTTTACAGGGAACTCATAAAGCACAGATTCAATGCCTGAATAATCTCCTCTGCCGATACCTCTGTCGTCTGCGACAATATTCACAACAAGATCTTTTCCTGCGGTAAGTGCTTTCTGATTAGCGTTTGAGGTAGCGATAAGATTATCAATTTCAATTTCTCTCATCACAGGAAGATTCTTGTCGAGCTTAATATTTACGCCATCCTCAACAGATGTATTACCACTGTTATCTGTCGCAGTAACCTTTAAATCATTTCTGCTGAAACCATCAAAGCATTTACTGTCATAAACAACTTTTGCTGTAAATACAATCTCACCATTATCATCAGTCTCTGAGGTAAGATAAACCGTATACTGTGTATATTTTTCTTCGTTCTCTTCAAAAGTATAACTTTCGCTAAGACTACAGTTTTTCCAGCCTCCTGTCGGTTTGATGAATATACAATCCCCGATTTTTATACTTTTTACAGAATCAAGTTTCTGATTTTCATTAATCTTATCATAAGATTCTTTCTGTTCTGTTGTCAGTTTGTCTTTATCGCTTTCCTCGATTATTTTGTAATCGGAAACAGTAAATTTAAAGCTGACACTTTCTTTCTGCCACTTGCCCAAAGCATCATTGTCGTCCTTATCAATTTCAACTTTTGGTTTCTCGCTGTCATAGTATATGTATATAGGTTCACCGAAAGAAACAGCTTCATTATTGCTGTCAAGGACTGCAATGAGTTTAAGATATTCACAGTCATCAGGTAAAGCAAGCGTAAATCTGTTGCGGATAACATCCTTCTCAATCGGGTCTCCGTTTGCATCTACTTTTCCTGTATCAACTGTTTCTGTTTCTTTTCCGTCATACGTATACATTTTTCCGTTGCTGTCAACGAAAATAAACTTCTTGTCCTCAGTAAATCCCTTGTCTGCATCCTCGGAAGTTGTAATATCTTCAAAGTTGAATATTATCTTGCTTCCCGATGCAGGTTTTTTCATGCCTGCTGTATTGTCATTTCTCTTAACTGCATCTTTACCGATGAGTGTGGTGAAAAATGCACTTCTGAACTTCTTTTCCCATAATTCAGCATCTTCTTCTGCTTCTGATTCCTCGATTTTGGTGTAGTAAAGTTCAGTACGATCACTTTCTTCAACGTGTACACGCATTGAATAAATATCATTCCAGTACAATTTGCCATTGCTGTTTTTAAGTATTTTTTCAGGCGTCATGGAATAAGAATCATTCTTTATTTCAATACTATTCGGATTATCATTTTCCAGTTTCTTAAAGTAATCAGTAATCTTTCCCTCATCACTTACGTGTATTTCGTGCTTTCCGTCTGTTGCTTTTCTTTTATTATCGTAATTACAGTTATCAATAATATACGAATAACCCGAAAGATAATACACTTCATCTCCCTTTGTCAGAAAATACGGAACTGCTATTCTGTATCTTCTGTTGTCGTCTGTATCTACGCCAACATTCTCAGTGCCGAGAATCATAACATCATCTGTACCGTCGCTGAAATTTATATGTGCTGTTTTGTTTTCAACGCTGGAAATTCTTATGTTATATGTTTCTTCTCCCATTGCATTAGCGCTGTCGGAAGAATTCAAAAGCGTCAGAATAGGCACTTCATAATAGTGATCATTCTTATCACTGCCGTATTGACTTGTTAAGTTAATGTTTCTATTTTCATTTATAAGAAGCTGTGTTATATTATTATGGGCAATAATCTTAATTTTGTTATTATCCACATAAGCAAACTCTTTTTCTTCATTTGCGCTGATGCCTTCAATCGCCACGTTACTGCTGTCAAACTCAAATTTAACCTTGAACTTGATTTTTTCTATTTTACATACCTCGGTATTATTCACTTTTATAATATCGTCGCTGATTTCAACTTTTCCGTCAATTTCTCTGTCTACAGAACCGAAAAATTTATATCCCTCAGCGGGAGAAATGATATTTTTAAGATTACCATTGACATAACTTCCGTTCACTAAAGCGTCTGTTTTAACAGTAACTTTTCCGTTAGATTTATCATTAATTCTGTAATACTTCTCACATTCAAGAATATTTCCGTTAAGTTTGAAGTTATAATAACGATTATCTTTTTCGATGCCAAAACCGCCTTCTAATTTCTTCTTTGCGTCAGCTTCCGAACCTTCATACTTGTAGTGGGTATTCCAGCAATTATTTTCATTATCTGAAGTGATAAGATTTTGTCCGCCCTCTTCGTCCTGAAATCCGAGATCATGAATCTTTTTCCTGTATTCCTCTATTAATCCATCATAATTTATAGGATTATAAGGTACTGTAATTTGAATCTGCACAACTGTTGTTGTCGTAGTAGTAGTGGTTTCAGTAGTTGTAGTTGTGGTAGTAGTTGTTGTTGCAGTTGTTGTTGCAGTTGTTGTTTCGGCTTTTGTTTCGGATACATCTTTAGAAATAATAGGTTCATAATCCTGATTAGCTTTAACCTTTGTACCCTCGTCTGCATTATTAACTACAACAGACTTTACAGTTTTTGTACTTCCGCTTTCAGCAACAGCCTCCATAAGTCCGCTGTTTGAAACTGCAACGAAAGATAATGCTGCCATGAATGCGGCTATTCGCCTCAGATTTTCTCTCCTTGATTCTCTCATAATTAACCTCCCTGTTAATTCAATATTCTATATGTTTTACATTTTCGGGGTTGCCATGTATTTTCATTATTGTTTCCATTATCACAAATCCCTTTGCAACTTCTCTTTCGGTTGTATCGGAATCTGTAATACTGCTTTCTTCCTCAGCGGCATAAACTGCTGTTTCAGCCGCAGAAACTTTATTTCTGTGCGGATTATTTGCGGAAATAACAACCGTTTCAGAGGAATTTTTCGCAGAGTTTTCGGATGGTTTTATAACTGTCGCAGATTCCGCATAATTTCCTGCTCCACGACTTGTTACAACCGTCGCATTGTTATAATCAGGCTGTGTCTGCGGCTGACTTGCGAATGTCTCATTTACTGTCTGCACAGGTACGGGCGGAGGATTTGTATTTTCCGACTGACTGTTCTGTTTTTCAACCTGTTCAAAATACTCTGTTTCGCTTTTTGCCTTTTTGTTCTTTCTGTTCGCAAATTCCGACCTTATAATAGCGATAAGTCTGAAATTAAGTGCAAGTCCTATGGTAAGGAGCAAAAACACTATTCCTGCTATCAGAAAAATCACTGACAACTGATGCCATTGTTCAGGACTCATATTTTTTCTCCTTCCTTAATCGGCATACGCCATTTCAATTTTTTTTCTGACTGTACCAATTTCAAAGTTTTCGGCAATCTTCATTGAATATGTATTCGTGAATTTCATATTCTTTCCCGAATAAACTCTCTTTTCAACCTTATCAAGTATTGCCGACTGTTCATCCTCGGTACAGCCCGACTGTCTGAATTTTACTGAATATCTCGAAATAAGACTCAGCAGTGTCTGACATACTCTCGCACTTGTTACCTCGTTGGAGTCATTTATATAATCTGAAAATTCAACGATATTCTCCCACATGCTGCTGTAAAAATCAACATCGTCCGTTCCGTCTCTTTCCCTGCGGTCAATTTCGCTGTAGAATTTTCCGATATTATAGAAAATTGATGTTCTTTCGTAAAGGGAACTCTCAGTCTGTCTGAATCTGCTGTCATTAACCGCTTTTTCAAACCACTCATACGAACTGTTTATACGGTCTTTTTCAAGTTCAAGGTCATCAAGGCTGTCATCATCATTCGGGTAATAATAAAGCCAGTAAGCGTTGCCGATTTCATACATCATTCTTCCGTAATTATCATCGGTCTGCTTTATTGCATCCTTTGCCTTAATAAGATTGATTATTCCGTTATCCTCATCAGATGTGAGTTTTTCGTCACTTGTATATGATTCTATGAGTTTACTGTATATATCATCCCTGTTTGTTCCGTCAATTCTTATTGCCTGTTCGTAATTTCCCTGATTCACATAAAGGCTGTAATTCTCACTGTTATTCTTCGCACCAAGTGAGTTTGCCATATATGATGAAATTCCGAATCCCGTAAAACAGATAACTGCGGCTGTTGCTGCTGCCGCAATAAGGCGAAGGTTTGAATGTTTTTCCACCTTCGCAATATCCTTGTAGAGGGCATCGCAGTTTCTGTATCTGTCATCGGGATCATCCTTTGTACACTTCTGTATTATTCTTTTGATTTCAGCGTTTACATTCCTGTCGAATTTAAAACGCTCCTCCGATACAAGAAGTCTCTCTCCGTTTGATACTTTTCCGGGCTTTTTTCCTGTTATCATGTGGAAAAATGTAGCACCTATATTAAATATATCTGTACGTTCATCAAGCTTTATTTCCCTGTACTGTTCAGGTGCCGCATATTCGGGGGTATATCCTGTTACACCCGACTGAATTCTGATTGCGGTACCGAAATCAATAAATTTCAGCTTTACCGTCGGAACTGAACGGTTATTGTCATTAAGAGTATCCGTAGGTCTGAGAACCATTATATTCTCAGGTTTCATATCGCTGTGTACTCGTCCTGTTGATGAATGAAAAAACTTCATGAACGAACAAATCTGTTTTGCCGATTCTATAAACATCTGATAAGGCATAGCCTCTGTACTCAGCATATCATCCATTGATTCTCCGTCAAGAAAATCCTGTACTATATAGCACTTGTCACCTATTTCAAACTGATGAATAATATTCGGGAGAAAAGCATTCGACTTATCTTTTTCGTAAAGTTCCTTTATAAGCTGTGATTCAAGTTTAGCCATAGCGTAGAGGTCGGCATTTCTCATGCTGATTTCCTTTATCGCTCTTACAGCATTTTCCGCCTGTATGTCATAGGCTTTGTAAACAACTGATGTGCCACCACGACCGGCAACTTTCTCAATATTATATCGGTTTGCAAGTATTCCAAGACTGCCCATCAGCCTTCACTCTCCTTTATATATCTTACCGCAAGTGCTGTAAGATTATCATTCTCCTTACGTTCAAGAGCATAATTCATGAGTTCGGTAAGTCCCGATTTCAAAGCATTGCTGTCGGGGGCTGATGAAGGACTTAAATGAGATATAATCTCGGCTTTGGAAATTGTCTTTCTGTATCCGTCCGTACAAAGCATATAGGTGCAGTTATCCTCCGGTTTAAGGACAATATAATCGTAAATTCTTCCTGTCTCTCCCGCACCAAGACAATTTGTAATCTCATTCTGTCTTGAGTCATTCTGTGCCTGTTCCTCAGAAATAAGACCTCTGCGGACTTCCTCCGCAACCGTAGAATGGTCGGAGGTAACAACCTCTGCTTTTTCGTCCGTAATTTTATAAAGTCTTGTATCTCCTGCGTGGGCAACAAGGAGGAGGTCGAGTTCGCTGTCAATAAGAACCGATGTGTAAGTTGTTCCCATACTGCCGCTGAATTTTGCGGCATTATTTATATCATCGCTGAGACAATGCAGACAGTTATCGAGACTGCTTCTTATATCAAGAACGCCTTTTCCAGCAATTCTGAGTTCGGAATATTTCTTCTCAAACCAGTTGCTGACTCCTGCAATTACATAGGAACTCGCAGTTTCGCCGCCTTTAAGTCCCCCGATACCGTCGCATACAACAGCAAAGACAATCTCTCTGCCGTTAAAACGTGCTTTCTTTATAAGCAGGGCATCCTGATTGACAGGTCTTACCCCCTTTGTCGTTACATAAGAATATCTGAACATATAATTCTCCGATTCAATTTTCAACTATAAACTGGTATTTCTCACCGTTGACACTAATTGTGCATCCCGAAAACATTTCACGTTTTTGTCCGATTCCCACTATTTCATTTTCAAGGCGGAGAGAATTGCAGTTATTATTTTCAATCATGAGGGTTGATCTGTTTCCTGAAAACTCATTAGTGATGACAACCCCGTTTAAAATTCTGTCTGTGAAGGGATAGCAATAAACTTTGATACTCTGATTATCTTCAAGGCGGTTAACGTATGCAACCGGCTTTGAAGAAATCTGCATATCCTGATTAATCGGCTGAGAATGTCTTGATACAAGCTGAGTATGGTTATCCTGTTCAGTCTGCGGAGGCGGATTGAAAGCAGGAATTTCAGCGGCATTTTCGGAAATTCTGAATGTATAGCAATATGTATCAAAATAGATTCTGTCTCCGTTGCTGAGTCTTACACGTTCATATTTCGGAATACGGTTTTCCATTCCGTTAAGATATGTACCGTTTGCGGAAACATCTTTTATGTAGAACAAGTTATTATCGAAGTATAATTCGGCATGATTTCTTGAAACAGTATCACGTTTGATTACAAGGTTATTTGAATCGAGTTTGCCTATAGTTACAAATCCGCAGGTCATGTCAAACTGATTTCCCGCCGCATCTGTAAGGGTTGCGAGAGTTCGTGACCTGACAACAGTTGCGGAACCCGAATTGCTTTCAAAAGACTGCTGAGTTGACCTTACAACAGTTGCTGAACCACCTGTTTCGGGCTGTGTGTTATTACTGAGAGGTCCCCATGTATGTGAGGTATGTGCAGAATTCTGATTCTCTCCGCCGAATGTCGGTTCGGGGAAAACAGGCTGCTGAAATTCGGGATTGGAAACGGATTTTGTTGCTTCCGCAAGTTGTCCTCCGATAGAAAAAGATTTTTTTGCTTCGGGAACAGCAGGTGAATTAATCTGATTATACTGCTGATTTTCCTTTACTCCGCCCATCTGATTTTCATTGAAGAAATGCAGGAGAGAATCGGGCGAAAAATTCTGATTTTTGTCTTTTTTGTTTTTGGTATTCTCAAAATGCTTCAGATATTCCTCGTACTTATTCATATAATTTCCGTCGGTAATACTGATATGTGCGGCACTTTTATGGAGTTTATTAAGACATTCGGCAATACTGTCGCACACATAATGAGGATTTTTTACGGGAACATAAGCCATGAGAACTCTCTCAGTAAGATTGTGGTAATACATATATTTAAGCGAACAAACAAGATTATCATACGAAAGATATTTTTTCTGACAAAATGAAACGATTTCCTGAATACCCGCTACTATGCGGAAATACTGTTCCTGTGTAAGATTTGTTTTAATATACTCAGAAAGTGAAGTTAGTCCGCTGACATCAAAGCTGATTTTGTTGGATGCCGCTGTTTTGGTGCATTGAAACGGTACAAAAAACTCTTTAAAAGCAGTTGTTTCAAACATTTGTACCTGTGTATAGTTAATTTCTTCTTTTTTTCCGATTGAGAAAACAAGATAGGTTTTATTTTCAGAATAAACTGTTTTGAACGAGAACATATCCTTTATGGCGCTCATTTTTCAAAACCTCCGTTCAACATCAAAATATCATTCACAAAATAATCACGTTTTATCACAACGTTTACATACTTATATAAGTATAACATAATTTGCTATATAAATCAATATATAAAAAAAAAAAAATTAAAGCCGCCTCTTAGGTAAGTTTAAACAAAACTTTACAGCTAAAAAGCGGCTTGAATTATTATGGAAGAACCTCAAAACTTCCTGAGAATGTAGCTCCCGAATACAGATCCTGTATCTCGGCAACAGTACCTTGAACAACGGCTTTTCCGTCGCCTGTTTTCACTATACTCTGAACTTTGTAAGCTCCGCCTTCACCCGTTGAGGCATCCTTCGGGAGAATAATAACAGAATCAGGCTCAATCTGATCATAATATTCTTCGGGGAGTTCAATTTCATCTCCGTTTATGGTATAATCCGACGGGGAAATTACGTCTGTAAGATCAATAACACCGTCAGCGAACTGAATGTTTACTTCATTTTTAAATTCCTGATGAATCCATGCGTAAGCACCTTTCTCAACAACTTCCGAAGCTTTATTCAAGTCAAGATTTGCAAGATTCAAGTCCTCGATAACTCCTCTTTCAAGAGCTGAAACGACAATGTCACTCAATGAAGATTCTCCATTAACAAATCCTGTTGCACGCATAACCGCAGAAACAAGAAATTCCGCAGTAATAGCATCTTCAGGGTTGGTGTCTTCATCAATGATGTCCCAATCAACAGCAGCCTTTATATCAGCTTCAACGGATTTATCCGTATAAATTCCGAAAGCAGAGTTTATCATAGAAACAAGTTCAGCATTTGTAATTACGCTTTCTTCCTCAGTCTCCGATTCGGTTTCGATTTCAGGTTCTTCTGTTTCAATAGCAATTTCAGGTTCTTCAGTTGTTTCCGGTTCAGTTTCTGCAACCGATGTTTCTTCAGTTGTCTCCTCAACAGCAGAAGATTCCTGAGATGAAGAAGAATCCGTTTTTTCGGTTCCGCATCCGCAGGAGATAACAGCAGTAAGCGAGAGTGCCGCAATAAATGCGATAGATTTTTTGAAATTCATTTTAATCCTTCCTTCCCTTGTAACACATAAAAATAATCCTACTCAAATTGAGTAGGATTTATTGGCTCCCCCTGCCCGGCTCGAACGGGCGACAACTCGGTTAACAGCCGAGTGCTCTACCGACTGAGCTAAGGAGGAATATTTAACAAATTTCAATGCCGGCACCGAATTAGTTTCCCAGGTCGTCGCCAACCAAGTATCTTCATCGTAAACGAGCTTAACTTCCGTGTTCGGAAAGGGAACGGGTGTGACCTCGCCACCATAAGCACCGACTTGAAATTTGAATGACCCGTACCAGAATCGAACTGGTGTTACCGGCGTGAGAGGCCGGTGTCTTAACCGCTTGACCAACGGGCCATATTGGATGCACCATCGGGGACTCGAACCCAGGACCCACTGATTAAGAGTCAGTTGCTCTACCGACTGAGCTAATGGTGCGTTTCAACATTATTTATTATATCACATTTAAACTGATTTGTCAAGCAGTTTTTCAAATTTTTTTGAAACTTTTTTAAACTGAACAAAGAAAAGAAGTAAAAACAATTCAAACTCAAAACAAACAAAAGGAAAAGCCCTCGACCGATTAGTACTCGCAAGCTGAACGTGTCACCACGCTTACACTTTGAGCCTATCAAACTCATAGTCTATGAGAGGTCT
>JAZLGM010000005.1:0-3942 GCA_045616285.1 Ruminococcus sp.
TAATAACGGACATGAAAAGGTCAGCTGTTTCACTGCTTGCAAGGTCGGACGGAAAATGATTCTTGACTTCATTCTTCTCACTTCCACCATAAGGAGGATTCATGAGAATAACATCAAACTGGTCATCTTCTGTATAGTCAAGAACATCTTTCAGGAGAGAGTTATCGTGATAAACTTTCGGTGTATCAATATCATGCAGGAGCAGATTTGTTACGCAAAGCATATACGGGAACTGCTTCTTTTCAATGCCATAAACAGATGTATCGAAGGCTTCTCTGTCCTCAACGGTCTTTTTCTGTGATTCAAGAGCTTTCAGCCAGCTTGTGATAAATCCACCAGTACCACAGGCAAAATCAGCCATCTTCTCACCGATTTTCGGCTGAATAATCTGTGCCATAAAATCAGTAACGGCTCTTGGTGTATAAAATTCACCTGCGGAACCTGCACTCTGTAATTCTTTCAGGATGGATTCATAAATATCACCGAATGCGTGACTTTCTTCATAATCGTCAAGTTTCAGTTCATCAATTACATTGACTACCTGACGAAGCAGAACACCGTCTTTCATGTAGTTGTTTGTATCTTCAAATGTAGTTTTAACAATAGCCTTGTTAATTGGTGTAGTCTTAGACACCTGAATGCTTTTGAGTGCAGGAAACAGTCTGTTATTGATAAAAGCAAGAAGTTCATCACCGGTAATGGCAGTACCTTTCCCGTCATCTGCAGCCCAGTTTCTCCAACGGCATTCTTCGGGAATGATTGATTCATATTCATCATCAGAAAATTCCCAGTCATCTTCTTTTGTATCATATACTTTCAGGAACAAGAGCCATGCAATCTGCTCAATACGCTGTGCATCGCCGTTTATACCTGCATCATTTCTCATTATGTCTCGTATTCTTTTTACGAAACCGCCTAAACTGCTCATGTATTATACCACCTTGTATATTTCGTTTTCTAATTCTTTAACTGCCTGTAAGTATCCTTCTTTTCCTCCGAACAACTTCACAATTGCTGCAGGCTTGCCCATACGGATAAACGGATCAAGTCTGAGTACCTGAGTATCTTCAAGCTGACTTATTCCCTCATCGGAGTACATCTCTAAAAGTGCTTCAATGACTTCTCTTGCCATTCCATTGTATTTGCTGATAAAGTCACGCTTTTTTACATCGTTTGCGCGTTCTCTGCGTGTAAGCGGCTTCTTATCAAAAGCGATATGGATGATAAAGTCAAAATCATCAAGACCTGTCAGTCCCATTGATTCCTTTAAAGCCTGTAAATCAATACCATGCTCTTTCATCAGATCAGAGATTGCTTCTTTTTTCTCTTCATCATTCCATTTCTGAATAAATCCCTGTAAATCAGCAAATTCTCCGAGTATATTAGTCTTTGTGTAGTCAATTATATTTTCATGTCTGAGAAGTTTTCCGTCCGTATCATAAACAGATACAACCTTATTGATAACACGAACCGTACAGCCGTCTACATCTACATATGGCTTTTCCTGTGGATCTACAGGAGGTAACGGAGGATCGACAATAATTGGCGGTTCCTTTGGCTGCGGAGGCTTATAATTTGGATCAACTTCCACAGGACCATCCCAGTCAGGATCATAGAACAATCTGGATATTCCTCTGAAATCCATTACAACAAAATGAGTCTTGCCTTCTTTTTCACGAAGTCTTGTTCCACGTCCGATAATCTGCTTGAATTCTGTCATTGAGCCGATATTTTCATCAAGAACAATCAGCTTTGTCATCTTACAATCTGCACCGGTTGAGAGCAGTTTGGATGTTGTTGCAATAACAGGATACGGAGAGCCTACTGAAATGAAATAGTCCAGTTTGCTTTTACCATAATCATCAGAACCGGTAATTCTCACTACATAATCAGGATTCTCTGCACACATATCAGCATTGAAATTAGTCAATGCAATACGCATACGTTCAGCAGCTTCCTCCGTTGCACAGAATACAATTGTTTTCTGCATTCTGTCTGTGCTGATAAGATAATTTGTAATTTCAAGTGCAACCTGATTGATTCTGTCAGCGATAATGATATTATAATCGTAATCTGAATTATTATAAATTCTGTCTTCAATTTCGTTGCCGTAGTAGTCACGCTGACCTTTGAGCGGTCTCCATCCGTCACTGATATCTGTTGTAATACCAATAACCTTAAATGGTGCAAGGAATCCGTCCTCAATACCATTTTTCAGAGAATATGTGTAAACAGGTTCGCCAAAATATGTGATATTAGAAGTGTACGATGTTTCTTTCGGAGTTGCAGTCATACCAATCTGAGTAGCTGATGAGAAGTATTCAAGAATTTTACGCCATCTGCTGTCTTCTTTTGCACTTCCTCTGTGACACTCGTCTACGATAATCAGGTCAAAGAAATCTTTATCAAAAAGATCTGAAAAATGTTCTTTATCATCATCACCGACAAGCTGTTGATAAAGTGAGAAATAGACCTGATGAGAAGTAATAGTAGTTTTATCATCTTTAGAAACATTAATCTTATGGATAACCTTTTCAAGAGGAGCAAAATCCTGCTGAATTGACTGGTCAACAAGAATATTTCTGTCAGCAAGATACAGTATTTTTCGCTTCATGCCACTTTTCAGAAGTCTGTATACAATCTGGAATGCTGTATATGTTTTACCTGTACCGGTTGCCATAACAAGAAGCAGACGATTATCTCCACGGGCAACAGCATCAACAGTACGATTTACAGCGACACGCTGATAGTATCTTGGTTCATATGTATTCTGACTTGAATAATATTGCTGATTGATTACAGCAATTTCAGTATCAGACAAACCATTTCCATCATTTGCATTTGAAATGTATCTTGAAATAAGCTCATCAGGCGTTGGAAAATCTTCCATAGGAATCTCACGTTCATGTCCTGTCAGCATATCATGCTCATAGAAAGCATCGCCATTAGAACTATATACGAATGGAACATCCATCATTTTTGCGTATGTAATTGCTTGCTGTAAGCCGTATGAAGCAGAATGGTTGTTATCCTTTGCCTCTACAATAGCAATAGGTGTGCTGTTATTCCAATAGAGAACATAGTCAGCATATTTTGCGCTCTTCTTATCACGATGAACAAAGTTTCCGCTCAGTTTAATCTGTCCATCTGTAATTTTGGTTTCCATTGTAATTCTGCTTTTATCCCAGTTTTTAAGGATAGCAGGGGTAATATATTGAAGCTTAATGTCTTCCTCAGACATTTCTTTTTTGCTTAATATTGTCATATTGCACCTCCACTTCCGATAAGTAAGTATTATACGAAGTTATACATATTATATTATAACATAAATGACGGATAATTACAATACATTCAACAACTTTTTTGTGCATAACACAAACAAATTAAAACTCTATTTGAAAATACAATTTCAAATAGATAATAAGCTTAATTTATTGAATACATAATACATTGATATTTCAGTCACCTCGGTGGCTGTTTTTTTATGCCCAAATTCAAAGCAACAAAAAACCACAAGAAGCAACATCAAGCAACAGAAAACCACACCCGAAAAATTGTATACTGGTCACAGAAATTGGAAAGGAGGAAAACGAGATGACATTATCAATCGTTTCACAGGACGGCACTGTATTCAATTACAGTAATGCTGTCGCAAGCGTTGTATCAGGCGCTGATGAGAAAAGTGAGCTTTTCGGTTTTGCTGTTTTTCTTAACGGCGATACAGAAAACTGCATCACAATTGCTGAGTACGAAGATGAGGAACGTTTCAATGAGGTCAAAAAGAGCTTTATTCAGTGGCTCTCCGACAACATTGAGCCGACGTTTGAGTTTCCGTCATGAGCAATGACTTTGAAAAAGGTGTACGAAAAACTCTCGACTTATCAGTAAAGGCAAAGGATTTTACAAGTGATACCCTGAAATCCGTCATGCAGATCTTCTTAA
>JAZLGM010000006.1:0-2202 GCA_045616285.1 Ruminococcus sp.
ATAGAAATGCTGTCAGGTCGTGCCGACGGTGAGAAACTCAAAAACAGCTCAGATTTCTCACACGTCGGGCAATTCATTGTAGCATTTCTCTCAGAACCTGTCAAGGTCAAGCCGCCTTTGGCGGTGGCTGCATTATGCCTCCGGTTCAAAATCTAAAAACAGCTCTGTTTCAGGCATAACAAAAGCACCCTCTCAGATTTTGAAAGAGTGCTGTATGCCATTAGGGTATCTGTTTGTTATGGAATGTTCCATAATTCTGATTTTGAGTTTTGTGGAACAGATTTTCGCTGTTCCAATAGGCTATGGCTTTTGGGCATTCTTGATTTTTTCTTTCATATCAATCATAACAAAGATAACAAACCCCAACATAAAACCCACTGTCAAAGTAAAAATCAGGCTAAAAAAATCAAGCGATATCCAGGTTTTCACCTTGTAGGCTTCACTTACCAATACCGGATAATCCGGTTGTGTGCGTTGTAAAATTAGCCCGAATCCTCGCCGTCCCTGCCATTCTCCACTGTTAATTGTTTGAGCAAGCAAGAACGTTTTGTTTGAAAAATATGAAACAAGATTTATGATTGCTCCGATCGTATTGATAGCCAATGCGGTTATCAGAGATCTGACAAATACTTTTTTCATACATATTTCTCCTTTAGTCCATACTCAGAAAATCACTAATCTTATAAGCTTCCTTATCATCAGGGAATAAAACATATTGTTTACTGCCATTATCTTTAGCGACCTGTACTATTTCTTCTTTAGTTGACACAGATCCGCTGTCAATTACTCTTTCATTCCACTGTGGACTTCCGTAAGATACTGTTGTGCTTGTTGTGTTTATGTATTTATAGCCGTTCTCTGCTTCATAGACATAGGTATGATAGGTTATCTCACCCGAACCACCATTTAATTTGGCAATCCACCCGTCCTCTACCTCAGAAACTTCAGATTCAGCAGGTGCTGTTTCGGAGATTATATTAAGCGTAACATTTTCAACAAATGGGAAAACCAAATAATAATCGGCAATTTCCTGCATTTCGCTCAGACTGTGCTCATCTGAAAACTCAACTTGATAATCTCCCGTCAGTGCGATCTCACCAACGATCTGAACTTCGCCATAATTACCTGTGCTAAGCATTTCAACTACTTTGCTTCTCTCCGTATCAGGAGAGGTACTGATAAGAAGCTGATTTTTCACATAGCTCAGTCCGTGTTCTTCATCATACACAATGTTTTCCGGTTCAGGCTCTTTGAAATACATTTCGTTGCTGCTATTTGTCGATTTGCTCGGCTCAGCCGCCTTTTCGATTTGCTTAAAATCACAGCCGCCCGTGTTTTTTACGATCACATTCGATACACCTGGCTTTATCTCGATCTTACAGCACGTAGTCATGATCTCTTCTGTATATTCCGGTGCTTCGTAAAGACCTTCATAGAGCGTAACAAACAACGTATCGTTGTCGATCCTCAGGTCTGCTACATTCATAAAGTACCCGCCGTGACCGTATTCTCCTCCGTAGATATAGACTTCTAATGGAGAATCAGGGTGACTGTCTTTTTCAAGATAGAAGCATTTATCATATTTACTGGCACCGCTAAAATCAGCCTCAAAATATCCGCCTGAATTGATTGCTTTATAGGCATATTCTCCGATATTACCGCTTTCCGGGAATGGTTCATATTCGGAAGTGATAGTGTAGAGTTCATTAAATAATTCAGGGATATATACCTCTGTGACATCGTCAGTTTTATCATCATAGATTATTTTTGTATTGTAAAACACCCAATCTGCTATTCCTTCGTTATCTTCGGTTTTTCCTATGTATGAAGAGAAATCTATATCAACAAGTGCATGATATTCTTCATCAGTTATATGATATGCAGCAGTTTTACGGAACCTATTATCTTTCTGGATCACAATATTGCAACCGTCAAGCTGAAAGATCTCCCATTCATTGTCCCTTCCGTCCTCACCGCCTGTTTCACTGATTATAATTCTTGTAATAGTTTTTTCATTATTGTTTATGATCTGAGAACTTGCACTTTGATCCCTATTTCTGGCTTTCTCATCCACCTGTCCACAGCCTGTGAGTAATAACGTTGCCGCAAAAATCGTAGTTATTATTCTTTTCATAATGACCGTCCTTTCAAAAAAAGTGTTCTAATCTATATGTGTCATAAAAAGCCTAAATTGTTGCCTGT
>JAZLGM010000007.1:0-19085 GCA_045616285.1 Ruminococcus sp.
GCAATACCGCACAAAGATTGTGCAAAAGATACGCAGTCAGATTTTTCGTCAGAGCGCATAAAAATTTCGCAGGCTTGCTTTCGCAAGTCAAGGGATTTTTGTTTGATATGACGGGAAAAATGCACGTAGATTTTGTACAAAGTCCAAAAACGGGCTTTGTGCGGTGTTGCCTAAAAATAGGCAAACTACCCGATTATATTATAATTCCCATTATACTATATCTTTTCCGTTTTTGCAAGGGGTAATTTAAAAAAACATGAAAATTACTTTCTCTGCGGAAAACTTTTGCATCGGAAAATTTCAAAAAGTATTTACATTAATTCGCTGAATGTGGTATAATATAAGTTACGGATAATAATTTGACATATAAGGAGAAAATATGAAAATTAAAAAACTTGTTTCCATTGCCTCTGCACTTGTAACAGCGGCTTCGTGCCTTGTTTCGTGCAGTAATTCATCGAAAAACAAGAAAACCCCGGAGGAGGAAACATCTCTTTCCTCAGAAAATACAACAGAAGAATTCGTTTTTGACGGAGATTATCCTTCATTCCCCGTAAGCTACCCCGAAATCGAACTTTCGGAATTCTCCAAGCTCTATGAGGCTGAGGAAGCTGAATTCAACGGAAAGCTGAAGGTTAAAGCACCAAAAGACGGAGGAGTTTACGGTCTCCCGACAACAACTGCTCCTGCTGAGAAAACTTCTTCGGGAAGTTCGGAAAATTACGAAAACTACGAAAATTATGACACCGCACAGGAAACCACAACTGCACAGTCGGATGCTGACAATGGTAAAATGGGATACAGCGGAAAAGGATATGTTACCGAATTCAAAAAGAACGGAAACACCTCTGTGATTTTCAATGCCGATATTCCTTCAAATCAGCACTATGATATTTCTTTCAGCATAGCCTGTGACAGGGCTGTAAACTGTACAGCAAAACTGAACGGAAAAGAAATAGGAACTTTCAAAACCCGAAAAAACGGGAAATTCACTCTTATAACCCTTAGCGGAATTTACATTGACAAGGGAAAAGCACAAATCGAACTCAATCCCACAGACGGAGACATCAAGCTCGATTACATGAGGATAAAGAACAATTCCACCCTCAGAAAACTCAGCTACAAGGCGGATGGTTCTCCCGTAAACAAGAATTCAAGTGATGAAGTAAAGGCTCTTATGACCTTCTTTACTCAGAATTACGGGGAATATCTCATTTCGGGACAGTATGCATCAGACAGTTCAAATAAGGAACTCAATCTCACTTACTCGGTTACGGGAAAATACCCCGTTATCCGCTTTGCCGCACTCAGCAACAAGGACGGTTCGTTTGAAAGCTGTCTTACAGATGCCGAAGCCTGTGCGGAATGGCACAGAAACGGCGGAATTGCAGGTCTTTCATGGTTCTGGGAAGCCCCCGGAAAAGAGCGTTCCGCATACGCATCCGAAACGGATTTCAGACTTTCCGAAGCTGTGACGGATATCGACATTGCCCCCATGACACAGGAGGAAATCCGTGGGCTTTACGGTGAAGGCAGAATTTCTGAAAAATGCTACGGTCTTATTCTCGACCTCGACAGCATGGCAGAGGTTCTTCTCTCGCTCAAAAACAAGGATATTCCTGTATTATGGCGTCCTCTGCATGAAGCATCGGGCGACTGGTTCTGGTGGGGTGCTGACGGAGTTGAGGCTTACGCATGGCTATGGGAACTCATGTACGACAGATATACAAAGCTTTTCAATCTCGATAATCTTATATGGGTATGGAGCGGACAGGGTGCGGATACCCTTGTCGCAAAGAATACTTTTGATATCGCCGCCGCAGATATTTACCTCGGAAGCGATGCCGATTTCGGAAGCCGATATGAACAGTTCGTGGCACTGCAGAAGGTTGTAGGTCCCGACAAACTGATAGGAATGAGCGAAAACAGCAGAGTTCCCGATATAAATGAGGCATTCCGTGACAATACGGTCTGGCTGTTTGACGGTCTGTGGTACGGAAGCTATATCATGGACGAAAACGGAAATTACTCCGATAAATACTGTTCAAAGGAGGATTTCGCAAAGTTCTACAATTCACAGGGTGTTCTCACTCTTGACGAATATCAGAAACTGCTGAACGGTGAACCTCTTGAAGACGAACCCGAAACAACTGCTGTTTCAACAACTAAAAAAGCCGAAACCACAACAAAAACAGCAACGGCAACAGGTACGCAGACTTCGGTTTCATCCGAAACAACAACAAAGGCTGAATAATAATCGCATTCGGGGAATGTCCTCGGCATCCCCCGAATATTTCGTTTGCTGCATTGCAGAACAATCAATTCACAGGGAGTATAATATGCAGAAAAATACAGTTTTTCCGCTGTCTGATGAACAGACGGCTCTTGCGGATAAAATCAGAAATGAGACATCAAGCGGAAAATACCTCTTTGTCAGCTTTAAATTCACAGATACCCTTACTGTCAGTCCCTTTTCGGAATTCGGGGATTTGTTCGCATTCATGGAGGAGGATTTTTCAAAGGTTTACAAGGGAAAAAAGAACTTTACACAGCTCCGCACCATTGCACAGGACAGAGCCGAAAGAAATTTCGGCGGAAAGGTCACGATTGATAAAATCTATGATATTTTCAGAAAATTAAGCAAAATTCCGCATGAGGATTCAAACAGACTCATGGAGCGTGAAAGAGAACTTTTTGTTGAATTCACATTTGCAAGGGAATTCGGAAAATCCATATATGAAACTGCAGTAAAGACAAAAAAGAAAATCATTGTTGTCGCAGATACAATATACCACACAAAGGATATTGAAAAAATACTGAAAAAATGCGGATATACATATAAAGCAATAGTTCACCCTGCGGAAAATGATATTTCCCGAAACGACCATGAGGCTGTTTTCGATATGGTTATCGAAAAATCGGGAGTTTCCGCAGAAAGAATCCTCCATATCGGAGGAAATGTTGCGGCGGATGTCGAAACCCCCATTATAAAAGGCTCAAAGGCTCTTATTGTCGCACCTCCTGTTCCCATGATGATTAAATCGGGACAGCTGAGAGGCTGGATTCAGGCGGAACTTGTCTACGATTACGATAAAACCGACTATTCTGCACTTCATTGCGCATTCGGTCTTTATGCCGCCTACGGATTCAGCGTCCCGAAAAGCAAGACTTTCAGAAGTGATTTCTGCGGAAGTGCTTTCATGCTGGGATTCATGGTGCTTGGTGCTTTAAGCCTTGCAAAGGATTTTACTCCTTCGGGAGAGGTTCAGACCGCACTGCTTGATGCACTTGAAAAATCCCCCGAATGCATGAAGGGAAAAAAAGCATTTTTATCCCTGTTTGAGCGTCATCTTGGGAAATATGGCGAAACAGCGGGATATAAGGGATGTGAACTCCCCTTTATTTTCCTTGCCGAACATGGTTCGTCAGCCGATATGGAAATGATGAAAGAGTATATGTCCGAAACATCCGCTGAAAAATGGAAATCCGACCGCACAGAGCCTAAAACCGCTGTTGTATACGGACGAAAGGCAAAACAGAATGCCATGTCACAGCTTGCAGACAGAATGTTCCCTCCCGGAACAAAAGTGAGAAATATCACCGAAAATATGCTCGATAAAATCAAGGCTGTGCCGCATAGGTAACGTGTGAGTATATTTTTTACGCATTGCCCATATTTCTTACATTACAACTTTTTTAAAGATTTATCTCCGACTTTCGACGGTAAAATTTTCAATTTCATGTTTCCTGCATTTCCCGATTTTTAAACCTTTAATAACAAAAAATATTCTGTTGCCCCTGTGCCTCTCCTGTGATAAAATGTTATTACAGAACAAAAGGAGGTACAATACCATGAATAACAAAATTAAAGTACTTATCGGGGATGACTCAGCAGGAACCTGCGTGAGCATCGCAAACAAACTGCGTGAGCGTGGAATGTACGCTTACACAAGAAGAAAAGACAGCAATGTGATTCTTGAATCAATAAGAAATGAATCCCCCGACGTTGCGGTTCTCGATATAACCGCACAAAACGGAGACGCTGTCTCAATCATGAAAAAAACAAGAGAACTCGGAGTAAAATTCCCTGTTTTCATAATCACATCCGCTTTCGACAACGAATTCATCGAGCGTCAGGTCATGGACAACGGTGCATCGAGATTTCTTCTCAAACCCTATGATGCAGACGACCTTTGCTCCGCTATAAATTCATCACTCGGAGACAGGGCAAACAGTCTGAGCGACGATATGGAGGTTGTAATAACCGACATTATTCATCAGCTCGGTGTACCTGCACATATTAAGGGGTATCATTATCTGAGAACTGCGATTCTCTATTCAATAGAGGATAAATCGCTCCTCGAAAGCGTAACAAAAATGCTCTATCCGACTGTTGCGGGGATTTACGACACAACTTCATCAAGGGTTGAACGTGCTATCCGTCACGCAATCGAAATCGCATGGGACAGAGGAAATGTTGATACTCTCAATTCTTTCTTCGGCTATACGGTTGACACAGGCAAGGGCAAACCGACTAATTCGGAGTTTATCGCACTCATAACCGACAAACTCCGTCTAAGATATAAATCAGCGTTAAAAAAAGCATAGGCAATACCGCAAAAAGGTTGTGCAAAATATGAAAGCAGATTTTGTACATAGTTAAAAAACGTGCTTTGTGTGGTGTTGCCCATAGTGCCATGTATTTTTTGCGTGGCACAGAAAGGAAGAAAAACTATGTCATTCAAAAAAATCAGCTTATCTGAACTCAGCTTCAATCCGTTTGAGAAAATCGGAAAAGAATGGATGCTCCTCACAGGCGGCACTCCCGAAAATTTCAACACCATGACAGCATCATGGGGACAGCTCGGTGTACTCTGGAATAAGGATGTACTCACCTGCTATATCCGTCCTAACCGTCATACATACGGATTTGTTGAGGAAGGAGAAACTTTCACAGCTTCATTCTTCGGCGAGGAATACAGACAGGCTCTCTCCTTCTGCGGTTCACACTCAGGCAGAGACTGCGACAAAATGAAGGAAACAGGACTTATTCCTGCCGAAATCGAGGGTGCTGTGGGATTTGAACAGGCAGATATGGTTCTTGTATGCCGCAAACTCTACTCATATAACCTTGAAGAAAAAGGATTCCTCACAAATGACGGAATACCCGAAAAATTCTTCGGTGAGGGAAATCCGTACCACAAAGCATATATCTCCGAAATCGTCGGCGTTTACGTTAAGGAATGATAAGAAAATCCGTATCAGAAATGATACGGATTTTTGTTTTGAATATTAATTGATTATTTAAGCACAGATTCCTGAATTGCAAAATGCTTAGGAATACCGTTTTCCATGATTATGTTAAGTTCGCCCTGAATGAGAGGCATAAAATATGAAAGTGCGGAATCATTGATATTGTTTCCCGATGAATTGATGTATTCCATAGGAAGGAATTTCTCATTGTTTGCAATTTTTGAAGCATCTGCGGTGTCGATTACAACTGTGTATGGAAGTTCGCAAACTCGTCTGAATGTCATCATCTTGCCCGTCATTCCCTTTAATGCACATCTTACACCTGCTGCACCGATTTCCTCAGCCTCGTCAATATCTGTCTTTGAATTGAGATGTGAAGAACATCTCTGCATTACGTTGAGTTCGATTGAACGCACTTTACAGCCGATTTCCTCTCTTACCACCGATTCAAGATACTTTCCGATTCCTGAAAGATACTTGTGTCCGAAATTATCAACGACTCCCGACTGTACTCCCTCGGGAACTTCAATTCCCTCGGAAATTGCCACAATTACAGCCTTATGCTTTGCCATTTCACGACGGACATCACCGAGGAATTTTTCAAGTGAAAATTCAGCTTCGGGAACATAAACAAGATGCGGAGCGGTTTCGCCGAGCGCATGAAGCATCGCACTTGATGCAGTAAGCCATCCTGCATGACGTCCCATAATTTCCACGATTGTAACGGACGGCATACTGTAAACACTGCTGTCACGAGTGATTTCACGCATTGTTGTTACTACGTACTTTGCGGCAGAACCGAATCCCGGAGTATGGTCTGTAAGGCAGAGGTCATTGTCGATTGTTTTCGGAATACCGATAACCTTGATGTCAATTCCGTTTGCCGAAAAATATTTTGAAAGCTTATATACAGTATCCATTGAGTCATTTCCTCCGATATAGAAGAAAGCACCAATCTGACGCTGTCTGAGAGTATCAACTATTTTTTCGTAAACCTCTGTATCATCCTCCCATTCAGGCAGTTTGTATCTGCATGAACCAAGAACCGTAGAAGGAGTCTGTCTGAGGAGTTCCATGTTATCATTTGTAAGAATAAGTGATTTAAGGTCAACAAGGTGGTTGTTAATGATGCCCTCGATACCGTTTACAGAACCGAAAATAGCATCAATATCAGAATTTTTCAGAGATTCTCTGAATACGCCGACAAGTGAGGCGTTAATGGCACAGGTAGGACCGCCCGACTGAGCAACAGCAATGTTCATCATAAGGAATTACCTCTCAAATATATTATTTTGTCCCGAAAAATGAGTACATATTAATTATAATACAAATATTGTCAAATGTCAATCTTGCAGTTTGAAGAATCAGAAAAATCAATACAGGCAAATATTTGTCCTTGACAATTAAATCGGAATATTATATAATTTTCTTATGGCGGCACCTCACAAATCCGTCAGACTTGTTCTATACGGTGCCGAATCAGGGTAATGGATGTTTACCAATAAAATATCGGAGGATGATAAAATGAAAAAATTTGTATCGGCTGTTCTCGCAGCAGCAATCACAGCTTCATCAACTGCCTGTGTAAACGTTTTCGCTGAAAAATACGGAGACAATGGTTCTTTTGTAGTTCTCGGAGACAGTATAGCATCAGGTTCAGGTCTTTCAGCTTATGAGTATAACTACGGTCAGATTGCCGCTGACTATACAGGCGGAAGCGTTACAAATCTCGCTGTTCCGGGAGATACTTCAGGAGATCTCGCAAAGAAACTCGAAAGCCTCTCAGCAGAGGAAAAGTCTGAAATTGAAAATGCAGAGTACGTTGTAATTTCAGCAGGCGGAAATGATATTATTCAGTATGCCGCAAAGGAACTTCTTATCTTCGCTATCAACAACAAACTTGCAAATGATGATAACCCATATACGGTTGAACAGGTAAAGGCACTTGAAAAACTCCCGATTTCAAACCTTTTCGATGTTTTCGACATCGAAAAAATCAAGGGTGCAATGAATAACGGTGCTGTAAAGGCAAGTTTCGCATTAACTCTCACAAGTATTGAAAACAACCTCGCATTGAGAAAGGCTGACGATTCAAAAGGTCAGTACAAGCACTACATAGAAAAGACTGTAATCCCAAATATCAAGGCTGATATTGATGCAGTTAAGGCTTTGAATCCGAATGCAAAAATCGTTGTGAACAACCTTTACAATGTTTTCCAGCTTGATAACGACTATCTCGTTTCAAAACTCGGTGAGGGCAATGCAACACTTTTCTCCAACTTCTACAGAGTAGCAAAGAATGTTGTTGGCTCATTCAATACACAGTTAAGTGAAATTGAAGGAATTGAAGTCGTTGACGTTTTCGGCAGTTTCTCAGCAGGCGAAGAAAATACATGGATGTTTACAGGTATGCAGGCTGACTCATTAAAGGCTATGGATATTCACCCAACTCAGGCAGGTCATCTCGTTATGGCATCTGCACTTCTTGATACAATAGGATGTGAAGGCACAGCAGACGGCGGTATTCTCGGTTACATTTACAGCAACCTTGAAATCGAATCAGACCTCCCCGAAGAAACTCAGAAACTCATTGAGGAATTCCGCGGAAGCTACATCACAGGTGATGTAAACGAAGACGGAAAAATAGATGCAAGTGATGCTTCAGGCGCACTTATCGAATATGCCGCAATGTCCACAACTCAGGAACACACTCTTACAGATACTCAGCAAACTGCCGCAGATACAAACGGTGACGGTTCTGTAGATGCAGGAGATGCTTCAAATATTCTCGGATATTACGCTCGTACTTCAACAGGCGAGGTTATCACATTCAGACAGCACATGGCTAAGTAAATATATAAAAACCGCACATTTTACTGTGCGGTTTTTGTTTTTTTGAAAAATCCCTTTTCTTTTTCATTAAAAAGTGGTATAATGGAAAATATATCAGTATCCTCTGTTTGAATCACTGCTGTCACGATACTTTGAACGTGTGATGACAATGCTTTCCTCACTTCTCTTTATGAGATTAAGGAGTGATGATGAATACTGTGAATAGTCCTTTTGCAGAGTTGATGTGGTTATATAAAGTGTATCAAAATCGTCGATACAATCGTTTCCGTCAAGACTTATTCCGCACGATGCGGCTTTGATATCGGCTTCCGCCATTGAAATAATTGCATTTGCGCTGTCGTTGGCTATGACCTTAGGTATTCTGAAAAGCTTTTGGTCGTTATGCGGATTCGCATTGTATACGATACGGAAAAGCTTATAAACCGAAAGCATGAGGTAGTTTGAAACTTCCTTTATGAGAGTGATGCTTCCTGCCTTCTGTGCAAGGCTGAAAAGAAGACTTATGGAGTTATTGATAATTCGTCTGTTGAAATTTATGATTTCAGACGAAGGCATTTTGAGGTTGTTGTTTCCGTCATCATCGGGAATATCCTCGATTGTGATTGTCTTGCCTTCGGGTTCGGGAGTTCTTCCGAGAAGATAGTCACATGAAACATTGTAATAATCGGCTATTTTTACGAGGAAATTAAGACCGCATTCACGGATTCCCTTTTCATAGTGTGATAAGAGAGCCTGTGAGATACCGAGGTCTGCGGCAGCCTGTTTCTGGCTTATGTGTCTTTCTTTCCTCTGCAAAGTGATAATTCTTGCGAAATCTGAATTCATTTTTATGTCCTCCTGTTGGTAGTTACGCACGTATTGATAATCTATTAATATTATAATACAAAATGTATAATATGTAAATATGCGTAAATATTAAAGAATCATTAATTTTTTTGCTGTTTTTTGTCACTTCTATGCATAAGTCAAAAATCCGACACTTTTTTTGTGAAAATTAAATAAATATTAAGGAGATTTTATGAAAGGTTACAGAATAAGTATAATACGTCACGGTATGACCGAGGCTAACGAAAAAGGCATCTACATAGGAAAGACGGATATGCCGCTTTCACAGAAGGGCGCAAGTGAACTTGCCGCAAAAATGGACGAATTCGATTATCCGACAGTACACAGGGTTTATTCCTCACCTCTGAAAAGGTGTACGGAAACTGCGGAAATTCTTTTCCCCGAAACAGAACTTGTCAAAATTGATGACCTCAGCGAACTCAATCTCGGAATTTTCGAGAATAAGAGCGTTGATGAACTGATTAACCGTGATGACTACAAGGCATGGATAAGGGGCGGAAAAGATACAAGACCGCCGCAGGGTGAGAGTCTTGAAGAAATGACAGCAAGAACTTTCTCCGCAATTCACAGCATTATCATTGATATGATGGAAAGCGGTCTGACACATTGTGCATTGATTACCCATGCAGGAATTATCTCGAATATGCTGAGTTGTTTCGGGCTTCCGAAATATGATCCGAAATATCTGAATGCCGCTCCCGGTGAGGGATTTGAAATCCTTGTAACCGCACAGATGTGGCTCAATTCACAGGCTTTTGAAATACTCGGATACTGTCCTTACGAAAAAATAGAGGATTCTGAGGAATACTGATTTTTCTGAAAGAACGCCGCCCCCTACAGAACGGAATTTATGAATTATTTAAATCTGGTTTTATAGAGATGGTTAAATTTAAGGAGAATAATTTATGGACTGTCTTAAATCCCGAATTGCATAATCCCCTGAAATCTGCACATACTATCCATGAAATATATTCATGGGGTGAACTGCATTGAAAATTCTTGAACTTATACGTTATTCGGAAAAATTACTTACGGGAAAAAGAACACATATTCTCGCTGTATGCCTGCTCCCGATTGCCGCAAGACTTATTTTCAGACTTACGGAAACTGCTGTATACTGTCTTATTCTTTATTTCACCGACACAGAACCTTTCTCGCTTTTCAGCGGTTCTTCGGGGATTCTTCTTTCGGTGATTCTGATTCTTACAATTACGGGGAAACTTCTCGCCGCACCACTTAAATATGCGGCGGCTGTGCGGCTTACCGAACTCTGTGCGGAGAACAGAACCTCTTTCACTCCGCTGTGGTCGGTTATCTCAGGTAAAAAATCATTCCGCAGAAGCATGGGCGCAATGTTCATCACAAGTATTATTGAACTCGCTCTCGCTGTGCTTGTAATGATACCTCTGTTTCTCGCATACGATTTTCTCGTTTCGGGAAAGGCTTTCAATATCATACATTCACTTTCTTTCACTCTTGCATTTCTTGTAATCTATGTCTCAGTTAAGCTCGACTTTCTCGCTGTCCCCTTTCTTCTTGCTAATTATCGGGATAAAAGCGTAATCAGTATAGTTCTGCTTTCGCTGAGATTTCTGAGAGGAAGGAAATTCCATATACTGAGGCTTATGTTCATGTATGCGTTTTCCTTTGTTCTGATTGTGCCTTTCCCCTATTTCTACCCCGAATTCATGACAGCGTTTTCACTCTGTATATCAATTTTCCTCAGAGAGGATGAATATCTTGAAAGAAATAAAATTCACAGCCGAAAACACCGAACCCGTAACTCTGGAAAAATTCCTTACGGTACAGAAGGGCGTTTCAAAGCGGCTGCTGACCAAACTTAAACGCATTGAAAAAGGAATTACACGAAACGGTGAAACCATAAGAAGCATAGATATGGTTTACTGCGGAGATGTAATCGTTATGAAAAATCCCGATGAGAGTTTCCTTGAACCAAACGGCGAACTCAATATCCCGACTGCATTTGAAAACGAAAATCTCATTGTTTTTGACAAACCAAGCGGAGTTCCCGTACATCCCTCGATAAAGCATCAGGGGGATACCCTCGGAAATTATTTTTCCTATCTTCACCCCGAACTCACCTTCCGTGCGGTAAACCGCCTTGACAGAGATACTTCGGGGCTTTGCGTAATCGCAAAAGATTCATATTCCGCAACAGCCTTGCAGGGAGAATGCGAAAAGGTTTATTATGCGGTCGTTCATGGAATTACCGAAACAGAGGGTACAATTGACCTCCCGATTGCAAGGGAAAAGGAGAGTATAATTCTCCGCTGTGTGCGTGAGGACGGACAGCGTTCAGTTACGCACTTCAAAAGGATTCAGCAGAACGGTAAATATTCCCTTCTTGAAATACATCTTGAAACAGGACGTACACATCAGATAAGAGTGCATTTTTCGCATATCGGACATCCCCTCGCAGGTGATGATATGTACGGAGGTTCAAGAGATGACATAGGCAGACAGGCTTTGCATTGCGGAGAACTGAGTTTCAGACTCCCTGTCACACACGAAAAAATAACAGTAAAATCGGATATTCCCGATGATATGAAAAAACTTTTAAAGGAGAATTTAATATGAAAAAAATAGCAAGCTTCGAGGTAGACCACACTAAATTCGGCGTAGGTATGTACATATCAAGAATTGACGGAGATGTTGTAACATACGATGTAAGAATGGTAAAGCCTAACGGAGGAACATATATTTCAAGTCCCTCTCTCCACACAATAGAACATCTGTTCGCAACATACGCAAGAAACTCCGAATACACAGACAGCATTATCTATGTCGGACCTATGGGATGCAGAACAGGTTTCTATCTCCTCACAAGAGATGATGTTTCGGGAGAACAGGCAATCGGTCTTGTACGTGATGCCTATAAATTCATTGCGGAATACAATGAGGAAATCCCCGGCTGTACTGAAATTGAATGCGGAAACTACCTCGAACATGACCTTGAATCAGCAAGAAAAGATGTACTTCCTCTTATAAATGTTCTCGAAAACTATACTCCCGAAATGCTTGACTATAAATTCCATACAGAAAAGAACTGAATCACCACCTGTGAATTTTGTGCAGATATACGAATTATCGGATAAAAGTTGTAATTTACGTAAAAAAATGATATAATATAGTTTACGTAACATCACAGAAAGGAGTGCTGTTTTTTTGAGTTTCGGAGAGAAGATGTCTGAGTTTCTTTTATGGGCGGGAAAATCTGCTGTCATGTTTTTTTCAGCAATAATAAAGGTTCTGATTATAAGTCTGTTTTTCGTATTTTCCGAATTATTCAGCTTTTTCAAGCTTGTTTTGAAGTCGGTGAAATGGCTTGTAAATCAGTTTCTCGATTCATTCAGACACAGAGTAAAAGTTTCTGACGAACTTTTCCGACAGGTTAAATCTGCAAAAAACGAGGATGAAAAAGCATATCGTGAAGCAAGATACCGCCTTATCGGTTCATTTCTTTTCGGCGAGGAGGGTGTTTTCTATACAGCATTCAACTACATTCTCCCTATCGTTTCAATTGCATTTCTTGTCGGTGTTATAAAATACGGTACAGGTCTTGAATACGGTATCGCTGTTGAATACAACGGCCGTGAAATCGGCATTATTTCGGCTGAGGCTGATTTTGAGGAGGCTGAAAGAGAAGTACAGCAGAGAATCGCCTACTCATCCGGAGACGAAACGATAGACCTCGATAAATCGGCAAAATTCACTCTTAAAATCATATCAGAAAATGATAAGTTCATAACTTCCGTACAACTCGCAAACGAGATGCTTTCAGCATCCGATCAGAAAATAACCGAGGCTTACGGAATTTATATTGACGGTGAATTCGTCGGTGCTGTCGAGGACAGAAAACCCGTACAGGCGGCACTTTCAGACAGACTTTTCAATTATGAGGTTGACGGAATCGTTAAGGATATATCCTATGTAAACAATGTGGCTTACAACGAGGGACTTTATCTTATCGACAGCGTTATGTCCGAAAGCAAGGCAATAAAAATGCTGACTTCCTCAAAGGAGAAAAAAGCAGTATACGTGGTAAAAAAAGATGATACTGCTGTTACTGTGGCGCAGAAATTCAATATGGATTACGATACCTTTGAAGAAATGAACCCCATGATAAAGAAAAAATGTACTCCCGGAATGATAGTGAATGTAATCGAACATGAAAGCTATCTCCCGATTCAGTATATAAGGGAAATGGAAACGACTTCTTTCCTCGACTATGAAACAATAAAAGTCGAAACAAGTTCACTAAATGTCGGAACTGAAAAGACAATCGTAAAGGGTGAACGAGGCGAAAAGAAAAGCAATATAGAAATCACCTATATTGACGGAATAGAGGCTTCAAGAAAGACCGTAAAGACGAAAATCACAAAAGAACCGATAGTTGAACAGATAGGCGTGGGAATTTACTCCGCACAGCCCGATGCACCTTTTACGGTTTACATGGGTTATCCGCTGACAGGTTCGGGACAGTTTGCATGGCCTGTAGACGGAGGATGGATAAGTGATGTTTTCGGAAGTGACCGAAATCACATCGGTCTTGATATTGCCGCAGGTATGTCAACCGAAATTTATGCCGCTGAGGCAGGTGTTGTTGTTTCCGCAGGATGGAATTCAGGCGGCTACGGAAATGTCGTAATGATAGACCATCTCAACGGATATCAGACAGTTTACGCTCACATGAGTTATGTTTCAATTCCCGAAGGACAGTATGTTTCAAGAGGTCAGCTTATAGGACTTGTAGGTTCGACAGGTGACTCATCGGGACCGCATTGTCACTTTGAGGTGCGTTATGAAGGTGTAAGGTACGATCCTGCACTGTTCATGAATACAGCAAACTGATTCCCCCGTCTGACATTTATTTTCCCACATCTGACATTTATTTCTGTATTGACAAATGCTTTTAATTGTGGTATTATTATGTTATGATATACTAAATCTGTGATGAGGAAGGCTTATATCCGCTGTGTCTTTTCAGAGAGCTGTCGGTCGGTGCGAGACAGTATGGCGAGGATATCGGCACACCGCCTCTGAGTACGTTTAATACACGTCGGATGCTCCCGTTACCGAGCGAATGAGATACGGATATTTTTTATCTGTGTGAATCAGGGTGGAACCACGATTTACTATCGTCCCTTATGCTTTTGCATGGGGGATTTTTTATTTTTTTGCAAAGGAGATGAGAAAATGAACAAGATTAACTATAACGAGAAGGAAGAAGCTTACGAAATCACCTATAAAATATGGGATTTCGATGTTACTGTGCGTTTCTATGTGGACGACCAGCAGGAAATTATGGATAATTTCTCCGATATCGCTCAGAAACTCGACAAGGTAAACCGCAACAGAAAGAAAATTGCTGATATCCTTGCAAGAGACAGAAGATTCAATGACGGTTATATGTCCGACGAAAGCCTTGAAGAACATATCGCTGTTGAAAGCGCATACTTTGATATCGACGAGGACGGTACTGTTATGTGCTTCACCATAAAGAGCCATGATGAATTCTTCCTCGATAAATTCGGTTTTGAAATCGGTACCGATGACGGTATTGAGGTTACGGGGATAGTATAACCAATGGATTTGATTCTGTAGGGGCTGGCGTCCTCGACAGCCCACAAGTTTCAGGATAATACAAAAAGAATGATGTAGGGGACGACGTCCTCGACAGCCCACAAGTTTCAAGATAATACAAAAAGAATGATGTAGGGGATGCCGCCCTCGGCATCCCAAAATGAAAAATCAAATAACAACCAAAAATAATATTAAGGAGTAAAAACAATGATTAAGCTTACATTAAAAGACGGAAGCATAAGAGAAGCTGAAGCTTCATCTGCTGCTGAAATCATAAAGGGAATCGGAATGGGACTTTACAAGGCTGCTTGCTGTGTAAAGATTAACGGAGAGGTTAAAGACCTCCGTACAGTTGTTGACGCTGACTGTGAATTCGAGGTATGCACATTCGATACAATCGAGGGTAAAAAGACTTTCTGGCATACAGCATCACATATCCTTGCACAGGCTGTAAAGAGACTCTATCCACAGGCTAAACTTGCTATCGGTCCTGCAATTGACAACGGTTTCTACTATGACTTCGACCTTGAAAAGCCTTTCACACCTGAGGAGCTCGAAAAGATTGAAGCTGAAATGAAGAAAATCGTAAAAGAGGGAATCGCACTTGAACAGTTTGAACTCCCACCGTCAGAGGCAATTGCAAAGTTAAAGGAAATGGATGAACCTTACAAGGTTGAACTCTGTGAGGAACACGCTGACAAGGGTGAACCTATTTCATTCTACAAGCAGAGCGAATTCGTTGACCTCTGTGCAGGTCCTCACCTTATGACTACTGCTCCTGTAAAGGCATTCAAGCTCATTTCATGCACAGGTGCTTACTGGAGAGGTTCAGAAAAGAACAAGATGCTCACAAGAGTTTATGCAACTGCATATCCAAAGGCTGCTGACCTTGAAGCAGACCTCAAGCAGAGAGAGGAAGCAAAGCTTCGTGACCACAACAAGCTCGGACGTGAGCTCGAATACTTCACAACTGTTGACGTAATCGGACAGGGACTTCCTGTACTTCTTCCAAAGGGTGCAAGAGTTATTCAGACTTTACAGCGCTGGGTTGAAGATACTGAGCAGAAGCACGGCTATCTCCTTACAAAAACTCCTCTCCTTGCTAAGAGAGAGCTTTATAAGATTTCAGGTCACTGGGATCACTACCTTGACGGTATGTTCATCCTCGGCGATCCTATGGACGAAACTCAGGAATGCTTTGCACTCCGTCCTATGACTTGTCCTTTCCAGTATCAGGTATATCTCAACAGACAGCGTTCATACAGAGATCTTCCTATGAGACTCGGTGAAACTTCAACACTTTTCCGTAAGGAAGATTCAGGCGAAATGCACGGACTTATCCGTGTACGTCAGTTCACAATTTCAGAGGGACACCTTGTACTCCGTCCTGAACAGCTTGAAGAGGAATTCAAGGACTGTCTCGAACTCGCAAAGGAAATGCTCGGCACAGTAGGACTTCTTGAAGACTGTACATTCAGATTCTCACAGTGGGACCCTGCAAATCCGAAGAACAAGTATGAGGGTACAGCAGAGCAGTGGGAAGAGGCTCAGGCTACAATGGGCAAGATTCTCGACCACCTCGGAGTTGAGTATTCAGTAGGTATCGACGAGGCTGCATTCTATGGTCCTAAGCTTGATATCCAGTATAAGAACGTATACGGCAAGGAAGATACACTCGTTACAATTCAGATTGATATGCTTCTCGCAAAGAAATTCGGCATGGAATATGTTGACGAGGACGGTACAAAGAAGAATCCTTACATCATCCACAGAACTTCACTCGGATGCTACGAGAGAACTCTTGCATATATGATTGAAAAGTATGCAGGTGCAATGCCTCTCTGGATTGCTCCTGAGCAGGTAAGAATCATTCCTGTTGCAGACCGTCACATTGAATACTGTGAAAAGGTACTTGCAAAGCTTGAAGCCGCAGGAATCAGAGCAACAATTGACACAAGAGCTGAAAAGGTCGGCAAGAAGGTTCGTGACGCAAGACTTGAAAAGCTCCCTGTATGGATTACAGCAGGTGACAAGGAAGTTGAGACTGAGACAGTTTCTGTTTCTTCAAGACGTGAGGGCGACCTCGGTTCAATGACACAGGCTGATATGCTCGTTAAACTCATTGACGATATTGCAAACAAAGTTCGCTAATCACGCATCACGTGCAGGCGGTTTCGCATAACAAAAAAATTCGGGGATGATGTTAAGTCATCCCCGTACATAATGGTAAAATAAAATGAAAAAAAGAATAATATCTGTTGTTATGGCTGTTTTAATGTCAATGGCTGTGACATCCTGTGAGAAAAAATCAGACGCTCAGACTGTGACAACTGAAAATGAAAGCTATATTGAAGAACGCTGCGAAAATGCAAATACACTTCTTTCGGAATACGGATGTGCTGACGAAATTTTAAATCTGCTTAAAAATCCCGATAATAAGGAATACTCAGATGCGGCACAGGAGTATACGGAAAGAGTATCTGAAAGTATCCCGAATCTTGAAGGAATTTACGCAAGTACATGGGAAACGGAAGTGCTTGTTCATACAAAAAGCGAATACAGGGGAATGGTTACACGACAGGGCGAAAATGTGACGAATTTACAGGAATTACTTATTAATTCACCTGATAATATTTACAATGCGGGAGTTATCGTTTCACCAAGAGACGGCAAAAATATTATCTCCGCATATAAGGCTGTATTCAATGAAAATGGTAATCCAATCGGATTCGCAGGCATAGGAATCTATGCTGATGACCTTGTGACTGAATAAATGCTGAATTATAAATTAAAGAGGGGCTGTAAAAACAGTCCCTCAGTTTTTGTATTATTAATAAGCAATACCCCAGCATACCATGTGTTTTGCAGGTTTTCCACAGCATACACACTTATCTGAGAGGATTCTCTGCTCGAAAGGAATACAGCGTGAACCAACACCTGTCTTTTCCTTTACTTCATCCTCACAAGCCTCGTCACCGCACCACATAGCCATAACGAAACCTTCGCCCTTTTCTTCAAGAGTTGCCTTGATTTCGTCAAGTGATGTACAGTCGTATGTTCTGTTGTTCTGATTTGCAAGAGCCTTTTCGTACATACCGTCGTGAACTTCCTGAAGCTTCTTTGCAACTGCTTCTTCAAGTTCATCAAGTGAAACAACAGTCTTTTCACCGTTGTGACGTGTAGCGATTACGCACTGATTAGCCTCGATATCCTTAGGACCGATTTCAACTCTTACAGGAACACCCTTCATCTCGTATTCTGAGAACTTCCATCCCGGTGAATTGTCGCTGTCATCAAGTTTAACTCTTAAATCTGTTTTTGCAAGTCTTTCCTTGAGTTCAGCAGCCTTGTCAAGTACACCTTCCTTATGCTGTGCGATAGGAATGATAACAACCTGAGTAGGTGCAACAGCAGGCGGAAGCACAAGACCGTTGTTATCACCGTGTGTCATGATGATTGCGCCGATAAGACGAGTTGTAACACCCCAGCTTGTCTGATGAGGATTAACCTTCTTGTTTTCCTTGTCTGTGTATTCGATTCCGAAAGCCTTTGCGAATCCGTCACCGAAATAATGTGAAGTACCAGCCTGTAAAGCCTTACCGTCGTGCATAAGTGCTTCGATAGCGTAAGTTGAAACAGCACCTGCAAACTTGTCGCTCTCTGTCTTTTTGCCCTTTAAAACAGGCATAGCAAGAGCATCCCTGCAGAAATCAGCGTAAACATTGAGCATACGCTCTGTTTCCTCAACAGCCTCCTGTGCAGTAGCGTGAATTGTATGACCTTCCTGCCATAAGAATTCTCTTGAACGGAGGAAAGGACGTGTTGTCTTTTCCCATCTTACAACGCTTACCCACTGATTGTAAAGCTTAGGTAAATCTCTGTATGAGTGAACGATATTTGAATAATGCTCACAGAAAAGTGTCTCAGATGTAGGACGTACACACAGTCTTTCCTCAAGCTTGTCACTTCCGCCATGAGTTACCCATGCAACCTCAGGAGCAAATCCCTCAACGTGGTCTTTCTCCTTCTGGAGAAGGCTCTCAGGGATGAACATAGGCATACATACGTTTTCGTGACCTGTAGCCTTGAACATTCCGTCAAGAATCTTCTGGATATTTTCCCATATTGCATAACCGTAAGGACGAATTACCATACATCCCTTTACACTGGTATATTCAACAAGTTCAGCTTTTTTGCATATATCAGTATACCACTGTGCGAAATCCTCATCCATTGAGGTTATCGCTGTGACCATTTTCTTTTCCTTTGCCATAATTTAAACCTCTTTCATAAAATATGATACCTATATTATAGCATTTGAATTTATCATTGTCAATCGGTTTTGTGTTTATTCTGCGTAAATCAATTTTCAAAAAGTCCTGAAAAATTATTGCTCCCCCAATTAAATCGTGAATAATTTATGCGAAGGACTGATAGAGAAAGACAAGGAAGAAAGCCGCAGGAATACTGTCGTATTTCAAGGTTTTCTGACGCAGTATTTCGCTGTCAGGACAAGCAGAAAAATTCAA
>JAZLGM010000008.1:0-93047 GCA_045616285.1 Ruminococcus sp.
GGTAGACTTTGAGGGCGTAAAGGTTGGTTCAGACAAGACTGTTGCTATCGACTACACAATTCCTTCAAACGTTGGTGCTACTGTAAAGGCTATGGTATTCTGGCCACACGGTGACGATGTTGTTATTGACAAGATTGTTCTTGACGGTGGCAGCTCAGCAACAACAGCTAAGACAACTACAAATACTACTAAAACAACAGCAACAACTAAGACTACACAGCAGACAACTGTTGCAGGCAGCGGAAATGATGTAGTTCTTACTCCTTCTGACATGAAGGTTGGCACAGAAAAGGGCTCCGACGGAGAGATTAACAACTATGCAGAATTCTCACCTAAGGGTGCAAAGTCAGCTACTCTCTACCTCACAGTTAAGTCAAATGACACAGAAGTTTCAGGTGCTTTCGGTACTTGGACAGGTGAATGGGAACAGAAAGACTTTGAGGGCGTAAAGGTTGGTTCAGACAAGACTGTTGCTATCGACTACACAATTCCTTCAAACGTTGGTGCTACTGTAAAGGCTATGGTATTCTGGCCACACGGTGACGATGTTGTTATTGATAAGATTGTTCTCCACACAGATGGTTCATCTGCAACAACAACTAAGACAACAACTACTACAACTAAGACAACAACAACTACTACAAAGACAACAACTACTACAACTAAGACTACAACACAGGGTTCTCAGGGAAGCATTCTTTACGGTGACGCTAATGACGACGGCAGAGTAAATCTCGCTGACGCTGTTTCAATCCTCCAGTACCTTGCAAACTCTTCTAAGTACCCACTCTCAGCTCAGGGACTTAAGAACGCAGACGTTGACGGTCAGGGCGGTGTATCAGCAATGGATGCTATGGCAATCCAGAGACTTGATGCAGGTTCAATCTCAAAGCTCCCTCTCTGATTCTCAGAAGTTAAAGTTTAAAACTAATAAAAACTCCGTTTTCTTCGTGAAAGCGGAGTTTTTTTGTCAATAAAATGAAATACATGAAATATATGTGAAATAGATTGAAAAAAATAATACAATATGATATAATTGTATACAGTAAATCTTTTTGTATAGAGAGGGAAAATTATGAAAAACTACAGAAAACTTATGGCTCTTTCAATGAGCCTGTTAACTTGTGTTTCTGCTGCTTCAATGCCTGTATATGTATCTTTTGCTGATGATGACGAAGTCGTAAGCGAAGCAGAAGATACAGCAGAAGTCGCTGAAGAAACATATACCGAAGATGAAACAGATACCGAGGAAAAGGAAAACATAATATCGGGAGATTACACCTACAAAGAAAATGATGACGGAACAATCACTCTTGTATCATGCACAATACTTGAAACCGAACTCGATGTACCTTCTTCAATTGACGGAAAAACTGTTACTGAAATTGGTGCAGATGCTTTTCTGCTGTGCGCTCCTAAGGTTGAAAAAATAAATATCCCTGCAACAGTATCATACATCTCATCAGAAAATCCTTTTGTAAGATGCGAATTGCTCAAGGAAATCACAGTTGATGAGGAAAGCGAATATTTCTGTGCTGTTGACGGTGTTATTTTCAGCAAGGATATGAAAACACTTATTAATTACCCTATTTCAAAAGAGGGCAGTTCATACACTATTCCTGACGGTGTTGAAAAACTTGCAACAGCCGCACTCTATGAAGCTGATATCACAGAGGTTTCTGTTCCTGATTCACTCGCTGAAATGGAAAGACACGCTTTCGCTTTCTCAAACATAAAATCCATCGACCTCAGCAAAACAAAACTTTATGAAATAAATACCATGGCTTTTGCTGAATGCCGTTCATTGAAAGAGGTTATTCTTCCTCAGGAATTGGAAGTAATAAGAGTTGCGGCTTTTCAGAGCTGTGAATTGCTTGAGGAGATTACCCTCCCTGAAACATTATATTCAATCAATCAGAATGCTTTTCTCGGAACAGGAATCAAAAAAATATCAGTCCCTGCAAGTGTTGAATCTATCGGATATAACGCTCTCGGATATGACGAAGATTATAACCCGATAAGTGATTTTGTAATCGTCGGTGAAACAGGTTCAGGCGCATACGCATACTGCAGTGATGCAGACACAGATTACGACTATCAGAATGATTTTAAATTTCTCACTTTTGAACAGGAAGCAGAGATTCAGGAATATCTCGCACTCGACCTCGTTACAGAGGGCGATTATCAGTATTACATAGAAAATAATGAGGCTGTACTTGTAATCTGTCAGTCTGCGGAATCCGTACTTACCGTCCCTGATACATTCGGAGGATGCCCTGTTACACGTATTTATAAAGTTGCTTTTCAGGATTGCAATTCATCTGAAATCATACTCCCTGAATCAGTAAAAACAATCGGAGAAGATGCATTTCCGAACACTCTTATCAGACTCACGATTCCGGGCGGATGTACCGAAATTGAGGGTGATGAACCTTTCCTCGGATGTAATTCTCTTGAAAGCATAACTGTTACTGAGGGTGATGGTGCATATTCATCACAGGACGGTGTACTTTATGATCACGACAAGACAGTTCTTATTGCTTATCCTGCATCAAAAGAAGATTTTGTTTACACAGCACCTTCATCAGTAAATACAATCAGCATTTCTGCTGTATACGGAAATCCTTTCATTAAAAAAGCTTTTCTTTCATCCGTAACAGACATCGGTGCTTTCGCTTTTGAGAATTGTTCAAATCTTTCTGAGGTAGAGTTATCAAAGAACATCAAAACAATCGGCGGTGATGCATTCTACAACTGCTTATCTCTCAAATCAATCAGACTTTATGACACTCTCGAATCCCTTGGCGAATATTCTTTCGGATATTACTACGATTCAACAGGTGAATCCACTGAGGACGGTCAGCCCGCAGATGCTAAGACAGAAGGATTCAAAATCTATGCCCCAAAGGATTCACAGGGCTATTATTACGGTACACAGAACGGTTTTAAAGTTGTTACAGGCACTTTAAAAATAGGCAATAAAAATGTAGATGCAGCATTTCTTTACGTAATATGCGGTATCGTTGCGGCTTTCGTTCTCGGATTTATCGGAGTTCTCACAGGAAAGAAAATGAAGAAGAAAAAGTCGGAAAAGAAGCCGGAAAACACCGCAAAAGAAGAAGTCAAAGAAGAGAAAACTGAAACAAATGAGAAGCAGGAGGATTCAGAATAATGAGCATAGCGTTTTTAATCGGGCTTCTCGCTGTCGGTGCAGTAATTGCTGCTGTTATCGGCATAATAAAGGATAACAGTAAGGAGTAATAATAATGAATATTATAAAAAAAGCTGCATCGGCTTTAACAGGAATATGCCTCGTTTTTGCAATGTCCCCTGTATTCTCAGCTTTTGCTTTGAATCCTGCTGACACAAATACAGACGAACTCTCAGACGGTACTTTCACTTACGAACTCATAAACGGAACATATACAATCACACAATGCGATCCTTCTTCAATCGTTTCGGATATTCCGGAGATTAGAAACGGTTACGCAGTTACAGCTATCGGAAGCATGGCTTTTGCAGGATGTAACATGATTACTGAAATAGTCATTCCGAGTACAATTCAGTCAATCGGTTCAAACGCATTTGCAGGATGCACCTCACTTAAAAAAGCTACTTTTTCTGATAAAACAACTGAAATTCCTTTGGGTGCTTTTATGCAGTGCGGACTTCTTGAAGAAGTAATATATCCTGATTCCGTTGAATCTTTTGGTAACTATGCATTCTACGGATGTACTTCACTTAAAGAAATCACGCTCTCTTCCTCACTTAATGAGATTGGAAAAATGGCTTTCGGTGAATGCAGCGGACTTGAAAGTATTGATGCATCAAAAACAGAAAATTTCATCTATGAAGATGATATCCTCTACGATAAAGACAAGACAACCATTTATCGTGCATCAGCAAAACTTTCAGGCGATATCAACATCGAAAATACCGTAAAGTCAATTGAACCGGGCGCATTCTCACTTTGTTCGGGGATTGAACACGTTTTCATTCCGCAGTCAGTAAATTACATCGGTGAAGATGCTTTCGGATACTGCACAAATCTGAAAAAGATTGATTTTGCCGAGGGACTTAATGAAATTGCTCCTATTGCCTTCAAATTCTGCTATAACCTTGAAGCCGTTGATCTTCCGACATCACTTACATCAATCGGTGAAGGAGCTTTTTACAATTGCAAAAAAATCGAAAGACTCACTATTCCGGAGGGTGTTCAGACGATTGGAATGGGCGCATTTCTCGGATGTGAGGCTCTGAAACAGACTGCACTTCCTTCAACCTTAAAGGAAATCGGAGAAAATGCTTTCGGTTTCTATGAGGGGTCGGAATCAGCTGATAACGAATCGGGATATGTTCCTGTTGAGGGATTCAGTTTAAGCGTGTATTCAGACTCCGCAGGTGAAAAATATGCAAAATCGAACAAAATCACTTACACAACAACAGACAGAAATATAAAACAGATTGCCTTTATAATTATCGCTGTCGGACTTGTTATTGCGGCTGTAGTCATTGCATCTGTAATAATGTCAAAGGGCAAAAAAAGTGCTCCTGCTGAAGTTAAAAAAGCTGACAAAGAGGCTAAGGAAAAAGCCGAAGAAGAATCATACAAAAAAATAGTGGACTGATCCACATAAAAAAGAACCGCTGATGTCCGAAGTCAGCGGTTCTTTTTTATGAAAGGTGTGGTTTATATGTAACGCCCGGAGGTAATGGGGCGCTGAAACGGTTATTACCAGCAATATATCTCTCTGCTGTAATCATATTATATATCAAATGAAATCATTTTGCAATAACAACTCTGTTTCATTAAAAATACAAATTAGTTGTAAAAAGTTACATAACTATAACAAAATAGCAGATTTTGGATATTTTCAGATTTTTTCCAAAAAAACGAAAAACTGTAAAAAAGAAAGATATTTCATGATAAATTATAAAAAATACCATTTTTTGCCTAATTCAGAATAAAAACCATATTTGAAGTTCGTATGAACCTATGGTATAATCATATCATCACGTGAGAGGAGCAAAAGAACATGAGCAGACTTATTCCGGGAACAACAATTCCCTTTAACGAAAATGTAAGACTCGAGGCATTTTCAGCTGTTTCACCTGTACTTGAGGCTACCGGAGGTCTTACCCTTTCCCAGCTTTCAAAACTGACAGGTCTTGAGGGATCAACCATTCAGAACTGGATTAAAAGAGGATGGGTTTCATCCACAAAGGGCAAGAAATACTCTGAAAAACAAATTCTGAGGATACTTCTTATAAATATGCTCAGAAACACAATGAAACTCGAAAACATTGTAAATTTAATGACGTATATCAATGGTGATGTCGAAGATACATCGGATGACATAATAGACGATGTACAGCTTTATAACGGTCTTTGCAGAATCATATTCAATGCTGAGGATTCAGGTTTCTATGAGTCAGAAGAGATACGAAATCTTGTGAAAAAGGAAATAAATGATTATTCCGAAAATATACACGCTGATGAATACAAACTCCACAAGGCTATGTTCGTGATGGTAATGGCTCACAGAAGTGCATATCTTAAATCTGAAATGGAAAAAACACTTGAGGAAATCAACTCAGAACTGAAATGAGGTCTGTATAATGAAAAAGGATGAAAAAATTGTAGTATACGATTACGAAAATGAAGAAAGTGCATCAATATTCATACCGATTTTTATGACGCTCGGTATGCTTATCGGACTCGTGGTTGGGGAACTCGTGTTCGGTCATATAGCAATGGGGATGAGCATAGGTATGGCAGTCGGGGTTGTAATAGGCACATCAGTTTTCGCTTTCAGAATCAACAAAAGAGATTCCTGATTACAGGAGGGATTTATTATGGCAAAATTTGAAGAACTCAGAAAAGATGGTACAGTAAAAAGAAGTTTTAAGGGCGTAAAAGCAGGTATTGTTGCTCTTATTGCAGTCGGACTTTTCGCAAGTGCGTTTACTGTGGTACCTGCCGGTAATACAGGCGTTGTACTTACGCTCGGCAAAGTTTCATCTGCATCATTCCAGGAAGGTTTCCACCTGAAAATTCCTTTCATTCAGCAGGTTGAAAGTATGTCAAACAAGATTCAGGTTTATGAAACACCTGCTTCAGCCGTTTCAAAAGACCTGCAGACCGTAAGTTCAACTATCGCAGTAAACTACAGGCTTGTTTCTGATAAATCGGCTGATATGTATAAAAATGTAGGTCTTGACTATCAGACAATTCTCATTACACCGGTTGTACAGGAATGTATGAAATCGGCTACTGCAAAATATACCGCTGAACAGCTCATCACAGAGCGTCAGACAGTTGGTGACGAAATAAAGACCGTACTTGACAGCAAACTCAACAGCTACGGAATTTACATAGAGAAGTTCAATATAGTAAACTTCGATTTCTCAGAGGAATTCAACAACGCAATCGAGGCAAAACAGGTTGCAGAACAGAATCTCCTCAAAACACAGACAGAACAGGAACAGGCAATTGTAATTGCTGAGGCTAACGCAAAACAGAAGGTAATTGCCGCAAACGCTGAGGCAGAGGCTATTCTTGCTGAGGCCCAGGCTCAGGCAGATGCAAATAAACTTCTTGAAGAATCTCTCTCATCAAACGTTATCGCATACGAGCAGATTCAGAAGTGGGATGGTGTAATGCCTAAGGTAACAGGTTCAGAAGGTGGTCTGCTTATCAATGTTCCGATTGATGATACACCTCAGCAGACATATTCTGCTCCGCAGTACACTGAGGAGGCAGAATGATGAGAAAACACAGCAAAAAAGGTTTCGGCTTGGGTTTGATTTGTGAACTCGTTGAAGCAGGTCTTGATATCCTGTTTGAAGTCGTACTTGAAGCAATTTTTTAGCTCATCTGTCATATAGGGGAAAAAGAAAAAATCAGCATATATGGGGATATATGCTGACTAAGGGGTAAAATGATTTATGCCGCAGTATTTTACTGCGGCATTTTGTGTGTCGAAAATAATATCAGATTTCCCAGTTGTCACAGATATTATTGAGCATTTCGGTAAGCTTGCGCATATCTGAATTTGCTCTGCCCTGCGAATTTCTGATAAGCTGTGAAAGTCTTTCTGATGCAGAAAGAAGTTCATTATAGCATATACTTGTATTGGCATTAGAATGCTTTTTAGGTTCGATGGGAACAGGTTTTGCATCTACGGTTATTTCTCCTGTTATGAGGTCGAATTCAGCACCGCTGTACGGAGCATAGGTATCGAATCCGAATTCGTTTTTCAGCTTTTCTGCAAAGCTGTCAGCATTATCGGAATCACCATGATTGATAAAGTATTTCTTTACACCACTGACAGATTTCGCCCATTCAGCAAGACCATTCATGTCTGCATGACCACTCACTCCGGGGAGCTGTCTTATTTCACAGGCAACATAAACCGTTTCACCGAAAAGCCTGACTTTTTTTGCTCCCTCAACGAGACTTCTGCCGAGAGTGTTTACAGCCTGATATCCCACGAAAAGCACAAGATTTTCGGGAATCCACAGATTGTGTTTAAGATGATGCTTTATACGTCCTGCCTCACACATACCACTTGCAGAAATGATAACCTTCGGACGTTTATCATTGTTTATCGCAATTGAATCATTGCTTGTTACGGTGCGGATAAGTCCCTCAAATGTAATAGGGTTAATTCCGTTGTGAACGTATGAAAGAGCCTCCTCATCGTAACAGCTTTCACGATTGTTCATGAAAATATCAGTAGCTTCATTTGCAAGGGGACTGTCAACGTAAACAGGGAATCCGTCATGCCCCTTAACAAGTCCGTCAGCCTTGATTTTTCTGATAAAGTAAAGCATTTCCTGAGTTCTTCCCACAGCGAACGACGGAATTATAACACTTCCTCCCCTGTCAAAAACAGTTTGCAGTACGCTTGTAAGCTCTGCAACATAATCTGACGGTCTGTTATGCAGACGTGTACCATACGTAGATTCCATAATAACATAGTCTGCTGAATCAACGTACTGAGGATCACGTATAAGCGGCTGATTTGTATTTCCTATATCGCCCGAAAATACAACTGTTCTTGTTTCGTCGTTTTCTGTGAGCGTGAGTATGATACTTGCAGAGCCGAGGAGATGACCTGCATCACGGAATTTTATATTAATTCCCTCACAGAGTTCAAATTCCTCCTCATAAGGATGAGGCACAAAATGACTTATTACACCTATTGCGTCATCCATTGTATAAAGCGGTTCATAATCGGGATCGCCCCTTCGTTTAGCCTTTCGGCTCCTCCATTCGGCTTCAAACTCCTGAATGTGTGCGCTGTCACGAAGCATTACGCTGCAAAGATTTGAAGTGGCTGTCGTTGCGTGAATATCACCTGCGAAACCTCCTGCATACAGCAGAGGAAGAAGCCCCGAATGGTCGATATGTGCATGGGTAAGCAGTACAAAATCAATTTCAGAAGGTGAAACGGGAATCTGAATATTCTCATATACATTTACTCCCTGTTCCATTCCGAAATCAACAAGGAATTTCTTTCCGCACGATTCGATGTATGTACAGCTTCCTGTTACCTCATGGGTTGCACCAATAAAAATCATTTTCATATATTGTACCTCCTTTGTTTAAGGCAATACCGCACAAAGTCTAAAAACGTGCTTTGTGGGTGCTGCCTCAAAGATATAGTCCATAATATTATTATAACATGCACAAAAACAAATGTCTATAATATACAAACATAATTTTGCAAAAATGTATATTTATCTGTTTAACCCGATTTTTTCGGATTCTTTATTGACGGTTACTTAAAGATATGGTAAAATATAACTGTATCTGTATTTGAAAGGGGCGGCTGAATGAATATTTTTGACATGACAGATATGGTTATAAGCAATCCTGTGCTGTATCTCGGAGAAAAAAAAGTAACTTTGTTAAAGGCATTTCTTGACGGATACTCTGCCTGCAAATATATGGACGGGAAGTACAGTAAGGATTCAAAACGTCTTTTTCCGCTTGATTTCAGCAATATCGGTGATTACATAAGCATGAGAATAGGAAAGTACACCACTCAAAGCTGGAGCGATCTTCTGATTGATTTTTATGGTTCAGAGGAAACAGCATTTGATGCTTTCGGCGCAATGTATCAGGAATTCAGGGAAATAAGAATGAAACGTGGAAGTCGTGCCGCATTGAATTACGACAATATGAGACACAATGACTGTATGAGATACGGATACAAATGGGTTTCAAAATACGAAAGACGTCCGATTTATGACAGACCTCTTTCCGTATGTATTGTAGAAATGACAAAGAACAGCGGATATATGCTGCTTGTCGAAACAGCATCGGATATAATTATTGACAGTGTATTCCTTGCGACGGTTGATGAGGCTGAGGAGAGAGTTCACACCCTTTTCGGATATGTGAAAAACTGGTCTCAGCTTCCTGTCAGGGATAATATACAGTTCAACAAGTCAGTACATGGATAAGGAGAAAGTATTATGCAGATTTATAATTCACTTACACACAAAAAGGAAGATTTTATTCCGAGAGAAGCAGGAAAGGTAAGTATGTATACCTGTGGTCCTACTGTTTATCATTTTGCACATATAGGAAATCTCAGAAGCTACATCATGGAGGATGTGCTTGAAAAATACCTCAGCTTCACAGGTCTTGACGTTAAACGTGTAATGAATATCACAGATGTAGGACATCTCACAAGTGATGGAGATACAGGTGACGACAAAATGCTCAAAGGTGCAAAGCGTGAGCATAAGACAGTAATGGAAATTGCAAAGTTCTATACTGATGCTTTCTTTGCTGACTGTAAGAAGCTCAATATTAAAAAGCCCGAAATCGTTGTTCCTGCAACTACTTATATTGATGAATTTATCAAAGTTATTTCATCACTTATGGAAAAAGGTTATGCATACGAGGCAGGCGGAAACATCTATTTCGATACTTCAAAACTTGAACAGTATTACGTTTTCAATGATTTCAAGGAGGAAGACCTTGCTGTTGGTGTTCGTGAGGGCGTTGAGGCTGATGACAACAAGAGAAACAAGGCTGACTTCGTACTCTGGTTCACAAAGTCAAAATTTGACGATCAGGAACTCAAATGGGATAGTCCGTGGGGTATTGGTTATCCCGGATGGCATATCGAGTGTTCATGTATTTCAATGAAAAATCTCGGCGAATACCTCGATATCCATTGCGGCGGTATCGACAACGCATTCCCTCACCATACAAATGAAATTGCACAGAGTGAGGCATACCTCGGACACAAATGGTGCAATTACTGGTTCCATGTTCTTCATCTTAACACAAGCAACGGTAAAATGAGTAAGTCAAAGGGTGAATTCCTCACAGTTTCACTTCTCGAAGAAAAAGGCTATAATCCTCTTGTATACCGTTTCTTCTGCTTACAGTCGCATTACAGAAAGTCTCTCGTATTCGATTGGGAGAATCTCGATAATGCTGTTGTGGCATTCAACAAGATTATCGACAAGATTGTGACACTTCTTCCTGAAAAAGAAGGCGAAACTGACAAGGCTGAGTATGACAGACTTATGAAAACATTTACAGATGCACTCGATAACGACCTCAACACAGCTATGGCTGTCACAGCAATTTATGATGTTCTCAAGTCAAATGCAAACAGCGCAACAAAACTTGCACTTCTTAACGAATTTGACAAGGTTCTCGGTTTTGACCTCATAAAAACAGCAGAAAGCAAGGCTTCTGAGGATAAGTCAGCAGACATTCCGCAGGAAGTTCTCGACCTCGTTGAGGAGAGAAAAAATGCCCGTAAGGAAAAGAATTTTGCTCTCGCAGACGAAATCAGAGACAAAATTGCTGCACTCGGCTACGCAGTAAAGGAAACCCGTCAGGGAACAGAAATCAGCAAAATCTGACAAGGAGAAGCAATGGCGAGAATATATCCTCTTTTCAGTTCAAGCAGGGGCAACTCAACCTATATAGGAACTGAAAAAAGCGGAATACTTATAGACTGCGGAGTCAGCTTCAAAAGACTTTCAGCCGCACTTGAAATCAACAATATTCCTTTTAATGCGGTAAAGGCTGTGTTTATAACACATGAACACAGCGATCATGTAAGCGGTCTTTCAATGCTGACAAAAAAAACAGGCATATCCGTTTACGGACAGAAACGCACTTTGCAGAGGCTTTATGATGCCGGAAAAATTGCAGATACTTCCCATGTTGTTGAAATGCAGAATAAGGCTCTTGCTTGTGCAGATTTTGAAGTAAGCTGTTTCAATACCCCGCACGATACGATTCAAAGCTGTGGCTACAGAATACATACTGCGGATGATAAATACTGTGCTGTCTGTACAGACCTCGGACATATAACTAATGATGTTGATACAGCACTCATGGGATGCAGACTTGTTCTCATAGAGTCAAATTATGATGAAAATATGCTTAGAACCGGTCCTTATCCGCTTTATCTGAAAGAGAGGGTTCTTTCAGCAAACGGACATCTTTCAAATGACAGCTGTGCAAAGCAGGTACGCAGACTTGCGGAAAACGGAACAACCCATTTTTTACTGGGACATTTAAGTCAGGACAACAACCGTCCTGAAATTGCTGATAAAACAGTTCAGAACGGACTTTCGGGATTTGTTCGTGGCAGAGACTATCTCATGGGTGTTGCACCCGTTGAAACTAAGGGAGGAGCGGTGATTTTCTGATGACAGTAAATCTTATAGTCATAGGTAAACTGAAAGAGGACTATCTCAGAAATGCGTGTGCTGAATATATAAAGAGACTTTCAAGATACTGCACATTTGAACTGCATGAACTTGATGAATGCAGATTAAGTGATAACCCCTCAGACAAGGAAATTGCTTCTGCTCTGAAAAAAGAGGCGCAGAATATTAAAAAATATGCAAAGGGAATGATTATTCCCATGTGCATTGAGGGAAAACAGATTTCAAGTCCTGAACTTTCCGAAAAAATAACTGAGGCAGGTGTAAACGGATTCAGTACGGTTACATTCATAATCGGAAGTTCATTCGGTCTTGATGACGAAATTAAATCAATGGGACATTTCAGACTTTCCATGTCGAAAATGACATTTCCGCATCAGCTTGCAAGGGTAATGCTTCTTGAACAGATTTACAGGGCATATCAGATTGCAGACGGCGGTAAATATCATAAATAATATTTAAGGGGATTTTATGGAAATTTTTTACACGATAATGGCATTTGCAAGACCGATTTTACTTATCGTTGCAATTGTTTTATTTACAAAGTTTATGCTCGGAGTTGCAAGAAGAAATCATGAGCGCAGAAGAAATGCGATAAATCAGCTTTTTGATTATGCGACAGGCAAAGACAAAACAGAAAAAGACGAATAACCACATTTATAAATTTATAAAACATCATACCTGTAAAAACACATCAAGTCTGCGAAAATTCGCAGTATCTGATGTGTTTTTTTCTGTTATTTCATCCAATACATTCACATGATTTTCAGACTGCCGCCCTTGACAATAACTCATAATCTTGTTATAATTAAAAGTAATGATTTGTGCAGTTTACCGCATTATTTTAACTATACAGGGGAAGTGATTGAAACTGAAAAAACTATTTCTCAAAATATGTTCGGGAATCCTCTCATGCGCTGTTGCTTTATGCAGTCCCCCTGCTTTACAGGTTAATGCAGATGATTCATCAGAAGACGATTACTATTTAATTGAATCAATTGATACTGCTGTTCCGTCATACAGCGACTATTACGATATATACTGCAACTCTCCACGCCCCGATTGTGAAATACTGATTTCGGCTGTCGATTATTCCTCCGCAGAGGATGGTGTGTTTTCAACAGGCAGCTATGGTTCTGACGGTATAATAAAAGACAATGTACTGATATGGGAAAGTGCGGAAGGCAGTCTAAGCTATGAATTTGATGTTCCCGAAACAGGAATATACTGCATGAATATGACATATTTCCCTATGGAATCAGGCAGTTCGGCAATTGAATTTTCAATGGAGATTGACGGCGAAATTCCTTACGAAACAGCTTCAAGACTTATGCTTAACAGGGTATGGGTAAATGAAGGAGATATTTACAAGGATTCAAGAGGAAATCAAATTCGCCCTACGCAGATTCAGAAAGGAATGTGGAAGTCTTCAGATATAGGCGATACCGACGGTCTTTTCAGTGAACCTCTTTTCTTCTACATGGAAAAAGGAAGTCATACTGTTTCTTTTAAATCGGAAAGAGCAGATTTTGCCATTGAAACAATAAAATTCTACAATCCCGATGAACTTCCCGACTACGGCGACTATAAAAAAAGCGTTAAATCCGATATTTCAGCCGAAAACACAGAAAGCGGAATTTTCAGGATAGAGGGTGAAAATGCTGATTACAAATCCGATTCGACTCTTTATCCTACTTCGGATAACACAAACTGCCTCGTCTCCCCTTCATCACCCACAAAGGTGGTTTACAATACTCTCGGTGCAGGAAACTGGAAAAAAGCTCTTCAGTCTGTGACATGGGAAATTCCGAGAACAAAAATTAAAAACAGCGGATGGTATAAAATCGGTATAAAAGCCCGACAGAATCAGATGAGGGGATTTTATTCAAACAGAAGAATCCGCATTGATGATGAAGTTCTCTGTGAAGAAATGAATCAGGTGAAATTTTTTTATGATAATGACTGGAATATCGTCAGCCCCGAAACAAGTGACGGTGAATATGTTTATGTATACCTTGATTCATCTGAAAATCACACGATTACCCTTGAATGTATACCCGGAGAAATTGGCGGATATATGCGTAAGCTTGAAGATGCGGTTTCCGAACTCAACACGTATTACAGAAAAATCCTCATGATAACAGGTCCTTCTCCCGATCGGTACACCGACTATTATGTTCATGAAAAAATCCCTGAACTTGTTGATGAACTCGACAGAATTTCAAATGAACTCAAATCCGTACAGAACGGAATTGAAGCACTTTCAGGCACATCAGGCTCGGAAGCATCGGCTATCGAAACCCTGACGGTCATTCTCGACAAATGCGTTAAAAAGCCTTTGAGAATCCCTGATTATCTCGGACAGATAAAAGACAGCACATCATCTGTTTCGGCATGGATGAGAGACTATCGTGATCAGCCGCTTGAAATTGATTATATTGAATTTGCATCCGCTGACATGGATTTTTCAGATTGCAGGGAAAGTTTCGGAGAATCTTTTGTTTTCGGTCTGAAATCATTTTTCGGCTCGTTCTTTGAAGATTACACAACGCTTTCAGATGTTACGAGCGAGGAAGCAATTGAAGTATGGGTTGCTCTCGGACGTGATCAGGCTCAGATTGTAAAGGAAATGACCGAAAATCAGTTTATGCAGGAAACAGGTATTCCTGTTTCCGTCAACCTTGTAACAGGGGGCGTAATTGAAGCGGCTCTTGCAGGAAAAGGTCCTGATGTCGCTCTGTTTCTCGGCGGTGAATTTCCCGTCAATCTCGCTTCAAGAGGACTTCTTGCGGATATTTCGGAATTTTCGGATTATGAAAGCGCAGCCGCAAGATTTCAGGAAAATGCGGTCACACCGTATCAGTACGACGGAGGAACTTACGGTCTGCCAATCAGCCAGAATTTTCCTATGATGTTCTACCGCACAGATGTACTTACGGAACTCGGATTCACTTCTCCTCCCGAAACATGGAGCGAACTGATTGATATGCTCCCGTCACTTCAGAGAAACTATATGTCTGTCGGTCTTGTACTCCCCTCTTCAAATATATCTCCTGCGACGGAGGCAGGGCATACCTTTGCAATGCTGATGTTACAGCGTGGAATGAACTACTACAACGATTCTCTCTCAGCCTCGTCATTCGATTCACTCGAAGCTGTACAGTCTTTTGAAGAATGGACTGATTTCTATACAAAATACAGTTTCAGCCAGTCTTATGATGCCTTCAGCAGATTCAGAACCGGTGAGTACCCGATTGTAATTTCAAACTATACTTTCTTTAATCAGCTTTCAGCCGCCGCTCCTGAAATCAACGGTCTATGGAATTTCTGCCCTGTTCCGGGTACTGAGCGTGAGGACGGTTCTGTTTCTCATGCCGCAAACTCCAACGGTTCGGGTGCTGTAATTTTCAATAAAGTCGGTAACAAGCAGAACGCATGGGAATTTATAAAATGGTTCACAGAAAAAGAGACTCAGGTTCAGTACGGAACTCAGATTGAGGGACTTCTCGGAAAAATGGGACGTTTCGATACAGCGAACACAGAGGCTCTTGCTGAACTATCATGGTCAGATGACGAATATGCAAGATTAAAGGCACAGCAGGATGAACTTGAGGAAATACCTGTTATTCCGTCATCTTACGCAGTTACAAGAAATATTATGAACGCATTTCGTGAAACGGTAAACTCACTTGAAAATCCACGTGATACGCTGATATGGTATAATCGTGACATCAATGAGGAAATAAAAAGAAAACGTAAAAATCTCGGTCTTGACGATTAAATGAAAGGAGAGTTCCGAATTTGGTTCGTAAACAGAACAGCCTTTGGATTTCAATAAAAAAGAATAAGGAATGCTATGCCATGATTGCTCCTTTTATGGTTTTCTTCATCGTGTTCACGGTTATCCCTGTCTTAATGTCTTTTCCTATGGGATTCACAGATTTCAACATGGTTCAGACTCCAAGATTCGTCGGACTTTCAAACTATACGACACTTTTTCTTTCCGATAAAATTTTCATTAAATCCATACGTGTAACCATAGTATTTGCGCTGTTTACAGGTCCTGTCAGCTATATTCTGTGTTTTCTTCTTGCATGGCTGATTAACGGTCTGCCTTCAAAACTCAGAACCCTTTTCACACTTGTTTTCTACATTCCGTCAATGGCAAATGTATATACAGTATGGCAGCTTATTTTCAGCGGTGACATGAACGGTTATCTCAATTCATTCCTTATTGACCTCGGAATTATTAATTCACCTGTTCAATGGCTGACAGACGGACGATATGTACTCGGTGTTACTATAATCGTTCAGCTTTGGATTTCCCTCGGTGCGGGATTCCTTGCAATGCGTGCAGGATTTCAGAGTATCGACCATACTCTTTATGAGGCAGGTGCAATTGAGGGAATACGCACAAAATGGCAGGAACTTACATATATCGTTATCCCATCAATGGGACCTCAGCTTATGTTTGCCGCTGTAATGCAGATTGTCGGTTCATTCACAGCGGGAACCGTTGCACAAAGTCTTGTGGGATTTCCAAGCACAGACTACAAGGCACACACTATCATGACTCACGCCTATGACTATGGCTGGGTGAGGTTTGAAATGGGATATTCTGCGGCAATCTGTACGATTCTTTTCGTCGTGATGTATCTGCTGAACAATCTTATAAGCAGATTACTGAGCAAATATACGGATTAAGGGGGATGCAGAATGTCTCAGAATAACATAAATATTCAGAAAATGAAAGCTACAAGCGGACAGGCAGGAAGAAAACATGGCAGAAATATCGCTGTATTCATCCTCCTCACTCTGCTTGGTCTTTTCATGATTTTCCCTATCTACCTCACAGTTATAATGTCTGTAAAGCCTGTCGAAGAACTGTTCGTTTTTCCGCCGAAACTCTACACTCTCCGCCCTACACTCGATAATTTCAGTGATATGTTTGATGTACTGAACAGCAACAGAGTTCCGTTTTCAAGATATGTGTACAACAGCATCGCTGTTACGGTTTCGGTTACTTTTTTGCAGTGCGTTTTCTCATCAATGGCGGCATTTGTACTTGCGAAATGCAGATTTCCCGGCAGTAAAACCATAAATAAAATAATCGTAATTGCACTCCTTTACCAAAGCAATGTAATTTACATTATGCAGTATATCGTAATGGCTAAACTCGGTCTTATCGACAATCCCCTTGCACTCGTATTTCCTGCGGTTGCCTCTCCTATGGGACTTTTCCTTATGAGACAGTCAATAAGTCAGATTCCCGATGCAATGATTGAGGCGGCTAAGGTTGATGGTGCAAATCTTTTCAGGATATGCTGGCAGGTTGTAATTCCGAATCAGAAACCCGCACTCATGACACTTATTATTTTCGCTTTTCAGGGTGCATGGAATATTCAGGGCGGTTCTCTTGTATTCAAGGAACAGTATAAAACTCTGCCTACCGTAGTTTCTCAGGCGGCGGCATCGGGACTTGCAAGGGCCGGTGTTGCTATGGCTGCTGCGGTATTCATGCTTTTCCCTCCTGTTATTGTTTTTATGCTGGCACAGAGACAGGTTCTTGAAACTATGGCTCATTCGGGTATCAAAGACTGATTTTTTACAGCAACACAATAATGACATAAAACACTCATACTGTTCAATTTTACCCTATGAAAGAGAGGAGAAGAAAAATGAAAAAAAGAATAAAACCATTGCTTCTCGCACTCTCTTTGACGGGAACGCTTCTCTGCGGATTCAACGCATCCGCAAAAGAACCATACGACGTTTACAATTACGACAGATGGGGTGAGGCGATTCCTTCACAGGCAGGTTATACTGCGGAAAAATCTGTTTCGGGATACGACCTTGATGTTGGTGCATTAAGCAGTCCGAATGATATTTTTCTTGCGGATGACGGTCTTTTCTATATCGTCGATACGGGAAACAGCAGAATTATTGCGGCTGATTCCGAACTTGAAAACGCTGTCCTGGTATATGATGAATTCACAATGCCCGACGGTGAAATAACGAAACTCAAAAAGCCTATGGGGATTTATGTTTCCCCTTATGACGGTCTGATTTATATTGCTGACAATGAAAATTCACGTGTACTTGTCAGCGATAAGGAAGGAAATATAGTTCGTGAAATAGGAAAACCGACTTCCGATATCTATGACCAGAATAAAACTTTTTTTCCGCAGAGGGTTATTGCGGATAAGGCAGGAAATGTATATGTTGTTCTCAACAACATCACAACAGGTTCGGCAATGTTCAGCCCCGACGGTGAATTTATCGGATTCTACGGTGCAAACAGAGTTCAGCCGACTTCTGAAATTCTCGGACAATATCTCTCAAATCTGCTTGTCTCCGAAGAAAAAAAGTCAAGACGTGTCAGAAATATTCCGACAGGTATTACAAGCTTTGATATTGACGGAGACTTCATTTTCACCTGCACAGCCTCATCTTCACAGACAACCGATACCGTAAAAAAACTGAATGCGGCAGGTGAAAATATATTCGCAAACCTCAATGTTTCTTTCGGAGACTACACTCCTGTTTATGACAGTACACAAAATAAATACTATCAGACTTCAATCTGTGATATTGACATATCCGAAGACGGAAACATAAATTGTCTCGACTATACTACAGGTCGTATCTTCCAGTATGATGAAAACTGCAATCTGCTTTTCATCACAGGCACAAACGCAAAACAGCTCGGCGGTTTTGAACACGTTACAGCCCTTGAGTCAACAGAAAATCATCTGTATGTTGCAGATTCACAGAAGAATACAATCACAGTATTCACAGAAACGGAATTCGGAAAAACGGTTCATACTGCCACCAGACTCCACAATGACGGAAAATACGAGGAGGCTCTCAGCCCATGGTATGAGGTTCTGAAACGTGACGGCAATTACAGAGGCGCATATATCGGAATCGCCTCCGCCCTCCTTAGAAAAGAGGACTATAAAGGTGCTATGAAATACGCAAAACTTGCGGATTCCCCGAAAATATACAACAAGGCTTTCGAGGGTTACAGATCTGAATGGCTGAGAGAAAATTTCGGAAAATTCTTCACAGCTTTTCTTGTTCTGTTTATCGTTCTGTTCGGATTGAAAAAATATCGTCGCAAAGGAAAGGAGGAAAAAAGAAATGATGGATCTGAAACCGTCTGAATGGGTTAAACACGCTGTAATGCACCCTGTTGAGGGATTTGACGATATGAGATGGAAAAAATCAGGTTCTCTGAAAATTTCTTTTTTTATAGTGTTTCTTCTTTTCCTCTCACAGATAGCGCAGGACAGACTTTACGGTTTACAGTTAGGTGCATCCTATGACAAGGTTTTCAATATAGTCCCCTATCTTTTGAGTGCAGTTGTATTCGGGGCATGGGTTGTCGGAAACTGGTCTGTCTGCACACTCCTTGACGGTGAGGGAACAATGAGGAATATCTGTATTTACAGCGCATACGCTCTCGTTCCCTATATAGTACAGGCGTTTGTTACTGTAATTCTTTCAAATATACTTGTTTATGATGAAGCAGTTTTCATAACCGCAGTAAGGGTAATCGGAACAGGCTGGACCGCTGTTCTTCTCTTCTCCGCAATACGATCCGTTCATCAGTATTCAGCAGTAAAAACTGTAGCCGCCATAATTCTCACCATTGCGGCAATGTTAATAATGCTGTTGCTTCTTGTTCTTTTCATGTCACTCATCCAGCATATTTATAATTTTTTCTTTACTCTGTATACTGAAATCTCATACAGAGTAAGAGTATGAGGCGGTGAAGGAAATGAAAAATAAAATCAGACGCTTTCTTATCTGCCTTACTGCTGTTTCAATGCTTGCGCTGACAGGAAATACATACGCTGAAAATATCACAGAATCCGCATTATCGGAGGAGACAGAAAATACGGATGACTCCGCCAACAGCGAACCAAAGCTCAAAGAATCCGAAGAATATGCCGATATAACCGAAGAACAGGCAAAAAAACTTCTCGATTTCATCGGAAGTACAGACGGACTTGATATTTATTCGGTAAGCAGTGATTACAAAGAAAAAATATGGTCCATGCATGGCGGTGAATCCGAAAAAAATGCCGAACTTACTTCCTCTCAGGAACGTGAAAAAAAACAGGCTGAAGAAGAAATCGACATAGTGAAAAAACTCGGTGAACTCGTTGCGGTTGATTCAAAAAGCGGCAAAGCTGCGGCATCTTTCAGTAAATACAGCAAATGTGACGAAGGCAGACTCTATATAAGCGACGGAGGTCGGTATCTTCTTACCATAAATGAGGAGCTTACAAATCCTCTGAACATGATGAATGTGATTTCAACGGTTGATGAACCATGTATTTTCTGCTCATCCGACAAAAAAACACTCTGCCTTACGGATGATGAACATAAAAAAATCATACGCACATACACAAAAAAAGGAATCATAAACAGTACATCTGTCTTTGAATCGGACGATGATAATTTTGTGTGGCTTAACGCATCGGAAACACAGGTTTACGGTACATTCAGATATGGTGCATCAAACGGAAACTACCGTATTATTGTTGACGACAGAAAAGGTATTTTCGGGCTTGAGAATCTCAGCACAGGATATATATGGTGGTCATCTCCTCTCGGTGCGACACGTGATACAAAGGCAACTCCGCTCCTTGTAAATGAACTTCGCTCGTCAAGCACTCTTCGCTACGGAATACCCGAAAAGCGTTCAAATAACAACGTTCTGCGTTCATGCACATCCGACTGCGAAATGAAGGTTTCGGATATTGATTCAGGAATAAGAATTGAATACAGCTACAAGGCAGGTTTCAGCTATCCCGTTGAATATACAATTGAGGACGACCACCTCAAAGCAAGTCTTAAAGTCAGCGAAATAAAAGAAACAAATCCATCAAATATCGCTACGGAAATCACACTCCTCGGAAGTTTCGGGGCAGGTTCTTCAAAAGAAGAGGGCTGTTTCATTATTCCCGACGGAAGCGGTGCGCTGATACGTTTCAACAATAACAGAACATCTGAACCCAACGCTTATTCTCAGCGTGTATACGGAAATGATGTAACCGCTGTACCTGCTGTGAAAGGGGCTGTAACGGAACAGATTTACCTCCCCTGTTACGGCATTGTAAAAGAAGACAATGCAATGCTTGTTGTAGCTTCAAAGGGTGATTCAAATGCAGTTCTCTCAGCACAGATTTCAGGTCAGTCCAATACAGATTACAATCTCTGCGGATTTACTTTTACCCTAAGAGGTACTGATACTTTCTATATGTCGGGTAATCTCAGCGACAGAGTAACCGTTTTTGAAAGCGGAAAAATCAAATCTGATGATATCGAACTCCTTTATTATCCTGTCTCAAAAGAAAACGCCGACTACATTGATGTTGCTGAATGTTACCGCAGTTATCTCATGAACAACATGAACGTGGAGAAAAAAACAAAGGAAAATTCCGCACCGTTTTACGTTGACCTGTATGGAGGTACAGAAAAGAAAAAACCTGTTCTCGGTATTCCTGTAAATACGAAACAATCCGTCACAAGCTATGATGAAGCGGAGGAAATACTTGAAGTCCTCAAATCAGGCGGCATCGACGATATGGTTATCACTTACAATAACTGGAGTAATGACGGTATTCAGAACAAAATCGACAGTAATCCAAAAGCCGCCTCTGTTCTCGGAGGAAAAAGCGGATTTGAAAAATTCATAGACTACACAGAAGAAAATAATTTCACTCTTTTCCCTGATTCAGACAATATGAAATTCTTTTCGGGCAACGGATACTACTCGTTCACAGATACATCCGTCAGAATTTCAGGTTCATACTCACGAATTGTCAGCTATGACAGGGCATACGGAGTTCCCGACGGATTAAAGAAAAATATGTCTCTGCTTTCACCGTCATATTTCGTGGATGTTTTCACAGAAACTGCTGAAAAATACTCACGTTCGGGATTTAAAGGGATTTCCCTCGGAGAACTTACATCTTCACTTTATGGTGATTACGGGAAAAAGAACATGTCCCGATTCAAGGCAGTCGGTTTTCTGCAGGATTCATACCAGACTCTTAACAGCGAACTTGAAAACGGTATTCTTGCAAAACAGGCAAATGCCTACGCCCTGCCTTATATCAGCCACATTACAGATGTTCCTCTTTCTTCAAGCAGATTCGATATTTTTGATGAGGACATTCCATTTTTACAGATGGTAATACATGGTCTTATTCCATATTCCACAACTGCAATAAACGGTGAACCCGATTCAGAAAATCTCCTGCTTATGGCCGCTGTTACGGGGACACCTCTCAGATACGATATGCTCTATTCTGAAACAAGCACTCTGAAAGATACTGAATTCGATGTATACTATTATGCGGATTACAGATACCTTACTGAAACAGCATCCGCAGAATACAGCATAATAAGCCCTATTCTCAGAGATACATCCGATTCATTCATAACTGATTATAAAAGTGAAAACAAAGGAAAAGTCATTACTGTTTCCTACTCAAACGGAAGTTATGTCACAGCCGATTTTGAAAACAAAACCATTGATTTCAACGGAAAAATCACAAATCTCACAGAAATCGAGCAGAAAGGAGGATTCAGATTCTGATGTCCGAAAAAACAAAGAAGAAAAAATACCTATCCTATCAGAAACGCAAGACTCTTTACGGCTATGGTTTCATTTCTCTGTGGCTTATCGGAACTCTGTCTTTCTTTCTGATACCGCTTATTAAATCACTATGGTTTTCATTTAACGAGGTTTCAATCGGAACAGGTAAAATAGATACTGAGTGGGTTGGTCTGAAAAAATATGCCTACGTACTGACGGTTGATGAGAAATATACAAAATATCTCGGAGATATGCTCCTTGAAACACTTTGGAAAACACCTCTTGTCCTTATTTTCTCACTCTTTATCGCAGTTATTCTTAATCAGAAATTCAAAGGCAGAACTCTCGCAAGAGCGATATTTTTTCTCCCTGTAATCATTGCAACAGGACCTGTTTACAAGATTATCAGCGGTGATATGAATTCCACAGGTAATACAGGTGCGGCTCAGTTTTCAACCATGTTTTCGACGAACCTTTTGGGCGAATTATTACAGTTTCTCGGCATTTACGGGATAAGCGACAGCATGAATTCAATGATTTCCACGATTGCTGACAATATTTTCGGCATTGTATGGGCAAGTGGAATTCAGATTCTCCTTTTTCTTGCGGCTTTACAGAATATTTCTCCATCCGTAAGAGAAGCCGCTGAGGTTGAAGGTGCAACAGCGTGGGAGTTTTTCTGGAAAATCACATTCCCATGTGTCAGTCCTTATACCCTTGCAAGTCTTATTTTTACAGTTGTTGATTCGTTCAGAAGTCCCTCAAATACCGTAATGGGACGAATTCACGATATGAAAGAGGAATGGAAATTCGGAGAAGCATCCGCTATGGCATGGATTTATTTTGTAATTATACTTGTGGCACTTGCACTCATTACATCAATAGTAAACAAGCATATTTACTATGAAGTTGAATAAGGGGGTGCATGAATGTCAGAAGATAAAAAAGCCAAAAAAGAAGAAATTTATTTTGCAAGGCGAAAAAAAATCCCGGAAAAAATATGGGGTTTCTTCAGATTTGTGATTCTTTTCGGTCTCGGATTTGTAATTCTCTACCCCCTGATTTATATGGTAAGCTGTACTTTCAGGCTGAGGTCAGACATGAATGATCCGACGGTAATGTGGATTCCGAGACATTTCACGCTTGATATTCTCAAAGAAACGATAGAAGCCATGAACTTCTGGAAAACTCTTGAAACAACCCTCGTGCTGAATGTGGGATGTTCAGTTGTGCAGGTAATTTCATGTGCTGTCACAGGCTATGGTTTCGCACGTTTTAAATTCAAGGGAAAAGGTTTACTGTTCGGAATTGTAATTGTTATGATACTTGTTCCGACTCAGATTATTGCGCTTCCTCTGTATTCACAGTTCAGATTTTTCGGAATCGGAAAATTAAGCATTAATCTTATTGATACAATGGCTGTAATGTATCTCCCTGCTATGACTGCAAACGGTATATGTTCGGGACTTATGATTCTTATTTTCCGTCAGTTTTTCAAAGGACTTCCGAAAGAACTTGAAGATGCCGCATATATTGACGGATGCGGACCGCTGAGGACGTTTCTCACAGTAATGATTCCTAATTCTGCATCGGCATTTCTGACGGTTTTTCTTTTTTCCATAGTTTGGTACTGGAATGATTACTATGTAGGTTCAACATTCTTTACAAATACAAAAACAATTTCACTCATGTTACAGAATCTCGATACAGAACTTAAAAAAAATCTTTTCAATTCTGTTACTGTTGAGATATCTCCACGTGAACAGATTGTATGGAAAGAGGCGGGATGCCTTATCTCAATTCTTCCCATACTTACACTTTACACATTCCTGCAAAAATACTTTACCGAAGGTATTGAAAGGTCGGGACTTGTAAGCTGAAAAATGGGAAAAGTCATAAATAAACAATTATTCAGTAAAGGGATGCCGAGGGCGGCATCCCCTACTGATAAAATCAAATAAATGAATTGTAGGGGACGGCGTCCTCGACGTCCCATGTTCATGATACCATAAAATAAAAATTTTCGTTCATAATCATTATATATCTGGTTCAATCGGGCGCTGAAACGGCGCCCCTACATTTTGTTTTTTCGAGATTTGGGCGGTCGGTGACGCCCGCCCCTACACAGAATATAGTTTTTCAACACGCAGAAACGGGACTGTTTTTACAGCCCCGTTTTGTTGTTATTTTTTAATCTTCATTGAAATATCAAAGCACTTTACAGAATGTGTCAATGCACCGAGTGAAATGATATTTACTCCTGTTTCAGCTACTGCACGGATATTCTCTGATGTGATATTTCCTGATGCCTCAAGAAGTGCCGCACCGTTTGTTATATCTACAGCTTCTTTCATTTCCTCACAGTTCATGTTGTCAAGCATAATGATTTCAACCTTGTTGTTGAGTGCCTCTCTGAGTTCATCAAGTGTACGCACTTCAACCTCGATTTTAACTGTATGACCGATATGCTTTCTGAGTTCGGCTACTGCGGCTGTAATTCCGCCATAAGCATCAATGTGGTTGTCTTTCAGCATTGCGGCATCTGAAAGATTGAATCTGTGATTCTTTCCTCCGCCTACTGTTACTGCATATTTCTGTAATGCACGAAGTCCCGGAAGTGTCTTTCTTGTATCAGTAACAGATGCATTTGTACCCTCTACGAGTTCAACGCACTTGTTTGTTGCTGTTGCAATTCCCGACATGTGCTGTAAAATATTGAGTGCTGTACGTTCACCTTTGAGAAGTGTAAGCGTGCTTCCCTCAAGTTCAGCAATTATATCACCCTTTTTAACCTTTGTTCCGTCAGCAAGGAGAATTCTGAAATCAACATTTCCGCCTGCAAGTTCAAATACTCTCTTTGCAATTTCGATACCGCATACAACACCTGTATCCTTTGCCACATAATAAGCACTGCTTCTGTGTTCGGATGAAATGAGATTATCTGCGGCGGCATCAATGTAGTTTATATCCTCCATTAATGCTGTTGTGATGATATTATCAATATAACACTGTAAAAGCTTCATTATTTATTTTCCTTTCGATTTTATTGCATCATTTCGCTGAGAATGATGTAAGCAACGGTTACAATTGACTTTGCAAGAACATAATCAGCATCAACTGTATACCCACCATTGAGAAGGTCGTCACGGATAGCCTTGATTTTCTTGAATCCCTCAGCAGCAGCCTGTTTATCGGGAATTACAAAATGACTTTCCTGCATAACCTTTCTTGCTTCGGTTCTGATTCCCTTTGGAATTGTCTTTCCACACTTGTTTGCATCAAATTCAGCCTCTTCAAATTCAGATGAAACGCTGTCAAGTCTTGATATTATGCAGTTTGCCGCATGACGTGAGAATACAAGTGCTTCAAGAAGTGAGTTGCTTGCAAGACGGTTGCTTCCATGTACACCTGTATGTGAACATTCACCGCAGGCAAAGAGATTTGTAAGGCTTGTCTCAGAATTGTTGTCAACATCAATTCCGCCCATGAGATAGTGCTGACAAGGGAAAATCGGAACAGGCTCTTTTGTAAGGTCAAATCCCTGTTCAAGAAGATTCTTGTAAATCATAGGGAAACGCTTTTTAAGGAATTCGCTGTCCTTATAGCTTATATCGAGATAGAAATCAGTTGAGTTCTGCTTTCTTGATTCAAGTACGATTGAATGCGAAACAACATCTCTCGGAGCGAGTTCAAGTCTCTCGTCATAATTGTGCATGAATCTTTCCTTGTGGCAGTTGAGAAGGTATGCGCCCTCGCCTCTTACAGCCTCGGAAATAAGGAAGCATTCTCTTGTTGCTCTGTTGTTGAATGCTGTCGGGTGGAACTGTACATAGCTGAGATTCTTAATCTTTGCGCCCATTTCGTATGCGAAAGTAATTCCGTCACCTGTTGCAATTGCAGAATTTGTTGTGAATTTATAAACACGTCCTATTCCGCCTGTTGCCATAATCATAAAATGACAGTTGCAGACACGATAGCTTTCGTCAGGTCTTCTGATAAATGCAGAATAGCCTGTTGAAGTCTGCTTTACTCCGCAGAGAATCGTATTTGCCATTATTGTAACATTATCAAGCTTCTGTACATTTTCGAGAAGTGTGGATGTAATTTCCTTGCCTGTTGCATCTGCATGGTGGAAAATACGATGGTGGCTGTGACCGCCTTCAAGTGTTCTGTGATATGTACCGTCGGGATTCTTGTCGAATTCAACACCAAGTTCTATAATGCGTTCCAGATCCTGTGCCGCCTCGCTGACAAGAGTATGAACAGCATCAACATTATTCTTAAAGCTTCCTGCAATAAGTGTATCGTTCTGGTGATACTGGATATTGTCATTCGGTGAATTGTAAACACCTGCAATTCCTCCCTGTGCAAGTGAGGAATTACACAAACTCAGGTCACGCTTGCAGAGAATAAGTATTTTAAGGTTTGAGGGTAAATTGATTGCTGCATACAGTCCTGCTGCACCACAGCCTGCGATAATAACATCATAATTATGTGACATACTTCAGCACGTCCTTTTCATAAAATTTTACAACTAAATTATATCACTTTATTTTCTATAAGTCAAGGTATTGCTCCACTAATTCACGGAAATCAATTTTCAAAAAGACCTGAAAAATTATAGTGAATGATATCTTTTGAGGAATGTTTTGTAAAATTGATTTCCGTAATTTTTTTCACCAAAAGTGTGGACAAACAATAAGAACTATGATATAATAAATATGAATATTATCAAACTTGTCCGCAGTATACTGTGCGGTCGGAAAGGAAATGTAATGCTACATGAAAAATCATGCGGTGCAATCGTGTACCGTAAATTCCATGGAAATACCGAAATATTGCTTATAAAACACATAAACAGCGGTCACTGGTCTTTCCCTAAAGGTCATGTTGAACAGGGAGAAACTGAGGTTGAAACTGCAAAGCGTGAAATTATGGAAGAAACTTCTATAGATGTCATTATAGACCCGACTTTCAGAGAAACTGTAACTTACTCTCCGAAAAAAGACACAATGAAAGTCGTTGTATATTTTCTTGCTAAAGCTAAAAATGTGGATTTTCACCCACAGGAGGACGAAATCGCTGAAATCCGATGGGTTGACATCTCTTATGCCGGCAACATACTCTCTTATGAAAATGACAAAACTATCGTAACAAAAGCTAAAACCGCAATCAAAGATAATTATTGATTAAAAAAACCGCTCATTAAGAGCGGTTTTTTATTTATTTTATTGTGATTGTACCTTCCTGTAAATGTGAGAATGTATATGTCTGGAATGCTGTGTTTCTGTCTGCGTCGGCAAACATATCCGAATCCATTACATAGAATCCGACAGGATATGTTCCCTTTTCTGCATCCTCGGGAACATCAAAGTAAAAAGTTACAATATCTCCGTCAAGTCCGCTGTTTCCGTCAAAAAGTTCAGTAAAGAATACTGTTCCCTGATTTTTCTCTGTGAGTTCTTCGGGAAGTCCGTCACGCCAAAGCATTCCTACAGATGCAGTTGCATATTCCGAAGCAGAACCCTTTTTATATTTAACCGTTCTTTCTTCTTCATTTACCATCTGACATTTAAGCATATCAGGATATGTCACGTGTATTCCGCACATATTCCACATCATGTCAGCACCTTTTACTGAAAGAGTAATTTCAGCTACTCCGCCTCTTTCGGCTTCGGTATTGCTGAGATAAAGCGACGGTCCTCCTTCATCTGCAATTGTTACAGGATCAGTGAGTTCTTCGCCTTTCTTATTTCCGCACGAAACAAATGCCGTCATCATTACAAGTGCTGTTGATACAGCAATTATTCTGTTTATCTTCATTCCTCTGTTGTCTCCTTTACAGCATTTACTGTGATTTCATCACCATCTGCTGAAATTGATATGAGGTCTGTCTCGGATGACTGATTTATAATTATCTCAGCTATCTTATCCTCAATTTCCTGACGGATGACACGTCTTATATCTCTTGCACCATAGGGTTTTCCGTATGACTTTTCAGCTATGAGTTCAAGTGCCTTTTCATCATATCTGAGACCGATTTCCTTTTCAGCAAGAGGTTCCTTCATCTCATCAAGCATAAGTGCCGCAATCTGAGCAAAATCCTTCTTTTCAAGCTGTCTGAATACAACAATCTCATCAATTCGGCTGATAAATTCGGGACGGAGGAACTCTCTGAGTCCCTTCATCGCCTTATCCTTTGTGATTTCGTCGGCTGTTCTGTTGAATCCGACTCCAAGTGATTTATCTGTCGAACCTGCGTTTGAAGTCATGCAGATTATAGTGTTTTCAAAATTAACTGTTCTTCCATGTGCATCATCAACCTTGCCCTCATCAAGAATCTGCATGAGTATATTCATGACATCGGGATGTGCCTTTTCAATCTCATCAAAAAGAATTACGGAATAAGGTCTGCGTCTTACCTTCTCAGTAAGCTGACCTGCCTCATCATATCCCACATATCCGGGAGGTGAACCTATCATTCTTGCAACTGAATGCTTCTCCATGTATTCTGTCATATCAAGTCTGATAAGCGGCTCAGGTGAATCAAAAAGTTCCTCTGCAAGTGTTTTTACAAGTTCAGTCTTTCCTACGCCTGTAGGTCCTACGAATATGAATGATGCAGGTCTGCGGCGTTTGTTAAGTCGTACCCTTGTTCGCTTGATTGCCTTTGCAAGTACGGAAACAGCTTCATCCTGTCCGAGTACACGCTTTTTAAGCGAATCCTCAAGTCTTGCGATTTTAAAAAATTCCGTTTCTGCAATTTTACTTGCAGGTATTCCTGTCCAGAGTTCAACAACCTTAGTGATGTCGCTCTCCTCAACCTGAACATTCTCTGCCTTTTCTCTGAGTTTTTCAGCCTTGTCTTTTGCATGAATAAGTTTACCCTTCACTTCCGCAAGTGCTTCATAATCGGGTTCACTCTGCTCTGTAATTGACTTTTCAAGACCTTCAAGGGTTTCTATTTCCTTGCGTGTTTTCTCATACTCTCCTATTTCGGGAGTGCGGATACACGCTCTTGCACAGCCCTCGTCGAGAAGGTCAATTGCCTTGTCGGGGAGGAATCTGTCTGTGATGTATCTCTCCGAAAGCACAGCACATGCCCTTACAAGATAATCGGAAATATGAACCTTGTGATATTCTTCATAATATTTCTTGATTCCGAGAAGTACGCTTACTGTCTCCTCGATTGTAGGTTCTGTAATTGTCACAGGCTGAAAACGTCTTTCAAGTGCTGAGTCCTTTTCGATGTACTTTCTGTACTCCCCGAATGTTGTAGCACCTATCACCTGTATTTCTCCTCTTGAAAGTGCAGGTTTCATGAGGTTTGCCGCATTCATTGAGCCTTCTGAATCTCCTGCTCCGACAAGATTGTGAACCTCATCAACAAAGAGAATAACATTTCCCTCTCTGCGTACTTCATCAAGAAGTCCCTTCATTCTGCTTTCAAACTGTCCTCTGAACTGTGTACCTGCAACAAGTGCTGTGAGGTCGAGAAGATATACCTTCTTGTCTGCAAGATTGAATGGTACATTGCCCTCATTGATTCTCTGTGCAATACCCTCTGCAACCGCTGTTTTACCAACACCGGGCTCACCGATAAGACATGGATTATTCTTTGTACGTCTTGAAAGAATCTGTATAACTCTTGCAATTTCCTTATCTCTGCCGATTATGTTGTCGAGTTCACCGTTTTCAGCTTTCTTTGAAAGATTACTGCAATAGTGATTGAGGAATTTAAGTTCTTTTTCTTTTGATTTTTCATTCTTTTTGTTTCCGAAAATACCCTTCTTCTTTTTCTCGGGCTTTTCATCTTCTGCTTCTTCTCTGAAATCATCAGTATTCTCATTTTTTTCCGACGGAAGCCCGAACATATTGTTAAGGAAATCAGGCATGATTCCCGAACCGCCCATTTCAAATGAGTCGCCGTCAAACATATTCATCATCTGATCGGAAATCTGATCAAGTTCGTCATCAGTTATTCCGAGCCTTTTCATGTAATCGCTTATCTGCGGAATATTCTTTTCCCTTGCACATTTAAGGCAAAGTCCGTCATTTCTTTTTTCATTGCCCTGCATTGATGTTATAAACACCACCGCAGGTCTCTTTTTGCAGTTACTGCACATTATCATCAGACAAGTCCTCCTGTCAATTAGTTACATCTTTGAAATAAGACCATATATATACTTGAATGCAATTGTATTTTCAACTGCTTCGTTATTGAAGAAAAGCATTTCATTGCTTCCCATTGTTGCATTCAGTCTAACAAATGCCGCTATCACGAATACAAGAACCACACCGTAAATAACACCTATAATTCCGCCTGCAACGTGTGAGCCGATGCTCTTTGTGCTTTCGCTGTCGTTGAATGCCTTTGAAACAGCAAGTGAAATCAGAATACCGATTATAAATACAGTAACGAAACATATAAGCTTTATTACTGTCTTGTAAGCATCAGAAATATAATTCTTTGAGATATATTTTGATGCAGGTGTTGTATCCTTACTTATTACGAGTGATGCAAATTCATCAAAGCTTTCATTTGAATTTCTGATTTTTTCTGCCGCAGATTCTGCCGCATATTTACTGAGCTGTCTTGATACAAGGTCTTTTGTTACAGCCGCATATCCCTCATGAATCTGATTCATGAATTCATCTTCCTCAGCAACTTTTCTTCCGTTGATATTGTTTACATACTTGTAAAGCTGTGCATCGACATTCTCGCCCGATTCCATAATCTTTTCAAGATTCTCTCTCTTTACATTTACATTATAGTCGAGATTTTCAATATATTCCTCGAACTTGATAATAAACATATCATCTTCGAGTGCCTGATTGATTTTTCTGACATTACTGTTGAAAATTGTTCCGTTGTAAATCGAACCCGATAGCGAATTTCCAAGTGCAAATGCAAGCATAAGAGAAATTAGAAATCCGACAAGCGTAATTCCTGACCTTATAAGACCTTTCTTTGCCCCGAAAAACAAGCATACAAGCACTGCCGCAAGTGCCATGACATCATAAAACCATGAAAATTCTGTTCCCATAATCTTTATATACGGATTAAATCCGTACCCTCCTTTATCATATTATCATGTATCGTAATCTATTCTGTCTACCTTTCCGAATCCTCTCAGAAAAATATACTTTTCATTCCTTGCAAATCCGCTGTATGAATCTGATATTACTGCTGTTGAACGGAGTACACCATCAAAATCATAGGCAAGTATCATTTCCTTGCACATAACGTATGCAATTCCGTCATATACTGCAACATCAACGAGAGGATCATCAAGTTCAATTTCTGTCGGAGATGAACCTCCTCCGTCAAACAAAGCCATGACGTATCTTCTTCTTGCCTCGTTATTGATTATAACAGCAGACTTTCCTTCCTCACTGCTTCCTCCTGCAACCTCTCCGTCATATCTGTAAAATGAAGTTATCTGTCCGCCTTCATCTATGTAGCCGCATCCGTCAAGTCCGTATACAAACGCTCCGTCTCCGAAACAGTATACATTAAGTCCGAGTGTATCGACTCCGGGAGACTTCCATACTTCTCCGTCCTCTGTAAAATTCAGATTCTGTACAGAGGTTACTATCGAACCGTTTTCTGCATTTATATAGCTTATGATACAGCCTGTGCTTTCATCCTTGAAGTCAAGGTCATTTATTCTCTCATAACACTTTCTCTCATAGATGCTTTCGCCCTTTTTGTCGTAAACACAGAACTCGCATTCAAAATTATCCGAAGTTGTCACAACAGCAGTATATCCCTCGGGGCTTATTCTCGCAAGAAGTATGTTATTATCAAATGTCTTTGTGTACAGAACTTCGTCGCTTGTCTCAACGCTGAATTCATTTCCTCCGCTTTCATATACAAGAGCCCTCCCGTTTTCAAACAGCATAACGGGACTGACAAAGCTGTGCTGACGCTTCCTCAGCAGTTCGCCTTTCTGATTGTAAAAGAAAATATATGCGCTGTTCATGACAGCAAATTCCTTTTTACTGCAAAGAACCTGATAATCTTTTCCTCCGTCAACCTCAATCGGATAATTTCCATCCGCAAGTTCACCGCTGTTTGTAATTATGTGATACTGCTTTCCGATTCCGCTGAGTTTCGGGAGCCACCAGCCTTTTGATACGAAAAGAACAAGAATAACAGATAATGTAATCAATGCGGCTGTTATTTTTTTCTTCCCTGTGCGACTGTCGGTCTTTCCTTTTTTAATTCTTAACTTTGATTTTTTATTTTTTCCTTCGGGACTGATATTTGCCATAAAGCCGCCTCCTCCCGCATTTTTATACCACAGCATTGCCGCATAGACAGTATGCGTTAATGCTCCTGTTTCATAAGTTCGGTTTCATCATAGAATACTCTGTTGAGATAAAGTCCATAAGGAACAGCCGTTCTTCCTGCCCTGAGACGATCTCTCGCTTCAAGTATTTCAGGAATATCATCGGGAGAAATTCTGCCCTCGCTTACATCAAGAAGTGTACCGACAATTATCCTAATCATATTATACAAAAAACCGTTGCCTTTTACAAGTATTATCACCGAATCTCCACTATTTTCTATTTTCAATTCATAAATAGTGCGTATTGTTGTTGAAACATTTGAACAGTCAGCACAGAACGATGCAAAATCATGCGTTCCAACGAAATACTGACCTGCTTTTCTTACAGCTTCAATATCAAGTTTTCTCCTGTAATGAAATGCAAGATCTGCCGCAAACGGATTTTTCGATTCACTGCAATGTATTTTGTATATGTATTCCTTTCCTACACAGTCATACCTTGCATGAAAGTCCTCCGATACATCCTCACAGCTTAAAATCGAAATATCGTCGGGGAGTTCTCCGTTTACGCCTCTTACCAGCCCGATACATCTGATACTGCTTTCCGTCTTTACGTTAAAGCAATACTGATTTGCGTGAACTCCTGTATCAGTTCTCGAACAGCCTGTTACCGAAACAGGTTCATTCAGCACCTTCGAGAGATGCTTCTCCAGAGTCTCCTGAATCGTCACCGCATTTTTCTGTATCTGGAACCCGTGATAATTCGTCCCCCTGTATGCCGCCATTACTTTCAGATTTCTCATTGCTTTCCTCCTGAACAGGAACTGTTTTTTTCTTCTTTCTTGCGTCTGTAATGCAGAGAATTATGAAGCATAAAAGCATTCCAAGACTTAAAGCTGTACCGACATCAAATCCCTCGGGTACATACTTTAGGCGGATGTCATGTTCACCTGCATCAAGCCTTACTCCGAGCATTGAATTGAGTACGGGCAGTGTGTCAGCCCTTTCACCGTCAACGTATACTTTCCATCCTCTTTCATAAGGAATTGAAAGATACATTATTCCATGTTTTTCTGCTTTGATTTTTCCCTTTATTTCAGTATCCGAGAATTCGGTTACTTCAAGCTGTTCATCCGCAAGTTTATCGTATGCAATTTCAAAGGCATCCTCACGCAATGCGTAAACCATAAGCTTATAGCTTCCTGAATTCTTGCCGTCTGCAATTGTAATCTCTGCACTTGCTGTGTTTCCTTCCGCACCGTTTCCCATAGGAAAGACAATCGGATATTTTTCAATTGATACAGTATTGTCAGTGACACCCCCGTCAACCGTAACTTTCAGATTACTGCAGTTTCCGCCTGTTGCGTAACCGTAAAGATGCTCTCCGTCCTTGCATTTGAAACTGTACTTTGAAGATGCGGGTTTTCCTGAATCTTCTTTCACAAATGTGTAGTTTCCGAAACTGCTTTTTGATACATTTATGTTATCATATTCTGCAAGTGCGACAGGCTGTGCCACAAATACAGCGTAGTCAATACCTGTTGCTTTTTTCATCAGATTATTCTGATACTCAAAAGGATTTACCGCCTCTTTGTCCTCCATTTCAAGAATGCTCTCATTCATCATGAAACCGAGTGACAAAGGATATTTGTTCTCATAGCTGTTTACCTTCCCTGATGAATTCATAAGCTCAAGGTCGTATCTGTTGCTTGAAAGAGTACCGTTCTTTGAAATAATATACTTTATTCCGAGAATTGAATTCACGACAGGAGTTGAAATTCTGTAATAATATCTGTTTCCTGCTTCCGATGCATAAAGTCCAAGTCTCTCAAAAAGTCTTGTTACAGAAACATTCGCTGATGATGAAAACTGTGATACACCCGTATAGCCATACAATGCGCTGTCATTAAGTGTATATGTTTTAGTCATTTCTGTTCTGTACCATTGTGAATATTCCTTATCACTTATATCACTCAGAAGTATCTGCACATCCTCATCCGATGCAGGATAGCTTGAATAGGCTGAACTTCCGACAGCACCCGTTCCTATAACTGCCGCACTTACTGTCTCGCTGAATACAGCCGCCGCAATAAACAGATTCAGAAATACCGTCTTTACCTTCATGCTTTTCACAGGAAAAATCTTTACCGCAAAAAATATTATGATATATGCCGCTGTTATAATTGCCGAGCTTTTCAATGCCCCGACAAATGCAAATTCCTGTTTGTCTTTCAGATAATTGAGTCCGAATACAGCAAGAGGTCCTGTAAGCATCAAAACTATCTGATAAATCTTTATACCCTTGTCCCTTATCGCACAGTATCCGCTGTATGCCGCAGAAGCAAACACAAAACTGAATATGAATGCGTATCTGTAAGGAAGCTGATTTGTTGTATGGAACCCGTGCCATATAAAATTGAGTACATTCATGTTACAGCTTACCGCAATAAAACCAAGCATGAGAACCTTTGTTATTTTCTCACGTATTTTTATTCCGCCCGAAAACAGAAATACTCCGAAAAGAGTAACAGCAAACATTCCGCAGGCAAAATTCGGGAGTCCCTCAATATGTGTGGGTTCCTGATAACCTATGAGATTTGCAAATATATCAGTCCATTTCTCTGCCCATGAAATTTCACGTGGGAATGTATTTTCTACGCTGTATGTAAGCTGTAATCCGAGATATGCAGGAAGAAGAATGAATCCTCCGAGACCTGCGCCGAGTGCTGATGAACGGAGAATAAGTCCGAATTTACAGAAAAAATCCTTTATTCCCCTGCATTCGATAACTGCTGTGCAGAAAAACATGATTACTGTGAAAATGCAGGTGAAATATCCCACATAATAGTTTGCAATAAGTGAAAGCGCAAGTGAAACTGTATAGAGTTTCCATTTTCCTTCTCTGCAAAGTGCTGTAACTCCGAGCATTACAAGAGGGAAAAGCGCAACTGTATCAAACCACATTACATTCCAGTAGTATCCGAGCGTATAACTGCAAAGCGAGAACAGAACCGAAAATACAACTGTTGAAAAATCTTTTCTGTTATATGTATATCTGAGGAAACAGCTGAAAAATGCTCCGCTGAATCCTGTTTTCGCAATAAGTATGTATGTAAGTGCATCCCTTACATGGTCATCATCAAACAATATCGAAATAAAATTCAGAGGGCTTGCCGCATAGTATGCAATAAGTGCAATGAAATTCGTTCCCATACCATTCTGCCACGAATAAAGCAGAGAACCGCCTGTCAGAAGTTTCTCCCTGAGAACTCTGAAAAACGGATAATACTGATGCCACAAATCCACAACAAGCATCTGACGGTCGCCAAATGGATGTATTCCGATTTTGAAAAACGAATACAGCATTATTGATGATGAAATCAAAAACGAAAGTATAAAATAAAGCACACCCTTGTCATACATGATATTCCATAATCCGCCGCTGTGCTTTTGTTCTGTTCTGCTCTCCTTGTCTTTCATATTTTTTCTCCTGTTTCTTTCTTATTTGCTCATTACCGAAACTGTGACCGCACACGCATAAAAAATCAGCGTTACCGCAAGAGCCACATAATCACGAGCAGATGATTTTAACTGTCTTAATCTTGTTCGCCCCTCACCTCCGTGATAGCACCTGCATTCCATTGCTGTTGCAAGTTCATCTGCTCTGCGGAATGAGGATATAAAAAGCGGCACAAGTATTGAAATCATATTCTTTGCCCTTGTCATGAGGCTTCCTGTATCTATCTCTGCACCTCGTGCTTTCTGGGCGGATATTATTTTTTCTGTTTCCTCTATAAGCGTAGGAATAAAACGAAGCGCAATCGACATCATCATTGCGAGTTCATGCGCAGGAAATCCGATTTTTTTCAGCGGAGACATCAGTCTCTCTATCGCATCAGTAAGAGTAATCGGTGATGTCGTATATGTGAGCAGAGAACTTCCCGTAATGAGAAGAACTATTCTCACAACCATAAAAACACTTATATTAAGTCCATTCTGCGTTATTTTTATGAATTTCCATTCATAAAGCACTTCTCCGCTCTTGACAAACAGAAGGTTTATAATTGCTGTCATTATCAGAAAAGGAAGCAGAGGCTTTACACTTCTGAAAAACATTTTAAACGGTATTTTTGAAAGTGCCGCCGCAAATATCGTAAATACAGCACCCACCATGAGACATGTAAGCGTTTCACCTGTAAAAAGCATCATTATATATATAAGAGTAATGATTATCTTGAATCTCGCATCAAGACGGTGAAGGATACTGTTATTTGGAAAATACTGTCCGAGAGTTATATTGCCCAGCAAATCATATTCCTCCTCTTTCTTTCAGTTTTCTGAGCAAAAGTTCCTTTGCATAGCCTGTTGTATAAACCTCTTTCCCGAAATCAATGCCACGCTTTTTAAGTTCAAGGAATACCTTTGTTATCTGAGGAATATCAAGTCCTATTTTCGCAAGTTCCTCCGCTCTGCTGAATACATTTACAGTATCGTCATAGCAGAAAAGCCTTGACTTGTTCATTACAAGTATCTTATCCGCAAATCCCGCTATATCCTCCATGCTGTGTGAAACTATCATGACTGTGTTTTTTGTTTTTTCGTGATACGCCTTTATATGACCGAGAATTTTGTCTCTGCCGACAGGATCGAGACCTGCTGTAGGTTCGTCAAGAATGAGAACTCTCGGGTTCATTGCCATTACTCCTGCAATTGCAACCCTTCTTTTCTGTCCTCCCGAAAGTTCAAAAGGTGAGCAGTTCATGAATCTCTCATCAAGTCCGATGTCATAAGCTGTTTCAAGCACACGCCTTTTTACTTCCGCTTCATCAAGACCCATGTTTCTCGGTCCGAATGCTATATCCCTGAATACAGTTTCTTCAAAAATCTGATATTCAGGATACTGAAACACAAGTCCGACCTTAAATCGAACATCACGTATTTTTGATTTGTCTGCCCATATATCCTCTCCGTCAAGAAGAACTTTTCCTGAAGTAGGTCTGATAAGTCCGTTAAAATGCTGTATAAGGGTTGATTTTCCTGAACCTGTATGCCCCATTATACCTATCATTTCTCCCTCTTCAATCCTGAGGTCAACGTGATCCACCGCTGTTTTCTCAAACGGAGAACCCTCGCTGTACGTATATGTCAGTCCCTGTGTTTCAAGAACCGTCAAACAAATCACCACCCTGTATAGAACAAAATCATTGCAGGCGGAAAAATCCCCCTGCATACATCAGGTTTCACGCACACTTGCTGTATGCGTGTTGCCTTTAGGCAATACCGCACAAAGATTGTGCAAAAGATACGCAGTCAGATTTTTCGTCAGAGCGCATAAAAATTTCGCAGGCTTGCTGTCGCAAGTCAAGAGATTTTTGTGTGATATGACGGAAAATATACAAGTAAATTTTGTACAAAGTCTAAAAACGTGCTTTGTGCGGTGTTGCCTTTATTCTGTCGTAATTATGTGATACTGCCTCAGCAATTTTTCAAGTGCATCGGCACATTCATCTTCCGTTATTATGTCGGAGGGGATGTCATATCCCGATTTTCGCAGTTCCCACGCAAGTTCAGTTACCTGCGGAACATCAAGCCCGATTTTCCTGATTTCCTCAACATGGGAAAATACTCCTTTCGGAGTATCATCAAGTATTATTTTTCCTTTGTCCATAACGACAATTCTGTCACACTGCGCCGCTTCATCCATATAGTGAGTTATCAGAACAGCCGTAATTCCTTTTTCACGATTCATGCGCTTTATTACGGACATTACTTCACGTCTGCCCTGCGGATCAAGCATTGCGGTGGGTTCATCAAGAATTATACATTTCGGCTCCATTGCAATTACTCCCGCAATTGCAACCCTCTGTTTCTGTCCGCCTGAAAGCTGACTCGGTGAATGAAGCCTGTAATCATACATTCCGACTGCTTTAAGGGAATCATCAACCCTTTTTCTCATCTCATCATACGGAACGCCCATATTTTCAAGTGCAAATGCAACATCTTCCTCGACAATTGATGATACAATCTGATTATCAGGATTCTGAAAAACCATTCCGCATGAACTTCTCAGTTCAAATAATTTTGTATCATCCGATGTATCAATTCCGTTTACGGTGATTTTTCCCGATGTCGGGAGCAGAATTGCATTGAAATGCTTGGCAAGAGTGGATTTGCCCGAACCGTTATGTCCGAGCACCGCCACAAATTCGCCCTCTTTTATTTCGAGGTCTATGCCTTTAAGCACCTCATTTTTACTGCTTTTTTCATTTTCCTCACCATAGCTGAAACGCACGCCCTCAGCCTTTATTATATTCTCCATATCACTTCTGCCATATCGCAGTTGAACCGCAGGGAAGTGTCATTCCTGTTGACTTTACAGGAAGTCCGATTTCATCAAATGATACATTTCCTCCATGCTGTTCCTTTAATACGGTACCGAGAATATAACCCATTACAGATGGTGAAAGTCCCGTAGTATAGCTGTTGATAAGGAAAAACAGCGGATTATCCGAAAGAACACCCGAACAGAGCTTCACAAGGTCATAGATACTGTCCTCAAGCTTCCATATTTCGCCGCCCGGACCTCTGCCGTAACTCGGAGGATCCATGATTACTGCATCATACTTTCTTCCTCGTCTTATTTCTCTTGCTATGAATTTCTCACAGTCATCCACAATCCATCTTATCGGTTTATCTTCAAGCCCCGATGATGCGGCATTCTGTCTTGCCCACTGAACCATTCCCTTTGATGCATCAACATGACATACATTCGCTCCCGCCTCTGCACAGGCAAGAGTTGCTCCGCCTGTGTAGGCAAAGAGATTCAGTACACTTACTTCTCTGCCTGCATTTCTTATCTTATCAGCCATAAAATCCCAGTTTACAGCCTGTTCAGGGAAAAGCCCCGTATGCTTGAATCCTGTCGGACGTATGTTGAATATAAGGTTTCCGTATGTAATATTCCATGATTCGGGAATTGACTTTCTGAATTCCCATTTTCCGCCGCCCTGACTTGAACGGTGATAATGTCCGTCCGCCTTTTTCCAGAGGGGATTCTGCTTTGGTGTTTTCCATATAATCTGGGGATCAGGTCTTACAAGGCTGATATCTCCCCATGTTTCAAGTTTTTCTCCGTCAGATGTATCGTGTATGATATAGTCCTTCCAGTTATTTGCTGTTCTCAAGACTTTTCTTCTCCTATCAGTTCAATTCTTCCTGTCTGCCGCAGCATTGTCTTACTCTGTCGGCAACATCTATTGCTATCATATTAATTTCCGAAAAATCCCTGCCCTCAACGAGAACACGGATTACAGGTTCTTTTCCTTCCTCACGCACAGCTATTCTTCCGCTGTCTCCGAGTTTCTTCTCGTAGTAGCTTATAAGTGAGGTTATGTTTGTATCCTTTTTCCATACTTCGCTGTAAAATCTGCTTATTGGTATATTCATCATTACCTGCGGGAGTTTTTTGAGTATGTTTGTGATTTCACTCATTTTCTTTTCAGAACGTTTGAGTATCTCAAGAAGTTTTATTCCCACAATCTGTCCGTCTGCAACAGGTGATTCCTTCGGAATAAGCATATATCCCCACGGATCTCCCGCAACGCTGTATTCTTCCTTTTCAAGAAGCTTCATAAGGTCACGTTCATCACTTCCTGCTGAAACGACATTCATGTAATAGTCGATTCCGAAATTTGTAAGTCCGAGATTATTTGCAGACGTTACAACAAGCGTATTCTTTTTGAGTTTTCCTGTCTCTTTGAGATATTTCGCACAAAGGGCTGTTATGAGGTCGCCCTCCATAAGCTGTCCCTTTTCATCAACAGCTATGCATCTTTCACCTGCGCCGTCAAATGCGATTCCGCAGTCACAGCTGTTGTCTTTAGTGAATGACATAAGCGCATCGGCGGATGTGCTTCCGCATTCCCTGTTAATATTTGTCGGGGAAGGCTTGTTTCCCATCATTACGGTATCTGCACCGAGCCTTGTGAGAATCTTCTCTGCGGTGAACGATGCCGCACCGTTTCCGCAGTCAACAGCCACACGAACTCCCGAAAGATCTGCCCTTGATTTTGACACTATGTAATCAATATAATCATCATTTGCAAGTTCGGTATGTTTGATTTTTCCGTATCTTCTTCTCTGTATCGGACTAAGATTCCACGGTTCATCAAGTATCAGCTTTTCAATCTCATCCTCTGTTTCTCTGCCGATTCTCTTTCCCTCCGCCGAATATACCTTGAAAGCGTTGCTTTCTGATTTTCTGTTTGAATATGAAATCATTATTCCTGCACTTGCTTTTTTCTTTCTCACCATGAAAGATACTACAGGTGCAGGTACTTCACCGAGTACAAGCACATCAACTCCTGCCGAGCTTATACCTGCACACAATGCCGCTTCAAGCGTCACACCCGAACTTCTTGTATCTCTTCCGACAACTATGCATGACTTTTCTTTTTCGTCACCTGCAAGTACAGCAGAAACCGCCTGTCCGAGCTGAACGGCAATTTCACATCTCAGTTCTGATACGCCTATTCCCTTTAATCCGTCTTTTCCGAACAGTCTGCCCATTATCCTCTTTGCTCCTTTACTATGGTGTATACAGCAACAGGCTTTTTTCCGCCTGTAATATCCCTTACAGTCATGCAGTTTCTCACTGTGGGACAACTGTTGAATCTGTTATATATATCAATCCCCGATTCTGTCTGTATGCAGAATACGGTATGAAGTGAGGACAGGAAACGTCTCCCCGTCCAGTAAGTTATTATAAAAGCCTCTCCGAAATCATCAGATGTCGGTCGGCTGAATTCTCCTCCGAAATATCTGAGCGCATTTCCTATTTTAAACGGATTGCATCCGAATATTCCCATAAGCATTCTGTATTTTTCCATATAGAATGCTGTTTCATGAAGCGGTACGGGTATTCCGAGATATACAAGCGCATTGTATACCGCTATAACCTCACATCCGTTGAAACTCATGCGGCAAAGACCGTATTTAAGCTTTGCAGTTTCTCCGAGTGCCTGTCCGCATATCATGGGGAATCCCGAACGGTTGATTTCCGTTTCTGAATTCCGCCTGTAATTCAGTTTTCTTCCGAATACGAACATATCAGAATGAAAGCTGTCCGTCGTCCGCATTCTGCGACGGAATTTTAAAACCGAGATGTCTGTATGCAAGTTCAGTTGCACATCTTCCTCTCGGAGTACGTCCGAGAAATCCAAGCTGCATGAGGAACGGTTCGCATACATCCTCTATCGTCACAGCTTCCTCACCTATTGCCGAAGCAAGTGTTTCAAGCCCGACAGGTCCTCCGCCGTAACCTCTTATTATCATTTCAAGCATACGTCTGTCGAGACTGTCAAGACCGAGTTCATCTATTTCAAGTCTGCTGAGTGCAACAGATGCAATTTCCTGCGTAATTTCTCCATTACCCATTACATCCGCAAAGTCACGCACTCTCTTTAAAAGTCTGTTTGCAATTCGGGGTGTTCCTCTTGCTCTCCCCGCAATTTCAGATGCTCCGTCGGTGGTGCATGGAATATTGAGAATCATTGCACTTCTTCTTACAATATCCGTAAGCTGTTCTTTTGAATAAAGTTCAAGACGCTGAATTACTCCGAATCTGTCTCTGAGCGGTGCAGAAAGCTGTCCCGCCCTTGTGGTTGCTCCGATGAGCGTAAAAGGCTTGAGATCCATTCTTATCGACCTTGCCGAAGGTCCTTTTCCTATAATTATGTCAATAACCCTGTCCTCAAGTGCGGGATACAGTATTTCCTCAACCGCACGTGAAAGACGGTGTATCTCGTCTATGAAAAGCACATCATTGTCGGAAAGACTTGTCAGAAGTGAAACAAGGTCACCGGGCTTCTCAATTGCAGGGCCTGTTGTCACTCTGAGATTTACTCCGAGTTCATACGCTATGATTGATGAAAGCGTAGTCTTTCCAAGTCCCGGAGGCCCGTAAAGAAGTACGTGGTCAAGAGGCTCTCCCCTGCGTTTTGCAGCCTCGATATATATGGCAAGATTCTCCTTTACCTTATCCTGTCCTATATACTCAAAAAGAGTTTTCGGACGCAGACTGAATTCAGCCTCTCCGTCTTCCTCATGTTCTTCAGGAGAAATAACTCTCGGAACAAACTCCATATCCTCTGTCTGTATCAATCCTTCGCACCTCCTTAATCATTATGGGGCTGTTAAGTAACAGCCCCGCTGCAGCCCCGCTGTGTTATTTCTCGAAGTATCTCTTCTTTCTTGTGTAGAAGGGATCTACTGTTTCAGCCGCTTTCTTTCCCATATCCTGCTCCATGCTTATGAAACAAAGATGCTCATTCGCCTTTGTTATCTTAGAGAGATATTTTGAAAGCGGTACAAACAGTTTTCTTGTGCTTCCAAGCATATCAAGCACAAGAAGAAGCTGAGGTCTTTCACAGCCCTTCACCATTTCCATTATGTACGCTCTGTCAACATTAGGCTGTTTTGAGAGAAATTTTGTTGCTGCCTTTGTGATATGTCCGACAGAATGCTCACACGGTCTGTAGCTTATGATATCAGCCTCATTGTATGAAATAGCCTTGATTTTGAGATTTCTCGCTATCATGAGAATACTCTTTATCTCCTGTGATGAAAATTCCTTTCCGTAGGAATTCGGATTAAGTACAGCAGATGCAGACTGAATGAGATCAAAAAGTCTGAGACAGTTTATCTTATAGCAGTCAACGTATCTCTTTGCAAACTGCTGTAATGCCCTGTAACTTGTAAAAAAAGGAATAAATACATCACCCATCGGATTCTGTATTGTGATGAGTTCAAGCTGAATGCCTCCCTCTGCTCTTCCTCTTTCCTGCTTTACAGGATTTCTGCATATTACATAAACGTCACTCTTTATGAGAGTCTGTAAAAATACAGAACGTTTTGACGGATCTTTGATAGCCGCCTTAAGCAATTCGTCAAGATTCATAAATTAAAATCTTCCTTTCGTATGTAGTAGATTATCAGCGTGTATTTCTTGATGACATAATTCTTAGAGTTTCTTTTATAAGGTCCTGTGTACTGAGTGCGGGATCGAGTTTTCTGAGTACGGATGCCGCCTCCCCCTGAGTATAGCCGAGCACCATAAGTGCTTCAAGTGCTTCGGAAACATTTGAAACAGCTCCGTCTGCTCCTGATGGTCTGAATGATTCGCTTTCTCCGCTGCTGCTGGCGCTTAATGAATCCGAGGATATCTTGTCCTTGAGTTCAAGGACTATTCTCTGAGCAGTTTTTGCTCCTATGCCCTTTGTTTTTGTAAATCCCTTACTGTCGCCCGATGCAACGAGAAAAGCAAATTTTTCAGGTGTCATATCGGAAAGAATTGAAATTGCGGCCTTCGGTCCCACGCCTGATACAGAAATCAGAAGCTTGAAACAGCTCAGCTCCTGCAAATCCGCAAATCCGAAAAGCTCAACAGCATCCTCTCTTACGTGCATATAGGTGTAAAGCTTAACCTCGCTTCCCGTTTCCCCAATCTGTGAAACAGTATTGTATGAAGTGCGGCATCCGTATCCTACTCCTGCACATTCAATAACAGCAAAATTAAGTTCTTTCAGTGCCAGTTTTCCTGTAAGACTGTATATCATATTAACTCTCCTGTTTTATCTGAATCGTGTACTGTGTCCGTGACAGATTGCAACAGCAAGTGCATCTGCGGCATCATCGGGTTTCGGAATTTGCGCAAGTCCGAGAATCTGCCTTGTCATTTCCATGACCTGATTCTTTTCCGCCCTTCCGTATCCGACAACAGCGGTTTTGACCTGTAACGGTGTATATTCCGTTATCGGAATATCTCTTTTTGCCGCCGAAAGAAGCGTTACTCCCCTCGCCTGTGCGACATTTATCGCAGTTTTCTGGTTAGTGTTGAAATACAGTTTTTCCATAGCCATGCAGTCGGGTGAAAACTTGCCGAAAATAAATTCCATATCGGTATGAATCGCCTTTATTCTTTCAGGAAAAGGTGTATTCGCCTCTGTGAGAATTGCCCCGTATTCTATCGGCTCAAAATTAACTCCGTCATAATCGAGTATCCCGAATCCGACTATTGCATATCCCGGATCTATACCCAGTATTCTGATTTTCTTCACTATTATTTACCATGCCTTGCTCTGCATTATAGTCAAATATATTTACCGTAAATGACCGTTTTTCATATCCGGTCATAGCTACTCATAATATACTTTTTTATTATACCACAAATCAATTCTGTTTTGCAATATATTTAAAGGTTTTTTTATTGATTTTTTCAAAAAAATCTGATATAATTAAACTGTGTCGGAAAAATACTGAAAACCGACACTTATTTCAAGGAGGTTCGGTCATGGATTTAAAGCAGCTTCGCAACAGAATTGATGAAACAGACAGCGAAATATTATCCCTTTTTATGAAAAGAATGGAACTCTGCAAAGGTGTTGCAGATTACAAGAAAGAAAACAATATGCCTGTATTTCAGGGTGGAAGAGAACAGGAAGTAATAGACAGAATAAAAGCACTCACAAATGATGAAAGTCTCGAAAACGGTACTGCCGCACTCTTTACAACCATAATGGATATAAGCAAAATTTTACAGAACAGAAAAATTCTCGCAAATGATGAAGAAATCATATACAAAGAACCCGATTTTGAAAATGCCGTAAAAATCGGATGTCAGGGTACTTCGGGAGCTAATTCCGAAACAGCCGCAAAGCTTATTTTCGGAGAAAAAGAGCCTACATTCTACCGCACATTCGAGGATGTTTTCAAGGCTGTGCAGTCGGGTGAAATCGAATACGGTGTTCTCCCCTTTGTAAATTCAACTGCGGGTTCTGTCACAAGCACATACGACCTTATGGCTAAATACTGCGTATACATAGTCAAGGAAGTTGACGTTGAAATAAATCATTGCCTCGCCGCAAGAAATGATATTGCGCTGAGTGATATCAAAAAAGTTTATTCTCATCCTCAGGCACTTTCGCAGTGCGCAGGTTTCATAACAGAAAACAGACTTAAAACAGCAGAATATGGAAATACCGCAACTGCCGCTGTAAAGGTTTCTGAAAGCGACGAAAATATTGCGGCTGTATGTTCTGTTGACTGTGCAAAAAAACTCGGACTTCACATTATTGCTGAAAATATCGCAGACGTATCCGTAAACCGCACAAAGTTTGTGTGCATTTCAAGAAATATGCAGGTTGCATCCGATGCCGATGTTGTATCCGTTATGTTACAGCTTCCTCATAAGGAGGGAAGCCTTTACAGACTTCTCACAAAATTCTATGTTAACGGAATGAACCTCATCCGTATCGAAAGCAGACCTATAAAGGACGGAAGTTTTGAAGTTTTATTCTATCTTGATTTCAGCGGAAAAATTACTGATCCGACTGTAAAGGCTTTGATTCGTGACCTTCAGGAAAATGTTGAGTCATTCCGTATTCTCGGTACTTTTGCCTCATAAGGAGATTAAAATATGTCAGATGTATTAAACAAACTTCTCTCAGAAAAAGAATTTGTTTTCCTCGACGGAGGAATGGGTACAATGCTTCAGGCGGCAGGAATTCAGACGGAACACGTCCCCGAACTCCTCAACCTCACAAATCCCGATGCAATAATGAACATTCACCGTCTTTATTCCGAAAACGGTTCTGATATAGTATATGCAAATACATTCGGTGCAAACCGTTTCAAGCTTGCTGACAGCGGTCATACCGTTGAGGAAGTCGTAAAGGCAGGTATCAGCAATGCAAAAAAGGCTGTAGACGGAAAATCTCTCGTAGCCCTCGATTTAGGTCCTATAGGTCAGCTTCTTGAACCTTCGGGAACTCTTAAATTTGAAGAAGCATACGATGTATACAAAGAACTTGTACTCGCAGGAAGCGAAGCTGATGTTATTGTAATCGAAACAATGACAGACCTTTATGAAGTTAAAGCCGCACTCCTCGCCGCAAAGGAAAATTCAGACAAGCCTGTGCTTGTTACAATGACATTCGAGGAAAATATGCGTACATTCACAGGTGTTTCGCCCGAATGTATGGTTGCTGTGCTTGAAGGTCTCGGTGCTGATGCAATCGGTGTAAACTGTTCTCTCGGTCCTGAGGAACTTTTCCCCGTACTCGAAAAACTCTGTCAGCTTACTGTACTTCCCGTAATTGCAAAGCCGAATGCAGGACTTCCCGATCCTGTTACAAATCAGTACAATGTTGATGCTGAGGATTTCGCAGAAAGTGCTGTGAAACTTGCAAAGATCGGTGTTAAAATTTTCGGCGGATGCTGTGGTACAACTCCGAAGCATATAAAGGCTGTTGCAGATTCACTCAGCAAAATGAAATACACTCCTTATGAAACAGTAAGAAAAAGCTGTGTATGTTCCGCTGTAAACTGCGTTGAAATAAATCAGCCGAGAGTTATCGGTGAAAGAATCAACCCGACAGGAAAAAAGCGTTTCAAGGAGGCTCTCCTTGCACACGATATAGACTATATTCTCGGACAGGCTGTCGAGCAGATTCATGCAGGTGCTGAAATTCTCGATGTCAACGTAGGTCTCCCCGGAATCGACGAAAAAGAAATGATGGTTACTGCTGTAAAGGCAATTCAGGGTATTTGCGATACTCCTTTACAGCTTGACTCAACAATTCCCGAAGTCCTTGAAGCAGGTCTCAGAGTTTATAACGGAAAGCCTATCGTAAACTCCGTAAACGGTGAGGAGGAATCATTAAATTCTATCCTCCCTCTCGTTAAGAAATACGGTGCGGCTGTTGTCGGACTTACTCTCGACAAGGGCGGTATTCCGAAAACTGCACAGGGACGTTTTGAAATCGCTGAGAGAATTTTAAATCGTGCAATGGAATACGGAATCCCGAAAGAAGATGTATTCATCGACTGTCTCACACTCACAGCCTCTGCTGAACAGGAAGGCGTAATGGAGACAATAAATGCACTTCATCGTGTTAAAACGGAACTCGGACTTCATACCGTTCTCGGTGTTTCAAATATCTCATTCGGTCTCCCGAACAGAGAGACAATTACACGAACATTCCTTACTATGGCACTTCACAGCGGACTTGATTTGCCTATCATCAACCCGAATATTGATTCAATCATAGGTGCTGTACGTGCTTACAGACTTCTCGCAGGAATCGACAAAAATTCCGCTGAATTCATAGCTGTTTATGCACAGGATAATTCAGCCCCGAAGCCTGCACCCGTCACAGCAGACAAGGGTACGCCGAACCTCGTTTACGCTGTTGAAAACGGTCTGAAAAATGATGCGATAAAGGCTGTAAACGAACTCATGAACACAGTTGATCCTATGGAAATAATCAACGGTCATCTTATTCCTGCACTTGATTCGGCAGGGGCAAAGTTTGAAAAGGGAACTATTTTCCTCCCTCAGCTTATCCTCACGGCAGGTGCCGCACAGGCTTGTTTTGAAGTCATCAAGGACAAGCTTTCAGCAAATAATTCAGCAAGTGTTTCAAAGGGTAAGGTCGTGCTTGCAACAGTAAAGGGTGATATTCACGATATCGGAAAGAACATTGTAAAGGTTCTTCTCGACAGCTACGGATTTACTGTAATCGACCTCGGAAAAGATGTCGAACCACAGCTTATAGTTGACACAGCAATTGAACACAAAGTCAAGCTTGTGGGACTTTCCGCACTTATGACAACAACTCTCGGTGCAATGGCTGACACTATCGCACTGCTTAACGAACAGTATCCCGAATGCAAAACAGTTGTCGGAGGTGCTGTGCTTACAGCTTCTTATGCTGAACAGATACACGCTGACTTCTATGCAAAGGATGCAAAGCAGACAGTTGATGTTGCCGCAAAGATATACGGAGAAGAATAATTATTGATTTTTTTGGAGGTGGTTTTATGTTTTCGGATCAGGAAACATTGATATTTTGGGTTGGGTTTGTGCTTTTTTTCATGATATGTGCCGCATTATTCAAACCTACAGAACCACCTGCCAAACCTCCCGAATATTCCAAAGAAGAAAAAGATATCGCCGCACTTTCAGTTCTTACAGGAAAAAAGGAAATTGACACTCTCGCCGCTGACATGAAGGTTTCTTCGGGTGATGTCGGTGTATGGATAGCCGAATACTGTCGTGAAAGCATGAAACTTGCTGAAGGCGGATATAATCCCTTTGGAAATATGTTTGCGGGATCGGATATCATCCTCGAAAGTAAGATACAAAAACGACAGCTTGACTGGTTCTGCAAGAAATGTGAAGAACATCTCGGCGAAAACTGGAAAGATATAATCGAGTATAACAAAAGACCACAATAAAACAAGGTAACAAAAATGGATAATAAAATCAAAAAAATAAAGAAAATCGTTCTGACCATTGTTATTACACTGGCGGCTTTAATAACAGTTCTTACCGTTTTTTCCGTAAATAAGTATATTGACACACATACATGGGCAACAATTGATGTTTACGGTGAGGTTCACTCTGAAACCGATGACGCATTTTCTCAGAGAACAGAATATTTAAAAGGCGACCATATTTCATTTGGAAATGTTACATTGGAAATCACCGATATAAAAACTGATGGTGAAGTAAGTTTCACCGTCATACGGGGAAATCTGTATGACGAACACAGAGAATCCGTAATCAATGATACTCTGACAAAAAATACAAAATCAAGGTACTTACTGGACAACGGAACGGTTAACCTTATGGTAACAGATTCAAGATACCAGTAAACAGAGGATACGACATATATTCATAAATCGTAAAACCAAGCGGACGGCGGAAATGCCGCCCCTACATCACGAAACCGAAAACAAATTGAACGCTCAATCGGGACGCCGAGGGCGGCGTCCCCTGCAAAAGATTTTTATTTCTTACGAGATGTTTTAAAAATTCCGCAATCTCCCTGCATTAAGCATATATGCAGGGAGATTTTTTAATCAATTCACTAACTTTTCATTTTATTATGATAATTAAACAATAAATTAATTTGATATTTGTGCATGACACACAAAATATTCCTTTATTTTTCTACCTCCGAAAGCTATACATTTTACACAATGTTCATTGACTTTTTTTTACAGATATGATAGAATAGCCTTGTAAGTATGATGTGTGGTTTAGGCACCACGCTCATAAATTTTTTCAGGCACTATCGTTCAGGGATATTTAAGGCGTATCTCTCAGGATTTGCCATGAAATCTAAGAAAATGGAGGAAAATAACTATGTCAAATGCAAAAACACCTTTCAGACGAATTGTCAGCATCTCAGCTGCTGCTATGTGCTTGATAGCTTCTCTGAAAATTGCACCTGTCGAGATTAATATTTCTGCGGCAGATGTAATGACACCGTTTGAAATCACACAGAACATCAAAATCGGCTGGAATGTCGGAAATTCCCTCGACAGCACATCTTCAAACTCAGATCCTACTCCTAATCAGTCTGAAACAGCATGGGGAAATCCTGCTACAACTCAGGAAATGATTAACACAGTAAAGGCTAAGGGTTTCAATGCTATCCGTGTTCCTACAACATGGTTCCAGCATCTCGACGGAAACAACAACATTGATACAGATTACCTCGACAGAGTTCAGGAAGTTGTTGATTACGCTTACAAGCAGGGTATGTATGTTATTCTTAACGTTCACCATGAGAACTGGGTAAACCGTTCAGACCTCGGTACAGCTTACAATGAAATGTCCGTTAAGCTCAAGGCTATATGGAAGCAGATTGCAACACGTTTTGCTGATTATGACCAGCATCTCATTTTCGAGGGCATGAACGAGCCGAGAGCCGCAGGTACAACTCACGAATGGTGGGGACCTACAAAGGATGAGGTTGACACAATCAACAAGCTCGATCAGGATTTCGTTGATACAGTAAGAAGCGTATCTTCACCATATCAGAAAACACGTCTCCTTATGGTTCCTCCTTACTGTGCTACAAGCGATCAGTCAATGTACTCACAGCTTGTTGTTCCGAAGGATGACTATATCTGCGTATCACTTCATGCTTATTCACCATACAGCTTTGTTATGGATAAGGAAGGTTCACACGATACTTTCACAGCTTCAATGGCAAGTGAGCTGAAAAATATTCTCACTTCAATGCGTGATACTTACCTTGATAATGATATTCCTGTTATCATCGGTGAGTTCAGTTCTTCAAACTACAACAACACAGAGGCAAGATGCGAATGGGCAAACGTTTACCTCACAACAGCAAAGGAATACGGTCTCCCATGTTTCCTCTGGGATAACAACGTAGATGTAAACCCAAGCGATCCTTCTGAGGCTCATGGTTATCTCAACAGATCAAACAATACATGGTACTCAGCTTCTGAGCCTGTAATTGATGCAATGATGAAGGTTCTCAATGATGATTCTGTTGTATGGGGAAGCAAGAGAAAGGCTCCTGTTTACAACCATCCTTCACTCGATTCAGGCAAGGTTGTTTCAAGCAAGTCCGAAACAATGAACGGAACAAACGACGATGATAATGACAACTGCACATCTGCATTCCCATGCACACTTTCTGATATTGCAGGAAAAGATATTGCTGTAAAGTTCACAGGTGATACTCCTGTTCTCGCATTTATGGACAGCGAATGGGGCAACTGGACAGAATTCAAGCCTTATCACGTAGATACAGCAAACGGTATCGCATATTTCAGCGACGAAGATATAAAGTCAGGCTGGACTGCATCTTCCGCTCCTGCTTCAGCTATTTTCAGAACAAACGGCATTACAACTGTTACAAAGGTTGCTGTAATTGGCAAGCCTACTGTTACTGAAGCAGTTGTTACAACAGCTGCTACTTCAAAAACACAGAGCACTACTACTACAACAGCTTCTACAACAAAGAAATCAGATTCAGCAACTTCAACAGCTACTACTTCAAAGCCTGCTGAATCAACAGCTACTACAAAGACTGACAAAACAGACAGCAATTCCGTTAAGTATTCATTTGATGACCTCAAAGAAACAAAGGACGGATGGGTAATTCCGCTTGACTCTGAAAAACAGCTTGTTAAGTATGTGGTTGAACTCGAATCTTCATGCGACAAGAGCGTTTCATGGTACTGCGGCGGCGGCGCGCTCACATCAAGCAATATCGTACCGGCTGCAGGCGGTGCCGCTAAGTGGGGCAACAAGCCTTTCCAGTACAATGCAGGTGACAAGTCCGTAACTGTTGAAATAGACGGTGAATTCGTAGACGCAGACGAAGAATCGTTCGAGGGAAAAATCACAGGCAAGGAAGCAATTTTCCAGGATTGGTGGACAGCCGCTTCAGATGAAACAGCTACGGTTTCTGTAACATACAAGTCAATCACTCTTTATTATGCAGATGCTCCCGCTGTATCTTCAACAACAGCTTCAACTGCAAAGACAACAACTTCAGCAACAGCAACAACTACTGCATCATCACAGACAACAAGCGGCAAAATTGTATACGGTGATGCTAACTGCGACGGTAAGGTTGCACTCGCTGACGCTGTTGCAATCCTCCAGTATCTTGCAAACTCATCAAAGTATCCACTTACAGATGAAGGAAAGGCAAATGCTGACGTTGACGGTGAGGGCGGAATTACAGCAAACGATGCTCTCGTACTCCAGAAGTATGATGCAGGTTCTGTAACTACACTTCCTGTTAAGAAATAATTTTCTTCTTCTAACATAAAAAGGGCTCTCCGTTCATGATGAACGGGGAGTTCTTTTTTCACCTTTACCCCGAAACAGCATATAATGTAATATTCACAATCTAATGCAACACCGCACAAAGATTGTACAAAAGATACAAGTAGATTTTGTACAAAGTTCAAAAACGTGCTTTGTGCGGTGTTGCCCTGATATTATTCTGAAATGGAGATAAAATATGAAAAAAATACTTATTGCGGGCGGCGATATGAGGCAGATTTACTGCGGAAAAAAACTTGCTGAAAAATACTCTGTTTCCGTTATGGGATTCGACAGGGAATATATACCGAAAATTCTCGGCACCGCAGATATATCGAAAAAAAATCTGTATGACAGCATAATTCTGCCCGTTTCCGCCGAAAACGATTCGGGCGGAATATACACCCCCTGTTTCAGCGGAAAAACAGATTTTTCAGATGTAAAAGAAATGCTTAAACCTGATGGTACTGTTTTTCATGGAAGAATCAGCGGTGAACATAAAAAAATCTTTACGAATACCTGCGATTATTCCGCAAGAGAGGATTTCTGTATGAGAAATGCTGTTCCGACCGCCGAAGGTGCTGTAAAAACCGCCCTCGAAGAACTCCCCGTAACGCTGTGCGGATTAAAGATTCTCATTGTCGGAATGGGAAGGATAGGAACTGTTCTTGTGCGGATTCTTCAGGGATTCGGAGCAGATATCACAGTTGCTGTGAGAAATTCAAATGGTAGTGCGAAGGCTTATGCGGCAGGAGTAAAATCCGTATGCACAGCCATGACGGGAACTGATTACAGACTTGTTTTCAATACTGTCCCTTCAATGATTTTCACACGTGATATTCTAAGCAGATTCAATCGTGACACGCTGTTTATCGACCTTGCGTCAAAACCGGGCGGAATTGACTTCGGCTCCGCTTCCGAACTCGGAATGCACGTAATATGGGCTCTCGGAATACCGGGGAAAACCGCTCCTGTTACCGCAGGAGAGATAATTGCAGACACAATCGAAGGAATATTCTCAGAAAGAGGTGATTAATTTGAGTGAGGAATTCAAAGGACTTAAAATCGGTTATGCACTTACGGGTTCATTCTGTACTTTTGAAAAAAGTTTCCGACAGGCTGAAATTCTCGTGTCAAAAGGTGCGGAACTTCTGCCTGTCATGTCGGAAACAGCCTGTTCTACAGATACAAGATTCGGTACTGCCTTTGACAATATCTCAAGACTTGAAAAAATCTGCAATAAAAATGTAATCACATCCGTAAAGGATGCCGAACCCATAGGTCCGAAAAATCTTACGGACATAATGATTGTTGCTCCCTGTACATCAAATACCGCCGCAAAACTTGCGAACAGCATAACTGATTCGGCTGTAACAATGGCTGTAAAATCACATCTCAGAAAAGGGAAACCCGTTCTTCTTGCAATAGCATCAAACGATTCTCTTCTCGGTTCAGCAAAAAATATAGGCGAACTTTTCAACCGTAAAAATTATTATTTTGTACCCATGCTTCAGGACGACACTGAAAAAAAGCCCGCTTCTCTTGTCGCTGAATTTTCAATGATACCCGAAGCGTTATCAGCCGCCATGAAAGGAATTCAGCTCCGACCGATAATTCTTAGTTGATTTTTCCACAAAAATGTGGTATAATGTAATCATCAATTAATGAAAGAAGGTTTTATCATGGATATTAAGGCAAAAATTGATGAACTTACAGACAAGGTTAAAAATGACAAGGATTTCTCGGCAAAATTCAAAAACGATCCGATCAAGGCTGTTGAAGGCGTTATCGGTGTTGATTTACCCGATGATAAAATCAATGAGGTTGTTTCGGCTGTAAAAGCTAAAATCAGCCTTGATGATGTTGCAGGAAAAGTTGGCGGAATCCTCGGAAAACTCAAAAAATAATGTGCGGTACGGGGCGTTTTTTCGGGAAATGCCCCGTATTTTGCCGACAAATAATACTCTGAGTATTTTTGAGTTGGTGAATATCACAAAAAGTACAATGATATTTGCACAAAATGTGGAAATAACGCTTGTTCTATTGACATATATTGCGTTATTTGGTATAATTAGGGTGGTACGAATTTTTAATTTAAGGAGAAGTACCTTTTATTATGAACAGCACAAAAGACAAATATAAAAGAATCGTTACTTTCGGCTCGGCTGTTGTGTTGCTTACAATGCTGACCATGGCTTTCGCCTATGTATGGTACAGTAATTACAGCGAGAAGATTGTATTGCCTTATTACAGGCGCGGAAACTGGACGCTTATAGGAATTTACGGTCTGCTGACCGTACTGTTTATCAAAGTATACGGAGGATTCAGCGTCGGCTATCTCAAAAAAACCGATATTCTCTATTCTCAGCTTATAGCGGTTGTGTGCGGAAATTTCGTTTCGTACTTCATGATAAGTCTTATAGGACGAGACTTCATGCCTGTTTCCCCTATGATTGTTCTGACCTTTGCTGATTTCGGATTAATATCACTCTGGACGCTTATTTCGTCGAAACTCTATTTCATGATTTATCCGCCGAGAAAACTTCTCATCCTGTACGGCAGTCATCAGGCGGCTTCGCTTGTTCTGAAAATGAGCCGCAGAGTGGACAAGTATATGATTTGTGAATCGGTAAGGGCTGATGAAGAACCCGAAAAAATCAAAAATCTCATTCTTAAATATGAAGGTGTCATAATTTGTGACATTCCCGCAGATATACGCAATGATTATATAAAATTCTGTTTTGAAAATTCGTGCAGAGCGTATATTACGCCGAAAATATCCGATATTATCATTCGTGGAGCAGATGATATAAGACTTTTCGATACACCTTTGCTCCTTTGCAGAAATTACGGTCTCGACTTTGAACAGCGTTTCATCAAGAGAACTTTCGATATCTTTTTCTCCGTTGCTGTACTTCTGCTTCTGTCCCCCGTTATGCTGATTACAGCTATTGCAATAAAGCTTCATGACGGAGGTCCTGTACTTTTCAAACAGAAAAGACTCACATCTGACGGAAAAATTTTCAGCGTTCTCAAATTCAGAAGCATGATAACAGATGCCGAAAAAATCAGCGGCCCTGTACTTGCCGAGGACAATGACCCGAGAATTACTCCCGTCGGAAGATTCCTCAGAAAGACAAGACTCGACGAGATTCCTCAGCTTATAAATATTCTCAGAGGTGATATGTCCGTCGTCGGACCGAGACCTGAAAGACCTGAACTTGCAGAGGAATTCACAAAATATATGCCCGAATTCGCATACCGCCTCAAAGTTAAGGCGGGACTTACGGGATATGCACAGGTTACGGGAGTTTACGATACTTCACCGTATGATAAACTTAAAATGGACCTCATGTATATTGAAAATTATTCGATAAAACTCGATTTGCAGATAATTCTTATGACACTCAAAACCATGCTTTTCCCCGGAAAGACAAATTCTTCAGCCGATGAAGGGATAATTTCTGAGGAAGAACAGACAGGAAAAGAGGATATGGATAAATGAAAATAACAGCAGTTATAATGGCAGGCGGCAGAGGTGAAAGATTCTGGCCGAAAAGCAGAAACAGCCGCCCGAAACAGTTTCTCTCACTCACTAAAGACGGAGAAACAATGATACAGAAAACAGTAAAAAGACTGCTTCCGCTGGTTGACCATGAGGATATTTACATCGTTACCAATGCAGCTTACAGAGAACTTGTATATGAACAGCTTCCTGATATTCCTTCTGAGAATGTTCTCGCTGAACCCTGTGCAAGAAATACTGCTCCATGCATTGCCCTTGCATCAGCCGTCATAATGAAAAAATATGACGATGCTATAATGCTTGTTCTCCCTTCAGATCACCTCATAGGATATGAAAAAATCTATGTGAATACACTTAAAAAAGCTGTGAAAACAGCTGAAAACGGTAAAAATCTCGTAACTATCGGCATCACTCCGACTTACCCCGAAACAGGTTACGGATACATCAATTTCGGTGCTGAACAGGGTGACTCATACGAGGTTGAAAGATTCGTTGAAAAGCCTGATTTACCAACAGCAAAGGAATATCTCAAATCGGGAAAATATCTCTGGAACAGCGGTATGTTTGTATGGAAGATTTCTTCCTTTATGGAGAATCTTAAAGAATTCATGCCCGATATTTATGAAGGTGCGCTGAGAATCGGAGACAGCTTCGGAACTGATGATTTCGAAGAAACTCTTGTAAGAGAATTCACCGCATTCCGAAGTGAATCAATCGACTTCGGAATAATGGAAAAAGCATCAGATATCTATACAATTCCCGGAAGTTTCGGCTGGGATGATGTCGGAAGCTGGCTCGCAGTTGAAAGAATCAACGAAACAGATGAATTCAAAAACTACTTTGAAGGCAATGTGGTTTTTTATGACTCGAAACGTACTACTGTATGCGGCGGAAAGAAACTCATTGCCGCAGTAGGAACAAGGGATATCATAATAGTCGATACAGACGACGCTCTTCTTGTATGCTCAAAAAACAGCACACAGGATGTTAAACAGATTATTGCTCAACTGAAAGAACAGAAAAAAGATGAGTTAATATAAGTTTCTCAAAGAAAGGCAGATAAAAAATGAAGAACGCACTTATTACAGGCATAACAGGTCAGGATGGCTCTTACCTTGCTGAACTTCTCCTTGAAAAAGGATACAATGTATTCGGTATCTGGAGAAGAAAGGCAACTGTTGACTACGGCAACATCGAGCATCTCAAAGATAAGATTACTCTTATTTACGCTGACATGACAGATCCTGTATCACTTATCTCAGCTATGAGAATTTCTCAGGCTGATGAAGTATATAACCTCGCTGCACAGTCTTTCGTGGCTACAAGCTGGGATACTCCGCTCGGTACTGCTGATATTGACGCAATCGGTGTTACAAATATGCTCGAGGCAATCAGAATAGTAAAACCCGAGGCTCGTTTCTATCAGGCTTCAACATCGGAAATGTTCGGACTTGTACAGGAAATTCCGCAGAAGGAAACAACCCCGTTTTATCCGAGAAGTCCTTACGGAGTTGCAAAACTCTATGGTCACTGGATTACAAAGAATTACAGAGAAAGCTATGGTATGTTTGCCTGCTCAGGTATTCTTTTCAATCACGAATCCGAAAGACGTGGAATTGAATTCGTTACAAGAAAAATCACAAACGCCGCTGCACGTATAAAACTCGGTGTTCAGGAATGCGTTGAACTCGGAAATATGGACTCAAAGCGTGACTGGGGTCACTCAAAAGACTATGTAAGGGCAATGTGGCTCATGTTACAGCAGGACAAGCCCGATGATTACGTAATAGCAACAAATGAAACAAGAACGGTACGTGAATTCGTTGAAACTGCTTTCAGACATCTCGGAATCGAAATCGAATGGCAGGGCGAAGGCGTAAATGAAACAGGTATAAACAAGGCTGACGGAAAAACAATTGTTAAGGTAAATCCTAAGTTCTTCCGTCCCGCAGAAGTTGACATTCTTCTCGGAGATCCCTCAAAAGCCGAGAGAAACCTCGGCTGGAAGCGTGAAATCTCATTCTCTGATCTCGTTGAGAGAATGGTAAAAAATGATTTCGCAGCAATCGAAAAAGAAATCAAAATTCAAAAGCTGACATAATTGACAATCTGTCTCTGACAGGTTACTGATGGGAGGATAACTATGGATCTGAGAACAACATTTTTTGGGTATGATATGGAGGTCGTTCTGAAGAGATTTGAGAAACTCAATCTCATAATGGATCAGATTGACGCAAAAATAATTACTAAAGAAAAGGCTGTACAGCTTTTCGATTCTATTATGGCAAAGCCGATTAAGCGCAGATTTATGGGACTTAACAAAAAAGACGTTGAAACTGTTTTTGAAAACATCCGCAGACAGCTTGTAGATTATCAGCCGAGATTCTGCTAATAAAGGAGCGTCATTTCATTTGAATATTTCTTTTGATGCTGTCCCTCTTATAAGCGACAGAATAACAGGCATAGGCTGGTGTGAAGCCGGTCAGACAATGGCTCTTGCCCGTCTGCACCCCGAAAACAAATACTTCTACAATTTTTTCTCAAGAAAAGACCATCAAATAAAGGAAGAAAGACTGAAACCTTTTGCAGGTGATAACATAGGGATGAACTGTGCGCACTTTTCAGGTTACGTGTATCGTGCGGCATCGACGTTCCTCCCTGTTCCCTACAGTATGTTTTTCGGCAGAAATTCGGATATAACACATTTTTTTAATTACATTGTTCCTCCGAATGTCTGCGGAAAAACCGTTGTTACCGTTCATGATATGGTATATAAAGCTTTTCCCGAAACCGTAAGGGCAAGAACAAAATATATGCTTGATACAGGACTTAAAAGTTCTATGAAAAGAGCGGATATCATAGTTACGGATTCGGAATTCTCAAAATCGGAGATTCTGAAATATTTTCCGATGCACGAAAAGAAAATCCGTGTCGTGCCGTGCGGTGTGGATCTTGATAAATTTCACCCTTGCGATAATCCCGAAAGAATCTCCGAGGTAAAAAAATCACTTGAGATTGAGGGGGATTACTTTCTCTACCTCGGTACTATCGAACCGAGAAAAAATCTCGAAAGGCTTATTGAGGCTTATAATATATTCTCGCAAAGAGCGGATTCTTCTGCCCCTAAGCTTGTTCTTGCAGGAGGCAAGGGTTGGCTGTATGACGGTATTTTTGCAAAAGTGAAGGAACTCGGTCTTACGGACAGGGTGATTTTTACAAAGTATGTTCCTTCTGAGGATATGAATCCTCTTATGTGCGGTGCTGTTGCTTTTGTTTTCCCTTCAATTTATGAGGGATTCGGTATGCCTCCGCTTGAAGCTATGGCGTGCGGAGTTCCCGTACTTGCATCCGATTCAGCATCACTTCCCGAAGTTACGGGAGACTGCGCTGTAATCTGCGGTGCATATTCAACAGAAAGCATTGCCGACGGACTTATGAAGCTTTACTCTGATAAAAACCTCAGGGCGGAACTCAGCCGAAAAGGGCTTGAACGTGCAAAGGGATTTACATGGGATAAGTCTGCCGAAATACTCTATGATGTATATAAAGAACTGATGTAGCAGGCGGGGCCTTTTGCGGTCTCTCCTGCGGTTTTATTAAAGGATAACCTATGAGCAGAAAAATAAAGATTCTTGAAGTAAATAAGGCATACTACCCTCATGTCGGAGGAATTGAAAGCCTCGTCAGACAGTATTCAGAGGAACTCGGACAATTTGAAGGTGTCGAAGTAAAAACCCTCGTATGTCGTGACGACTGCGGAAAAACATTCAGGGAGCAGATAAACGGTGTTGATGTAACACGTGCGGGAAGTCTCGGAACATATTTCTCCTGTCCCCTGTCGTTCTCTTTTTTTAAACTATTCAGGGAAATGTCGGCTGATGCCGACATTGTGCATATAAACGTACCATTTCCTCTTGCCGATGCGGCTCTCCTGCTTTCGGGATTCAAAGGCAGAGTTGTTGTTTCATGGCACAGCGATATAGTCAAGCAGAAAAAACTCATGACGCTGTACAAACCGCTCATGATGAATATGCTTAAACGTGCCGACTGTATAGCCGCCGCAACTCAGGGGCATATTGACGGTTCTTCATATCTCCCGAAATTCAGGGGGAAGTGCAGAATTGTCCCATACGGGATTCATCCCGAAGAATATCTAAGCGTTGAAAAATCCCCTTTCCTTACCGAAAAATGTACGTATAAGGACAGCGTAAAGGTTTTCTTCACAGGCAGACTTGTTTACTACAAAGGCGTTGATGTTCTCCTCAGAGCGTTCAGAAATGTTCATAACTGCGAACTTTTTATTGCGGGTACAGGCGAACTTGAAAACGAACTGAAAAATTATGTTCATCAGAACAACATGGACGATATCGTTCATTTTCTCGGATTTCTTCCCGATAAGGAATTAAAACAGGCATACGGCGACTGCGATATTTTCGTACTTCCGTCTGTTGCTAAAAGCGAGGCTTTCGGAATTGTTCAGATTGAGGCTATGGTTTACGGAAAACCGGTAATAAACACCGCTCTGAAATCGGGAGTTCCTCATGTCAGCATTCACAGAAAAACGGGATTTACCGTTCCGCCCTCAAACGAAATACTGCTCGCAAAGGCAATAAACGTACTTGCAGAAAACAGGGAACTTCGTGAGAAATTCGGGAAACGTGGTGCTTTGAGAGTACAGAAATATTTTAATCAGAAAAACGTCATAAAACAGCTTTATAATATACTTTATCCTGAAAGAGAGGAATGAAATTGAAGGCTCTTATAATCGGAAGTGCAGGTTTTGTCGGAGGATATCTTATAAAAGAACTGAATTCCGCAGGTTATGAGGTTCACGCTTCGTGTCTCCCGAATGAAAAAATAAACGGGGAATGTTCTGTGCATAACCTCGATATTCTGCAAAAGGAATGTATATCGGAACTTCTCGGTTCGGTTCTTCCCGATGTGGTTTTTCACCTTGCCGCACAGAGTTCGGTTGCACTTTCATGGAAAAAACCTCAGCTTACCGCTGAAATTAATGTAATCGGAGCAATTAATGTTCTTGAAGCACTGAGAGAATGCCCCAAAAAGGACATAAGGCTCGTTATGATCGGTTCGGGTGAAGAATACGGATTCATAAGAGAGGGTTCATGTCCGCTTAAAGAAGATGAACCTCTGCATCCGGGGAATATTTATGCCGCAACAAAGGTCTGTCAGGAAATGACGGGCGAAATATATGCGAGGGCATATTCAATGGATATCGTAATGGTTCGTGCATTCAATCATTCGGGACCTGAACAGGCTGATATGTTCGTAATTTCAGATTTCTGTCATCAGATAGCCGAAATTGAATCGGGCAGCAGAGAACCTGTCATGTCTGTCGGCAATCTCTCGGCTATGCGTGACTTTACGGATGTTCGTGATGTCGTAAAGGCATACAGACTTCTCGCTGAAAAAGGAAAATCGGGGAAAATCTATAATGTGGGACGTGGAAAGGCTGTGGAAATACAGTATATTCTCGATACAGCACTCAGTCTTTCGGAAAAAACAATCGAGGTAAAACGTGATCCGAATAAAATGAGAGCATCCGATATTCCCGTTATCGAACCCGATGTTTCACAGATTTACTCAGATACGGGATGGAAAGCTGAAATTTCAATGGAGCAGACCATAAAGGATACTCTTGATTACTGGCGGAAAACTATTTAAGGAAGTGATAAAAATGTCCGATATAAAACTCACCAGAGACAAAATGAAAACATACAGCGGCGAACAGTCAGGATTTCTGAAAACAGGTGCTTCTCTTGAAGAATTCGGAAAAAAGCAGAATTCCGCAAACGAAGCTCTCGCCGCAAACATAAATGAACTTCTGAAAAGAGTAACCGCAGTTGAAACTGAGCAGATTCGTCAGATTGAGTCCATGAATTTACGTATTTCCGAACTCGAAAGACGTGAACTCGAACACAGGGAAATACTTAAAAAAATTGCCACAGAACTCAATGCCGCCAAGCGTACACTTGACCGTGTAAGACTTTCGGATAAGCTGAATACAAGCGCAGTTGAACGTATCTCAAAAGCCCTTAATCTGACTGAGGAGAACGAAAATATTTCCGAAGAGTAACATGATACCGTCACATTATGTGGCGGTATTTTTATGCATTGTTTTTCATTCGTACGATTTTTGTGCATATACCGAAAAATGACCATACACCGCCGACATATTTTTTTATTAAATGCTTGACTTTACTTCAATTTTGTTATATTATAATATTGTCGGATATTATACGTGATTATGGTTTTTTTATGCCCTGTCCGCTATCCGTCATCACTTATCGGCGGAGATATAATCTCCGTTTTTAAATTTGTGCATATTATTCCACAGAAAGAAGGTGTTTTTATGGATATAGGTGAAAAACTTATGGAAGAGCTTGAATGCCGAGTTGCGTTCACAATTCCTGTTTTCGGAGGAATTCCCGTCCCCGAATCCTGTGTCATGACTTGGGGAATAATGGCAGTGGTTGTAATTGCCTCAATACTTATGGTAAGGAAACTCAAAAAAGTCCCGAAGGGTTCACAATGTCTGCTTGAGATAGGCATAGAGTGGATGAATAATTTTTTCCTTGAAATTTTAGGACCGAAAGGAAAAAAATATCTCCCCATACTTGAAACTTTCCTTATTTACATAGGTATTTCAAACGTTGTCGGTCTTTTCGGTTTAAGACCGCCTACGAAGGACTTGGGCGTTACTGCTACAATGGGTATATTTGCGATACTCCTCATTCAGTACAGCGGTATCAGGGAAAAAGGCTTCAAAGGCTGGATTCACAGCTTTATCGAACCGATGCCTTTGCTTCTCCCGATAAATATACTCGAACTTTTCATCAAGCCGCTCTCACTCTGTATGCGACTTTTCGGTAACGTACTCGGTGCATTCGTTGTCATGGAGCTTATCAAGATGGTTATACCTGTAGGTATTCCGCTTGCTCTCAGCTTCTACTTTGACATTTTTGACGGATGTATTCAGGCTTATGTATTCGTGTTCCTTACTTCTCTCTTCATGGCTGAGGCTATCGAGGAAGAAGAATAATTTGACTTTCAGGTCGGAGGTAAAAAATTATGGGTTCAATCGCTTTAGGTGCTGCTATTGCTGTTCTTACAGGCGCAGGTGCAGGTATCGGTATCGGTCTTGCTACTTCAAAGGCAGCCGAATCTATCGCACGTCAGCCTGAGGCTAAGGGCGATATTAACAAGGCACTCCTTCTCGGATGTGCTCTCGCTGAGGCTACTGCAATCTACGGTTTCGTTATTGCTATCCTCATCATATTCCTTTTAAAGTAATAAATTTATAATCGGAGGTAAATAATCATGGGTTCAATCGCATTAGGTGCTGCTATCGCCGTTCTTACAGGCGCAGGCGCAGGTATCGGTATCGGTATTGCTACTTCAAAGGCTGCTGAGTCTATCGCACGTCAGCCTGAGGCTAAGGGTGACATAAACAAGGCTCTCCTTCTCGGATGCGCACTCGCAGAAGCTACTGCAATTTACGGTTTCGTTATTGCTATTCTTATCATATTCCTCCTCAAGTAATCCTGAGCTGCGGAAAAATCAAATGAAAGGAAGAATGTAAAATGGACGCTGTAAAAGGCACTATGCTGGATATTAATATCTGGAATTTTATCTGGTCGGCAGTAAACATAATCATACTGTTCATTCTGCTGAAAATATTCCTTTTCAAGCCTATCAACAAACTCATGGACGACAGAACACAGTCAATTCAGAATGATATTGATTCTGCTAAAAAGGCTAAAGAGGACGCTGAGGCTCTCAGACAGCAGTACGCTGATTCAATCAGCGATGCAAAATCTGAGGCTGATAAAATTATCATGAAGGCTCATGAGGACGCTGAGTCCGAAAAGGCTGAAATAATAAGAAAATCTCAGGAAGAGGCTGAGGAGATAGTTAATGCTGCAGGTAAAACTATCGAAAACGAGCGTAAAAGAGTTCTTCAGCAGGCACAGTCACAGATTGCTGACCTTGCTATTGAAGCTGCCTCAAAAATCATCGGTGCAAATGTTGATGATGAAAAGAACCGTAAACTCGTTGATGAATTCCTTTCCGCAGAGGAGGGTGACAAGTAATGAAAGACAACGAAAAGGAACTTCTTAAAGAACTCATAAGACTTGATGTTTCTCAGGAAGATACCGACGCTGCCAAAAATATTCTTATTGCCTGTCCCGATGTAACCGATACTCTTTCAAATCCACTTGTTACATCAGACGAGAAAAGAAATATAATAAAAAAGCTCTTTCCTCAGAGTATGGAGAAGTTTCTCACAGGTATCATAAAAAATGGTAATTTTGAGATTCTTCCCGAACTGCTTGAAGAATATACAGATGTACTTATAGAAAAACAGGGAAGCATACGTGCGGTTGTGCGCTATGTAACTCCCCTCACAGAAGCACAGCAGGCTGACCTCAGAAAATTTATCATGGATAAATTTGTCAAAGAGGATGTTGACATTGAATACAGACACGACCCCGATATTATCGGTGGTTTCATACTCAATGCAGGCGATGTCGAATACGACAAGAGTTATCGTACAAGCCTTCGTGCAATGAAAGATACTCTCCTGAGTAAAGCTGCTGAAATTGCTGATAATGCCGACGAGGAGGATGTAAGCGAAAGCGATATTATTTCCGTCCTCAAAACAGAAGTCAAGGATTTCAAGGTTAAATCCGGTGCTACCGAAACAGGTTTTGTTACAAGACTTGGTGACGGTATCGCAAGAGTTCGTGGAATGAACGCTGTTATGTACGGTGAGCTTGTTGAATTTGAAACAGGCATAAGAGGTATCGTACAGAATCTTGAAGAAAAATCAATCGGTGTCGTTCTCCTCGGAGATGACCACGGACTTACAGAGGGTTCTTCATGCGTGCGTACAGGCAAAAGAGCAGGTATCGGCGTAAGTGACGAGCTTCTCGGTCGTGTTGTGGACGCTCTCGGTTCGCCAATCGACGGAAAGGGCGTAATCAAAGCAGAGGATTACTTCCCTATCGAGCGTGAGGCTCCCGGTGTTATTGAGCGTAAATCCGTAAGTGTTCCGTTACAGACAGGTATTCTCGCAATTGACTCAATGTTCCCTATCGGACGTGGACAGCGTGAACTTATCATCGGTGACAGACAGACAGGTAAAACTTCAATCGCACTTGATACAATCATCAATCAGAAGGACAAGGACGTTATCTGCGTTTACGTAGCTATCGGTCAGAAGTCCTCAACTGTTGCACAGGTTGTTAATACACTTAAAAAATACGGTGCTATGGATTACTCCGTAGTTGTATGCGCATCTGCAAGTGACCCCGCACCATTCCAGTACATTGCCCCATACTCAGGTACAGCTATCGCTGAATACTTCATGTCAAAGGGCAAGGATGTACTTATCATTTATGATGATTTGTCAAAACACGCTGTTGCATACAGAGCGATGTCACTTCTTCTTCACAGACCTCCGGGACGTGAAGCATACCCCGGTGACGTTTTCTATCTCCATTCAAGACTGCTTGAGCGTTCAAGCCGACTTGATGATGCACACGGCGGCGGTTCACTTACAGCACTCCCGATTATTGAAACTCTTGCAGGTGATATCTCAGCTTATATCCCTACAAACGTAATTTCAATCACAGACGGACAGATATTCCTCGAAAGTGAGCTTTTCAATTCAGGTTTAAGACCTGCTGTAAATTACGGACTTTCAGTTTCACGAGTTGGTGGTGCCGCACAGACTAAGGCTATGAAAAAGGTTGCGGGAAGTCTCAGAGTTGACCTTGCACAGTTCAAGGAAATGGAGATTTTCACACAGTTCTCATCTGAACTCGACCAGTCAACAACAGACCTCCTCAATCATGGTCATGTGCTTACCGAACTCCTCAAACAGCCTCTTTACAATCCTAAGCCTCATTATGAACAGGTTATCCTCCTCTATGCCGCACAGCATAAGATGTTTGACGATATCCCTGTAAAGGAACTCAAAGAGTATGTTTCTGAACTTATGAACTATGTAAGAACATACGGTCAGGATATTATTGAGGAAATCGAGGAAAAGAAGGTCATGACAGATGACCTCGGAGAGCGTATTGAAAAAATCATTACAGCTTTTGAAGAATAAGGGGTGATAAAATGCCCAACATGAGAGAAATAAGAGAGAGAATAGCAAGTATACAGCAGATTCTCAAAATCACAAACGCTATGTATCTTATGTCCTCCTCAAAGCTGAAAAAGGCAAGAAAGGCACTCGATGCCACAGAGCCTTATTTCTACAAATTACAGGAAACAATCGAAAACGTGCTTGAACACACACCGCATACAAAACAGGCGTATTTCGACAGACGTGAGAATATCCCCGAAGAAAAGCGTAAAAAGGGTTATATCGTAATCACAGCAGACAAAGGACTTTGCGGAAGCTACAACCACAATATCCTGAAATTCACAGAACAGAAGCTTTCTGAAGCATACGATATAAACAACTGCTATCTGTTTGTTATGGGGCAGGTCGGACGTATGCACTTCCAAAACCGTATAAACAACGGAAAAAGTGCCTCACTCGACGGTGAATTTCTCTATACAACTCAGAATCCCACTTTGTATCGTGCAATGGAAATCGCAAGGCTTGTTCTTGAAAAATTTGAAAAGGGCGAACTTGATGAAGTCTATCTTCTTTACACAGACCTTGTAAATTCAAATTTACAGGAAAACAAGATAGTAAGGCTTCTTCCCTTTGAAAGAAGACATTTCGGAAAAGCCCCCGACGGTACAATGAAGAAACTCCCGAAGGCATCTTTTGAGCCTTCACCCGAAAAGGTTATGGAGTATCTCATTCCACAGTATGCAAAGGGCATAATCTATGGTGCGATGGTAGAGGCTTTCTGCTGTGAACAGCAGTCAAGAATGACCGCTATGGATGCGGCTACCACAAGCGCAAAGGATATGATAAAAGACCTGTCGCTTATGTATAACAGAGCAAGACAGGCGGCTATAACGCAGGAAATCACCGAGGTTGTCAGCGGTGCCAACAGCCTTGATGACTGATGCTGTACTCTTATGAAAGGAGTATAATTTATTAATGGAAAAAGGAAGAATAACTCAGGTCATAGGACCTGTTATAGACGTTGAATTCTCATCAGGAAAGCTCCCCATGATTAAGGATGCCCTTACTGTTGAGGTTGACGGAAAAAAGCGTGTAATGGAAGTTGCCCAGCACATGGGAAATCGTACAGTACGCTGTATCATGCTCGCAACAAGTGAGGGACTCAGCAAGAATCTTGAAGTAACTGCTACAGGTTCATGCATCAAAGTCCCTGTTGGTGAGAAAACTCTCGGAAGAATGTTCAACGTTCTCGGTGATCCCATAGATCAGAAGGGAGAAGTTGAATCCGAGGAAAAGTGGGAAATCCACAGAAAAGCTCCTACATTTCAGGAGCAGAGTCCTGTTGTTGAGGTTCTCGAAACAGGAATCAAGGTAATCGACCTTATCGCACCTTACGCAAAGGGCGGTAAAATCGGTCTTTTCGGAGGTGCGGGTGTTGGTAAGACCGTTCTTATTCAGGAGCTTATCAGAAACATCGCAACCGAGCATGGCGGTTACTCTATCTTCACAGGTGTAGGTGAGCGTTCACGTGAGGGTAATGACCTCTGGAACGAAATGCAGGAAAGCGGAGTTATCAACAAGACTGCGCTTGTATTCGGTCAGATGAATGAGCCTCCGGGTTCAAGAATGAGAGTTGCTCAGACAGGTCTTACAATGGCTGAGTATTTCAGAGACAGAGAGCATAAGGATGTACTTCTCTTTATTGACAATATCTTCCGTTATGTACAGGCGGGTTCAGAGGTTTCAGCACTTCTCGGACGTATGCCTTCTGCCGTAGGTTATCAGCCTACTCTTGCAACGGAGGTTGGTGAATTACAGGAGCGTATCACTTCTACAAAGAATGGTTCAATCACATCGGTTCAGGCTGTATATGTACCTGCCGATGACCTTACAGACCCTGCGCCTGCAATTACTTTCGCTCACCTCGATGCAACAACGGTTCTTTCAAGAAAAATCGTTGAACAGGGTATCTATCCTGCTGTTGATCCTCTTGAATCAAATTCGAGAATCCTCGAACCTGAGATTGTCGGTGAGGATCACTACTACGTTGCAAGACGCACACAGGAACTTCTCCAGAAATACAAGGAATTACAGGATATCATCGCAATTCTCGGTATGGAGGAGCTTGATGAGGAGGACAAACTCGCAGTTTATCGTGCAAGAAAGATTCAGAAATTCCTCTCACAGCCTTTCAATGTTGCTGAAAACTTCACAGGTCTCAAGGGTAAGTATGTACCTCTCAAGGACACTATCGAAGGCTTCAGGGCAATTATTGACGGTGATATGGACAAATACCCTGAAGCGGCTTTCCTCATGGCAGGAACTATTGATGACGTTCTCATGAAAGCAAAACAGATTGAGAATGATTAAGGGGGAAAGGCTATGGCTAAAACCTTTTATCTCGAAATAATTGCTACTGACAGAGTATTTTTCAAGGGTGAATGCGAACATCTTGTAATCACCGCAATTGACGGACTTCTCGGAATTATGGCAGGTCATGAACCTCTCGTTACCGTACTTCCCACAGGTGAATTAAAGTACATGACGGAAGGCAAGTGGCACTATGCCGCAATTTCAGAGGGATTTATTCAGGTTATGCCCGATAAGGCTGTAATTCTTGCTGATTCATGCGAACTTCCCGAAGAAATCGACATAAAACGTGCAGAAGAAGCCAAACAGCGTGCTGAGGAGCTTATGCGTCAGAAACAGAGTATCGTTGAATACTATCAGACACAGGCGGCTCTCAATCGTGCAATGAACCGACTTAAAATCTCTCAGAAACATTTTAAATAATCGGAATATGCTGTTCAGGGCGGAGATACTGCCCTGAACATTGCGATTTAATTATGAATTATGCAATATTTAGTATTAACCTATTTGTGCATAATCTTGAATTATTCCCTTTTGTTGTCTGTATGCTTGACTTTTACGTGAAAATATAGTAAAATAAGTATAATTGTCACACAGACAGTATAAAAATTTAATAGGAGGCATGACTGTGAAAAAGACTAAAAAATCAACTTTCTTCATTGTCGTTGCTTTTATCGCTCTGTTTGCTGTTTCCTCGATAGTCGGTCTCGACTATCTCTATGGAGACGACAGAACTACCGTTGTCAAAGGCGTTGACGATATCCGTCTTGGTATTGATATCAAGGGCGGTGTTGACGTTACTTTCGCTCCGTCAGGTGATTATGATGCTACAGATGCTCAGCTTGACGCTGCAACCGAAATCATCAAGACAAGACTTTCTTCTCTTGGTATCAACGATAACGAAGTTTACAGCGATTCAAAAAGCGACAGAATTATCGTTCGTTTCCCATGGCAGGCGGGTGAAAGCGATTTTGATCCTGAGGCATCTGTAAAGGAACTCGGTGAAATGGCTGAACTTACTTTCCGTAAGGGTTCGGATTATACAACAGATGAAGAAACAGGTGAAACTATCCCGACAGGTGAGATTGTTCTCTCAGGTTCAGATATTGCCGAGGCAGGTTACGGTGAACAGCCTGACGACTACGGCGATTATCAGTGGGTGGTTACACTTTCTCTTACAAGCGAAGGAAAAGACAAGTTTGCAGATGCAACTTCTGAACTCGCAGGAACAAGCACACCAATCTCAATCTGGATGGATAACACTCTGATTTCTGCTCCTACTGTAAATAGTGCTATTACAGACGGAAACGCAGTTATCACAGGTAACTTCACAAACGAAACTTCAAAACAGCTTGCAGACCAGATTAATTCAGGTGCGCTTCCATTCAAAATGGAAACAACAAGCTTCAAGACAATCTCTCCTACAATGGGTGAAGGTTCACTTGATGCAATTCTTCTTGCTGCACTCATTGCATTTGTTTTCATTGCAGTTTACATGATATTCCTTTACAAGCTCCCCGGATTTGTAGCTGTTATCGCACTCTGCGGACAGATTGCAGGTTCAATTGCGGCTGTAACAGGATGGTTCGGATTTATGCCTGGTTCAACACTTACAATTCCCGGTATTGCAGGTATCATCCTTTCAGTAGGTATGGGTGTTGACGCAAACATCATTACAGGTGAGCGTATCAAGGAAGAAATCCGTTCAGGAAAGAAACTCGATTCAGCTATCAAGATTGCCTATAAGAGAGCATTCTCTGCTATTCTTGACGGTAACGTAACAAACGTACTTATTGCCGTTATTCTTATGGGTGCTTTCGGTGTTCCTTCAAGTTTCTTCTCAAAGATTCTCAACAAGACAATTTTCTTCATGTTCGGTGCTACAACTGAGGGTGTTGTTTACTCATTCGGTTTCACACTCCTCGCAGGTGTTATATGCAACTTCATCTTCGGAGTATTCTTCGCAAGACTTATGGTTACAGCACTTTCAAAGTTCAAGGCATTCCAGAACAGAAAGCTTTACGGAGGTGATGTCAAGTGAGTAAGAAAAAGACAACAGCTTCCGAGCCGGCATACACAGGAAAAATCTATAACTTCTGTTCAAAGAAGAAAATGATTCTCGCAATCGTTATCTGTGTTGCAGTTGCCCTCATCGCAGGAATCATAATCAGAGGCGTAAACTTCGCTATCGAATTCAAGGGCGGTACCGTTCTCACTTATGATTACAACGGAGACATCAACACAGGAGATGTTCAGTCAAGCGTAAATGAAATCGTCGGTGTTCCCGTAAGCGTAAGAACAGGTGAAAACCTCGATACAGGCGGAAAACAGCTTACAATTTCATTCACATCAGAAGAAGGTCTCAACGCTGACAGACAGCATGAACTTACAGAAAAACTCCAGAGTGAACATCCTGACAATGACGTTGTTCTCTTTGATTCAAATGACGTAAGTCCTTCATCAGGTCGTGAGTTCCTTCTCAAGTGTCTCATCGCTATCATATTTGCGGCACTTGTAATTATCGTTTACATTGCATTGAGATTCAAGAAGATAGGCGGTTGGTCAGCAGGTGTATGTTCAATATTCGCACTTCTCCACGACCTTCTCGTAGCTCTTGCAGCAACAGTTATTTTCGGTTTTGAGTTCAACTCAAACATCGTTGCTGTTATTCTTACAATTCTCGGTTACTCTATCAACAATACTATCGTTATCTACGACAGAATCAGAGAAAACCGTACACTCTATCCAAAGGCTTCAATCAATGAACTTATCAACATGGGATGTTCACAGTCGCTTACACGTTCAATCAGAACTTCAATCACTACAGTTTCAACGATGCTTATTGTTACAATCGTAGTATTCATCAGCGGCTACACATCACTCCTCAGCTTCTCAGTTCCACTTGTATTCGGTCTTATTTCGGGTACTTATTCATCACTCTTTGTTGCTCCTGTAACATGGTCATGGCTGAAAGCTAAGGAAGCTAAAAAATCAAAATAAAGAATTAAGGGACTGTTATTTAACAGTCCCTTTTTCAAGCTGAATCGTCGGCAGTTCACCATAATATTGCAGGGAACGCCGCCCCTACATTCCAAATCCCCAAAAGAATGGGTGGTCGTTATCGACCACCCGTTCTTTTTTCAACTAAAATCAGAAATCAAATTTTGATCTCAGCTTCTCAAAGAAACTCTGTCTCTTTGCGTAATTCTTCTCATCAAGTGAAGCCTCGAATTCTTTAAGTAATTCCTTCTGTTTCTTTGTAAGATTCTTAGGAACTTCAACGTAAATCTTAACGTACTGATTTCCTCTTTCGGTACGGTTAATCTTCTTTACGCCCTTTCCTTTAAGACGGAATACTGTGCCTGTCTGAGTTCCCTCGCTGATGTTGTACTTTACGTCACCGTCAATTGTAGGAACCGTTATTTCAGAACCCATTACAGCCTCTGCGTATGTTATCGGAATATCACAATGTATATCATATCCCTCTCTTGTAAAGATAGGATGTGCCTTAACTGATACATTTACAAGAAGGTCTCCTGATGGTCCTCCGTTTGTACCGCTGTCACCCTGTCCGCTGACACGCAATGTCTGTCCGTCATCAATACCTGCAGGAATATCGACGTTAACTGTTTTCTGTACCCTTACTCTGCCGACTCCACGACATTTTCCACATGGATTCTTTATAATCTTACCCTTGCCGCCGCAGTGGTTACATGGTCTGGTTGAGGATATTGCACCAAATGGTGTACGCTGTGTAACCTTGACGCTTCCACGTCCCTGACAGTCAGGACAGATATCGGCTGTTGTACCTGCACCTGCGCCTGTACCGTTACACTCCTCGCAGACTGCCATTCTGTTTACCTTGATATCCGTTGATTTACCGTTGCAGGCATCCATGAAGTTAATAATAACAGACTCGTGAATATCTGCGCCTCGTCTTGCCGCATTTGCGGATGATGAACGTGTAGCACCGCCGCCGAATCCGAATCCGTTGAAAATGCTCTCAAAAATGTCTCCCATGTCTCCTGAGAAGCCGCCGAATCCGTCACCGCCTCCTGCATTCGGATCAAATGCAGCATGACCAAACTGATCGTATTTCTGTCTCTTCTGAGGATCGGAAAGAACCTCGTTTGCCTCGTTTACTTCCTGAAACTTCTCTACGTATGAAGGATCATCAGGGTGGAGGTCAGGATGACACTCTCTTGCTTTTTTTCTGTAAGCCTTTTTTATTTCGTCCTCAGTTGCACCCTTCTGAATGCCTAAGACTTCATAGTAATCTCTTTTTTCAGCCATAGTTATATTCTCCTAAATACACTTTGAGGGCGAAACGAATTTCGCCCCGTTTTATTGTGCAGAAAGCTCCTAACGCTCTCTATTTTTTCTGATTAAACCTCTGTGAAGTCAGCGTCAACAACACCGTCATCATTTGATGGAGCAGCTTCGCCGCCGTTCATTCCTGAAAACATTGAAGGATCAATTCCTTCTGCTCCACCATTTGGATTAGCCTGCTGATAAATCTTAGCTGAAAGGTCATAGAATGACTTCTGGAGATCTTCCTTGAGTGACTTGATCTCGTCATTGTTGTCTGCTGCGATAGCTGACTTGAGGGCTGTACATTTAGCCTCAATGTTTGACTTCTCATCAGCTGAAACCTTGTCACCGAAATCAGCAAGAGCCTTTTCGCACTGGAATACGAGATTCTCTGCTTCATTCTTGTTGTCAACAGCTTCTCTTCTCTTCTTATCCTCAGCAGCATACTGCTCAGCTTCCTTAACAGCCTTGTCAATATCATCCTTGGACATATTTGTTGAAGATGTAATTGTGATGTTCTGCTCCTTGCCTGTTCCGAGGTCCTTAGCTGAAACGTGTACGATACCGTTCTGGTCAATATCGAATGTTACTTCAATCTGTGGGATTCCTCTTGGTGCAGGTGCGATACCGTCGAGACGGAATGTTCCGAGCTGCTTGTTATCTCTTGCAAATTCACGCTCACCCTGAAGTACGTTGATATCAACAGCAGGCTGATTGTCAGCATAAGTTGAGAATACCTGTGACTTCTTTGTAGGGATTGTTGTGTTTCTTTCAATCATCTTTGTGCAGATGCCGCCTGCTGTCTCGATACCGAGTGAAAGAGGTGTAACATCAAGGAGAAGGAGACCGTTCTTAACGTCACCGCCAAGAACACCGCCCTGATATGCAGCACCGAGTGCAACACATTCGTCAGGGTTGATTCCCTTGAATGGTTCTTTGCCGATAAGCTTCTTAACAGCTTCCTGTACAGCAGGGATTCTTGAAGAACCACCAACCATGAGAACCTTGTTAATCTCTGAAATTGAAAGTCCGCTGTCATTGAGTGCCTGTCTTACAGGTCCCATTGTAGCTTCAACGAGGTCTGCTGTAAGCTCATTGAACTTAGCCTGTGTAAGAGTAAGGTCAAGGTGCTTAGGTGTGCCTGTTGCATCTACTGTGATGAACGGAATATTGATATTTGAAGTTGTTGTTGATGAAAGCTCAATCTTTGACTTTTCAGCAGCATCCTTGAGTCTCTGTGCAGCCATCTTATCCTGTGAGAGATCAACTCCGTCAGACTTCTTGAATTCGTCAATAATCCAGTTGATGATTCTCTGGTCGAAATCATCACCGCCGAGACGGTTGTTACCTGCTGTTGCAAGTACCTGCTGAACATCCTCACCCATTTCAATGATAGATACATCGAATGTACCGCCGCCGAGGTCGTAAACCATAACAATCTGCTCTTCTTCCTTGTCGATACCGTAAGAAAGTGCTGCTGCTGTAGGCTCGTTGATGATTCTCTTTACTGTAAGACCTGCAATCTGACCTGCGTCCTTTGTTGCCTGTCTCTGAGCATCTGTGAAGTATGCAGGAACTGTGATAACAGCCTCTGTTACTGTCTCTCCGAGGTAAGCCTCAGCATCAGCCTTGAGCTTCTGGAGAACCATTGCTGAAATTTCCTGTGGTGTGTACTTCTTGTCGTCGATTGAAACCTTATAATCAGTACCCATGTGTCTCTTGATTGAAGATACTGTTCTGTCGTGGTTTGTAATTGCCTGTCTCTTTGCAACCTGACCTACAAGTCTTTCGCCGCTGTTTGTGAAAGCAACAACAGAAGGTGTTGTTCTTGCGCCTTCATTATTAGGGATAACTACTGCGTTGCCGCCTTCCATAACTGCTACGCATGAGTTTGTTGTACCTAAGTCAATACCGATAATCTTTGCCATAATATATTCCTCCAATTTATAAATAATATCGTTTTCAGCTTATTAAACTGCAACAGCAACCATTGCAGGTCTGAGAAGCTTATCTCCGAGCATATAGCCCTTCTGATAAACAGCGCAGACATGATTACTTGCGTAATCCGTTCCGTCAAGCTGCTGAATTGCATTGTGGAAATTCGGATCGAATTCCCTTCCGAGTGCCTCCATAGGAGTTACACCCGATTTATCGAGAAAATCTTTCATCTGATTAAAAATCATTGTCATTCCCTTTTTGAAGTTTTCATCTGCACATTCAGATTCGAGTGAACGCTCAAAGCTGTCAAAAACAGGAAGAAGATTCTCAATACATTTCATTGAGGCATTCTGATATGTCTCTGTCTTTTCCTTTGCAGTTCTCTTTCGGTAGTTCTCATACTCTGCATAAAGTCTGAGATACTTTTCATTTGCCTCTGCGAGTGAATCCTCAAGTTCAGCAACCTTTGCCGAAACATCGTTATACTCACTTGCGGCATCGTCCTCGTCGGTAGTTTCTTCTGTGAGTTCCTCTGAAATCTCCTCAGCAGTCTCCTCTTCAAAAACTTCCTGTGTGATGTCTTTTTCTTCCATTTCTGCTCCTTTCTACGGCTTTGAACCAAAGTCCTCAGCCTGTGCGGATATTATATCTTCATCCTCCCCCGACATTATGAAGGAAATCTTCTGTGTCAGGTATTCTATATAAGGAATGATTTTCTTGTAATCGACTCTCATCGGTCCTATTACACCGAGAGAACCTGCTTCTTTTCCGTCTCTGTGGAATTTTGAAACAATCATGCTTGAATTTCCGATTGCAAATGTACCCTCAGCTCCAAATTTAACCTGTATTCCGCTGAATGTATCTTCCAGCAAATCGGTGAGTTCATGTCTTTCGCCAATGAATCTGACAACTTCCATTTTATCAAGTTCATCACAGGAGAGGAGTTTTTCCCCGCCCTTCAACGTGAGTTCCTGATGTCTCAGATCCTCTGAAAGTTCATAGATTCCTTTTACAAGAGGTGAAAGAGAAATCATATAGGCACTTACTGCGGCAACCATCTCGTTGAATTTTTCTTCCGAAAGTTCATCAAGAGATACTCCGCTGAGATTCTCCTCAACATAGTGTTTAAAGAACTCAAGCTGTTCATTGCTCAGATCAAATTCAAGGCGGCAAGCCTTGTTTTTTATGTTTCCGCTGGAAGTTATCAGAAGGATAACATAAAGTCTCTTTCCCGTAGGGATAACTTCTACTTTGGAAATTACCGAAAATCTCGGTGCCGAATCTGCCACAACAACAGCACATTGCGTAATCTCCGTAAGTGCGGCGGCGGCATTCTGTATGAGAAGTTCCTCCGAGGAATAGTCATTGCCGAGCATTTCATCAAGTTTTGACTTTTCATCACTGCTGAGTGCCGAAGCAGTCATAAGCTCATCAACATAAAGTCTGTAACCCCTGATGGTAGGAACTCTTCCTGCGGAAGTGTGAGGCTGTTCCAGATACCCAAGCTGTTCAAGGGCAGCCATATCATTTCTGATTGTAGCCGGTGAAACCTTTATATGTCCGAGATTTGATATGGCTTTTGAGCCGACAGGTTCACCTGTTCTGACATACTCGTCAACCACAGCAGCAAGTATTTTAAGCTTTCTGTCGTCCACGATCACACAACCTTTCATTTGTTTAGCACTCTAACTCTCTGAGTGCTAATAATAATTTACCACTATTATATCACTTTGTCAAGGGCTTTATACATTATTCGGCATTTTGACCTAAAACGTTCTTTTTCATTTGTCAATTATTGGCATACGGATTGATTCAAAAGAAAAAATGCTGCACTTAAAGCACAGCATCAAATCAGATAAATACAGAATAAATATAGATTGGAATTGGGGGATTACTTAATCCGATTATTATGTTACACCATGTTTCTTAAAATAATCTTAAAATCTTTTGCATGGGACGGCATCCCCTGCAATGTTCTATTCTGATTTACGGTAAACTGTCTGTCAGTGCTCCCCCTCACCAATACAGCCGAAAGTGTTCACAATAATTTTCCAGGTCTTTCCTGAAAATTGATTCCCATGTAATTTTTGATTTATATATTGTCAATATATCACGTTTATGGTATAATATAGACAATTAAATTTATAAAAAGGGGATTTTTTATGGAACAGAATTTTATTAAACCGCCTGTTGAAGTTCGCTACGCTGATGAACTTAAAGCACTCATGTCTGCGGATACAGGAAAAAAGCCTGAAAACTGGAAACTATCACCAAAGGCTGTAAGAACCTTTATTCTCGGAGGAAAAATCAAAACTCCCGACGGAGTAATTGAGATACCGAAGAAATTTTACGGAAACGACGCTCTCGTTGAAAGATGTATCATCACTCTCGCAGGAAATCGTGGTCTTATGCTTGTGGGTGAACCCGGTACTGCAAAAACAATGCTTTCCGAACTTCTTTCGGCTGCCTGCTGCGGCACAAGTACAAATACGGTGCAGGGTACAGCAGGTACTACCGAGGATATGATTAAATACAGCTGGAATTACGCTCTGCTGTTGTCAAAAGGTCCATGCCGTGAGGCTCTTGTTCCCTCTCCTTTACTCGTCGGAATGGAACAGGGTATTTTTGCACGTTTTGAAGAAATAACCCGTACCCCCGCTGAAATTCAGGACAGCCTTATTTCTGTGATGAGCGATCAGATTCTCAATATTCCCGAACTCGGCGACGATGGTCTTGTTTTTGCCCGTCCGGGATTTAATATTATCGGTACTGCAAACACCCGTGACAAAGGTGTAAATGAAATGTCGGGTGCTTTGAAAAGACGTTTCAATTTTGAAACCGTTGAACCTGTAAAGGATGTAAGACTCGAAAAGGCTATCATCATCAGAGAAGCCGAAAACCTCGCAAAAGCCAATCATATTGATATGCCTGTTGACACAGATACAGCCGAACTCCTTGCTGTTACATATCACGAACTGCGTGAGGGAATTACAGCCGACGGTACTATCATTGAAAAGCCGAATGCTGTAATGAGTACAGCTGAGGCTGTTTCCGTATTTTATCAGACTATCAGTCACGCATGGTATTATGGTGACGGAACAACCGACCTCGGTATGCTGACTGAAAATCTCCTCGGTGCTGTATGCAAGGAGAATAAAGACGACCTCGAAAAACTCAAAGGCTATTTCAGAACAGCAGTTAAGGAAAAGGCTTCTAAGGTTGGTGGATTATGGAAAGAATACTCGGAAACAGCGAAATTACTGAAATGATACCCTGTGATTTTGATTCACATTTTCTGCTTTATCCCGTAAGGCATCACAGCCCCGTATGTTCATTTCAGCTTATCCGCACTATCGAAAAATACAAACCCGAATGCATACTCGTTGAAGGTCCCGAAAATGCAAACGAACTTATACCCGTTCTTACGGATGAAAATACCGTTCTCCCCTCGGCTTTCTATTACTTCTACAAGGACACGAAAAAACTTGTTTCCGATGATGCTGAGGATTACAAATGCTACTATCCTTTTCTGTATTCCTCTCCCGAATACAATGCTTTGAAAAAGGCAAAGGAACTCGGTATTCCCTCTGAATTCATTGATTTGCCCTACTGCGAAATTCTCATAGGAACAGCAAACGGAAAAGGTCTGAGAAAATTCTCTGACAAACACAGCTATGCTGATGATTCAGGACTTACAAGGGGAATGTTTCATAAAAAACTCTGCGAAAAGACAGGTCTCAGAAGCTTTGAGGAATTCTGGGAAAAGCACTTTGAAATAAAAGGTCTCGGTCTTGAACCGCAGGAATTCATTAAGCAGATGCATACCTATTGCATTCTCTCACGTGAGGATGTTTCGGATGAGGAACTTAAAGCAGACGGAACATCCGCAAGAGAAAGCCACATGGCAATGCGTATTCGTGAGAAAATGGAAAATCATTCCCGTATACTCGTCGTTACGGGAGGTTTTCACAGTATCGGTCTTTACAAACTTTTACAGGAGGATAAAATCAAATCCCCGAAGCTTCACAAAATCCCCTCAACACATCAGGGATGCTACCCTATGGCTTACTCTTATGAATCAGCAGATGCACTTCATGGTTACGCATCGGGAATGAGTTTTCCGTATTTCTATGACTGCGTGATGAAAAGGCTGAACAATGACGAACCATCTGAAAGCGTATACAATGAACAGACTCTCGATATGCTTGTCAAAGCCGCTAAGGAATCATCCTCAAAGGATATTGCTGTTTCAACCGCTGATGTCACTTCTGCGCTTTCTCTCATGAACGGACTTTCGGCACTGAGAAATTCTCCTCAGAACGGAATTACAGAGTTATTCGATGCTGTAACAAGTACATTCATCAAGGGCGAAAAAACAGCATCATCTTCAATGCCGCTTGATATTCTCTCTAAAATTGCAACAGGTTCGGAAATAGGAAAAATCGGTGACAAATCCCACACTCCGCCTATAATTTCCGACTTTGAAAAGCAATGTGAAAAGCTTAATATAAAACACGCCTCTGCTGTGCCTAAGGACATTGATATTCCGCTTTTTACAACGGAAAAAGGCATGGAGCAGAGTCGTTTTCTGCACCGTCTTGACTTTCTCGGCACAGGATTTGCAAAAATACGCAAAGGTCCCGATTTACACAGAAACAAAGACAGAAACAGAGTGCATGAGGAATGGAGATACAAAAGAACTCCGAATGTTGATTCCGCACTCATTGACCATACAACTGATGGTTTCACGATTGAGGAAGCCTGTTCATCATTTGCGGCAAAAAAACTCAGCGGTGAAAGAAGATGTGAGAATGCCGCACGTATTGCAGTTGACTGCTTTCTCATGGGTATTCCCATGAATGATGCAGAAAAAATAAAACTTGATGAAATACTCGGAAACGACGGTGATTTCTTCTCTGTCGGAAATTCTCTGAGATATTTTGAAACTCTTTTCAGTCTGCAAAGTCTTTACGGATTTGAGGATGAATGCACTCTGAATTATCTCACGAGATGTTTCGACAAACTGATTTCGGCACTTCCCTCAATGGCAAATGTCCCCTCAGACCATGCAGATGAATGTGTTAAAATAATGCGTCAGATGTATGCGATAACAGGAAACATACTCCCCGAAAGGCTTGAAGTATTTGAACAGGCTGTCATATCAATGGTTTCCGCCCCGACAAAAGAACCCTCGGTATACGGCTCTGCAATGGGGATTCTGTATTCAATCAATCCCGCAAGAAGAAAAGATGCTGAAAATGCAATGTCGGGATTTCTCAAAGGCTCTCCCGAAATAAAAAAACAGGGTGCCGAATATCTTAAAGGGCTTTTCGGCTCTGCACGTGATATCGTTCTCGCCGACAGCAATTTTCTTGAAATGACAGACAGGCTTATAAACGGTATGGAATACGATGATTTCATGGATATTCTCCCCTCTCTCAGACTTGCTTTCGGATATTTCACTCCGTATGAAATTCAGTCTCTTGCAGATGAGGTTTCGGATATGCACAATTCCGATAAAGATGAAATCCTCAATGTATCCGCTGTTGATGAAAGTCTTTTCATGTTCGGAGAAAGCATAGACAGGGAAATCTGTGAACTTATGGAGAAAGGAGTTCTTAACAATGAGTGAATATTCGGATTCACAGCTTGCTGTGAACAGATGGAGACTTATCCTCGGTGGAATTTCCGATAAACAGCTTGATTTTTCAGGAAGCGAAAGGGAAATTAATTCATTCATGGATATGGAACAGCTCCTTGATTATCTGTACAGCCGCTCACAGGATAAGGATGTCCGTATTAACGACAGAAAAGGCGGTCTTGATGCTTCGGTGCTTTCCTCTGCTGAATGGATTACAAAGGTGAGAACTCTTTTTCCTCGTCAGACCGCTGAAATCATGGAGAAACACGCTCTTGAGGAATTCGGTATGACGGAACTTCTTACCGATAAAAAAATCCTCGAACAGATGAAACCCGACATGAATCTGCTGAAAACCATTTTACAGCTTAAACACCTCATGAAAGGTGAAGTCCTTGAAACAGCAAAGAAAATCGCAAAACAGGTGGCTGATGAACTGAGAAAAAAACTCGAAACCGATGTGAGACGTTCAATTCTCGGACGTATCGACAGGAATTCTTCAAGCCCCGTTCATTCTGCAAGAAATCTTGATATAAATAAAACAATAAGACGAAACCTCAAAAACTACGACAGAGAAACAAATCAGCTTATACTGAAAAATATCTATTTCAGCAACAGAGTAAAAAAATACAACAGCAAAAGAATAATAATCGCTGTTGACGAGAGCGGTTCAATGACAGGCTCAATTATTTACAGCGCAGTTATGGCTCAGATTCTCGCAGGGCTTCCCTTTGCTGACGTTAAGCTTGTTATATTCGATACAAGCATTGTTGACCTCTCAGACCATGCTGACGAACCTGCACAGACTCTTATGAGCGTTCAGCTTGGAGGCGGTACGGATATCGGAAAGGCTCTCGGCTACTGTGAAACTCTCATTCAGACTCCTTTGCAGACAGCTTTGATTGTTGTTACGGATTTATTTGAGGGAGCAAATGAAAAATATCTTCTCAACACAAGCAGAAATATAATTCAGAGTGGTGCAAAGCTCAATTTTCTCACAGCACTCGACGAGGAGGCAAACCCTGCATTCGACCATACTCTCGGACAGAAGCTTGCAGATATGGGAGCATTTGTGGGAGCATTGACACCCGAACAGCTTGGCGATTATATCGGCAGAATGTTCAGCTGATACGGGAGGTGTGACTATTGAACGAACTTAAAAAAGCTCTTGCAGAAGCGGATGAAGAATCCATAACAGCTCTTGCAAACAAGGGGATTTACAAACGTGCCTGCAAGGATATTGACGGATTGTCTCCCGAATCGGAGATAACAGGCGAAACTGCTGAAATAAGCATAGGCGGGGAAACGGTAACACTTAAAGCTCCCCTTTCCGAATGCAGATGCTCATGTGTTTCAAGAACGGTATGCCGACATATTATAGGTGCGATTCTTCTCATGAAAAACAGTCTTACTGAAGAAGATGTATGCGACGCTGTAACGGAAACAAAGGCAGAGGAAATTAATGCTGAACCTTCTCAGCCTGCTCCTGTTTCCGAACCCGAAATAAATCAGGAATCGGATGAAAAGCCTCTTACAGACAAACAGAAAGCCAAAATAAACCAATGTGCGGAACAGACACTTTCGGCTATGTCGGATATACTGAGGCGTGGTCTTGTGCGTGTTCCCGATACCCTTGCAGAGAATCTTGAAATCTCCGCTGTTCGCTGTCATTCGCTGAGAATGGCTGATGCAGAACGTTCTGTACGTGAAATAAGCGGAAAACTCAGTGACTGTATTTCAAGACGTTCTTCTTTCAGCATAAGATTATTTACAAAGCAGTTCTGCGAATGCGTGAAGATGCTCAATGAATTATCCGATAACGGAATAACAACGGAAAACCTTGGTGTATTCCGTCAGAAATACGAGAGCTGCAAAGGCTCTCTCACCCTGCTCCCGATAGGGCAAAGACATATTTCGGGCGGTGAATATGAGGGTGAAGTGTACTATTTTCTCAATACCGATGAAGAAGCAGAACAGCGTTTTCTTACGGTTTCGGACTTGCGTCCCGTATTCTATGAAAAATCAGCATGGAGCAGACGACAGCAGAATATCATGCCATGGGGACTTACTGTTCCCCTCAAAAAAATGATGACCACAAAAATGGTTCTCGGAAATGCCAAAATCAATGACGGTAAATTATCAACCTCGCAGGAAACTCAGGTTCTTATGCAGACAAAGGCAAATCTCGATTGCGATGAAATAAAGAATCTTATTTATGACGATTTCTCACGAATAATAATTGAACTCAGCGAAAGAACTGATGAAAGTGAAACCGACAGATTGTTTTTTGTTCATCCGAAAAAATGTGTTTCCTCAGAATTCGACAGGTATACTCAGAATTATGTAATGACCATTGAGGATTATGTCGGCAGACAGATCAGCGTCAGAGCGAAATATCGTGATGACAAAAAGGAATTTATTTCCCTGCTTGAAAAAATCGGACAGAAAATGCTGAATGAACCGAATAAAAAATATGTTATCCTTGCATCTGCTTATATCGAGGACGGAAGACTTAATCTTTTCCCCATTGAGATTTACGATTTCATAAGACCTTATCCCCATGAGGAATATGAACTGCCCGACGAATTTGCAGAAGCCTGTGCAAATTCATATCATGCAGGAACGATACTTGATTTGCTTGATGAGATACAGGGGAAAATCGAACTTGTAATGCAGTGTGGTCTGCAATCGGGAATTGATAATGACCACAGACTTGAAAACAAAGCCTTTAATTACGGGCTTAAAGGACTAAGCATAATGCTGGCTGACATGATGAATTCTGCTGAGGTATACAGGCATGGAAATGAAGCAAGCCTTATGGAAACAATGCAGACAATGGCTGATATACTCGATTATATCGCCCTCGCCAGAAAAAAACTCGAACTCATAACAGCTTTAGCTTAAAAAATACAAAGGAGGCAAATCGCCATGATTTACAACAATAATCCACTTGACACAAACAGCCTTAAAGATGCACTCTTAACACTCGGATTTGATGAGGAATCCGTAAACTGTGCAATCGAATTTCTTGACACAGACAAGGAGAGAGACTATACTCTCCTCGACAGAATCAAACTTCGTGTATTTGAAAGAGACCATTATTATCCGACTCTCCACACGATAGTAAAAAACGAAATAAGAAAAAAACATGATACGGAACTTTTAAACCGTTACGCACTCGTTAGTTTTGCTCTTGCAGGACAAAAGGCTCACTGCCTTTTTGATTTTAACGCAGACTTAAATCTAATCGAATCCCTTTTCCTTCCTGCTTTCATTTCACGCTATGGTGAAGAAGAAGCACAGATTTATCTTCATGCAGTTGTAAGCACAGATTGGAAAGGATTTGAATTCAAACCCGAATACTGTGTCAAGGCTGCTGAATATATACTCGGCAGAGGTGACGAACTTCATGCACTTGAACTCTGTGAAAATATTTTTGATTGTTCAGAAAAGTCCGATGAGGACACTAAGAAAAAAGCCTGTGAGATTGTTTTGAAATGCTGTAATGAAACAAAAAAACACACACCTGTTCACGTTGCGGCACTTGCATCATACGTTAATTCATCAGCAGAGGCGAAAGAACACTTTAAAAACACTATTTCCCCATTTAGGTTTATTGCTGTGAATGGTGCGCATAATTCAGTTGTATTACATGATGTTCTTGAAGCAATCGCAGATATTCCGTCTCTGATTGATGTAAAATACATTACAAATTTGTCAGCTTCCTGCAGAAATATTTACAGCAGCGTATACTCAAAGCATCTTCCGAGACTTGCAGGAGAATATACGAAATTGTATGATGAAGCCATGAAATATATAAAAGATGCAGAGACGCTCAGAATTTTTATAAACGGAATGAAAGAGGGATGCCCCGAACACGAATGTGATTTCAGTGGTTTAAAGGAAGGTTTGCAGAAGCATATAGTTGTGAATCTTTCAAAGGAATTTCCGAACCGTACAGAAATTACAGCTTACCTTTTCGGTGCAGCTGACTTTGAAGAGATTTACCCTGCAATCGAAAACCATAATATGGGATATACTTATGGTTCAAGCAGAAGCACATACTATACGGCATTCGGTCTTGATGAATTTGTTGTAAGATGTCTCTGCATCATATACAACAGCATAGACAGGTGGAATAATGCAGTTTCAGCATTTACAGGTTTTTCATTCAGCAAGGAAAACATTAAGGAATTCACAGATAAAATAGTAAATGAAGTAAAGAATCCCGATGCAGTTGTAAAGATACTTTCAAACGCTGTTGAGGCAACATGGAATCTGAGTGTTTACTTATTAAGTACACATATTTACAAACACGCTGAATTAATCAGCAAGGCTGATGTTTCAAAATTAAATGTCACAGGCAAGATATTATATCTTACAGCTTTTGAAAAAGAACCCGATAAATACAAGGAAAATGTACTCCGATTCTCTTCCGAAACAGGCAAGGCTGTAAAGGAAGCACTTGTGGAATTCCTCGCAAAAACAAACTGGACGGACGATATCTGCGAACTACTTAAATCAAAGAAAGCCGCAATCCGTGAAACTGCTGTTGCAGTAATCGAAAAACAGGGCGCAGAGAATTACAAGGATGCTCTCATCAACGCATTTGCTGTTGAAAAATCCGAAAAAATCAAAGTCAGAATCGGTGCGCTTCTCGGTGAAAAGGTTGAAACTGCTAAAAAATCAGACGTTGACGAACTCAAAAAACTCACCTCCGGAAACAAGACAAAGAAACTCGACTGGCTCTTTGCAACACCTTTCAGCCCTGTTAAAACAACAGAGGGAGAAGTCGCAGAGGATAATCTCTTAAAGGCTCTCATGATGTGCTATGCTGTTGAGGCAGGTTCTGTAAATCCTCTTGCAAAGGGAATTTCCGAAAAGCTGAATGTAAAAGACCTTGAAAAATTCGGCTGTGAGGTTTTCGGGAAGTGGCTCGAAAACGGTGCAGAAGCAAAAACAAAATGGGTGCTTTATTTCTCATCCGTTTATGGCGGAAATGAGATGATTGACAACCTCATGCACTACATAAAGGAATGGTCTGAACATTCAAGAGGTGCAATTGCCGCTGAGGCTGTTTATGCTCTCGCACTCAACGGAAGCTCAAACGCACTTATGAAGGTTGACAATATGTCACGCAGATTCAAGAAAAGACAGGTTAAGGATGCCGCAGGTTATGCGCTTATTAATGCTGCTGAAAAACTCGGTATCACAAAGGAAGAACTTGCAGACAGAATTGTTCCCGATATGGGATTTGATGAGAGAATGTGCAGAACCTTTGATTACGGAAACAGACAGTTCAGCGTTTATCTCACACCTTCACTTGAAATCGAAATTTTCAACGGTGACAAGAAAATAAAGAACCTCCCGAAACCGGGTGTAAATGATGATGCTGAAAAATCTGCAAAGGCATATTCTGATTTCAAGGATATGAAAAAGCAGATGAAAACCGTTGTCACAACTCAGAGAGAAAGACTTGAATATGTCCTCATGTGCGACAGAAAATGGAACTGTGTGGATTGGAGAAAGCTTTTTGTTGCAAATCCTGTTATGCATTGTTTTGCAATCGGTCTTATATGGGGTGTCTATGAGGATGAAAAACTAATTACTTCTTTCAGATACCTCGATGACGGAAGCTTCACAACCTCGGAGGAGGATGAATTTGAACTCCCCGAAAATGCTTCAATAGGACTTGTTCACCCGATTGAACTCACAGAGGAAGAAAAAACAGCATGGATTCAGCAGCTTTCCGATTATGAAATTGTACAGCCCTTCAATCAGCTTTCAAGACCTGTTTATAAGGTTGAAGATGATGAACTTGAAAGAGAAGACTGTCTCCGTTTTGACGGAAATGATGCTGTCAGCCATACATTTGCAGGAAGAATGGCAAAGGCAGGATGGGAAAAAGGTATTGCACAGGATGCAGGATGCTTCTTTGAATACTATCACTATGATATTTCAGGAATCACAAAGAACGATGAGGGAATCAGAATCGAAACAGGATGTATTGCCGAGCTTTCATTCTCAGGTATGTACATCGGTGTATTTGAAGTGGATGCTGAGGATATCACAATTGAGAAGCTTAAATTCCGTAAGCCTTCGGGAAATAAAATTCAGTACATGAAATGCGGTGAAGTAAACAAGCGTTATTTCAGCGAGATTATTTTACAGCTTACAGGTGCCGCAGGTTCACAGGAAACAAATGAATAAATAAAACAAAGGGTGGGAAGCGAAATCGCTTCCCACCCTAATTTTTAAATATGGTTTTGAGTACATTCAGCACTTTCTCTCCGAAACTGTCGGTGTAAATTATTTCCACAGCCTTATCGGGACGATTTGTTATTATGTTGTCAACTCCCATTGCTATAAGTTCTTCCATTTCCGAAGACTTATCCACAGTCCACACAAATATACGCTTTCCGTTCTGATGTGCCGCACTTACTACGGTTCGGTTTACAAGCAGATGATTAAGACTAAGCACATCAATGTATTTCAGCTTTGTGAGTGCTGCACTTGTAACAGCATTTGCAATAAGTCCCGTTTTTATTTTCGGATTAAGAGACTTTACCTTTTTGAGTGCCGCATAAGAAAATGATGTCACACAGCATGAGCTTTCTATTCCGTATTCCTCTATGAGTTCTACGGTTTTTTCTGCTGTCAGCTTAATGTCTCCATGGTCTTTTATTTCGATGTTGAACATCTTTGAATCTCCGACAAGCTCCAGCACCTCAGAAAGCTTAGGTATATACGCATCATCAAATTCACCTGTGTTGCTGAACCAGCTTCCTGCCGAAAGCTGTAAAAGTTCGTCATAGGTATAATCCGAAAGATATCCTTTTCCGTTTGTTGTACGTTCTATTGTATCATCATGGAATACAACAAGTTCATTATCCTTTGTAAGCTGTACATCAAGCTCAATGAAATCAGCTCCGCTGTTCATTGCGGCTTCAAACGCATACAATGTGTTTTCGGGTGCCGCCCTTGAAAATCCACGATGTGCGCTAACCTGTGTTTTCGTAAGAATACCGACATTAAGACTTACGTTTCCCTCATATACAGCCTTTATATAGGTGACATTCAATGCCGCCGCAATTCCCGCAACTGCAACCAGCGAAACAAATCTTGCAGTAAATTTCGCCTTACTGCGTTCGTATTCGGGATATTTTATTTTCTCTTCGTTTTCTGTGTCGCTGAAAAAACAGTCTGTCAGCCAGCAGATTACCGCAGGCGCAGATACAAATGCTGATATTGCCGCAAAAATACGAACAGCATATTTAATCGCTTTCATAGCCGCCGCAAATGCCTGATAAGGCTTTCCGCCGCCCTTTACTGCGTAATATATCAGGAAAGTCATAATAAATGTCACAAGCAGTACAGCACCTACTACAAGCAATGCCCACACTATAAATGAAATTACCATTTTCCATTTTTTAGGTTCAATGTATCTGCGGCTTTCCTTTACAGATTCAGAGAAATTCTTGTCCGTAAGCACAAGGAAATGCATTGTATATCCCTTTGTCATGATTATAATGACAAATATCACCTGTATAAGCACAAATACAACAACCGATGCCGCTGTGCCTACTGAACGGAATACCGTCTGTATTATCGGCATAAGCGGTGCCATGAATACTCCCGAAGATATTGTGAACGATACAAGAGGCATGAGTGCCATGAATACTGCAAATTTAAGTATTCCCGTTCCCCTGAATGCTTTTCTGAATGTCCGCATACCTGCTTTCAGCATTCCGACTGATGTTATTTTTTTACCGTTTCTTCGGTATGAAAAACAGACTGCAAGTGCCGAGAGTTCCACAAATGAGAAAAATGCCGCAACAAACAAAAGCATAATGACAATAACAAGTGTAACAGGATTTTTGAGATACATCATCATGCTTTGGTCAGAAAGATATCTGATGCCCGATATTTTCATTGTGAGTTTCAGAAGAATCATAAGCACAGGTGCGCCTATCGCTGTCAGCAACAGTTTGAATACAAGTTCAAACGTGATAAAAGCAGGAAGTGAACGAACAAAATCAACTGCAAGTTTTATATATTTTTTCAACAGCACACCTCCCGATAATCTCTTTTTTCCATAATTATTTTATCACATTTCAGCTCATTATGTCAATGTAAATAATGTATTAAAATTTGCGTAAAAATTTGTATATCAATAAAGACAATTGACACAGATTGAGTTTCATGGTATAATCATCATGTTAGGAGTGATTATCAATGAATACACATCATATACTTTTTGCTTTATACTCTCTGTTTGAAAGAGAAGCTTTAATTATGTCTGACAGCGAAACCGAAGTTGAATTCTCAAGAGGATTCGCAGAGTTTGTAAGCGGTCTTGATCCTTATTTATGGACAGACGGAAAAACCGCAGATCCCTCAATATCCAACAAATTCCTTGAGTTTGTAAAATCAGGATATAACAAAGAAGAATTTTCGGTTGAAGAATCATACAATCTTGCAAAAGGCTTCATTGCAAAATTTTCAGAAGAAAAGGGAATCTCAGACATTACTGAAATCTTTGAAAAATGTTCTTTCAGATGCTGGGAACAAATCTGCGAAACAGTAACAAGCAATGAGACAAAAAAATATAAATGCGCCTGCTGTGGATGCTACACAATGGAAGAACCTTCGGGAAGCTTTGAAATCTGTCCCGTCTGCTTCTGGGAAGATGACAAGACACAGAATAACGATCCCGAATACACAGGCGGCGCAAATAAGGTATGTCTTAATGAGGCAAGGAAAAATTACGATATTTTCGGTGCTTGTACTGAAAGTGCAGTACCTTTTGTAAGGATTCCATCCCTTGAAGAAGTCAGCGGAATTGTTCGTGAGCTGACAGATGCAGATTTTATATAAGCTCTTTCCTCTCGAATATTAAAACAGGATATCCCTCATAGTATGGTTTAACTATTTCGGGATGTTCGACAGCGTAAGCGAATATTTTATCAGCCAAGCCCTCTTTCAGTAAGCCCACAAGCTGTGAAAGGGGGCGGTTGTATAATTCCTCACATATTGATGCAATTGTAATTGCACGCCTGCCCCCGACCTCCATGATTCTGTAAGGCCATATACGACAGTCAAAAGGTTTGTCATCACCAAGCATACAGCCTGTTTCAGTTAGTGCAGGACATGAAAAAAGCTGGTCCTCCCCTATTTCGCCTACCTTGAAAATATATCCTCCGTCTTTTGAAATAAATTCCGTTTCGGGATGCTCTGCGAGTATCCTGTTTTTTATTTTCTCAGTAAAAACAGGTGTTTCCCATACATCGTATCTGTCGAAAATACAGCAGAGTTTACATTCTGCACATGATTCACCTTTTAAAATTTTTTTCAGCATATTATTACCTCACATTTCATATTACAATAAATGACTATCGTATTGTGCGATAGTCATTTTATTATGGTTTTGTTTTTTGTAGGTTTATTGGGTTTTGGGCGGTCGAGGACGCCCGCCCCTACGATGAGATATCCATATTTATTTCAATCGTGGATAAGAACTACAGCGTTCGTACAGAGTGAGCGAGTAAAACGAGCGACAGCACGAACAGCGGTCAAGCTGGCTCAGCTTGGGACGCCGAGGGCGGCGTCCCCTACGATTTGTTTTTCCATGTGATTTAAAGGAAAATTTTAATCAGTTCGGTAAACTAAAAGTAATTAGATTACTATCCCTCTACCCATATTCCGACTACACAGTCTTCTACGGAATCATAATTGAAGAATACCCCTTTCGTACCATCATTTTTATCAAAATATTTTATAAAATAAACACTGCTATTAACGTTTTCAGTATCAGGCTCTCCCATTCTATAAATTATCTCCGCTCTGGAGCATCCTATTTTTATACCGTTAACAACTATTCCATCAGGATATTTATATTCAGGCCCACCGTTAGAGATAGAGGATATTAGTACCGGCTTGGATTTGTCATCATTTTCATAATAATAAATGCAGGTTCCAAAATACTCTTTTTTATACAATAAATCTGCTGTTATTCTTTTTCTATCTTCAGCATCCACGGCTGAATCCAAACCGATAGTAAGTTTTGGGCTCAGACAATCACCTGTCATAGGATAGTAAAGCTGTTTTCCGCAAACATAGGACACACTTAGCAATTCCTCGATAGTCCATCCCTCCTCAGGTCTGCTCATAGTTTTAAAATCCTGAACATTTGCTTTTTCTGATGATATTCCTGATTTTGAATCACATCCCACTGTGAATAATATAAGGAACAAGCTGCATAACAATACAATTACTAAACTTTTCTTTTTCATATAATCTCCTATTATTTATGATCATTTTATTGCCTGCTAATTATCATATATTACTGACTTAAATTCCGATTTAAACGAGCCATAAATATATAAAAAGTCTTTGGAAAGGGGTTCGGGGGAGAACCTTTCTTCAGAAAGGTTTTCCCCGACATTCCCGAAAGCTTATGTTACATTAATTCGCAGATGAGATTTGAGAATTCAACAGGATTTTCAATGCTCATGCCCTCAATGAGAAGAGCCTGAGTGTAGAGAAGCTTTGCATACTTGCCGAGCTTATCCTTGTCTCCTGATGTGCTGAGAGCCTGCAATTTTGTGAAAATTTCATGCTCAGGGTTGATTTCAAGAACTCTCTTTGCGTGTACCTTCTGGTCAGTAGGCATTGCATTGAGTACCTTTTCCATTTCGAGTGTAATTTCGCCCTCACTTGTAAGGCATACCGGATGTGATTTAAGTCTCTTTGAAAGGATAACCTTTTCAACCTTGCCGTCGAGAGCTGATTTGAGGTCGTTGAGCATATCAGAATTTTCTTCTTCCTTAGCCTTGATTTCCTCCTGCTTTTCTGTGTTCTCGATTCCGAGGTCATCAGCAGAAACGTTCTTGAATTCCTTTTCCTTGTAATTCATGAGAGTTTTAACAGCAAACTCGTCGATATTGTCTGTGAGATAAAGAATTTCAAAACCATTATCCTTAACAAGCTCTGTCTGTGGGAGCTGTTCAATTCTTGCAATGCTCTCGCCTGTTGCGTAGTAGATGTACTTCTGGTCTTCCTTCATGCCTGTAACGTACTCATCAAGTGTAACAAGCTTATTTTCGTTTGAAGAAGTAAAGAGGAGTAAATCCTGTAATTTTTCCTTGTTCATTCCGAAATCAGAGTAAATACCGTACTTTAACTGCATTCCGAAAGCTTCCCAGAACTTTTCATACTGCTCACGCTCGTTTTTGAGCATCTTTTTGAGTTCGGAAGTAACTGTCTTTTCAATGCTCTTTGCAATGGATTTAAGCTGTCTGTCATGCTGGAGCATTTCTCTTGAAATGTTGAGTGAGAGATCCTCAGAATCAACAAGTCCCTTTACGAAGCTGAAATAGTCAGGAAGGAGGTCTGCACACTTATCCATGATAAGAACACCGTTTGAGTAAAGCTGTAAGCCCTTCTCATACTCCTTTGAATAGAAATCATAAGGAGCCTTTGAAGGAATGTAGAGAAGTGCGTTATAGCTTGGCATACCCTCATTTTTAACGTGTGAATATTTAAGCGGCTCATTGTAGTCAAAGAATTTTTCAGTGTAGAAGTGCTTGTAATCTTCTTCCTTTAACTCAGATTTGCTCTTTTTCCAAAGAGGAACCATGCTGTTGAGTGTCTCAACCTCAATGTAATCCTCATACTCAGGAGCCTTGTTTGCTTCCTTTTCCTCATCTGTCTGAGGCTTAGGTCTGCTGTGTGTCATTTCCATTTTTACAGGGAAACGGATGTAATCAGAGTATTTCTTAACGAGGCTCTTGATTCTGTAGCTGTCGAGGAACTCGCTGTACTTCTCGTCATCTGTATCCTCAAGAATTTCAAGGATAATTTCAGTACCTACGCTGTTCTTGTCAGCCTCAGAAATTGTGTAACCGTCAACACCCTCTGAAACCCACATATAAGCCTTATCGCTTCCGTAAGCCTTTGAAATAACAGTAACCTTCTTAGCAACCATAAAAGCAGAGTAGAATCCGACACCGAACTGTCCGATAATCTGATTATCCTCATCAAGCTTGTTTTCGTTCTTGAACTTGAAAGAACCGCTGTTTGCGATAGTACCGAGGTTGTTCTCAAGTTCCTCTGCTGTCATACCGATACCGTTATCAATAATTCGGAGTTTGCGTGTATCCTTGTCAGCATAAATCCAAACAGCGAAATCATCCTTCTTTATTCCCACGTTATCGTCAGTGAGGGATTTAAAATAAAGCTTATCAATAGCATCACTTGCATTTGAAATAAGCTCTCTGAGGAAGATTTCCTTATGTGTATAGATTGAGTGAATCATCATGTCAAGAAGTCTCTTGGACTCTGCTTTAAACTGTTTTGTTTCCATATTAAACATCTCCATGTAGTTATCGTTTTAGCACTCTCTATCTTTGAGTGCTAAATTAAGTATATAACTTTTTTTCAGTATAGTCAAGGGAATTAAATTATTGTTTACAATTTGTTCACAATTTAAAAGGCATAAAAAAACTACCTTACTTTCGTAAGGTAGTTGGTGCGAGTAATGGGACTTGAACCCATACGTCCTTCGACACACGCCCCTCAAACGTGCCTGTCTGCCTATTCCAGCACACTCGCATCTTCTTTTTGACTACTTCATTATTATATCACATAATTTTGAATTTGTCAAGAGGCTTTTTAAATTTTTTTATTCAAGCGAAAGATTTTTCTTTCGCTTGAACTTAAAGCCGGCATTGAATTACATTTCCAGGTCGTCGCCAACCAAGTATTCTCATCGCAGCAGAGCTTAACTTCCGTGTTCGGAAAGGGAACGGGTGTGACCTCTGCGCCATAAACACCGACAAAGAACATCTGAACAAAGAAA
>JAZLGM010000009.1:0-6221 GCA_045616285.1 Ruminococcus sp.
GGGCTTACTATGATGAGTACAAGAAGCTCGGAATCGAAGTTGAAGACAATATCAAGCTTCTCAATGCTTCAAATCTTTAAGTAAGAGTTTTATATCATTCTTTGCAGTCTTGATAGAAAAATGAGACTCTAAATAATCAGCTAATTCATTTTCAGAAATAGCTCGCTCACCAAATGGCAATGAAATAGAATTTTCCATAATTCCGTGTGATACAAAGCCATCGTTCATTATAATAAAACGATTAATAGCTGCAAATCGCTGTTCTAAAATTCTGCTTTTATAATTATATAATGAATTATAAAAGCTAAAGAGTGCTTTACCAACAGTACTCTTACCCGTATTGTTATCACCACAAATGACAGTGATTCCGTCAAGCTTTATATCTGCATTTGCAATTTTTCCGAAATTTTTTAACTTGAAATCCATACAATCACTCCATTTCATTTTTGCTAATACTATATTTTACATCATTTATAACGATGTGTCAAGATTATTTTTGGTGCTAATTCCCTGACTTCAAAGCCCTGATTAATTATTTGCAATTACTATAGTAAAATCTCAAAAGCTGTATCAGCCTATTCTGTATGTGTTTTTTATCATTGTAGATCCTCAAGTTCTATTTCAGGAAGTATTATTATTTCATCATCTGAATTAAAAGTTACAACTTCAGAAGCCTTATTTATTTCTGTATCTTCTCCCGATTCATCTGCATTTTCAATTTTTATATCGTCAGTTTCATATTTATTGCTGCTGTTAGTAGTATCAGACGAACTTATTTCAAGTGATTTTATATCTTTATCAACTGACTCGCTTCCTGCAGGCCAGCTTCCTTGTGATCCTGTTTCAGATGTTACATTCCATTCAGAAGAACTATTTTGAGATATATTTGCATTTTTATTATCTGACTCACTTACTTCTGCATTTGTAACAGACGGTGAACTGTTTTGCTCATTTTTAGTATCAGTTTGATTTAAATCTTTTTTTGAACCTTCAGATGAACTGCTATTTATATCTGATTCATTCTTATCATTACCATCAGTGCAGCCTGAGAATACAGCACAAAGACTGAATGCCAGACAAAGGGCAATTATTTTTTTCATTATATTTCTGCTCCTTTTGAAATAAGGTATTGAAATGCCCCTTCTGAGTTATATACGAATAATCGTAAATATGCTCATCAGGGACATTTTCAATTGATTAGCTTGTGATGAAGTTAATTGAATTAAAGTGGTTCTTCATCAGTAGTAATAGAAGTTACGATAACATCTTCTGCATCGAAAGTAATTACTTCCATCTCAGCTGCTGTGTACTTTTCCATCATCAGTATCTCCTTTCTCTGATATTTATATGACAACTGTTAATACAGATTAACATATCAGCCCTTATACGCCATAGCCGCCTTGTAGTATTCATAGAGAGCACAGGCTGCATTATATTTTTCAACAGACGTTGAACTGCTGTTTATTGAATTATACGAATATGTAAGTGCCGAAAGCTTGTATGTTGATGTTCCGTTTGTTGTTTTGATTGCTATTGTGTGGATGTCACCAAGCTGATCTGCTGAAATATTCGGTATTGTTATCTGATACTTTCCGTCACTCAGCTTTGTTGCTGTTGCTGCTTTTCCGTCTATGGTAATCGTAACCTTTCCTGCATAGTCTGCAGTCGGAGTTACCTTGAAATTCAATGCTGTATCCGAGTCAAGAGTAAGGCTGATAGTTGCTCCTGATATATCCTTGCTGACTACTGACTTTGTTACCTTGTGTCCTTCAAGTGCTGAGAGATATGCTGACTTGTTGTTCTGGTATGTAGCTGCAGCTGTATATACTGTTTCCATTCCTTTGTGTTCAGTTCCTATTGTCCATCCGTTCTGTACTGAGAGGAATTTCTGCATATAGTAGCCGTAGTCATTTATTGCTTTGGCAAGCGATATCATTTTTGCTGAATTATTTGTATTGCCTACAGATTTTTTCAAATATGCCTGTACATTGGATGTTACTGTTGATGAATGTTTTACTCCATTTTCATCATAGTAATACAATGTAGCCTTTATATCATCTGCCATTGAAACAGAATTAAGCATACAGGTGAATCCGTATCTTGTCTTAGCCGCATTCATGTTATTCGGGTTAAACTTTACAGTCTGCTTTTTGCCGTTTACTTCAAACTCTGCGTATGTTTTGCTCAGATTTTCTGCTGATACTCCTTTAAGCTCTGAATAGAAGTTCAGGCTTATGCTTCCTCCAAGTGTCATTGATGTACTCTGGAAACGTACATCTAATGTACAAAGCTTATCAACTCTCACTGCATCAGGACTAAGCCCGTATTTGAGAAGGGAATTGTATTCACCCTGTGTGCAGACGATTTCTTCGACAGGAGTATGTGAGAACATCTGATAAGCACCGGCTGCGTTTGAGATTTCAAAGTATGTTAAATCAACTTTCTTTAATGAGTTGCAGCTATAGAATGTCTGGGTAAAATTACCAACCTTTGACGTATTCCAGTTTGTCATATTCAGGGTTTCGAGATTCTTGGCTTCTCTGAACATTTCCTTAAGATTTGTAGCAGAATTGGTTACAAGTCCGCTGAGATTAGCATTTTTTACACCACTCTGATAAAACATACTTTCAAAATCTTCTACATTTGAGGTATTAAGCGTACTCATATTCACGTTTTCAAGGCTTAAACATTTAAGGAACATCTTGTTCATTTTAGTTACATTTGAAGTGTCAAAGCCTGAAAAATCAATGTTTTCAAGACTGATACAGGTATAGAACATTGCTTCCATATTCGTTACATTTGATGCATTACAGTCTTTAAGATTAATATTTTTCAAACCTGTGCAGGCAAAGAACATCTTTGACATATCTGTTACATTTGAAAGGTTGTAACCGTGGAAATCAACACTTTTAAGGCTTGTGCAGGCATAGAACATTGATGACATATCTGTTACATTTGAAAGGTCACAGCGGCTTAAATTAATGCTTTCAAGATGCTGACAGCCTGAGAACATCTCTGCCATATTCGTTATATATGAAGTATCAAGACCTGAAAAATCAATTGATTTCAGTGATGATAATCTCTTAAAGCATCCTGAGTAATCACCCTCAGCTATTAATTTGCCACCTTTATATCCGCAGAAAGTAAGAGTCTCAGTAAATTTATCATAATAAGCTTCATAACCTGTATCACCAATGGGTATATTTCCTGTTGAATAACTATCAGGTGCTTTTGTGCTGAAAACGATTTTTGCAGGATTATAACTTTGTGTCAGATTAATTATATCAGCAGATTTAAGCCCTGAAACTTTTAATTCTACAGTGTTTGCCATGTCGCCTTCAGTGATAAATTTGTTGTATGTCAACTTTGGGCAACGTATTGTTTTCAAATTCAAACACCCATTGAATGCATCTGTTACTGATGTATCATTTCTTAAAGTAAAACCACTTAAATCAATAGATTTCAAGGCAGTGCATCCTCTAAACACATAGTGCATATATTCAACATTACTTGTATCAAAGTTGCTTAAATCAAGTGATGTCAGAGATGAACAATCGGAAAACATATCATACATCCAAAAAACCCTGCTTGTATCGAAGCTGCTTAAATCAAGTGAACTCAGAGATGAACAGCCTTTAAACATATTCTCCATCCTACAAGTCCTACTTGTATCGAAGCTGCTTAAATCAAGTGAACTCAGAGATGAACAGCCTTGAAACATACCACCCATAAAATTAACAGAGCTTGTATCAAAGCTGCTTAAATCAAGTGAACTCAGAGATGAACAGTCTTGAAACATACCACTCATCGAAATAACAGAGCTTGTATCAAAGCTGCTTAAATCAAGTGAACTCAGAGATGAACAGTTATGAAACATATCATTCATAACATAAACAGAGCTTGTATCAAAGCTGCTTAAATCAAGTAAACTCAGAGATGAACAGTCTTGAAACATAAAAGACATCGAACTAACAGAGCTTGTATCAAAGCTGCTTAAATCAAGTGAACTCAGAGATGAACAGTCTCGAAACATACCATCCATCAAATCAACAGAGCTTGTATCAACATTTTTCAAATCCATTATTACAGTTTTAGTATATCCTTTAAACATAGAACTGGAATAAAGTGGAAATACAGTGCCAGCTTTTGCGTTAATAACTTTAACATTATTTTTCAATTCAAAATTTTTTACATCATTTACAGCCACGTTGCCTTTTAGTGTCATTACACCTGTTGAATAATTAAATTCAAAGCTGTCAGTGTTCACAATATAATCGACTGCACTTACATTCATAACCATGCTGTCTGAAAGAGTTTTGATTGTTTCGCCCGGCATAATTGCTCCGCCTCCTATAAGCGTAACCGCAAGAACGCCTGCAATCAGTTTTTTGTGGTTCATATTTTTGCCCTCCATATCATTAAATATCTTTACAGACCGCAGTCTGTTTGAATCCGCCTGAAATATAATCTCCTTAATTCTAACATATATTTTTTGTTTTGTCCCTATCACTTTCGATAGGTTTTTCAGGTTTTTTTATATTTTTTCAAAAAAAATGGTACCGCATTTTTTTGCAGTACCATTTGCTGATTATTTATAAATTCTGTCTTAAACTCCGGGAACGGCAAAACCGCTTCTTGCTGCGGCAATTGCCAGTTCTGTTCGGGATGTATACCCTGTCTTTGAATGAAGATTGACAAGATGAAAGCGAACTGAGTTGACACTTATGTTCATTTCTTCGGCGATCTCCTGATTTGCATATCCCATTGAAAGCAGACGCAGGACTTCTGCTTCACGGTTTGTAAGCTGTGAACTGTCACATTGTCCGAGCGGAACAATCGGAGACTTGTCAGGCCATACCTGTTCACCTGACATTGTTCTGTCCATCACATCAAGCAGCGGTGCATCCTCAACTTCCTTGTACCAGAATGAATCCACCTGTGCTTCTCTTGCTTTCTCCATAAAGGTTGCATCAGGCATAGATGTAACAGCAAGAATTTTTATATCAGGATATGCTGCCTTTATCCTTTTAGCCGCCTCAAGTCCGCTTACATCGTCTGACATGACAATATCCATAAGTATAAGGTCAATTCCGCCCTTTGTACAATAGGAATATGCCATATTTGCAGAGGAAATAGCTGCGGCAAGAGTATAGTTCTCAGAATGTGTTACAATGCTTTCAAAATACAGACGCGGCATTGCCTGATCATCCACGATCAAAACATTATATGACATATTTTTCAGCCTCCTTTGGCAGAGTAATTGTTAAGCAATAGCGTGGTTCTGCGGCTATCTGCATTTTTCCGCCTGCACGTTCAGCAAGTTCACGCAGAGAGTGAAGTCCGCCTGTTTCAGCAAATTCCCCGATCGTCCGGGAATTGTTGTCGGTAAATTTTGCTGTTAATGAATCTTCATCCTCTGTTATTTCAGCGTAAAGTGTATCACCGTCTGTGTGGCGGATGATGTTTGTAAAGCACTCGTGAATCGCTGTTGCAATGATATGCTTGTTCGGCTCTTTCTGCGGAAGTGTTCCGATTATTCGGACAGATATACCCAGATCCTCGGCTGTTGACAATACAAGCGAATATTTGTCCTGTTTATCGGTAATCAGTTCCTGCTGTATGAATCGTATATTTCCCCTTAAGCGTTCTACAAGTTCAGCACGTTCTTTTTCAGTACCTCCTGATACAAGATATCGCTTAATAGCAAGCAGACCTGAACCAAGCTCGTCATGAATTTTAACCTTGGCTTTTAATATTTCCTGTTCTGTTATGACAGATTCAATACACCTGCTGTAGTTTACAAGCTTTTCGTTCAGTTCCTGAAGTATTTTCTGCTTTTCTGAAAGAGTATGTGTTTTCTGATATTCTTCCGTTACATTGTAAGCAATCAGCAAGGTAAAGCAGGCTTTTTCGCTGCTGATCACGTCCTTTGTAAAAGACCATACTCCGAAATCAGGCAGTGAAACAACGAAATCTGTAAGGTCAGACTTCTTCTCCGAAAGCATCTGAACAAACTCATTTCCGTTAAGAAGCGGCACTCCCATAAGACTGCGGCAAAGCTGTTCCATGGTCTTGTTTCTGAGAATAACTTTTCCGTCAGGCTCAAAAGCACAGACACCCACAGGCAGCGTTTCAATTGTTTCCTTGATGGATGATGATGTAATATGTGTATTGTACCAGCGGTGCATGGAAAGAATAATATATATTTCAGCTGCTGTCAG
>JAZLGM010000010.1:0-17141 GCA_045616285.1 Ruminococcus sp.
GACAACCTCGACAAATACGAACTCGGTGTTGCATCACAGAAGATTTACGACTTTATCTGGGACGTTTACTGTGACTGGTATATCGAACTAACAAAGCCGAGAATTCAGGCAGGCGGTGAAACAAAGGCAAAGGCACAGGCTGTTCTTGTATGGGCTATGGAAGGAATGCTCAAGCTTCTCCATCCATTCATGCCTTTCATAACAGAGGAAATCTGGCAGGTTCTCACAAATGAAAAGTCAATGATTATCCTTGAAACTTACCCGACATACAACAGCGAAATCGACTTCACAGCGGAAGAGAAGGCATTTGAAAAGGTTATTTCAGCTATCAAGGCTGTAAGAAATACACGCACAGACATGAATGTTCCACCTTCAGTAAAGGCAAAACTCTTTATTGAAACTGAAGACAAGGAAGTATTTGAAAACTGCGCTGTATTCTTCGAGAAACTCGCATCAGCATCATCTGTTGAAGTCGGTACAGAATTCTCACACGAAAACTGTGCAAATGCTGTAACTGATTCAGCAAGAATCTTCATCCCTATGAATGAGCTTGTTGACAGCGAAAAGGAAATTGCACGTCTTGAAAAGGAAAAGGCAAAAGTTCAGAAGGATATTGACTTCCTCAGCGGAAAACTCAGCAATGAGGGATTCCTTGCAAAAGCACCTGAAAAGCTTATTGAAGCTGAAAAGGCAAAACTTGCAAAAGCAGAGGAGAAAATGGCTAAGATTAACCAGTCAATCGAGGCTTTCAGTAAGTAAGGAGTAATTCACTATGGTTAAACATATTGTAATGTTCAAGCTCAAAGAAGCAAATGGCAAAAGCGAATATGAGAACGCTGTTGAGGCTCAGAAGCGTTTTGACGATGTTATCGCTAATGTTAAGGAACTTAAAAAAGGCGAAGTCGTTATCAATTCTGATAAAGCACCACAGAGCAATTACACAATTTCACTTATCTGTGATTTTGAGACAATTGACGACCTCAACGCTTATCAGGTTCATCCTGCTCACATTGAATTCGGAAAATTCATCGGCTCAGTAAAGACAGACAGAGCTTGTATTGACTACGAATATTAATTATCAAAAAACGGGCAATCTGATTGCCCGTTTCAAATTATGGAGAATACTATGAACTACGAAGAATCTATGAAATTCATTAACTCTTACAGCAAGTCAGGCGGAAAAATCACCGACCTTTCACGTGCCGAAGAACTTATGAAAAAAATCGGAAATCCCGAAAATAAGCTAAAATTTATACATATTGCAGGAACAAACGGTAAAGGCTCAACCCTTGAATTCATCTCAAATGCGCTCATATATTCTGGCTATAAAACAGGTCAGTTTACATCACCATTCATCATTCATTATGAAGACAGAATGCGCATAAACGGAAAAGAAATTGACAAAGACACATTATGTGAATTATGTGGATTTGTTGCTGAAAAAATCAGTGACAGGGAATATTCTCAGTTTGAAATCACAATGGCAATTGCACTATTGTGGTTTGTTCGTGAAAACTGTGATATTGTTGTACTTGAAACAGGAATCGGTGGTACACTTGACTGTACAAATGTCATTCCATCTCCCCTTCTTTCTGTCATAACTTCGATTTCGCTTGACCATACAGCACTTCTCGGCAACACAGCCGAAGAAATCGCTTCTCATAAAGCAGGAATAATTAAAGATAATTCTGCTGTTGTTCTTTCGGTTGACAATTCAGACAGCGTTAAAGACATTGTTCTTAAAACAGCAAAAAACAAAAATGCCGAATTCATACAGCATGAAGAAACCAGACCATACGGTGACGGAGGTCTCTTTGCATCATTCATGTACAAAAATGAACGATATCTCCCCAAAATGCCCGGAATACACCAGTATTACAATGCTTTGACAGCCCTGACATCATGTGTCTTTCTGAGAAAAAAAGGCTTTGATATCTCCGACAAAAATATTAAAAAGTCCATAGAAACAACTCAGGTTCGTGCAAGAGTACAGATAATTGACGGAGAACCTATGACGATAGTTGACGGAGGTCACAATCCTTCTGGTGTTTCCATACTTTCTCTGACACTGATGTATCTTTCAACAAGAGGACACAAAATCTACGCTGTCATGGGTATGACCGAAGGAAAAGATTACGTTGAAAGTACAAAAATAATCGCACCATTATTTGATAAGGTTTACACAGTTGAGAAATTCGCTCCAAATTGCGTTTCAGCCGAAGAACTCGCAAATCTTGCAGGTTTTTATACAGATGCAGAACCCTGTGAATACGAAAATGCTGTTGAAAAAGCCCAAAAACTTGCAATTGAAAACAACGGAATCGTTGTAATATGCGGTTCGTTATATCTTGCGAGCAAACACCTTAATTATATAGAAAGTGAATAATTTTTTATACATAAGTTGAAGCGATTTATGGATATATACAAAGTTTGTATAAACTTACATTTTATCACAATAAAGTATTGCAAATTTATATGAAAGGTGCTATAATCAAATCATACTGCGAGAGCAGAATTCAATAAAGGAGGTTTTTTAACAATGGCGTTAAAAAATCAGTATTTACTCAGTGTATTAGAAACAGTTAAGAAGAGAAACCCTGGCGAGTCTGAATTCATTCAGGCTGTTACAGAAGTATTTGAATCACTTCAGCCAGTTGCAGAGAAGAGACAGGATCTCGTTGATGCAGGTGTATTCGAGAGAATCGTTGAGCCTGAGAGACAGATCATCTTCAGAGTTCCATGGGTTGATGACAATGGCAAGCAGCAGGTTAACAGAGGTTTCAGATTTGAATTCAATTCAGCAATCGGACCATACAAGGGTGGTTTAAGACTTCACCCATCAGTAAACGCTTCAATCCTCAAGTTCCTCGGATTTGAGCAGATTCTTAAGAACTCACTCACAACACTTCCTATGGGCGGTGGTAAAGGTGGTTCTGACTTTGATCCTAAGGGCAAGTCAGACGCTGAGGTTATGCGTTTCTGCCAGAGCTTCATGACAGAGCTCTACAGACACATCGGTGCAGATACACACGTTCCTGCTGGTGACATCGGAACAGGTGCTAGAGAAATCGGCTTCATGTTCGGTCAGTACAAGAGACTCAAGAACGAGTTCACAGGTGTTCTTACAGGTAAGGGCCTCCAGTGGGGTGGTTCACTCGCAAGAACAGAAGCTACAGGTTACGGTCTCTGCTACTTCACAGACTGCATGCTCAAGGCTAACGGCAAGTCATTTGAGGGACAGACAGTAGCTATCTCAGGTTCAGGTAACGTTGCAATCTACGCTACACAGAAGGCTACACAGCTTGGTGCTAAGGTTGTTACAGTTTCTGACTCTAACGGTTACGTTTACGATCCAGACGGTATTGATCTTGAACTCGTTCAGCAGCTCAAGGAAGTTGAGAGAGCAAGACTTACTGAATATACAAAGAGAACTTCACACAAGAATGCTGAGTACCACGAAGGCAGTGTTTGGACACTCCAGAGCAACGCCGGTCTTATCAAGATTGACATCGCTCTTCCATGTGCTACACAGAACGAAATCGATGGTGAAAAGGCTAAGAACGTAGTAGCTGCAGGTGCTTACGCAGTAGCTGAAGGTGCTAATATGCCTTCAAATCCTGATGCTATCGAGACATACCTTTCAAATGGTATCCTCTATGGTCCTGCTAAGGCTGCTAACGCTGGTGGTGTTGCAGTTTCAGGTCTTGAAATGAGCCAGAACAGCGAGAGACTTTCTTGGACATTCGAGGAAGTTGATGGCAAGCTCAAGGACATCATGACAAACATCTTCAACAACTGTAACGATACTGCTAAGGCTTACGATCTTGAAGGTAACTACATGGCTGGTGCTAACATTGCAGGCTTCCTCAAGGTTGCTGAGGCAATGAAGGCTCAGGGTTGTGTTTGATTAAATACTGTTAAAAACTAATAGTGACTCATTAGTGAGAACAGCATAAAGAAATTATATCCCCTCGTTGTGCTAACCAGCGAGGGGATTTTTATAATTCAGGTTAAAGGCAACGCCACACTATTCCCCTTTCTGCTGGTGGTCAAGCTTTTTATCCTCGTCATATCACACAGAATCTTACTTCGCAGCTCACGCATCAGTTGTGCGGTGTTGCCTTAAAATCGGAGGTATAAAAATGGAAGAACGTAATAAACAGCTTGAAGGACTTACACTTCTTGGAAATCAGAATACTAAATATCAGTTTGACTACGATCCGTCAGTACTCGAAACTTTTGAAAACAAGCATCCTGACAGGGAGTATTTTGTAAAATTCAATTGTCCAGAATTTACAAGTCTCTGTCCTATAACAGGACAGCCTGATTTTGCGACCATTTACATCTCTTATGTGCCCAGAATCAAAATGGTTGAAAGCAAATCTCTGAAACTCTATCTTTTTAGTTTCAGAAATCATGGGGATTTTCATGAAGACTGCGTAAATATAATCATGAACGACCTTATTAAACTTATGGATCCTGCTTATATCGAAGTATGGGGAAAATTTCTTCCACGTGGTGGTATTTCCATTGATCCTTACTGCAATTATGGTAAACCGAATACAAAATGGGAACAGGTTGCATGGGATCGTCTGACTCACCATGACCTTTATCCTGAATCAATTAATAACAGATAAACGCCTTCACCTTCGTTATTTTTGCGAAGGTGTTTTCATTTTTTGCGAATTTACAAAATGTACTTGAATTGCAGTAATTATTCATGTATAATTGACTTATAAACATGAAAAGGAGTTTTCTAAATGAAAAAAAACATTTCCTTAACGATGGCGGCTATCGGTACCGCAACCGCTATCGTCTGCGGTTCTACTTCAGCATATTCGGTTGATTTACAATCGCTCTCTGATGCTTTGCTCGGCAAAGAAATACTTACTGACGAAATGGATATCGACAGTAATGGTACAATTGACGTTTTCGATCTCGTAAGATTACGCCAGAAATATACTGTAAAAGGCGATACAGTTGTTTCTGAAGTCGATTTAACCGAAAAAAATGTAAAGTATATGGGACGAAATCTTTACGAAGACGGTACAGCATGGCTTATACAGAGTGGTTCCGCTGTTGAATTCACTGTAAATGGAAGTTCTGCTGAAATCACAATCAACGGTGATGGTTCTGAAGAAAATGAAGAGAAATATCGTCCAAGATACGCTGTAATCGTAGATGACGAAATCATCCTCGATGAAGTCCTTGGAGTAAGCGAGAAAAAAATTACTCTCTTTGAAGGAAATGAATCACGTTCAGTAAAAGTTAAAGTGATTCATCTTTCTGAAGCAAACAATGGTGCTGTCGGAGTATCAAATCTTAAAGTAACTTCAGATTTTGCTGTTCCTGTTGTTCCTGCACCAAAAAAAGATTTATCCATAGAATTCATAGGCGACTCAATTACCTGTGCGTATGGTGTTGAAGCATCTTCAAATTCTGATTCATTCTCAACATCAACAGAAAATTTCATGTATTCTTACGCATATCTTACTGCACAGAAACTTAATGCCGATTACAGCGCAGTATCATACAGCGGTCATGGCATAATTTCAGGCTACACAAGTGACGGAAAGAAAAATTCTGACAGTCTTGTTCCTCCATTCTATCCTAATTACGGTGCTTATGGGAAATACGCAATACCATGGGATTATGAGAAAAACAAAAGTGATGTCATTGTAATTAACCTCGGTACAAATGACGCATCATTTATTGATAAAGATTTTGACGAAAGAAAACAGGAATACGTTGACGGATATATAAGCTTCCTCGAAGAAGTACGCAGGTATAATCCCGATGCACATATAATCTGTACTCTCGGAATAATGGGTTGTCAGGACGAATACCCATTAATCGAACAGGCAATTGCAGAGTATACAAAATCAAGCGGTGATACTAAAGTTACAAGCTATATGTCCCCTGTTCAGAGTCAGGCTGACGGTTATGGTGCTGACTGGCATCCTTCAAAGACTACTCAGCAGAAAAACGCATATCTTCTTTCAGACAAAATATGTCAGGTTCTCGGAATTGAATCAGATCAGATAGGTCTTGATGTTGCCGCAGATGCTGAATACAGACTTGATATTAACGAAGATGATGCCTCCGCTTCAATATTTATTTCCGATTATGACAAATCATTCTGGATTAATATGGTAAACGGAGGGGATTCACCTGATGACATTGAAGCTGTCATTTCGGGGATTGACCTTAAAAAAGGCGGAAAGTATAAACTGACCATGAAAATCACAACAGAAAAAGGACAGGAACTTCCGATTATAATAAGGAGTAAAGACAAGTCAAAGGTTTATTTTGAGGATACTTTCGTGTCAGACGGTGAAAAAACACCTTTTGAAGCTGAATTTACTTCTGAATTTACCGATAATCTTTCCGACCTTGTTGTGCAGGTTGGTGGAAAAAACTATTACAGCGTAACTCTTTATGAAATAAGGGTTGAAAAAACAGGCTGAAAAGTGTATAATAGAATAGTGAATAATCTGAGGGAAAGCTTGAATAAGCTTTCCCTCTAATAAAGGAATGATGAAATGGAATTATTTAATACACTATGCAGACTTTCAGAACTGTATGGAGCATCGGGAAGTGAGGAAGAGGCTGTTTCTTCTGTTGCAGAACTGATGAAGGAGCTTGACCTCGGATGCAATATTGATAACAGAAGCACAAGTCTTATTGCGAAATTCGGTGAATTTCAGGATGGACTTCCCCTCATTGCACTTGATGCACATATTGACCAGGTGGGAATGATAGTAACCTACATAACTGATGAAGGTTTTATTAAGTTTTCAAACCTCGGCGGACTTGACCGCAGACTTCTCCCTGCACAACAGGTTATAATTCATGGAAAAAGAAAAATCAAAGGAGTAATCTGTTCTGTTCCTCCGCATCTTTCAAGCGGTGATAACGGAGTTCTGAAATACGAAGATGCTGCAATTGACACTGGCATGACGAAAGCTGAACTTGAAGAAATTGTTTCGTACGGTGATACAATTACATTTGATGTAAAGTGCAGAAAGCTCCTCGGAAACAGAATGACTGGCTGTGCGCTTGATGACAGATGCGGAGTTGCATCAATTCTTCATGCGCTTGAACTTCTCAAAGGAAAGAAGCTGAGATATAATGTCGCTGTAGTATTCTCTGCACAGGAGGAACTCGGTGAACGTGGTGCAAAAATCTGCGCATACGAACTCAATCCCGATATTGCACTTGCAGTAGACGTAAGCTTCGGAATGGCGGTCGGAGAAAATCCTAAGAACTGCGGAGAACTCGGAAAAGGCGCAATGATTGGCATTTCCCCTTCCCTTTCAAGAGAAATTTCAAACGGTCTTATCAATACTGCAAAAGCTGAAAACATCCCATATCAGATTGAGGTTATGAATGACCTTACTTCAACAAATGCGGATCAGTATTCTGTCACACGCTGTGGAGTTAAAGCCTGCACGATTTCTGTTCCTCTAAGAAATATGCATACACCTGTGGAGGTTATTGACATTGAAGATATAAGACTTACCTCTCAGCTTATTGCATCTTTTATAAAGGAGGATAAATAATGAAAGATACGTTATTGAAAGATCTTTGTCTCATTAACAGTGTTTCGGGCGATGAACATACTGTCCGTGAATTCATTATTGAAAGAATTAAGGACGTATGTGAATACTATGTTGACAATCTCGGCAACTTAATATGTTTTAAAAAAGGCAAAAATCATGCTAAGAAACTTATGATATGCGCTCACATGGATGAAGTCGGTTTCATTGTGACCTCCATAAATAATGACGGTACTCTTGCATTTGGTGAAGTAGGAGGAATTGATCCTTCTGTTGTAATAGGCAGACAGGTTATCGTCGGTGAAAAGGGTTTAAATGGCGTTGTAGGTTCAACTGCGATTCATAATCTTTCAAAGGAAGAAAGAGAAAAAGCACCCAAAATTAAAAGTCTTTACATTGATATCGGCGCTGAAAGTAAAGAGGAAGCTGAAAAATATGTTTCTCTCGGTGACTGTGTATATTTCGATTCGGAGTATGTCAGACTCGGTTCAAGCAGAATCAAATCCAAAGCAATTGATGACAGGGCAGGATGCGCAATGATGATTCAGCTTTTGCATGAATCACTTGAATACGATACTCATTATGTTTTCAATGTTCAGGAGGAAATCGGTCTCAGAGGTTCGAGAGTTTCTGCTTTTGCAGTACAGCCTGATTTTGCAATTGTTCTCGAAGCTACAACTGCTTCTGATATTGACGGAGTTTCAGGTGCTGACAAGGTTTGTTCACTCGGATGCGGCCCTGTTGTAGGATTCATGGACAGAAGCACAGTTTATGATAAGGAACTCTACAGACTTGCTTTTGATATTGCGAAAGAAAAAAATATCCCATGTCAGACTAAAACAAGAATTGCAGGAGGAAATGACAGCGGCGCAATTCACTTAACAGGAAAAGGAATTCGCACAATTGCTGTATCTGTTCCATGCAGATACCTCCACTCCCCATCATGTGTTATAGATTTTAAGGATTTTGAAAATTCATATAATCTTGTTAAACTTCTTGCAAAGAGGATTCCTCAGCTATGATAAAACTGATAACAAGTGAAAAAGAACTTGATAAAGAACTTCTTTTAAAGACACTTTCGGGCAGAAAAATACTTGCCTATATGAAAGCCTATGGTCCGGGGTACGATTTTTGCCGATTCTATAAAATATCAGATGAAACAGGAACGGGTTTTATGTTTATCATAAATTCAACTCTGATTATCTGTACCGATGATACGCTTGAACCTTCTGAGGAAATTGAAATATTCGTAAGAATGAATCTTCCGTTTCGTATCGAAGGAACTCAGAAAATACTGAATGGTCTGAGGATTGATGACAATTATCAGAAACTTAACCGTACCATATTTGAACTTGTACCTGATGAAAACAGCTACAAATTTGCTGAGGAATACGTGGATTTCAATCCTCACCTCCCAGATGTCTATACTATTCTGAGTGAGGGATTTCCTAATATTTCGGATTTTTCTCTATGGTACACAGATACATCCCACAGATGCAGACACGGAATCAGTAGGGTATTTACATATCGTGAATGCACAACTGCATCAGCGATTTTTGACATAGGCAACGAAGTTCTTATAGGACAGGTTGCAACCAAAGTCAGCGCAAGAGGAAGCGGATATGCAAGGGAATTTCTGAAATGGCTTGCATTGTTCTTCAATACACTCGGAAAAAGAGCGTTTCTCCTTGCTCTTGACATTCGTGTCAGCTTCTATAAGGAAATCGGATTCAAGGAAATAGAAAAAGAAATTGTCCTCGAAAGAACAGATGTTGAAAAGGACAGCTTAACGAAAGGAAAACTGGCAGATGAACAGTAAAATCAGTAATTTATATAATTTCGACAGCAGACTCTTAAACCTCGCTGTACAGGCAGAAAAAAACTGTGAAGATTCATTTAAAAGAATTGAAGAGACAGCAGAATTCTGTGGTGCAAAGGTATTAAAAGCGTTTTCTGATAATCGTGTAAGCGAACCATGTTTTTATGCTTCAACAGGATATGGATATGGTGATGTCGGACGTGAAGTCATTGACAAGGTTTTTGCACAGGTACTCGGAACTGAGGATGCGCTTGTAAGATTCAATTTTGTTTCGGGTACTCATGCCCTCTCTGTTGCACTTTTCGGCGTACTCAGAATGGGAGATAAAATTGTATCAATCACAGGTAAACCTTATGATACCCTTGAAGAAGTAATCGGTCTTGAAGGTGAAAAGGGAAACGGTTCACTCATGGATTATGGTGTTGAATACGGACAGGTAGACTTAAATGAGAACGGCTCACCTAAACTTGATGAAATCACGGAAGCTGTAAAAGGTGCTAAAGTTGCCTATATTCAGCGTTCAAGAGGCTATTCTCTCAGAGGTGCTTTCACAGTTTCTGACATTGAAAAAATGGTTAAGGCTGTCAGAAAAGGAAATCCCGATGCAATTATCATGGTTGATAACTGCTATGGTGAATTCGTTGAAGACAGAGAGCCTACTGATGTCGGTGCTGATATAATCATAGGTTCACTTATCAAAAATGCAGGTGGTGGAATTGCCCGTACAGGCGGATATATCGCAGGAAGAGCAGACCTTGTTGAACTCTGTTCATATCGTCTTACCTGCGTTGGAATGGGTAAGGAAGTAGGATGCACACTCGGTATGAATCGTGAAATGCTTCTCGGTCTTTTCTTTGCTCCTGATGTTGTTGCATCTGCAATAAAGACTTCTGCATTTGCAAGTGAACTTTTCACAATGCTTGGCTTTGAATGTTCTCCACGCAAAGATGATGCAAGAGGAGACATTATTACTGCAATTAAACTTGGAGATGAAGAACACCTCACAGCATTCTGCTGTGGAATTCAGAAGGGCGCACCCATTGATTCATTTGTATCGCCTGAACCATGGGATATGCCGGGTTATACAAGCAAGGTAATCATGGCTGCCGGTGCATTCACAGGTGGAGCATCAATCGAACTTTCAGCAGATGCACCTATCAGAGAGCCTTTTGCAGTTTGGATGCAGGGTGGAATTACCTATACTTCGGGAAAACTCGGTGTTATGCTTGCTGCACAGGAAATGATTGACAGAGGATTAATTGATATCAAGTAAACAAAAAAGGACGACTTTAAGTCGTCCTTTTTTTATTTTTTACGTTTTCCTTTATTTAATGGTTTTGATGTTTTGCTGTTCAAAGGCTTTTTATTTGTGTGGCTGTTATTTTTATTCTTCTGCTGTGTATTATTTCGTGAATTCGGAGATGCAGGGATAAGACAATTCGGACCGTTTCCTATCAAGTCACGTCTGCCTGCCTTTATAAGTGCCTTTTCCACAAGGTCACGATTCTCCTTTTTGAAATACTGGAGAAGTACACGCTGTAACTTCTTATCCTCAGAATTTCTCGGAACATAAATTTCTTCCATTGTGTACGGATCATATCCCGAATAAAACATCGCTGTTGAAATCGTACCCGGAGTAGGATAAAAATCCTGTACCTGTTCAGGACGAATTCCGTGTTTTTTAAGGAATACAGCCAAATCAACAGCATCTTTAAGCGTACATCCAGGATGTGAGGACATTAGATACGGAACAAGATACTGTTCTTTTCCCATGCCTTTGGTTATATCAAAAAATCTTTTTTCAAAACGCTCATAAACATCTATATGAGGTTTCCCCATATAGTCAAGTACCTTGTCCGATGCGTGTTCAGGTGCAACTTTAAGCTGTCCGCTGACATGATTTGCAATAAGTTCCTTCATAAAAGTATCGTCTTCATCTTCCATAAGGTAGTCATATCTGATACCTGAACGGATAAACACTCTTTTAACACCTTTAATCTTTCTGATTTTTCTGAGAAGCGAAAGATACTCACTATGGTCAACCTTCATATTCGGACACGGTTTCGGGGCAAGACATTTTTTCCCCTTACACAAACCTTTAGTAAGCTGTTTTTCACATGAAGGAAATCTGAAATTTGCTGTAGGACCTCCGACATCATGAATGTAGCCCTTAAACCCTTCTTTATGAGTCAGATTTTCAGCCTCATTCAGTACGGACTTTTCACTTCTCACCTGAATTCTTCTTCCCTGATGAAGTGCAATTGAACAGAAGTTACAGAAACCAAAACATCCTCTGTTATGTGTAATTGAAAATTCAACTTCCTTTATGGAAGGAACTCCGCCGACCGCATCATAAACAGGATGATACGCTCTCATGTAAGGCAGTTCGTATGCCCTGTCAAATTCCTCCTGTGTCAGGCTTCTTTGCGGAGGATTCTGTACAAGCATCATTTTTCCATGTCTTTGAACGATTGTTCTTCCATATATTTCATCCTGTTCGTCATACTGTTTTCGACATGATTTTGCATAGGCTTTTTTATTTTCACTAACAACTTCAAAACTGTCGCACTGAACAGCACCATAAGGGGTATTAATCGGTTCGGTAAGATAACAGGTCCCACGAATATCATGCATATCAGCGAGTTTTTCGCCTTTCATCATACGACTACAAATCTCAGTTACCGTAAGTTCTCCCATTCCGTACATCAAAAGTTCTGCACCACAATCCACAAGAACAGAGGGCATTACACAATCCTTCCAATAATCATAATGAGCAAATCTTCTGAGGGATGCTTCAAGACCGCCAACTGCAATTTCGATATCAGGGAAAAGTCTTTTCAATGTCTGACAATAAACAGTAACCGCTCTGTCAGGACGTTTTCCGCCCTTTCCGCCTGCGCTGTAAGCGTCGTCGAAACGTTTTTTCTTTCCGACAGTGTAATTTGATACCATGCTGTCTATATTTCCGCCTGTAACCATAAATGAATATTTCGGGGTTCCAAGTTTCCTGAAATCATCATCTGAAACGGGCTGTGCAATCATACCTACCGTACATCCACAGCTTTCTAATGTCCTTGAAATAATTGCAATTCCGAATGATGGGTGGTCAACGTATGCATCGCCTGTTATACATATAAAATCAAGCTGTTCAATACCTCTCTCCTTCATATCTTTTCTGCTTATCGGTAAAAAAGGCATTTCTGCACCTCCGTATCCAATTTATCTTAAACTTCTATGTATATTATACCGAAATCACGAGAGATTGTCAAGGCTGTATATCTGTATTCTTCCTTCACCAGTTAACTCCTTAATTTTTGTGGAACAACAATACCATTTTGTTATTATTCTGTAATTGACAATTGCCGAAAATAGTGCTATAATACGAAATATAATAAATTATGAAGGAGAAATGTAAAAATGAGCAATTTAAAAAAAATATCTGTAGTCACAGCCCTTATTCTTACTGCTGTTATTTCAACAGGCTGTGGTGTTCAGGGTGTTGACAGTTTATCTTCATCAGAGGCTGAAAGCAGCAAAATTCAGGTTACTTCTGATACAGCTGAGGAAGATACAACAACTGATGCAGAATCAAATACAGAGGAAACAACTGAAACAAATACTGATGGTAAGAATAATGCTTCTTCAGATGAAGTTGTTACAGACGAAGAAGGTAATGTTATCAAGTTCAGAACAGGTACATGGGCATCTTCAACAGGTGATAACTATGTATTTGAAGCTGACGGACATACAGGCAGAGTTCTTCATATTAATGTAGGAACAGGTATGGCTTTCGAGTACACATTAAACGGAAACAGCGCAGCTTTCCTCATGGATGGTGTTGATTTCGAAACAACTGCTGCTGTTTCATTCTCTGATAATGGTAATACTGCTAATCTTTCATGGTCTGACGGTGTTGCTGAAACTATTAAATTCATCTCTGAAAGAACTGATGATGACTTCTCATTTGTAGGTGAAGTTGAAGAACCTGAGTTTGACGACAGCTATGTTCATTTCGGAACAGGCACATGGCAGTCTTCAGCAGGTCAGAACTACGTTTTCTATGAAGACGGTGTAGGCGGCAAGATCTGCAATCCATACACAGGTTCGGGTATTCCGTTTGAATATGGAGCTGATGATTTCAGCTATGTTTTCCATCTTGGTGCTTCTGACAACAATTCATACGCAAATGTAACATTCAATAATGAGGGTTCAGCTTATATCATCTGGTCAAACGGAGATGAAGAAGCTCTCACATATATGTCAACTGAAATTGATGATGCAACAGCTTACAGCACATTCAACTTCTAATTAAGAATCATATCTGAAAAACAAGCCCCTTTCCACATTTTCAGTGGAAAGGGGCTTACTGTCATTTCATGACTTTACCTATATATCAAATTACCCGTTATAAACTTACTGATTCATTAACAGAAAAAACCTTGTCTCCGCCATTTGTCTTTGCATCACGAATCTTTCCGTCCATTTTGAGAAGAACTGAGTCAATACTTGCACATTCTCCTGCTTTACAGAGATATGAACATCCTGAAACAGTTACACTTGTTGTGACATTACGTATTACGCATGGCTTTGAAAGAATATCAAAAATTACATTTGTATAATTTATAATCTGAGTTGCTGATACATTCTGCTTAAATACAAAACAGAACTCATCACCTGAAAGATTATAGATATCCGCAAACTGACCACACTGTGTTTTAAGTTTATCAGCAATGATAGAAACAAATTCATCACCAAACTCACGACCGTAAAGTTCGTTAATGCTCTTGAAATTATCATAGTCAAATAACGCAAAACCAACATTTTCAACCTGAATACGTTTTTCAACATCTTCTTCAAGTCCATAACGGTTTCTGAGACCTGTAAGAATGTTTATGTACGCAATATCCTTTGCTTTCTCACGAAGTCTGATTGCCTTTTCTGAAAGATCAACAACTTCATCTGAACGCTCACGAATTTTAAGTGCTGCCTTATATGCAGAAGCTTCCATAAATCTTGTAGCTGTAATACCGATTGAGAATACCAGCACAAGAATAGCAAGTACAATAAGAATTGACTGAGCTGTGCTGAAGAATACTTCCATTGATGCCTGTGCCTGATAATCAACGAATCCCTTGATTTTATCTGTTGCATCACTCTGAAGAGGTGAAACTTCTTCCTTATATAAAGAAGGGATGGATTCTGAAAAATCTTTCAGTGCATCAGGAGCAGATTTCAAAGCCTGATACTTAACTTTAAAATTCTGGAGATACTCATGATAATCATCAAGACTATTCACTGCGTCATTGAAATTATCAATTGAAACAGTATCAAGGATTTTTATATCATCAAATTCACCTTTAATCTGATCTATTCTTTCAAATGAATCATGAATAACATCCATTTCTGTTTCAATATCACTTTGATAAAGAACAATTTTTGTTACAGAGGAATTTACAATCTCAAGATTTTCCTGTACCTCAGCCGTATATGTCATAGCCTGCTGAGCGCCGTAAAGTGAATAACCTGTAATATAGAATGCAACAATAACAACAACAATACTGATAAACGACAGTATTGCGTAACCAAGACGCATTGCCTTATAAGTTTTAGGATCAAATCCTTCTACTTTTTCACGTTTATTTTTTGCCATATAAATCTCTCCTGTCCAATTCTTCATTTAGAATGATTCTTATTCCCTGCCCGTCCATTGTTTACATAACTACCCTATTGCTGAAGACCTATCTTCTCGGGAAAAGCAAAATATTAATTTGCTAACTCCAAATGAACAATTTTCTCCAAATCATTTTTAGCTGTAAAATTTAAACGATTAGTATAAAAGTTACTGATAATAACTAAACTATCATTTTATTCTTTCACAACTATGAGTTGATTTCAGGAACTGTGCACCGTCCCTAACTTCTATATATATAATAACACAATCATTACAAAAAGTCAACTAAAAATTTGTTGAAATCATCCACAAAGATTTAATTATTCATTGTAGCATTATGCACAATGTTTGTTAATACCAATTGAAATTACATATTTTTGTAATATATATGCACAATACGTATATATAAATATCAATAAAAGTGCTTTATTACGCTAAAAAATGATATATGTGCATTTATATTAATGATGTTAAATATTTCATATATATCCTCTGAGTATAATGTTATCAGTTTTACATATATACACATTTCAGTAATAATATTTTTATATTATATTATTCAAATATCATATACATCAAAATTCTGCTGTACTTTTCTTTTCACAGGATTTTCCTTGACATTATCTCAGGGATGTTATATAATAATAATGCTAACATATTTTATATATAGGAAGGCGGACAATGAAAAATTTAAAAGACCTTATGAGCAAACGATGGTTTGCTAATGCAATGGCGGGATGTATTACTGTTGCTTTTTTTCTCGTTATTTCCAATATTGGTACTGTAATCAACGGAGTAACGGGATTCCTCAGTAACTTTTCCACGATTCTCGAAGGTGTTATACTCGCCTATCTGATGAACCCTCTTGCACGATATTACGAAAAAACTGTGTTCAATAAACGGAAATCCGAGTCTTTACGCTGGGGATTATCTGTTGCACTTGCTGTTGTGACTGTAGTTCTCTCAGTAATTCTCATCCTTGTAATACTAATCCCTCAACTACTTGCAAGTATTACAAACTTTGTATCAAATCTTTCTTTTTATGCATCATCACTTGTGAAAATGCTTGATGAATTCGGACTCTCTCTTTCTGAATCTTCAAACACTGAAAGCCTGCAAAACATTCTTGATTCTTCCGAAGGAATAATCAACAGAGTTGTCGATTATATTTCCGATAATTCCTCGAAAATTATCAGCGCATCAACAAGCGCAGGTCTTGATATAGTAAACTGGATTATCGCTTTTATTGTATCAATCTATATACTTTCAGCTAAAAACAAGATTAAAGCCGGTGTAAAGCGACTTATGAGTGCATCAATGAGAAACGATGTTTACAGTTCAACTATAACCATTTTTTCAAGATGTGATGAGATTCTCAACAGATACATTATTTACTCGCTTCTTGACAGCTTTATCGTCGGAATAGTAAATGCACTTCTGATGCTTATTTTCGGAATGAAATATGTAGGTCTCGTTTCCGTTGTTGTCGGAGTTACGAACCTTATTCCAACTTTCGGACCTATGATAGGCGGTATAATCGGTGCTTTCATTCTCCTTATGGTTAAGCCGTCACACGCTATAGTATTTATTATCTATTCCTTGATTCTTCAGATGATAGACGGATATGTCATCAAGCCGAAACTCTTTGGAAACACATTCGGTATATCCGGACTTTTAATCCTTCTTTCAATTATAGTCGGCGGAAAAATGTTTGGTTTCATCGGAATTCTTCTTGCAATCCCATTTGCGGCAATCTGTGATTACATTTACAGGGAAATATTAATTCCGATGCTTGAAAGAAGAAAAACGGATTCTGTCAAAATAGACAAAAAATCTGAAACGCCACAGGATTCAGAAAAAAAAGAAACTGAATAAAGCAAAGTCTGTTATAATAAGAATCCCCCTTTGATTTAATATAATCATAGGGGGATTCTGTATTATAAATCTGTATAGAAAATTCCTGTGAGAAGCTGTACTGCAATAGAAGTCGCTGTAATAGCCGCCCAACAACAGAAACCGAGAAGAATCGGTTTTCCGCCTTTTTTAATAAGCTGAACAATATTTGTATTAAGTCCTATTGCACACATAGCCA
>JAZLGM010000011.1:0-25153 GCA_045616285.1 Ruminococcus sp.
TATTGCTCCCCCAATTAAATCGTGAATAATTTATGCGAAGGACTGATAGAGAAAGACAAGGAAGAAAGCCGCAGGAATACTGTCGTATTTCAAGGTTTTCTGACGCAGTATTTCGCTGTCAGGACAAGCAGAAAAATTCAAGATTTAATTGGTGGAGCAATAACATGAATTTATCTGCCGCCCCTGCAAATGGTGAAATCAACAACAGCAATTGCAAAAAATCAGCAATATTTGTGTTGACGAACAAAATTCAGTGTGCTATAATTAAAATGGTAATATCACCATATATAATTAAAACATGGATAATGTTATTATAAGGAGTAAATCACAATGGGCAAATATTTTGGAACAGACGGATTCAGAGGAACAGCAAATGAAAATTTAACAGCCGACCATGCTTTCAAAGTAGGTCGTTTTCTCGGCTGGTACTACGGTGAACTTAAAAGACAGAACGGTGATGATTCAGCACCAAGAATCGTAATCGGAAAAGATACAAGACTTTCAAGCTATATGTTTGAATATTCCCTCGTCGGAGGTCTTACTGCATCGGGTGCAGATGCTTACCTCCTCCACGTTACAACAACTCCCTCTGTTGCTTATGTTTCAAGGGTTGACGGATTCGACTGCGCTATCATGATTTCTGCAAGCCACAATCCTTATCATGACAACGGTCTTAAACTCATCAACGGAAACGGTGAGAAAATGCAGGATGATGTTATTGAACTCGTTGAAGCTTATCTCGACGGAAATCTCAAAGCATTCGGAAAAGAATGGAAGGAACTCCCATTCGCAAAGGGCGATAAAATCGGTCGTTCAGTAGACTACGTATCAGGAAGAAACAGATATATCGGATATCTCATCTCTCTCGGTGTTTATTCATTCAGAGGAATGAAAATCGGTCTTGACTGTGCAAACGGTGCTTCATGGAGTGTTGCAAAGGCTGTATTTGATGCACTCGGCGCAGAAACTCACGTAATCAACGACAAGCCGAATGGTGTGAACATCAACGAAAACGCAGGTTCAACTCATATCGAGGTATTGCAGAAATATGTCGTTGAAAACGGTCTTGATGCAGGTTTCGCATACGACGGAGATGCTGACAGATGTCTCTGCGTTGACGAAAACGGAAAGCTTATCTCAGGCGACCATATTCTCTACATCTACGGAAGATACCTCAAGGAAAAAGGCACACTCTACAACAATACTGTCGTTGCTACTGTCATGTCTAATTTCGGTCTTTTCAAGGCATTTGACGAAATCGGCATTGATTACGCTAAAACAGCAGTAGGTGACAAGTATGTATATGAATACATGAAAGAACACGACTGCTGTATCGGCGGTGAACAGTCAGGTCATATCATTTTCTCAAAGTATGCTTCAACAGGTGACGGTATCCTCACAAGCCTTAAAATCATGCAGGTTATCATGTCTAAAAAGAAGAAGTTAAGCGAACTCGCCGCTCCTTTTGTTGAATATCCGCAGGTACTCGAAAATGTAAAGGTTAAAGACAAGAAAGCCGCACAGAATGATCCCGATGTACAGGAAGCTGTAAAGAAAGCCGCAGATGCTCTTGGAGACACAGGAAGAATTCTCGTTCGTGAAAGCGGTACAGAGCCTCTTGTACGTGTAATGGTTGAGGCTGAAAGCAAGGAAATATGTCAGAAATACGTTGACAGCGTTACATCTGTTATAAAGGCAAACGGACACTGTATCTGATAGGAGTTTTTTATGAAAAAACAGGCTTATAATCCCTATTTACCCCTTGATGCCTATATCCCCGACGGTGAACCCCATATTTTCGGTGACAGAGTTTATGTCTATGGTTCGCATGATTTCGAGGGCGGAAGAACTTTCTGCATGGGCGACTATGTTGTATATTCGGCTCCCGTTGACGATTTGTCCGACTGGAGATTTGAGGGTGTTACATACAGTGCAAAGCAGGATCCCGATTACAGCGAAAAGCGTCCTTTCATGTACGCTCCCGATGTAGTTCGTGGAAATGACGGAAAATACTATCTTTACTACTGTCTTTCGGGCGATTTCGGATTCGGCGGTTATTTCGGACCGATTGCTGTCGCAGTATGTGATACTCCCGCAGGAAAATATGAATACCTCGGATATGTGAAATACCCCGACGGTACACCTATGAAAAAATATGTCTGCTTTGATCCCTGTGCATTCAATGACAACGGTACCATAAGAATTTATTACGGTACACAGTACATGGATGAGGCAAATGAAATTCTTGAAAAGGACGAAAAACTCCTTGCAAAGGTTATGAAACGCTTTGACAAGACAGCAGAGGAAATCCTCAGCACTCCCGATAATGTAAGCGGTGCGTGTATGGTTGTTCTTGAGGATGATATGCTTACCGTAAAGGAAGAACCTAAGCATATTATCCCGTATGAAGCTGATTTCGGCGGTCATGAATTCTTTGAGGCAAGTTCAATGCGTAAAGTCGGCGATAAATACTATTTCGTCTATTCCTCGCAGAAAAACCATGAACTCTGCTATGCTGTAAGTGACTATCCCGACAGAGATTTCACATTCGGCGGTACTCTCGTTTCAAACGGAGATATCGGCGTTAACGGAGTTACTGAAGATACAAGAATGAACATGACAGGCACAACTCACGGAAGCATTATCGAAATTAACGGTCAGTGGTATGTGTTCTATCACAGACTTACCCATAAGTCTGATTACAGCCGACAGGCTTGTGCAGAGAGAATTTACATCGAAGCCGACGGAAGCATAAAACAGGCTGAAATGACTTCATGCGGTCTTAACGGAAAACCGCTTAAAGCTGAAGGAACATACCCTGCTGTTATATGCTGTTACCTCACAAACGGAAATATGCCTCATGGTTCAAACAAGATTTTCACAGAGAGTTTCCCGAATGTAAATCATGAAGTTGTTTCTGATGCACGAACAGACAGATTTATTTCTGAAATCTGCGATAATACCCTTATCGGATATAAGTATTTCAGTTTTGACGGAAACGAGAGAATTTCTCTCACAATGCGTGGTGAAGCTGTCGGAAAAATCACATTCAGAACCGAAATGAACGGTGAAGCCGTAGGCGAGATTGATATTCTCCCGTTTGAAAACTGGACTGAAATCACAGCCGAAACCACAATTCCAAAGGGTACAAATGCACTCTGCCTCACATTCAACGGCACAGGTCTTATGGAATTGAAGGATATTTCTTTCAGGAGGTAAAACATGGCATTTATCGGTTTGTTTCTCGCATTTTTGGTAATTGTTATTATTTCAGGAGTTATAAACATTATATCAGGCAATCTGATTTGCAGAAAAACCGAAAACAAAAAATTCGGAACTGCGCTGAAAATTCTCGGATATATAACAGCAGTTCCATCTGTTTTATTTCTTGCATTTTATGTGCTTATGGCTGTAATCACATTCATAGCATCACACAATTAGTAAAATCCCCTGTATCATCACGATACAGGGGATTGTTTTACATATAGTTACGGTTTTCCAAAGCCTTGAACAATGTAACCTCGTCGGCATATTCAAGAATACCGCCGACAGGAAGTCCGAATGCAAGTCGGGAAACCTTTATTCCGAGTGGTTTGAGAAGCCCCGCAATGTACAATGCAGTTGCATCACCCTCAACCGTCGGATTTGTAGCCATTATGACTTCATTTACTCCACCCTCGGAAATCCTCGCAAGAAGCTCCTTTATACGGAGTTTTTCGGGAGTTATACCATCCATAGGCGAAAGAAGTCCGTGAAGAACATGATACACGCCGCCGAATTCCCTTGTACGCTCAAATGCCGTAACGTCTTTCGGACCTTCAACAACACATATTATACTCCTGTCCCTCTCGTCATCACTGCAAATGGGACATACTTCCCTTTCCGTCAGATTCTGACAGATTTTACAGCAGTGTACATTTCTCTTTGCATCCACAAGAGCCTTTGCGAATTCCTCCACAGCCTCGTTATCCATCGACATTACATGATACGCAAGTCTCTGCGCTGTTTTCATGCCGATTCCGGGGAGTGATGCGAATTTTTCCGCAAGTACAACAAGCGGCAATGCGTTATGGTCAGCCATTTATCAGAAAAGACCGGGGAGTGAAACTCCTCCTGTAATCTTGCTCATTTCTGCTTCTGTTGTTGTTTCGATGTTGTTTACAGCTTCATTTACTGCGCTGATGATGAGATCCTGAAGTGTCTCGATATCATCTGCATCAACAACCTCAGGCTTGAGTGTGAGAGACTTGATTGTCTTCTTACCTGTCATAACAACTTCAACAGCTCCGCCGCCTACAGTTGTTGTGAACTCTCTTGCCTCGATATCTTCCTGAAGAACTGTGATCTGATCCTGCATCTTCTGTGCCTGTCTGATCATCTGATTCATATTCTGTGCGCCCGGCGCACTCTTTGGAATTCTTGCTTTCATTTTAAATACTCCTTTAAGTTTTCTTATTATTTTATATTATTATCAACAGCTGTTTCTATGTTGCTGTTTTGAGCTTTTTTTAAAAGTGCCGTCGCCATATTCTGCTGTTCTTCGGGAGTTGTGTCACAGCGTCCGACAACCATATATTCTCTTCCGAGAGTCTGGAAAATAGTTTTTTTCAAAGCCTCTCTGCTTTCGGCATCACCTTTCATAAGGTTTATGAAAAGCTGATTTTTAGCGTAAATCGTGAATTTATTTCCCTGAATCACAGCCCTTGTATCAACCATTGAACTTGCCATTGAAGGGCGCACAGTCCAAAATACCTTCATAATTTCGTCCCAGCGTGTACACTCGGTTTCCTCAGCATTCTTATCATCGGGCAGAGTCTTTTCCAGCGGAATAACCGCTGTGCGAACCTCACGTTCCGTTCTTACCGGCGAAACGGGCTGTCCCGACGAAAGATTCATGATTGTTTCTTCAAGCTTTCTGATTCTCTCGCTGATTTCGGGCGAAGGCGCAGAAACCGTCTGAGGCTGAACAGCCTCGATATTTCCGCATATTCTGATTAAGCACATCTCAAATTCGACACGCTTGTTTATTACATTTTTCATTTTCTCCCTGCATTCCTGAAACATATCAAGACGCTTCATTACTACGGGGAGTTCGGTTTTTTCAGCAATTGCACAAAGTCTTTCATACTCATCCGGCATACAGGCAATAAGCCCCGACGCACTCTGAGGTGATATCTTTATAAGCATGATATTGCGCATCTGCATTATAAGTTCCTCACAAAGTCTTGTGAGGTCTTTCGACATATCGTAAAGTCTGCCTGATGTTTCGAGTGCCTTTACCGTATCGGAATCGTTTACAGCTTCGAGAATCTCATAGAGATGGTCACGCCCTGCAATTCCCGATGCATTTGACACAGCGGCGGCATCAATTACCTCAGCACATACGGAACACTGGTCGAGAAGCGAAACAGCATCTCTCATACCTCCGTCGGCAAGTTTGGCAATAAGCATTGCACCTTCGTGGGTAAGCTGCAGCTGTTCCTGCTGTGCTATATATTCAAGTCTTTCCGCAATATCATCCTGTCGGATTCTTCTGAAATCATATCTCTGACATCTTGAAGTAATTGTTGCGGGGACTTTGTGAATTTCCGTCGTTGCAAGTATGAATTTCACATACGGAGGCGGTTCTTCCATTATTTTGAGAAGTGCATTGAAAGCACTTGTGGAAAGCATGTGAACCTCATCAATGATGTAGATTCTGTAAGTGCATACCTCCGGGGTATAAACTGCCCCGTCTCTGAGGTCACGAATATCATCGACACCGTTGTTTGATGCCGCATCTATTTCAACTATATCTGTGAGCGAACCTTCCTCAGCACCTCTGCACACTTCACATTCAAGGCACGGATTTCCGTCCTTCATGTTCGGGCAGTTCACAGCTTTTGCAAGAATACGTGAACAGGTGGTTTTTCCTGTACCCCTTGAACCTGTAAACAGATAGGCATGGGCAGTTTTTTCGCTTTTAATCTGATTTTTCAGAGTATCTGTTATGTGCTGCTGAGATATTACATCATCGAAAGTAAGAGGTCGCCACTTGCGGTATAATGCCTTATACATACAAATCCCTCCATCTGTTTACTTTTCGGCTGAAACAGTTTTGCTCTGCTCCATACTGTATATATCATGGTAAAATTTTTTAAAGTTTTCGATATCCTTTATGCGGTTAAGCACAGCCATATTGTACATTTCCTCAGCCTCCACGAATCTGTGGAGAAGAAGAAGCGCAACAGCCGCACCGCCGAGTGCTTCAGCGTAGTTTTCGTGTCTGTTCACAGCCTCACTATACCACCTGTAAGCATTCTTTCCGTCATTGAGATTGATATACATTTTTCCTATATCCGTTCTCACAAAAGGAACGAACTGATTTGTTCTGTCGCTGATTACCTCATCATAGAGAGTGAGGGCGGCTTCGGTATCTCCGAGAGAACCTACACATCTTGCGGTAAGGAATTTAAGAACTCCGTTTGTAAATCCCGACTCAGCGGAAAGCTTGTAGTATCTGTAAGCATTGGGATAGAATTTAAGAAGGTCATAGCATCTTGCAATGTAGAAATAAACCACTGCTTTTTCGTCAGCAGACATAGTATCCCCGTATTCTTCTTCCATTGCTTTAAAACCGTTCAAAGCCCTGTTGGGCATGTGACCGAAAAGTGCCTCAAGACATTCATTGAAATCTCTGCATTTTTTGCTGACACCTATGAAGCTGTCTCCTATGAGTTCGGAATCATACGGGTGAAAGCCCTTTTTGATATTATATATACATACACCGCCGATACATCCGAGATTGCATATAAGGAATATCGCACCGATGATAAGAGCCTCATGGCTGCCCTTTACGATTAAAAACAGAATAATCAAATAAAAAACGATAACCGTAACGAGAGAACCCAACATTGCAGAGCCTGTGAATTTACTGAGAAAACGTGAAAACAAGGATTTATAGTTTTTCATACTGACCTTTCTCCCATTCAAAAAAATTCCGGAACATAGATGTGCAGGCTTGCTGCGGCACACAAAACAATCCGCTTAATGCTGCTCGGTCTCCCGCCTGACATGGTTCACGGGGTCTTGTTGCACAGGGCCCACACATCTATATTTCGGAATTTTTAGTCTATGGCTTTAACGAGTTACTTACTCTAAGGTTATTATAGCACCTTTATATCATTTTGTCAAGCTTTTCAGAGGGATTTTTTCAGGGAAATCAAATTTCAGAATTCCCGACACAGCACATCAATAAATTTGCCCCTTACAGGGACGCCGAGGACGGCGTCCCCTGCAATATTTTATCCCGATTCTTTCAAATGTGAATTTGATTTCCGTGAGTTTTTTCAAATATATAATGACAAACGGAAAATTATGTGATATAATATAATTTGAGTAATTTTTTCTGGGGAGTGTAAAAATGAATAAATACAAAAAACTTGCGTTTAATACGATGATTTTCGCTGTCGGAAGCTTCGGTTCAAAAATCCTTGTAATCCTTCTGACAAACCTCTATACAAAATTCATAAGTCCCGATGACCTCAGCACAAAGGATTTGCTTGAGACAATGGCTCTTTTTCTGTGGCCGATTTTCTCCCTTTCCATGAATGAGGCTGTAATACGTTTCGGTCTTGACAAAAAATACGATAAAAGACAGATTTTCACAACCTCAACCACACTTACGGTTCTGGGACTTCTTGCAATGGCGTTAATCGTTCCGATTCTGCGGTTTATTCCGTTCCTTGAATTTATTTCGGGATACACGCTTCTGCTTATTATCTATGTTTTCACCTCGTCTATACGAAATCAGTGCGCTTCATTTGTAAGGGCAAGAGACATGGTTAAGCTGTTTTCACTCGACGGTATTCTTGCAACGCTTATGCTTCTTGTTTTCAATCTTATTTTCATTGCGAAATTCAACATGGGAGTAAAGGGCTTCATGATTTCCGTTATTCTTTCGGATGCCTGTTCTTCGTTATTCCTCTTTACAACCGCAAGACTCGGAAAATTCCTGAATATCCGCTGGTTCAGTCCTTCTCTCGGAAAAAGTATGCTGAAATTCTCGCTTCCGCTGATTCCGACCGTTGTAATGTGGACAATCACAAGCCTTTCGGACAGAATGTTTATCCGTTATATGCACAGCAGTTATGCCTTTGTAGGTGCGGCGGCGGCAGGTCTTTACGGAGTTGCAAACAAAATCCCGAACCTCATCTCTATGGTTTCAACGATTTTCTTTCAGGCCTGGAATATGTCTGCGATAACAGAAAATGATTCCGCAGACCGAAGCGACTTCTATCACAAGGTTTTTTCAGCTTATGAGGCTGTACTCTTTATTGCATCAGCAGGACTTATTCTCCTTGTAAAGCCTGTTTCGGCGGTCATTGCAAACAGCAGTACCTACTCCGAATACGGAACAATTTACCTTTATACTCCTGTGCTGATTCTCGCCTGTGTTTTCACCTGTCTTGATCAGTTTCTCGGAAGTATCTACACAGCAACAAAACATACAAACAATTCTTTCTGGACAAGTGCAATTGCCTGCGGAGTAAATCTTCTTCTCAATACATTCCTCATTCCCGTATGGGGAATTCAGGGTGCTTCAATTGCAACATTCCTCAGCTATTTTATATGTTTCTGGGTGAGAATCGTGGATGCAAGATATTATGTGCCTTTTAAATTCAGCGGACTCAGGTCAATTGCAAATACATCAATGATTCTTGCAATGTGCGGAATTGTAATTTTCGGCGCAGGCAAAAACGGATTCCTCAATGCTGTTTTGCTGACAGCATTGACAGGAGTGGTTATTGTAATGAACTATAAAGCCCTTATGGCTACGGTTATGAAGCTTCTCAGGAGAGGGTAAAAAATGAAAATCATTTGGGGTAAATTAACATGAATGGGAAAATTTTAAAAATATGGGCAATTCTGATGATTGTAATCGCAATACTGGTTTATGCAGGATGTTTTGCACTCACTAATGTTTTTGATAAAATTCTGATGCCTGCTATGACAGGCTATTCAAAAAAGTCAGGGGACTTTCTGTATCCGTATGAAAATTCACAGGCATTTGAAACTGATGAAGAACAGGCAAAAAAATTATCAACCTATTGCTATGTGAGAAGTATGTTTAACAATGACTGCACTCATTATACATTTCCACAGCTGAAATCACTTATTGTTATGGATACCGAACAGGCTTACAGATTTGTTGAAAAAGACGGAAACAGCGAACTTCAGTCGGGAATATGGGAACGTGCATTCAGATCGGATGATGAAAGCAGTTATTCCTATTCAATTTTCAATTGCATAGGACTTGTTGATATTAATAAACTCTGCGAAAAAGAGGAAAGCAGAGAATTATACAATGTTCTTGAAAAAAACAGGGATGCAGTAATTCAGATTAATTCCTATATCCAGAACAAGGCATTGATTGAACCTGTTTCGGTTACTGTAAGAGATTCGGGCGGAAATGTTATTCTTGAAACTGAATTTTCCCATGGTGACGGAGATTTAATCATATGTGACGATATAAAGCTTTCAAACAGAACTGACGAAGATGCGGGTTTTAACAATATCGATGTTTATCTCAAAATGAAACTTGCTTATCGTGGAGAAAGAAAAGTTGACAGGCTTGCAGAAAAATATGCGGAAAAAATCAAATTCGACGGCGAAAGAATTACAGAGAAGAAATTCGGTTTTGTCAGCTTAAAATCTGTAATGTATGAGTCAAACGATGACTACGGAATGATAGTGATATTTTATTACAATTTAGTCAGAATATTTATAATATGGACTGTTATTCTCGGTCTGGTTATGACGGGCATCATGGCAATTGTGGTTAAAATAAAGGCAAAAAGGAATAGTTACTGAAAATGATAAAAAAACGCAATGGTGAGGTAATCACCACAAATGAGGGACAGAATAAAATACTTGAAATCATGTACGGTACGGTATGGGGGAGAGGTCTGCTGAAAATTCTTGTGCATCCGATTATATCCCGAATTGCAGGGGTATTCATGGATTCAAGACTTTCCGTACCTTTAATAAAACCTTTTATAAAATCAAGCGGAATCGACACATCCGAATACATAATGAGGGATTTTCGCTCGTACAATGAATTTTTCACCCGAAAAATCAAGCCGAATGCAAGAAAAACCGACTTGACTCCCGAACATTTCGTAAGTCCGTGCGATTCAAAGCTTTCGGTCTATCCGATTGAAAAGCACAGTATTTTCAGAATCAAGGATTCATGGTACAGCGTTTCCGATTTGCTGAGAAATCCCATGCTTTCCCGAAAATACGAGGGCGGATGGTGCATGATTTTCAGACTTGAGGTTGACGATTATCACAGATACTGCTACATTGATGACGGAACGAAATCACGCAATAAATTCATAAAAGGCGAACTCCACACAGTAAATCCCGTCGCACTTGAACACTACAACATCTACAAGCGCAATTCAAGGGAATACACAATCCTTAAAACGCAGAATTTCGGGGATATTGCACAGATTGAAGTCGGGGCAATGATGGTGGGTAAAATCAGTAATCACCATGAAATTCACAGCTTTAAGCGTGGAGAGGAAAAGGGAATGTTTCTTTTCGGTGGTTCGACAATTGTTATTCTTGCCGAAAAAAACAGGATAATTCCCGACAGCGACATACTGAAAAATACCTCGGAAGGATTTGAAACCGTTGTTAAATACGGTGAAAAAATAGGAGTAAAAACGGAAGTGTAAATATGTTTATACAGAATCTCATATTCAGCCTTAACGCAACGATACCTGTGTTTCTCATGATGGTATTCGGGTGGTTTGTGCGAAAAATCGGGCTGATTGATGAACATACAACATCAAAGCTTAATAAATTCACATTTGAGACAACCCTGCCCGCACTTTTGTTCATGGATTTGTCAAAGGCTGATTTTCGTGAAGTATGGGACGGTAAATTCGTCGTTTTCTGTGTCATTGCAACCCTTTTAAGCGTGGGTGTCGCCCTTGCCTATTCGTTTCTCCATAAGGATAAGGCTGAACGTGGGGAAATAATACAGGCGGCATACAGAAGCAGTGCCGCTGTGCTTGGGATTGCATTCGTTAAAAACATCTACGGTGAGGCAACAATGGCGGCATTGATGATTGTGGGAACTGTCCCTGTTTACAATATCATCGCAGTTACCGCACTTTCTGTCACATCACCCGAAAAAGACAAAAACAGCGGCGCAAAACAGCTTTTCATAAATACATTGAAGGGAATTGTCACAAATCCGATTATTCTCGGAATTATCGCAGGTATGCTGTGGTCGTTAATGGGACTCAGACAGCCTGTCATACTTGAAAAATCCGTTTCATACCTCGGAAACATGGCAACTCCCCTTTCACTCATTGCCCTCGGTGCATCCTTCAAAGTAAGTGATGCAAAGGGAAAACTCCCTGTAACACTCGGAATAGCCTTCATAAAGCTTGTTCTTTTCTGCGGTATATTCCTCCCGATTGCTGTACATCTCGGATTCAGAGGCGAAAAACTTATAGCGATACTGGTAATGCTTGGAAGTGCCACAACAGGAAGCTGTTTTGTAATGGCGAAAAATCTCGGTCACAAAGGCACGATAACCGCATTTGCGGTAATGCTTACAACCCTTTTCAGCGCATTCACCCTCACAACATGGCTGTTTGTTCTGAAAACAATGGAATATATTTAAACAAATGGGGCGGCAAAAAATGCCGCCCTTTAATCATTCTGCTGAAATTATATAGTAATAAACAGGCTGACCGCCGTTTACAAGCATAACTTCGATTTTGTCGCTGAGTTTGGACTGTAAATGCTGCTGCATTTTTTCTGCATCCTCCTCGCTGACATCTGAACCATAGAAAAGTGTAACATAACTTGCATCGCCCTTTGCGAGTTTCTTTACAAGCTTGTATGTCGCCTTGTTTATGTCCTTTTCGGTAAATGCAAGTTTACCGTTATCGAGTGCGAGAATTTCGCCCTCCTTAATCGGATGTCCCTCGAATTCTGAATTTCTTGCGGCAAAGGTAACAAGTCCCGTTGAAACTTTTTCAAATGCCTTTGTCATGCTGATTCTGTTTTCAGCAAGGTCTGCGCTTTCGTCAAACGCAAGCATTGCGGAAATTCCCTGCGGAATTGTTCTTGTCTGCAATACGCATACGCTTTTGTCTGTAAGTTTTACAGCCTGTTCAGCCGCCATTATTATATTTTTATTGTTCGGGAGAACGAATACGGTTTCAGCAGGTGTTGCAAGGATTGCCCTGAGAATATCATCTGTTGAGGGGTTCATCGTCTGTCCGCCCTTTACAACAATATCAACTCCGAGATCCATGAACATTGCTTCAAGTCCATGACCTGCGGAAACAGCAACAAATCCGAATTTCTTTTCGGGCTGTGCAGGTGCAAATCCTGCTTCAAGCTGTTCTGTCTCCTTAATCTTATTCTCATGCTGAATCCTCATATTCTCAATCTTCGGCTTAGGATCATTCACGAAACATCCGAATTCAAGTGCCTTCTGCAATGCAAGTCCCGGATTATCCGTATGAACATGAACCTTGATTATATCTTCATCGTCAACAAGCACCACGCAGTCGCCTATTGTTTCAAGATATGCACGAAGTCTTGAGGGCGCAGGAGAATTTTCTGCTTTTTTAAGCATGAATTCCGTACAGTATGTGAATCTTATATCATCATCATACTGACTTACGGCTGTCTGGAATGAATCCGAATTTTCCACAGCAGTTTCATTCGTCGGCTCTGCAATTTTTCCGCCTCCGAAAATTCTGCGCATCTCATTTATGATTATTACAAATCCCATTCCGCCTGCATCAACAACTCCTGCTTTCTTCAGCTGCGGGAGCATTTCTGTTGTCTGTGCAAGGACTTTTTCAGCTTCCTCACATACATCATGCCAGAATACGGAATCATCATTTGTGGAAAGTGAAACTTCCTTAGCCTTTTCAGCCGCACATCTTGCAACCGTAAGAATCGTACCCTCAACAGGGTTCATTACAGCCTTGTAAGCCGCATCAACTCCGAGGCTGAGAGCATTTTTGAAGTCCTCACATCCTCCTTTTTCAAGTCCCGAAAGACCTTTTGAAAATCCTCTGAAAATAAGAGATGTAATAACACCCGAATTTCCTCTTGCTCCCCTTAAAAGAGCGGTTGCAGTAACAGAAGCGGCTTCTGAAACTGTAACTGTATCGGGTAATCTTCTGAGTTCGCCGACAGCATTCCCGATTGTCATTGACATATTTGTACCTGTATCTCCATCAGGAACAGGGTAAACATTCAGTTCGTCAACTTCCCTTTTTCTGTTATTTAAAGTAATTGCGGCAGAAATTACAGCATCTCTGAATAAAGAACCGTTTATCACAAAAATATCCTCCTCAGCAGTTTATGTCATCAACAAAAACATTGATTTTACTTACCTTGATACCGACAGCCTCCTCGATACAGAAGCCGACTTTATGAACAACACTTTCAACAGCCGCAGAAATATTGGTACCGTATGAAACTTTGATATGAAGGTCAAGTTCAATTTTTCCGTCATCGTTTTTCTTAACAGCAACGCCCTTGCGTTTAAAAAGCCTTCCTCCCGACATGGAAGAAACCGCCGAGCGGAATGTACTTACATTGCATACATCCGCAACTCCGAAACAGTCGCAGACTGCATGACGGACAATTTCACTGATGTAATTGTCAGAAACCGATATTTTGCCTATGTGGTTTTCAATTGTGACCATAACGCACACCCCTTAGCTATAGAATAATATCTATTATACCATACTTTTCGGGATTTTACAATAGTATTAAAAAAATATTGCTCAGGCATGAGACATAAGACGGTGACGCACAGGGATTGTGCAAAAAATCACTTGTATTTTCCCGTCGGAGTACATAAGGCAATACCGCACAAAGATTGTACAAAATCTAAAAACGTGCTTTGTGCGGTGTTGCCATAAATACACCGAATTTCCTTTATCAGCATATAATATACGGGAGGGTAAATATATGCTTGATGAAATTCTGCTTGCTGTAACTGTGAGCCTTGATACATTCCTTTTTTCTGCATCCTATTCCGACAGCGGAATCCGTATTCCTCTGATTTCTTCGCTTATCATAAACCTTATATGCGGCGGAATCATGGGATTTTCGCTCCTTATACCTGAGTTTTTCTCGGAAATCATTTCTCCCGATACCGTAAATATCGCAGGTACTGTGGTTATGACCATTCTCGGAGTTGCAACGGTTTTCAAAAGTCTTATACGCAATATTGTGCGGAAGCTTTCGGATTTTGAAAGAATACCGCTGAAAATGTGTGGAATGAACTTCGTGGTGAATCTCTATCTTGACGATACAGCCGCCGACATTGACAATTCAAAAGTTCTTTCACCATTGGAGGCGGTAACGCTTTCAATAGCGGCATCTCTCGATTCGGCGGCACTCGGACTCGGATGCGGAAATGCCGAAATAAATCCGTTTAATGCGGCTGTACTGACATTTGCTGTGGGATTGACAGCGGTATTTTCAGGAGGTCTGCTCGGAGAAAAAATATCCTCCCTTAACCATGATTTCTCGTGGATGGGAGGTATTCTGCTGATTATACTGGCATTTGTGCTGTGAAACACAAAGACCGCACATCACGTGCGGTCTTAAATCAATTACTTTTTCTTTTCTTCCTTTTTATCGGATTTCTCAGATTTTTTTGATTCTTCCTTGTCGGATTCATCATTTTTCGGCTCGTCTGATGCTTCAGCCTTATCCGAAACAGCGAGTGCCTCTGCCTTTTTCTTCTTTGTGTCAGTAACAAAAGCCTCAACCAATGCAATTCCGAAGTAAACAACAACTACGAAACCTTCAAGGAGAATGAGAGGTTTCTTTGCATTTTCAATTACACTGCTTGTTCTTGTTGCAACTGAATCTGATGCAGGAACGAGAATGCTGTAAGCATTCTTGAATGTTACATTCTGGAAGTAGTCGTCTGCTGTATTGCAGATATCCTCTGTAAGCTGTGTTACCTTGTTATAAAGGTTCTCCATATCTGTCTCAATTCTCTCTGTATCACCCTTTGATGCAGGTTTGCTCTTGAGCGCAGTCTGTCTTTCTGTGTAGTATACAATTGACTGCTTGATTTCAGCGAGTGACTCTGTAAGGTTGTTCTTTTCCTGAATCATCTTGTCATACTGAGCAGAAGCAACTGTTGAATGCATATTTGTATCGTTTGTTTCGCTGTTAAAGATATAAATTTCATCTTTCTGATAGCTTTCGATAGACTCGTTTATGCTTGCAATCTGCTCCTCATACTGAGCTTTGTTACGGTTAAGAGCCTTGAGTCTGTAGTCATAGTAAGCAAGTGTATCATCCTTGTTCTTTGTTACATTGTTTACTGTGATATATGAAGAAATCTTATCGAGGTCGATGTCTCTTATTGTCTTTGTAGCCTGATAGAGGTCGTCAAATGTATATCCTGTAGCAGCCGAACGGAAACGTGTTGAATCTTCGTTTGAAAGCTGTTTAACGTATTTCATCATTGAATTGAGGTTTGTCTGGAATACATCAAGAGCCTCAGAATAGTCATAATCCTTATAGCTGACAGCGCTCATTGCTGTACCGAGTGATTCATTGTATCCATACTCCTCATAGAAATATGTCTGATACTGTTCAAGAATCTCATTGAAAAGATTTACAGCATCTGAACTGCTGAGAGTTGTATTGTTATAATTGAATACAACCTGAAACTGTGTCGGGTAATAAGATGTTTCGAGCATCTTATCTGCGATTGCAAGCTGTCCCGAAGAAGCCTTTTCAAGAATACTCTCATAAACTGTAAGTCTGTCCATTGCATCCTTTGGAGTAAGTCCCTTGATTACAATGCCCTCTCTTACCTTTTCAAGTTGTGACATATCAAGACCGAGTGAGTTTATTGCTCTTTCTATAACATTAGGATTGCTGATTGAGTAAGGATCGAATTTTCTTCCCGACGGATCAAGACCTTTTTCAATTCCTGAATATGAAAAACCTACGAGTGCCTGAAGAGAAGGTTTCTTGATTACGTGTGTTGAAAGAAAAGCATATCCGAAAGAAAGCATAAAAATCACAACTGCTGAAACAACCCATATAAGAAAATATTTCTTCAGCTTTTTGATTACTGTGGATATTGATATTACTACTTCGTCTTCTTCGTCCTGAGGATTCTGAAGCATAATATTGATGTTGCGGTCATTATTTGAAGCCATTTTTTACCTCCGTTTATATAAACAAAATTCAGAGTACACCCCGCCAAAAAGACAAAGTATACCCTGAATTATAATAACATCTATTCAGAAAAATGTCAAGAGTTTACCCGAAATTCTGAGATTTTCCAGTAATATGCCGAATAAACGGATAATAAGCCGCTGTTTTTTGTATAAACATTAATGTTCCGTCAGCCGCAGATACCTGCAATTGCTTCCGCTATAATTTCCGCATTTTTCAGCAGACTTTCCTCTGTGATGTATTCATCTGCGCCATGCATATTATTATCCTCACCAGGGAATTCTGCACCGAAAGCAACACCGCCCTCGATTTCGTGTACGTATGTGCCGCCGCCGATTGAAATGCACTTTCCATCTTCACCTGTAACCTTGCTGTAGACCTTGAGAAGTGACTGTACAAATTCGCTGTTTTCGTCGGTTATATGCGGTTCAGTACCCTCGCATGATTCGATTTTACAGCCGATTCCTTCGAGTTTTCCGCATATAATTCTGCTGATTTCAGCTTTTGTTCTGTCGAGTGGAAATCTTACATCAACCGCACCATGTACAAGCCCGTTTTCGTCGTGGTTAAGCATTGTAAGCACACAGGTCATGCTTCCCGAAATTTCATCAGAAAATCCGAGTCCGCATGATTTTCCGTCAAATTCATTGTGCGGGAAAAGCACATTCAGATCCTCAATAAGTTTCGGAACCACCGTACTTTCGCCAAGCTGATAACGTGCAAATTTACCGAATCCGCTGAGGAACTTCGTAATCGCATTCACGCCCTTTTCGGGAGTTGATGCGTGTGCGGATTCACCCTTCATTTCACCCATGAGGATATTCGGACCGTCATCCGCCATGACGGTTACGGAAAATTCACAGCTTTTAGGCACAGCGTTCACGACCTCACCAGCCTTTATTCCGATACCCTTGCAGTCAGATGAAAAATATACCCTCAGCATACCCTTTTCACCGTTGATTACGGGATACTCACCGTCGGGAGTGAATACACAGGGCGGCAGAGTTTTCTTTGTGCGGTAGTAGGCAAGATCGGCTGAACCGTTTTCCTCGTTTGTGCCGAAAATAAACTGCACACCGCTTTTAAGCGGAATTCCGAGGTCTTTCACAGCTTTCATTGCGTAGAGAACCGCAACAGACGGACCTTTATCGTCGATTGCTCCACGTCCGATGAGTTTGTTTCCGGAACGTCTCAGCTTGTAAGCATCACCGCTCCAGCCCTTGCCTTCGGGAACTACGTCAAGATGTGTGAGTATGCCGAGTTTCGGCTCCATATCGTTCATTGATGCTGTGCCGACATAATTATCTGTGTTTTCGGTTGCAAATCCGAATTCACCGCATTTTTTCAGCATTAAATCAAGAACCTCTGCGTTTTCCTTTCCGAAAGGACATCCCTCGGAAGCATCTCCCTGCACACTTCTTACAGCAATGAGTTCTCCGAGAAATTCAATCATTTCCTCTTTTTTAGATTCGAGATATTCTCTTATTTCAGACATTTTTGACCTCCTTGTATTGATTTTATATTATTTTTATACTTAGGGCTGTAGGGGACGCCGGTCGGTAGCACCGACGGGCAGTTCGCGTTGTCGCTCGTTCCTCGCTCGTTTTTTATGGAATTGAAGTAAATCCCACGTTTATAATAAATCGTGAATTTTATTGCACCCATTGTAGGGGACGCCGCCCTCGGCGTCCCGTCGGTTTATTCATTGTTTGGATTGTGTAGGGGCGGCGTTCCGCCGCCCGTGGTAATCCGATAAACATGAAATTGAAAATCAATTTATTGAATCGGATTTTTTAATTTCATACCCAAAATATTTTTCATGCAACGAATTTGTTTGTAGAATAACGGGCGGCGGAACGCCGCCCCTACAATACATCCCCGAAAAATATACAAATACCATTGTGGGCGTCCCCGACCGCCCACAAATTCTATATGCCTGCGGGTTCTACCCGCAAAAACAAAAGACCTCAGTATCAACTGAGGTCCGTTGCTGCACCATAAAAATCAGGCACAAAGAAAAGAAAGGATAAATATGAAAAGTGATCAAAAATCAGTTTACGATAGCCTTCTCAGTTTCCTTATCAAAGATATGAATTCTGTTAGGATCGATGCAAACCTGAATCTCATCGCCAGGTCTTGCTGTTGATCTTGGGCTAACTCTTGCTGTGAGGTTGTTACCCTCGCAAACGAGGTAAAGATAAATCTCAGCACCCATCATTTCTGTGATTTCAACGTAAGCATTTACTACGCCTGTTGTTGCATTCTGGAGGTACTGTGGCTCATCGTGAATGCTCTCAGGACGAACACCGAGAACGATCTCCTTGCCAACGTATCTGCCGAGTTCAGGTGTTGACTTAGACTCAGGAACGATAATCTGATACTTTGTACCCTTCATTGTTCTTGAATCCTCTGAACCGAACTCAACGATATACTGACCATACTCTTCCTTGAGTACAGCGTCGATGAAGTTCATCTGTGGTGAACCGAGGAATCCTGCAACGAACTTGTTTACAGGGTTCTCATAGAGGTTCTGAGGTGTGTCAACCTGCTGTACAAAACCGTCCTTCATACATACGATTCTGTCACCCATTGTCATAGCCTCAGTCTGGTCATGAGTTACGTAGATAAATGTTGTACCGAGTCTCTTGTGAATCTTTGAAATCTCAGTTCTCATCTGAGCTCTGAGCTTAGCATCGAGGTTTGAGAGAGGCTCGTCGAGAAGGAATACCTTTGGTGAACGAACGATACAACGTCCGAGAGCAACTCTCTGACGCTGACCACCTGACATAGCCTTTGGCTTTCTGTCGAGGAGGTGTGAGAGGTCGAGAATCTTAGCAGCTTCTGTAACCTTTCTCTCGATTTCATCCTTAGGAACCTTACGGAGCTTGAGTCCGAAAGCCATGTTATCGAAAACAGTCATGTGAGGATAAAGAGCATAGTTCTGGAAAACCATTGCTATATCTCTGTCCTTTGGAGCGATATCGTTTACGAGACGGTCGCCGATGTAAAGCTCACCCTCTGAAATTTCCTCGAGACCTGCGATCATACGAAGTGTAGTTGACTTACCGCAGCCTGATGGTCCTACGAGAACGATAAACTCCTTATCTCTTATCTCTAAATTAACATCTGTAACAGCTACAACGCCGCCCGGATATTTCTTGTAAATGCCTTTAAGTGTTAAACCTGCCATTTAATCCAATCCTCCAGTTCAAATTTTTCTTATGCTGACTATTCAGCTATAGTAATATGATAACAAATTTTTTATAAATTTTCAAGATGCTAAATTGACAAACTTACTCCGAATACTTTATTAGAATTGCCGAAAAATCGACAGAATTTTTTGCGCAAATACTGTCAAAATCGGGAGTATCAAATACTTTTTCAACATCTTTGTGCAATAATTCTATATGCTGTCCTATCCCCAGTTTTTCGGGAAGAACAAGTCCGCCTACAGAAATACGCATCAACTTTTCAACATGGTTTTCAACACTTGCAAACATTCTTTTAATCTGATGATATTTTCCCTCATGAAGTTCTACAAATGCCAGTTTATCGCAGTTTTCGTCGGGTTTCACCCTTGCGGGAAGACATACCTCTCCCGAAGCCAGTTCTATGCCCTTCTCGAATAAATCAATATATTTAATTTGAAAAGGTCTGTCAAGTTTCACAATATAAATTTTCGGCACATGACTGTTCGGAGCAAGTATCCTATGGGCAAATTCGCCGTCATCCGTAATCAGCAATGCACCGAGGGAATCCTTATCAAGCCTTCCTGCGGGGAACATATTTTTGCTTCGGAGTTCGGGCGGAATGAGTTTCATGACGGTTTCACCGTCTTTGTCATCCGTCGAACAGACATAGCCTTCGGGTTTGTTCAGCAGAATATACCTGTGACGCTGTGATGAAATTTTCTGTCCGAGAACCGAAACATCCGCTGTTTCGGGCTCAATTTTCGTATCGGAAGCCCTTACGGGAACTCCGTCAACGCTGATTTTCCCCTTTTTTGCGAGTTCCTTAATCTGACTTCTTGTGTACTCGGTGCGCTCCGAAATGAATTTATCAAGCCTTATCATCGGCATAATTTTCCTCCGTTGTGAATATATTTATGATAGATTTTTCTGTTTCGAGGTGTTGTCATGAACAAAAAATACATATTTACAGCCTTTTCCGTCATTCTGTTATCCGTCGGGGCGGTGTATCTTGCATTTCTCAGAAAACCTGCGGCAGACGATTCCGAAATCCCCGTAATTCTTTCCGACGCTAAGGACAGAATCGGATATTTTGCTTCTCATGGATGGGAAGTTGCCGAAATTTCGGAAAAAAACATAGTCATCCCCTGTGAATTCTCCGAGGCGTACGAAGAATATGTCGCAGTACAGGACAAACAGGGACTTCCCCTGCGGAAGTGTTCGGGAAAAAACGCAGTTCTCTACACCTATGAGGTGAAAAACTATCACCCGAACAATGAAAAAATACTCGCTGAACTGATAGTCTGCGAAAAAAGTGCGGCGGCTTCAATCATCTACAGTGAAGAATGCGGCAGAATCATCTCACCTGTTGTATAGAAATCATTTTTTCCTGTCAAATTCGCTGATTATCGCAACAAAGCTCTCTATATCCGTAAAATCCTCGTATACCGAGGCAAATCTTATGTATGAAATCGGATCTATTTCACGAAGCCTGTCGAGGACGAGTTTTCCTATTTCTGTGGATTCAGCCACATTGCTGAGTTCGTTTGCAAAGTAGTTTTCCACATAATCAGCAATCTCCGAGACCTGATCAATTGTGACAGGTCTTTTCTTTATAGCGGTAAATATTCCCTTAATCAGCTTGTTTCGGTCGAAACTCTCATAGGTTCCGTCACGTTTTTCGACCATAAGCAAAGGAACTTCCACTATTTCAAAGGTTGTGAATCTTCCGCTGCATTTGATACATTCTCTTCTGCGTTTGATTTTTTTGTCTTTTGGTCTGGAATCGACAACCCTTGAGTCCTCGAATCCGCAGAACGGACATTTCATTTCCTTTCCTCCTTATATTAATACTGTTCTGTCATTTTCGTCAGTATATTGTATCCCGTAACGAGGTCACTTATTCCGCTGTGACCGTTTCGGTACAGTTCAAGAATTACATTTGCATCGGGATTAAGTTCCGCAAGGCGGCTGAAAAATGCCTTGAAACGGAAATTTCCCTTTCCTATCGGCAGACAGTCACCGAGTTCGCCCGAATCGCTTATATGAACGTGTTTTATTGATTTCCCTGCCGCTTCGAGGAAAGCGAAAGGCGTTTCCTTTGAACGTACAGCCTGTTTTGTATCGAGGAGGAATGCGAAATCATCTCCGAGCATTCTTGAAATATCCCTTATGAACGCAGAGGATGAACTCTGACAGCGTGAAACATTTTCGACAGCAACGGTTATTCCGAATTTTTTTCCGAGACTGTAAAGCTTTGAATAGCGTTCGCAGTAGAGTTCCTTCGGCAGATTTCCCTTACCGCCGTGAAAAACGAAAATTTCCGCACCCACAGTATTCATGAAACTGAAATACAGCTTGTAGTATTCAAGCATATCGTTCATTCTTCTTTCGTACTCGGAGAAGAACATGAGCGGCTCGATTTCACAGGTAAAAGGATGAACCGAAACGCATTTTGCATCAAATCTTTTCAGAATATCCGCAATTTCAAGCGCATAGCCCTGCTTCAGTTCGGAATGGGTGTTCACGAAAATTTCAACGCATGACACACCGTTCACCGCAAGGTCGTAAAGACTATCCTCAAGCGGTCTCGGATAAAGACACGCTGTTGATACTCCTGCTTTCAAAGACAAACACCTCCTCATAATACTTTATTCTATTATACCAAATATCAAATAAAAAGTCAATAAGAATTTGTTGAAACACACAGATATATTTATTGTTTATTTAAAAATTATCGGATTACAACGCAGGGGACGCCGCAAGCTGAGTCAGCTTGACCGCATCGACACGAATGAACGTGAAATTAATGAATCGGAATTATAATTCCGTATACACAATTATTTCGATAACATGAATTTATCCGTATTCCCACGGGCGGCGGAACGCCGCCCCTGCAATATCCTGTCCATTTTTTTACAATCGCTGTAGTTAAACAGACAGGATATAGTTATTATGCTTAATATATTGATTGTGTTTTTGTTAAAAATACCAAAAAATATTTTATACATAATTTATTAACATTTTGTTTGAAATTTATGTTATAATGGTATCATCAGGAATTTTTCGTTTATCCTCTGATATTCGGAAAATTAAATTATCTGAACGGAAGGAAAATATTTATGAAACGCAACAGAATCACCAAAAAACTCATTTCAGCCGCATCATCTGCAATAATTGCGGCAGTTTCGGTATCATCAGCCGTTCCCGTATCAAATGCGGCAGACCTCGACCTTGACAACTACGCAAAACTCCTGCAATATTCACTCTATTTCTTCGATGCAAACTACTGCGGTGCAGGTGCAGGTGAAAAATCGCACTTCTCATGGCGTGATGACTGCCACACAGAAGATGTTGTTCCTTACGGATTCCACGATGCAGGTGACGGTATTATCTGCGGACTTACAGAGGGTTTCTCGGCTTCAACTCTCGGATGGATGTACTATGAGTACAAAAAGGATTTCGACAAGACAGGCACAACCGCACACCTTAAAGACATCACAGACGAATTCGCACGTTTTTTCAAGGCAAGTACAACTCTTGACGGAAGCGGAAATGTTACAAACTTCGTGTATGAAATCGGTGACGACGGAAAAGACCATGGAAAATGGCGTGCGCCCGAACTCATGGATTCAAGAAAAAGTGACGAAACATACTCAACCACAAACGGTGCAAGCAATGTTGCCGCACAGTATGCCGCAGCACTCGCACAGAACTATATAAACTTCGGTGACGAGGACGACCTTAAATACGCAAAATCACTTTACGATTTCGCCGCTAAAAACCGAAAAATGACAAATGAACAGGCTACATATTCCGACAAGAGTGTTGAGGATGACATAGCATGGGCGGCAGGATGGATGTATCTCGCAACTGAGGAAAAATCATACCTTGAGGCAAACAGCAGGGATACAAGCGGCACAAATGACTGGACTAACGATTATTACTATGGCGGCGTGTGGCTTGGTGCGGCTATTATAAATGCCGAAATTACAGGAAACTGGACAGCACCTGTAAATTATATCAAGGGTGTTGTAAACGCAAATCAGAATAAGTTTTATGTTATGAACTCATGGGGAAGCGCAAGACACAATACCCTCATGCAGACCTGTGCGCTTGTTGCAACAAAGCATAAGGATGTATCGGGTGCGGATTTCTCTGAATGGTGCAAAAAGCAGACAAACATGATTCTCGGAGACAATAACGCAAATGTATGCCTTGTTGTAGGCTATAACGATGTATCCGCAACATCTCCTCATCATCGTGCGGCTTCGGGACTTTATGTTGACGATTCATGGTCACAGTGGAACAGTTGGGACGGAAATTATGCAAATGTAAAGGACAGCCACACACTCTACGGTGCATTGTGCGGAGGTCCTACAAGCGAGGATTTCTCAACATTCCGTAAACTCGATGCAAAGGATGCTACTTCAAACGAAGTTGCGCTTGACTATCAGGTAGGTCTTGTAGGTGCGGCGGCAGGTCTTTTCAGCTTATATCAGACAGGTGAAGTTGTTGCGGAAATCGGTGAGGGCGTTACAGTTTATCCCGAAGAAATAGCAATTGCAAACGGAGAAACACCGACAATAAATGAAAAATGCAAATTAAATATAAGCTTCTATGATAAGGATTCAGGTAATGATACCGGAGTAGTATTCAAAATTTTTGACGTCAGCAAGGATGTTTGTGTGGCAGAAAATGTTAAGTCCAATACAAGTGTGGAACTGGATTTTGATGCTGATGCTGTATACAAATTAATAATTACCGAACAATCAAAAGCTTATAATGCACCCGACCTCAGCCAGACTTACTCCTTTGAAAAAGCAGGAGAGACAATTGAAGTCAGAATTCCTATGACTAAGTGGAATGCAGAAACAACAACTGAACCGAATAAATTAATTTACGGTGATGCAAACTGTGATGAAGTTGTAACAATGGCAGACGCTGTTGCAATTCTCCAGTATCTTGCGAATTCATCAAAATATCCGCTTTCTGATTTGGGCTTGAAACAGGGTGACGTTGACGGAGAAGAAGGAATAACAGCCGCTGATGCCCTTGTGATTCAGGAATATGATGCAGGAGTGACTCTGACATTGCCACGCACAAAGGAAATTCATCTTCAGGGAATTCAGAGAAATTATAAGGCAGACAACAATCTCCCCGAATTAAAAACAGGTGAAGCAAGAATCGTAATTACTGACTGGGATACAGGCAAACTTATTTCACAGGATGAAATTGAATCTGCCGAATATTTTTCCATGACAACAAACATCGGTTACAAAAATCCGAATGTCAGTGGTGGCTGGATGTATACAGGCCCTGTATACGGTATTGAGGAAAATCCACAGTCCTGCGACCTTGCAAAGCTTATGGATGCTGATTTGTTTGAAGTCCGTCTCAGCAATATTCCTGACGGATATTTTCTCCCTGAAATCGGTACTCATATCTACAAAAACGAAAACAAATCACTTGACATAGTATTTGAACTTAAAAAATCCGAATAAACGATACACAAAAACAACACAGCCGCAGTTTTTTATGACTGCGGCTGTGCATATTTAAGGAGAAATTATAGAATTATTGCTCCCCCAATTAAATCGTGAATAATTTATGCGAAGGACTGATAGTGAAAGACAAGGAAGAAAGCCGCAGGAATACTGTCGTATTTCAAGGTTTTCTGACGCAGTATTTCGCTGTCAGGACAAGCAGAAAAATTCAAG
>JAZLGM010000012.1:0-5996 GCA_045616285.1 Ruminococcus sp.
AAAACTGTGTGAAAATTTAGGTAGAATTAAGGAATCCATGCTATAGTTATGGTATAATACAAATAAAGGAGCTGATAATATGAGAATACTTATCGCAGAAGATGAAACAGATATTGCAGATGCACTTGTAATGATAATGCAGAAAAACAACTATTGTGCTGATGCAGTTTATAACGGAAAAGATGCTCTTGAATACGCACAAAGCGGAAATTATGATGCTGTAATACTTGATATTATGATGCCTGAGATGGACGGAATCGAAGTCCTGACAGAAATGAGAAAACAGGGCAACAGCGTTCCCGTTCTGTTGCTGACAGCTAAAGGAGAATTATCAGACAGAGTACTCGGACTTGACAGCGGAGCAGATGATTATCTTCCAAAGCCTTTTGCTGTATCAGAATTAATGGCAAGAGTTCGTGCAATGCTCAGGCGAAGAAGTGACTATCAGCCTGATATTTTATAGAACGTTCACCAAGCTTTTCTTTGAAAACTTCATCATTCAATTCAGTATCATATGCAGATATAAGTCTTGCCATTGCAATGAGCATATTAGCAGAAAATGAATTCACATCCCCCTCCCAAGTACCGATGGTAAGGTTTAATACTCTTGTAAGAATTTGCAGACCGTATTTATCATAAATTCGTTCAACGGTTGAAATTGCACATATTCCTCCGACTTGCTTTGATGATACAAGTCTCAGACCAAAGGATTCAACAAGATCTTTTATAATGAGCTGTTTGTCGTTTCCTGCTTCAATATTAGCAGCAAATATTTCATAAGGATTGAGTGTTTTGGTAAATTTCATCTGATTAGCAAAAATATCAGCTTCATGTTCATAGTATAAATCATCATATATCATACACCATACAGGAGTATAACGTGAACCGGATACAGTGGCAACTATTTCAATTGTATGCTGACCATTTACAACATAATTAAGTCCGTTTCTTCTGCTCACCTTAACAGGGTTAATCTGATAAAGGTCAAAATTTTCAGATGCAAGTTTAACGTGCTTCATCGACAGATTACGCTGATATTCCTGATTTGAAACAAGATGTTTTATCGGTATCTGTTCAAATATAACATTCGGAATAAACATAGACAAATCTTCCATTTTATTCTTCCTCCAAAATATTTTTTATAATTGATGATATTGAAATAAGTTTTTCAAGTGAATCTGCAAGATCATATTTTGCTTTCAATGATATAGTTTCAATATTAGAATTTTCTGCTGTTCTCTCTATACTGCTTATCCATGAAGGAATGGTTAATATTAAACTTGAAACATACGAATCTGGATCAAAAGCAGGCATATCCTTGACAGAGCATTGTGTTATATCAGGAAGAACAGTTCGTTTATTTCGTTTTTTTCCAGACTCTCTTTTTGGCAGTTTATCAGATTCAACAACTTTTTTATTCTGTAAAATATTATTGATTATTATGTTCGCTTCATCATCCTGTTTCTTTGCAATTGCAATAACATTATCTATTGAAATCTTTATAATCTCATACAATACTTCATTGATAAAGACAGGATATTTAATCTGATTTTTTGTTTTATTTATCAGGAGCTGAACATATCTGACATCAGGCATTTTATTAATACAAACCATGTTAATATAAAAATGACAGTTATTGAATGATATTGCCGGTTCATTAATATCTGATAAGAATTCAGTTCTTACCATTTCAATATCATCATCAAAAAAACTGTCGTCTGATTCTATGCTTTTATTTTCAGAATTGACCATTAGATTGTGAAAGTCATTCATCATTATCATCTGCTTTCTCTGTTATTTCAATCATGTTTTTTATCTCAGCTTTAAGAACTGAATGCGGTGTAACTTCAAGCTCATCAGTAATAAAAGGAATTCCTAAACATTCAGTGTTCCATGTTTTGTTATTTTTCAAATTCAGCATTTCTCTTACTTGTGCAGCACGATAATACTCATCACCAAAACATTCTGTCCAGTGATTCGGATATGCATGAATTTCATTTACCGCTCCATTTTTCTCTGCTTTTTCCTGTGATTTATCACTGAAAAACATCTCTGTGTCAGACAGCTTGAACAAAAGGATGGATTCTGTTCCGTTAGTTATGCGTTCTCCTCTGACGGAATATTTGCAGTCATTATCCCAATTCAGCAATTCAAATAATATCGGTAAAAAAGCTTTTCCGCTGACAGATTTAGGCTGATGTGAAGTCTCTTTAAACATACACCATTTTATTGCATTTTTACTGTCTTTTTTAATCGGACGAACAGCAATCATTTTCAGTTCAGGATGTATCAGCATTTCAACATATACTGTTCCTGACAGCTTTTTAAGGCATTCTGCTGAGAATCTTATCATTGATGTTGTAAATGAAATACGTGTCTTAGCCTGCGTATTGAATAATTCAGCTCTTACTCTTTCAAAATTTCTTAAATCAAAATCGCCTTCATTAACTTCAATTATGTATTTATCGGGGAGAATATTATCTCCTTCATATACACTTAAACTTGCGTTTTTATAATCATCTGCTGAAAAACCCGACCATCTTGGATTTATTATTACAAACCCTTTTAATATACCTTTATCAACAACACTTAATTGAGTCAATATTCTGTTTCCTCCATATTTGGCATTACTTATCAAACGTTGAACTGCAATAAAATCATCTCTTGAAATTATGGCTTCATGATGATCTTTCATAAGGTATTGTTTACGCTCGTGTCTGTTTTTCTTTGATCTATAATCAAGATAACTCGGTGTCCATGTTTTTCTTGCAAGAACATCTCCGCAATGACGTTCATTTTCAAGTTGCTGAAGTATTGATCCGGGTGACCAGTTAATATTTCCTTTTTTGGTTCTGCGTCCGAGTCTTGTAAGTGTTTCAGCAATCTGAACACAGGTATATCCATAAAGATACATAAAGAAAATCAGTCTGACAGTTACAGCTTCATCTTCATTCACAACAAGGTTACCTTCTTCATCATGATCATAGCCAAGTAAAGGCGGTGTCAGAAAAATTCCACGTCTGAACCGCATCTCAATTGATGCATTCATAATATCGCTTTTGTTATGACTCTCTTCCTGTGCAAGAGTGGCAATGAATGTAAGGCTCATTTCACTTTGCGAATCGAGTGTATACAGATTCTCAGTTTCAAAAAACACACCTATCGGGGGCTGCAGCTTTTTCAGTTCACGCACATAGCCTATGCAGTCAAGAACGTTCCTTGCAAAACGAGTTCTTTACGAACATATTTTATTCGTTCTCCAATTGATATAAGCTTATCTTTTGAGTTATTCACTATGGTTTCTCCTTAAACAATAGATTATCTTTTAAATAATTATATAAATTTATAATGTTAAATGAAATAAACGATTGACTAAAAATTAACCGATAGATTATAATTAATAAAACATTTTGCAAAAATCGCATTATGGAGGTTGCGATTAATGAATATAGATGCAAAAATTATCGGGAAACGAGTAAAAGAAATTCGTAAAATAAGAAAAATGTCACAGATGCTGCTTGCAGAAAAATGCGAGATAAGTGATGCATATCTTAGTTACATTGAATGTGGAAAAAAGAACGAAGGCGAAGCAATGATACAAATGCATCAAATGCGATGCGGGTATTGTCTGAAAAAAGTATCGGAAGATGGTGTAATTTATAGTCTTTATGATATGTCCTATACATTTAAAAATGAAAACCATGTTAAAATCAATGAAATGGATGCTATAATAGCTGATTATTTCTTATGTGATGAATGCTTTAAGGAGTTACTTGATAAAATCGACGAAAATGCAGGAAATGAACAACGCAAATATATCGAAGAACATAAATCTGAAGAATCCTGGCATTATAAAGATTGGCGCAGACCATGGGAAATTGATGATTAATAAATTAACGGAGGAAATCATGGAAGAAATATCATTTGAAATTGAAGAAGATTTATATAACCAAGTTAAAGAAATACTTGAGCCAATCGGAATAACTGTTGAAGAGTGAATAAAAAGATTTATGCACTTTTGCACTGAACCTTCAAACAGAGAAACTGTCAGAAAAATGTTTGATGAATGGAAAAAGGAGCTTGAATAATAATAACAAAACACCGCCGAACAGAATAAATCTGAACGGCGGTTCATTTTTTTGTCACCCGAATTTGTCATCCAACTTGTCACCGCTTTTAAATTTAGGGTGACAAATGGGTGACGAAACACATTTTTGACCATAAAACACAAAAATCCCGACAAGTTACAAAACCTGTCGGGATTCGTTTAAATAACGTATTTAAGCCAAAAAGTGATTACTTCATAGCCTCTTCAACAGCAACTGCACAAGCAACTGTAGCACCTACCATCGGGTTGTTACCCATACCGATAAGTCCCATCATTTCAACGTGAGCAGGAACTGATGATGAACCAGCGAACTGAGCATCTGAGTGCATACGTCCCATAGTATCTGTCATACCGTATGAAGCAGGACCTGCAGCCATGTTATCTGGGTGAAGTGTACGTCCTGTACCGCCGCCTGAAGCAACTGAGAAGTACTTCTTGCCAGCGTCTGTTCTTTCCTTCTTGTATGTACCTGCAACAGGGTGCTGGAATCTTGTTGGGTTAGTTGAGTTACCTGTGATAGAAACGTCAACATTTTCCTTCCACATGATAGCAACGCCTTCTGTTACGTCGTTTGCACCATAGCAGTTAACCTTTGCACGAAGTCCGTCTGAATAAGCCTTACGGAATACTTCCTTAACTTCGCCTGTGTAGTAATCCATCTCTGTCTCAACGTATGTGAAACCGTTGATTCTTGCGATAATCTGAGCAGCATCCTTGCCAAGACCGTTAAGAATTACACGGAGTGGCTTCTGACGAACCTTGTTTGCCTTTTCAGCAATACCGATAGCACCTTCAGCAGCAGCGAATGACTCGTGACCTGCGAGAAATGCGAAACACTCTGTCTCTTCTTCGAGAAGCATCTTTCCGAGGTTACCGTGACCGAGACCAACCTTACGCTGACCAGCAACTGAACCAGGAATACAGAAAGCCTGGAGACCTTCACCGATTGCAGCAGCAGCGTCAGCAGCCTTTGTGCAGCCCTTCTTGATTGCGATTGCACAGCCTACTGTGTAAGCCCACTTTGCATTCTCAAAACAAATTGGCTGAATACCCTCAACGAGCTTGTAGATGTCAAGTCCCTTAGCCTTGCATACATCTGCACACTCTTCAATTGTCTTTATATCGTACTTAGCAAGAACAGCGAGAATCTGCTTTTCTCTTCTCTCATATGATTCAAATAAAGCCATTTTCAAAATCCTCCTTACGCTTTTCTTGGGTCGATGATCTTAACAGCGTCAGCAACTCTTCCGTACTGACCCTTAGCCTTCTCAAATGCTGTGTTAGCATCGTCACCAGCCTTGATGAAATCCATCATCTTGCCGAAGTTTACGAACTGATATCCGATAATCTCATCATCTTCATTAAGAGCGATACCTGTTACATAACCATCTGTCATTTCGAGGTAACGTGGGCCCTTCTTGAGTGTACCGTACATTGTACCAACCTGTGAACGGAGACCCTTACCGAGATCCTCAAGACCTGCACCGATTACGAGACCACCCTCAGAGAAAGCACTCTGTGAACGACCGTAAACGATCTGGAGGAAAAGTTCTCTCATAGCTGTGTTGATAGCATCACAAACGAGGTCTGTGTTAAGAGCTTCAAGAATTGTTCTGCCAGGGAGAATTCCAGCAGCCATAGCAGCTGAATGTGTCATACCTGAACATCCGATTGTTACAACAAGAGCTTCCTGAATTACACCCTCTTTAACATTGAGTGTGAGCTTACAGGTACCCTGCTGAGGAGCACACCAGCCACTACCGTGTGTAAACCCGCTGATGTCTTTAACTTCTTTTGCTTTTACCCATTTAGCTTCTTCGGGAATCGGCGCACAACCATGATTCGCACCCTGCTTAACGGGACACATTTCTTCAACTTCTTTTGAATA
>JAZLGM010000013.1:0-2566 GCA_045616285.1 Ruminococcus sp.
CACTCAACATCAACAGCACAGCTTTCCGTATTTTATTCAGAGGGAATATCTATGATATCACAGGAATTACCCCTTTTTACGACCACAACAGCTACATGAAAATTGAGGGTGAAACGAGAAAGGCAGGTAAATTCGATGACATCAATTGATAATCTTGCAGACGAAATCATGAAAGGTCTGACAGAATATGCTGACCTGGCGGAAAGCGAAATGAAAAAGGCTGTTAAAAAGACAGCTACATCCGTTAAAAAAGAAATCTCTGCAAACGCGCCCAAGCGTACAGGCAAATATGCAGTAAGCTGGACTACTAAAAAAACGAAAGAAAACAGCCATACACTTGAAATGACTGTACATTCCAAGAACAGATACCAGCTTGCTCACCTGCTTGAAAAAGGTCATGCAAAACGTAACGGAGGCAGAGTAAACGGAAAACCACATATTGCTCCTGCCGAAGAAAAAGGTGTACAGATGCTTGAAGCTTTAATTAAGGGGGCATTATCATGACCTATGAACAGATTGCAGAAATAATAGCAGAAATGGAACTGCCCTTTGCATATCATCATTTTGCAGAGGGAGAAAGTCCTGCACCGCCTTTTATCATTTTCTTATCTCCGGGAGAACACACATTCTCCGCAGATAACTATATGTATCACAGCTTTAAACAGCTTGATGTTGAATTGTATACAGACAAAAAGGCTCACGATCTCGAAATGCAGGTTGAGAGAGTTCTCAAAAGACACAAAATCTATTACACGAAAACAGAAACATGGATTTCGTCTGAAAAGATGTATGAAGTGTTATACGAAATGGAGGTATAGCTAATGGCAAACAAAAAGAATAAAGTAAAATTCGGTCTGCAGAATGTTTACTGGAGCAAAATTATCGACTGGGGTGAAGATGCTGACGGAAACAAGACAGTTCCTGTCTATGGCACCTCTGTACATCTCCCCGGTGCTGTCAGCCTTTCCATTGATGCAAACGGTGAGGCAGAAAACTTCTACGCTGATAACGGCGTTTACTACGTCATCAACAACAATGCAGGATACACAGGTGAACTTGAAATTGCACTTATCACAACAGAATTTGCAACTGAAATTCTCGGCGAGGTTCTGGATAACAACGGTGTACTTGTAGAAATGAATGACGGAGAACTTTCACAGTTTGCTATGATGTTTGAGTTCCTTGGTGACAAGCATCACATCAGACACGTTCTCTACTGCTGCAGTGCAAGCAGACCGAAAACAGAATCCTCTACCACAGAGGAAAGCACAGAGGTTAAGACAGATACACTGTCCCTCAAGGCATCTGCACTTCCGAGTGGTCTTGTCAAGTGTAAGACTACGGAAAGCACTACAGATTCTGTTTACAACAACTGGTTCAAGACACCTTACAACCCCAACACCGCAACTACCACCACCAAGGCAGCAACAACAACCACTAAGGCAAGCACATAAGGAGGTACAGATATGGCTATCAAAAAGGATATTGTTATTGACGGAATTACCGTTCCTTTCAAGGCGAGTGCGGCTGTGCCTCGCCTTTACCGTCTGAAGTTCCATCGTGATATTTACAAGGACTTCGCTGCATTGCAGACCAATGTGAATGAAGCTGAGGATGAAAATACAGAGGCAAGCGGTCTTGATATTGAAAGTCTTGAAGTCTTTGAAAATATAGCTTACGTGATGGCGAAACACGCATCACCTGAAACTGTTCCCGATAATCCTGATGATTTCCTGGAGCAGTTCAACACGTTCAGTATTTATGAGATTCTTCCTCAGCTTATCGAACTCTGGGGACTGAATACGGCAACACAGGTGGAATCTAAAAAAAACATCGCCAGACTGACCGCCAGATGACAACTCCGTTGTTTCTCCTGAGATGCAAACAGCTCGGCCTATCATTGACCGAGCTGGATTTGCTTACTATTGGATTAATTAACGATATGTTTACTGAACGTGAAAATGATGATTATTCGGGATGGTCGGAGATGGCTTCACAGTCCGATTTTGATGCATTTTAATCAGTGATGTGATTTTGAAGCCATTCAAGCAATCCTTCTACAGATATATCTCCTGCGGCTATACCTAAAATGAGATTTATCAAATCAGTATCATCGTAGGAAACCTCAATGCCATTGAGTGCTAAAAACACAAGCATTGCGTGTGTACCGATTCTTTTATTTCCGTCTACAAAAGCGTGATTTTTAATCAGTCCGAAACCAAGATGAGCGGCTTTTTCAAGTAAAGTCGGATATAGCTCAACATCTGCAAAGGTCTGAAACGGTGTATTGATTGCTGATTCAAGTAATCCTTCATCTCTAAGTTCAGGAGAACCGCCTGATTCCTTTATGATGTCCTTATGGAGCAGTAGTATTTGTTGCTTTGTGAGTCGTATCATTTTGCAAGTTCCTCATAAACTGCAGCATTGCGTTTCAATAATTTCTGTGAAACAGCAAGAACATCTTCATCAGAAGCAGTTTCCGGTTCGCTTTCTTCATCTATAATTCTTATCTCGTATCGTGGTTTGTTGTTCTTAAATATGACTGCTGTACCATACTGGTCAACAA
>JAZLGM010000014.1:0-95751 GCA_045616285.1 Ruminococcus sp.
AGACCTCTCATAGACTATGAGTTTGATAGGCTCAAAGTGTAAGCGTGGTGACACGTTCAGCTTGCGAGTACTAATCGGTCGAGGGCTTTTCCTTTTGTTTGTTTTGAGTTTGAATTGTTTTTACTTCTTTTCTTTGTTCAGATGTTCTTTGTCGGTGTTTATGGCGCAGAGGTCACACCCGTTCCCTTTCCGAACACGGAAGTTAAGCTCTGCTGCGATGAGAATACTTGGTTGGCGACGACCTGGAAATGTAATTCAATGCCGGCTTAAATTAAACGGAAGTCCTTATGACTTCCGTTTATGTATATTGGGGCCATTAGCTCAGTTGGTTAGAGCATCCGGCTCATAACCGGACGGTCTGGGGTTCGAGTCCCTAATGGCCCACTTAACTATCGTTTTTCGGCAGTTTTTTTGTTATATAAAGCGTTCAGTATCGTAAATACTGAACGCTTATTTTATACTCCTTTTTCCGGTATCATTGTTATGTTGTTTCCGTCGCTTATTATTCTTATCTCACCATTGTAACAAGTTGAAAAGAATTCAATATTTCTTTTGGTAAGTTTCTTTTGTGTATCGGATGATAATTCATCTTTAGATGTGCATATAACAGCTTTTTCCGGGGAAACTGAGTCGAGAAATTCACCAAGATTTTTGATTTTTCTTCCATGATATGGGATTTTCAGAAAATCACATTTTCCGATTCCCATAATTTCATCAAGTCTTTCTTCTGTTGCATCTCCAGTGAACAGCAGTATGTTTTCTCTGTGAGTTATTTTAGTTACTAGTGAATAATCGTTTTCATTTTCTTCATCATTAAACGATTGTTTGGGAGCAATTATATTAAATTCTGCATTATCAAGTTGAAATGTTAAATCTGTATTAATTATTGTTGGTGTAATTTCTGAATTCGATACTGCTTTGTTGTACTTTGATATTTCTTCACTTTCTTTAGCATAGTCGGGAACAAGAATATTTTTTACTTCGAGTTCATTAATTATTTTTGCGGCTCCGCCAACGTGGTCTTTGTCAAAATGCGTAATTATTATGTAATCTACTGTCTGAATTCCTTTGTTGTTGAGAAATTCAACGATTATTTTACCGTCTCCTTTTTCTCCGCAATCCATTACGATTGAGTGATTCTCAGTCTGTATGACCATAGCATCTGCTTTTCCTACATCAAATACTGTTACCGAAAGTTCAGATTCCTTTGTAATTTCATCAGATGCTTGTGAGGGAATGTTTATTTTTTCTTTATGATTTTTAGTACATGAAGAAAAAGAGAAAAGAATCGAAAATGCTGTTAATAATGTAATAATTCTGTTTTTCACAGGATCACCTCTTTTATTTTTTATTTTATTCTTTAAATATTGAAATATTCTTAATTCTGCTGAATATATATTATTATAGTTTGATTAAGGAGAATGAAAAATGAAAAGACTTTTACCTTTGCTTGCTGTTCTGACTTTAAGTTCATGTACTCAGATTGTAATCCCTCCTCCTGCTGAGGATATTCACACAGATACTTCTGATTCGGAGATATCTTCTGATGATTCTGAACATGAAGATATTAACGAAAAGATTAATTATTCTGAACAGTGCGGATTATGGGTTCCGTATGTTGAGTATGAGAAAATCATGTTTAATAAATCTGAGGATGAATTTCGTGCGATTATAAAAGAGAAATTTCAATCCGTCAGAAATGAGGGAATAAATACTGTATATGTTCATGCACATCCTAATGGTGATGCATACTATCAGTCTGATTATTTTCCAAAGGGTGCAATGCTTGACGGTGATTATGATCCGCTTGAAATTATGCTTGAAGAAGCACATAAACTGAATATATCATGCCATGCATGGATTAATCCTCTGAGATTTCAGAATACACTTGAAATGGAAGAAATCAATGATGATTTTATTGTAAAGCAATGGATTGATTCACCCGAAATTAATTATGTTAAGAAAGTTAATGAACGCTGGTATCTTGATCCGTCTTATGATGAAACAAGAAATCTCATTTGCGAGGGTGTAAAAGAGATTCTTGAAAAATATGATGTTGACGGGATTCATATTGATGATTATTTCTATCCGACTACTGATGAGGAATTTGACCGTACAGAATTTACGAACAGTAATGCAGATTTGCTCGAAGTATGGAGACTTGACAATATAACAAAAATGGTAAAGAGTATATATGATACTGTTAAAGAATACGGAAATGGAGCTGTATTTGGCATAAGTCCGCAGGGAAATATATATTCCGATTATACAGGTCAGTATGCCGATGTACGTCTTTGGGGTGGAAACAAAGGATATTGTGATTACATAGTACCTCAGATTTATTACGGATTCAAAAATTCTGTATGCCCGTTTGAAGAGACACTCCATGAATGGGAAAAACTCGTGGGAGACAGTGGTGTTTCATTGGTAATCGGTCTTGGAGAATACAAGATTGGAAAAGCTGATATGTGGGCAGGGACAGACGGAGAAAGAGAATGGATAGATAATCCCGATATTATAAATGAACAGATTGAGATGATTGAGGAATCTTCCGCAAACGGATACGCTTTTTACAGATAATTATTTTTTACAAAAGGGAGACACATATACAGTGTCTCCCACAGTGATTACGTAAACAAATATCTGTTTAGAAAATAAACAACGCCCATGCCGATTGCTATTCCAAGTATAATTGCGAAGAAAATATCAGTCGGAAAATGAACATAGAGGTACATCCTTGAAAAGCCTATTGCAAGTGCGATGATAATTGCCGCAATTCCAAGTCTTTTATCATAGCTTGTTATTACCGTCGCCGCAATAAAACTTGAAAGCGTGTGACCTGATGGGAAAGAATAGTCTTTCGGTATATCAATCAGCATTTCAATTTTGTCATTCAGCCAGCATGGTCTTGCTCGTTTAACCAGATTTTTTACTACAAAATTTCCAAGAATTACTCCGAGCATCATGCCCGTAAGAGTACATATTCCACATTCTCTGTAAGAATCGAAAAAAAGCATTATCATTGCAACAGCAATGAACAGATAGCCGTTATTTCCGAGAAAGGTGATTTTCGGCATATATTTGTCAAGTTTCGGACTTTTCCATTTTGTCTGTATTGCATTAAGAAGCCTGAAATCAAAACTTTTCAAACGAAATCCTCCTTTATCTGTAATAATCTTTATTTATATTATCTCACAATACATTAAAATTGTCAATACTATTTTGAAATGGAAGGATATACCATTGATTTCTATTGTTTTTTTAACACAGGTATTGACATTTCAAGGAAATTTGTTTATAATTATAGTGTAAGGCTTTGACGGGACTGACTGTTTGTTTCGTTTTTCAGAGAGAAAGTGGCTGGTGTGAACTTTCAGGCGAAAAACAGGTGCTTACCTTGAGTCTCCATGAGAAATTATGGCGTAATTCTGCGTTAAGGATACAGAGGAAAGAGTTATATGCTCTTTTGAAATTGGGTGGTACCACGAGAGCCTTCGTCCCATGTGTGACGGGGGTGTTTTGTTTTTAGGCAATATCGCACAAAGATTGTGCAAAAGATACGCAGTCAGATTTTTCGTCAGAGCGCATAAACATTTCGCAGGCTTGCTGTCGCAAGTCAAGAGATTTTTGTGTGATATGACGAGAAATATGCAAGTAGATTTTGTACAAAGTCCAAAAACGGGCTTTGTGCGGTGTTGCCTTTATGTGCTGACAGCTTGCGGCGGGAAAGCGTTACGTTATTTGTAAAGATACAGGTTCGACTCCTGTACAGCACCTACCCTAAAGAATTATATTATAAGGAGATTTTAATTATGCAGTGGACAGGTCTTAATGATCTTCGTGAAAAGTATCTCTCTTTCTTTGAGAGCAAGAATCACACAAGAATGGCAAGTGCATCACTCGTACCACAGGGTGATAAGAGCCTTCTTCTCATCAATTCAGGTATGGCACCTCTTAAAAAGTATTTTCTCGGACAGGCGGTTCCTCCGAATGTAAGAGTTACAACTTGCCAGAAGTGTATCAGAACACCTGATATTGAGAGTGTTGGTAAGACAGCTCGTCATGGTACATATTTTGAAATGCTCGGAAACTTCTCATTCGGTGACTATTTCAAGCCTGAGGCAGTTGCATGGGCATGGGAATTCCTCACAGAAGTTCTCGAAATTCCGGCAGGAAAGCTTTGGATTACAATTTACGAGAGTGATGATGAAGCAGAGCAGATCTGGGAAAACAATATCGGTATTCCACATGACAGAATCATCCGCCTCGGTAAAAAGGATAATTTCTGGGAACATGGTTCAGGTCCCTGCGGTCCTTGTTCTGAGATACATTTCGACAGAGTAGGCGAAAACAGAAAGCTTGACAGAGCAGGTTTTGAGGCTGAGGGCGATAAAGATAATATCATTGAAATCTGGAACCTTGTATTCAGCCAGTTTGACAGCGACGGAAACGGTCACTATGCTGAAATGAAGAGCAAGAATATTGATACAGGCATGGGACTTGAAAGACTTGCCTGTGTAATGCAGAGCGTTGATAATATCTTTGAGGTTGATACAGTTCAGAATATCATGGGACACATCTCAAAGATTGCAGGCGTAAGCTATAAGACAGATGCAAAGACAGACGTTTCACTCAGAGTTATTACTGACCATATCAGAAGTACAACATTCATGGTTGGCGACGGAATTATGCCTTCAAATGAAGGCAGAGGCTACGTTCTCAGAAGACTTCTCAGACGTGCTGCACGTCACGGCAGACTCTTAGGAATTACAAAACCTTTCCTTTGTGAAGTTTGTGACACAGTAATCAATGAGAATGCAAATGCATACCCTGAACTTGCTGAGAAGCGTGACTACATCAAGAAAATTATCGGTGTTGAGGAAGAAGCTTTTGCAAAGACAGTTGACAAGGGTTCTGAACTTCTCGGACAGCTTATTGAAAAGCTTAATGCAGAAAACGGAACAGTTCTTGACGGTGCAGATGCATTCAAACTTGCAGATACATACGGATTCCCGATTGACCTTACAGTTGAAATCTGTGAGGAAAAGGGCATCACAGTTGATATAGACAAATTCAAGGAGCTTGTACTTGAGCAGAGAATGAAGGCTAAGGCTGACCACCTTGCTAAGGCAGGTTCATCATGGGCTGATAACAGCATCAAGATTGATGCTGAAAAGACAGTATTCACAGGATACACAGAGACATCTGAAAAAGATGCTGTAATCCTTGCAATTTACAAGGACGGACAGGAAGTTCAGACAGCAGTTGAGGGCGATGATGTTGTAATCGTTCTCGATAAGACACCTTTCTACGCTGAAAGCGGCGGACAGGTTGGTGATACAGGTGTTATCTGCAACGGAGGTTCATACGCAAATGTTGCAGATACAATCAAGTCTGAGGGACATTTCCTCCACATTTCATCAGTTACAGAAGGCTCACTCTCAAAGGGTGACAAGGTATCAGCTGAAATTGATACAGACAGAAGAAACTCAATCATGCGCAACCATACAGCAGCACACCTTCTTCAGAGCGCACTCCGTAAGGTGCTTGGTGATCATGTTCATCAGGCAGGTCAGCTTGTTAACGAAAAGGCTTGTCGTTTCGACTTCAACCATTTCAGCGGCATGACAGATGAGGAAATGACAGCAGTTGAAGCTCTCGTAAATGCAGAAATTATGAAGGCATTTGAGGTAACAATGGTTGAAATGCCTATTGAGGAAGCAAGAAAACTCGGTGCTATGGCTCTCTTTGGTGAGAAGTACGGAAATACAGTTCGTGTTGTAACAGCAGGTGAATCAATTGAATTCTGCGGCGGTACACACGTTTCTAATTCAGCACAGCTCGGACTTTTCAAGATTGTATCTGAAAGCTCAGTTGCCGCAGGTGTAAGACGTATCGAGGCTGTAACAGGTACAGGAGTTCTCGAACTTCTCAACGGATTCAAGAATACAATCATCAAGTCAGCACAGGCTCTCAAGCTTGCAAATATTACAGAACTTCCTGAAAAGTGTGCATCTGTAACTGCTGAACTCAAGGACAAGGAAAAGAAACTTGAAAGCCTTAATCAGCAGATTGCAAACGCTAAGGTTTCTGATATATTCAGCAACGCTGAGGACGTAAACGGAGTTAAGGTAATCCGTGCAAGAATGGACGGTACAGCACCTGATGCTCTCAGAAAACTCGGTGACAGCGTAAAGGACAAGGAAGAAGCTGTAATTGCTCTGTTTGCAGGCGTAAACGGTGAAAAGGGTACACTTTACTGCGTATGTACAAAGGATGCAGTTGCAAAGGGCGCAAATGCAGGTAAGCTTGTTCGTGAGGCTGCTGCACTCACAGGCGGTAAGGGCGGCGGAAAGCCTGATGCTGCTATGGCAGGTATGGGCGACACTTCAAAGGCTGACGAAGCTGTAAACGGTTTCAAGGCAATTGTTGCTGAAATGGTAAAGTAATTTTTATATGAGAGAAAACCTTTTTACGAGGTTTTCTCTCAGTAATTAAGGAGTAAATAAAATGGATTGTTTATTTTGTAAAATAATTGCAGGAGAAATCCCAAGCACAAAGGTTTACGAAGATGAATATGTGTATGCATTCAAGGATATAGCACCGATTGCGCCTGTTCATATACTTGTAATTCCTAAGAAGCATATCTGCTGTGCAAACAAAGTTGATGCAGAGAATTCAGTATATGTGGCAAAGATATTTGAGGCAATGCCGAAAATTGCTGAGATTGCAGGAATTGAAAGCTACAGAATCGTAAACAACTGCGGAGAAGATGCAGGTCAGACTGTTATGCACCTTCACTTCCACCTTATCGGTGGTGTGAAAATGGGTTGGGGACCTGAATCACTCGGAAAGACAGAATAAGGGTGACTTTTATGAGCGATACATATACACTTGAGGTTGCAGGTCTTAAAAGGGAACTTCCGAAATGTGCATTGAATGACAAGCTCGATATTGCGGCATTTGTTATGTTTTCAGATGTTGAGCTTACAGTTGCAGTTTCAGAGGAACTTCTAAAAAAATGTCCTGAATTTGATGTGATTCTCACAGCAGAATCAAAGGGAATCCCGCTTTCGTATGAAATGGCAAGACAGAGCGGCAAAAATTATGTTGTGGCAAGAAAGTCAGTTAAGCTTTACATGACAAATCCTGTTTCCGTTACTGTAAAATCAATTACAACAGCGGCAGAGCAGACACTTCACCTTTCATCTGAAAAGGCAGAAATGATAAGAGGAAAGAAAGTTCTTATCGTTGATGATGTAATAAGCACAGGTGAGTCATTAAAGGCACTTGAAAAGCTTGCTGAATCAGCAGGAGCAGAAATTGTCGGAGAAGCCGCTGTACTTGCTGAGGGTGATGCGGCTGACAGAGATGATATCATCTTCCTTGAAAAACTGCCTCTTTTCTTTAAATAATCAGTAATTTATGAAGCGAAAAATGATTGGAGCGGCAGCAGCATATTTGTCGGGATTGTTTTTCGCTTCCTTTTTTAATATCGGAAGCAAAGCAGTTTTGTTTGCTTCTGCCGTTATAATTATAATTTTAATATTGAAATTCAAGGGTTTTACCCTAAAGGATTTTATACTGCTGACAGTATTTTTTACGATATCAGCAACTTACAGTTTTTTATATACCCGCAATGTATATGACAGGATAATTTCATACGCAGATAAAAACGGAAGCTTTTGCGGTGAAATAACTGAGATAACAAAGCATGACGGAGGATTCGCCTCATATATTGCGGAAGGAACTATAAACAATGAAATATCTGCGAAAGTCAGTTTTTTTACAAATGAACTTGATGTTCGTTACGGAGATGAAATTTCTGTTGAAGAATGTGAATTTTCAAAAATCGAAAGCACATATCTTTTTGATTCGGAAAATTGGTACAAATCGCAGAACATATTTATAAAAGCCGATAAGCTGAAAAATATATCGGTTCAGAAAACTCAATCACGAAGAATTAAGAATTTTCTTTCATCATATAGGGAGAAAATGATTTCAGCGTTCAGAATAAGTCTCGGAGAGGACGGAGGAAACTTTCTTGCGGGAATGATTTTCGGGGAAAAGCGTGGACTTGATGAGAATGTAAAAACCTCCCTTTACCGAAGCGGAATAGGGCATATACTTGCAGTTTCGGGACTGCACGTGTCGATACTTGCTTTTTTTATCATGATAATTCTGAAAAGAATCGGAGTAGGAAAAACGATATCATTTATAATACTGAATGTATTTATGTTTTTTATGGTAGTTATGGCGAATTCTCCTGTTTCTGCTGTCAGAGCCGCAGTAATGACGGATTTTCTGTATTCAGCAGGATTGTTCAGAAGGCAGAATGATACATTTAATTCGCTTGCATGGTCATTGATTATTATAGGTGCGATTAATCCATACGTTGTTTATTCGTCGGGATTTTTACTTTCATTTTCAGGTGCATTCGGAATAGGAGTATTTGCCCCATATATAACCCGAAATATGAAAAAGAATACTGTATCTGAAAAGATTGCTTATTCTTTTGTGACAGCACTTTGTACTACAGTGTGTACTTTTCCTTTTTCAATGTACTGCTTTGATGAAACTTCTTTAATATCTCCAGTTACAAATATTATTCTTGTGCCTCTGTGTACTGTTTCAATGATAATCGGATTTGTATTTGTACTGACGGGAGGTATTATTCCGATACTTCCTTTATGCAGGATTTTTACGGGGACAGTTTTTGCTGTTTCGGATTTTCTTGCGGAGATAAATCTGTTTCATATTCCGAAAGGAAGCGGATTTTCAGCCGAATTTCTTGTGATTTCAGCATTTCTTACGGTCATGGTTTATTTTATATATTCCGAAAGAAAAATTACAGTATCTGTCTTATGTATGTTATTTTCAGTATTCATGCTTGTTTCGTCTGTCGGAAAATTAATCAGAAGGAACAGACTGACAGCCGCTGTACTCGGAAATAATAAGAATTCCGCAGTAATTGTATCATACATGGGGAATACTGTGATAGCAGACCTTGACGGTGATTATCATACGGCTGATTATGTTGAGAAATATCTCGAATTAAACGGAATTTACAGGGTTGAAAATCTCATGCTGATAAAAAATGTACAGTCACAGTATGCCTGTTATTCAGAAAAACTCAGATACACGGATATTCTCAATTATACGGTGAACGGTGATACTTTTATTGATGAGGGAAATAACATTTATTTGTACAGCGGAAGTGCAGAAATAACAGACGGAAACAATTTCAGCCTTAAATATGATTCGGGAATGATTTACGTTAAACTGGGAGAAACTGAATTCTGTACGGATTCAGAAATCTTTGAATATCCAAATTCCGAACTGATACTGGATTTGGACGGAAAAAGCAAAATAAGGAGACTTTATGGCACAGATTGATTTAAAAACACTTTCCTCTAAGATGAGGAACAGGGAAATTTCAAATATTTATTACATATACGGCTCGGATGTAATCGGAGTTGAACGTGCCACAAAGCAGATAATAAAAACTGTTGTCGGTGAAAATGAAGATATAGCCCTGACAAGATTCAATGGCAAAAAGCTTGATTTTGATGAGTTGTATGATACGATTCAGATGATGCCCATGATGTCGGAATACAACTGTATTTTCATTAACGACTATGATTGTGAAAAGCCACGTGAAAATATGGCAGGTCATAAGGCAGAGGACATAAATAAGAAACTCCTTGATACCATTAAGGATATTCCGCCTTATACTGTTATAGTATTCAATGTGACAGGATTTGAGGTTGCTGTAAAAGAGGATTGGAAAACAAAAAAGCGTACAATAACCGACAAAAATAAAAAATTGGCTGATTTTGCAGAAAAAAACGGCATTTGCTGTGAAATACCCGTAAAAAGTGCAAATGAACTTGCAAAGGATATTGCAAACAAAGTATCAGCAAGGGGAGGAGCAATTTCGCTCGATAACGCAAAGCAGCTTGCAGAAATGTGTCTTTCTGACACCCTTACAATTGAGAATGAAATAGACAAGCTTTGTGCATATACGCAGGGTGAAGAAATAACAGGCCCGGTAATAAAAATGCTTGTTCACCGACAGAGCGATATGACAGTTTATAAACTTGCAAATGCAGTAGCCGCAATGGACAGGAAGTCTGCTTTTGAGGCAATTGATGAACTGAATATAGACAATAACAGCAGAGGACTTGTATTCGCTGCTGTTTCGGGAACGTTTATTGACCTTTATCGTGCTGCCTGCGCAAAAAAAGCGGGCAAGAGTACAGATGATGTTATTTGCGATTTCGGTTATGCAAGAAACAGGGCATTTGCTGTAAAAAATGCTTACAGGGATTGTTCAAGAATGAGCATCCGCAGAATCAGACAGTGTATTACTATTTTGAATGATACAGCAGTTCAGATGAATTCGACACAAACTGACCCACGTACAGCACTTGAACAGGCTGTAACAAAAATGTTTATGATAAGGAACTAACGGAGGAAGTAATGATAAAGATTGATGAGGCAATAATAGTCGAGGGAAAATATGACAAGATAAAACTTGCTTCAATTTTGGATGCAGTAATAATCATTACAAACGGATTCGGAATATTCAAGGATAAGGAAAAACTTGGCCTTATCCGTTATTATGCGGAAAAAACGGGCATAATAATATTGACCGATTCTGACAGCGCAGGTCGTAAGATAAGGGGTTACATCAAAAGCGCAGTTCCAAAGGGAATTGTAAAGAATGTTTTTGTTCCCGATGTTTTCGGAAAGGAAAAACGCAAGGACAAAGCTTCAGCTGAGGGTAAACTCGGAGTTGAAGGATTAGATAAGGAAATAATATTAAAAGCATTTCAGAAAGCCGGAATTACTGCATCTGAAAGAAATGTAGTTCCTGATATAACAAAACTCACATTGTTTGAACTCGGTCTGAGCGGAGGAGCAAATAGCCGTGAGCTGAGAATTGCATTGCAGAAAAAACTCGGACTCCCGTCACTGATGTCATCAACTGCATTGATTGAGGTTCTGAATACAATGATGAATTCGGAAGAACTCGAAAGAAATGTTATGGAACTTACGGAGGTATCGGATGATATATAGCAGTTTATTTTTCATTTATGCTTTTCTTCCGATATCAATCCTTGTATTTAATATCGTACCGAAAAAGTCGTGTGATGCAGTAATGCTTTTTCTCAGCATGGTATTCTGCGGATTTTACGGAACAGCATTTTTAGTATTCATGGTTGCTTACACGCTTATTAATTATCTTACCGGACTACTTACGGATGCAATGAAAAAAAGCGGTACATCCCTTGAAGCGATACCTTTGACGGTCGGAATAATATTGAATATATTTATTATGTTCGTATTCAGAGCGGATTTTATGTCGTGGCTGAAAATAAAAGCCGGATTTCATGAGGATTTTTTTCCTTTCGGAATATCTTTTATAATTCTGAATACAATAGGCTATCTTATTGACATATACTGCGGAAGACTTAGGGCGGAAAAAAATCTTGTAACTTTCGGAATATATGTAATGATGTTTCCGAGACTTGTAATGGGACCGATGCTGAGGTACAGAACATTTCAGAAGATAAACAGAAACCGTATTACCGGACTTTCAGAAATCGGAAAGGGACTTTCAATATTTATTAAGGGACTTGCCAAAAAGGTTCTTGCGGCTGATAATCTCTACATGCTTTATACAGCGGTGAACGGAATTGAAAGAAATGAACTGTCTTTTGTTAATTCATGGCTTGGAATTTCAGCTTACGTACTGTGTCTTTACTTTACGCTGTCAGGATTTTCAGACATGAGTACAGGAATAGGTTACTGTTTCGGATACAGATTTCCAAACAGTTTCAATTATCCCTTGTTCAGCAGCAGAATGCAGTATTTTGCCGCAAAGTGGCATATTCAGCCTGTTCGCTGGTTCAGAAAGTATATCGGTACACCGATTTACAAAACAGCACCAAATGACTGGGTGAGAAGAATTGCTTTTGTATTTGCATGGGGATTGGTTGGTTTCTGGTACGGATTTTCCGCCAACAGTACATTGTGGGGAATTTTGATAGGTATTTCAATTCTTGCTGAAAATTTCATTGTCAGCAAAAGAACTTTAAGGGCAACAGGAATTATCTGTTCATCTCTGCTTGTTTTTGTGATTATGACGTTTCTTGCAGGTGAAAGCGTTACTGATTCCTTACGTTATCTGTGGGCAATGTTCGGAGGGAACAGAATACTTGCTGATACATCAACAGTTTATCTGATAAGGTCATATATTGTAATACTTCTCATAACAATGTATGCTTCGACAAATCTTTTCAGAAACATGATGCTTCGTTCAGGAAGATTAAAACTAAGAGCGGCTGTATCTGCATTTACGCCTGTTGTGTCGGCATTTATGCTTATAATATGTACAGCGATTATGTCATTAAGCGGAAATACTGAAATACTTTTACTTAAACTGTAAAGGAGGGGTAATATTAAAACTGCAAATATTATTACAGCTGTGGTTGTATCTGCGGTAATAACAGCTATGCTGATACTCACAGCATCACAGATATATTCATCTGATTCATTCCCTGAATTTACTGCTGAAAAACTTATTAACGGCGAATATGCAAAGGAAACTGAGAAACTTTTTACGGATAATTTCGCTTTAAGGGAAAAACTGATTTCGGTAAAGGCAAGACTTGATTCACAGATATGTGAAAGTATATCTGACGGTGTGTATATAACTGATGATATGCTTCTTGATTCAAGGGTATCGGAACGTGAGGAAAATGAACTTACTCCTGAACTTATAAACGGATTTGCCGAAAACTATGACGGTGCTGTTTATCTTGTCGCAGTTCCGACATCTGCGGGTGTATACGGAGATAATCTTCCCGAATATCTGACATACAATACAGAGAAACAGCAGATTGATAATCTTTACGGAAAACTCGGAGCAAATATAAGAAAAATAGATGCCTATAACATCCTTAAAATGCTGAATGAGAATTACATTTATTACAGAAGCGATTCTAAGTGGACAAGTTACGGTGCATTCTGTGTTTACAGAACGGTAATTCAGAAACTCGGATTTCAGCCTTCTGCGTATGATAAATACACAATTGAGCATATAACAGATGATTTCAGAGGAGATTTGTGGCAGAGGACAAGGTATATGCGTTCAAAGCCCGATATTCTTGATATTTATACTTATTCAGATGGTGCAGAGGTTATTTCATGTATCGGATATGACAATAATATGGAACAGCATGAAGCATCCCTGTATGACAAAACAGCAGTTAATACCAATGATATGTACAGACTCTATATGGGAGAAGAATATCCGCTTACTGAGATAAAGACATCTGTAAACAATCAGAAGAAACTTCTCCTCATAAAGGATGATTATGCGAATTGTTTTATACCGTTTCTTATACAGCATTACAGCGAAATTGCTGTTGTTTCTCCCGAACATATAAGCGGAAGTCTGAGAGATTTTCTTAATCCCGATGACTATGAGCAGACATTGTTTCTGTTTGGCATTGACAGTATGAGCAATGATGGTCTGTTTTCAAAAATTAACTGACAGAAATTAAAGGAGGTAACAGAAAATGAGAGCATTGATAACCGGTGCAACATCAGGAATAGGAAAAAGTTTTGCAAAGATGCTGAATAAAAGAGGATGGGAGCTTGTTCTTACAGGAAGAAATGAGAAGGTTCTGAAAGAAATGCAGAGAAAACTTGGAAATAACACACAGATTATAGCGGCAGATCTTTCGGATAAAAAAGAGGTTTTCAGAGTGTACGGATTCTGCAGGGGCAAGGATATTGATTTGCTTGTAAATAATGCGGGATACGGAATTTTCGGAAAATTTGATGAAACAGATCTTGAAGATGAAATCAACATGATAAACGTAAATATTACGGCAACTCATATTCTTGCAAAACTGTTTTTTCGTGACTTCAAAAAGAACAACAGGGGAATTATAATAAATGTTGCATCTGTTGCAGGATTTATGCCCGGACCTCTTCTTTCTTCATATTACGCCTCGAAAAACTATGTTCTTAAACTTTCTATAGCACTTGCAGAGGAAATCCGACGTGACAAACTGAATATAGGTGTAACTGTATTGTGTCCCGGACCTGTTGATACTGATTTTAACAACAGGGCAGGAGTAGATTTCAGCGTTAAGCCGATTTCTCCCGACTATGCCGCTGAGTATGCTCTTAGAAAGGCGTTTGCGGGACAGCTTATTGCTGTGCCGAATCTTATGGTGAGGGCAGGGGCTTATGCTTCAAAGCTTCTTCCTTACAGACTTTGTGCCGCAATCGTGTATGATATTCAGAAAGCAAAGAAAACAGCAAACGGAAAACCGGAGAGTAAAAAATGAGGGATGCAAGTTATAAAGTCGCCCTCGGAGGAATAGTGTCTGCATTGTGTGTGGCGGCAATGTTTATCGCTGGTATTGTACCTGCACTCTATCTTCTTCTTCCGATGGCGGCGGGACTTCTCCTTATGATAATAGCGGCAGAAGTCAGCATAAGCTGGGCATTTCTTACCTATCTTGCGGTCAGTATTCTTTCAGTGTTTGTAACAGCCGATAAGGAGGCGGCACTTGTATTCGTAATGGTATTCGGACATTATCCGATACTGCGGTGCTGTATGGAGAAGATAAAGCTTCGTGGATTAAAAACTCTGCTGAAATTTTTGATATTCAATACGAGCGTAATACTGTTTTTCTATGTTACGGTATTTGTGTTCGGTATGAAAGAGATGCTTGAAGAAATGGAAGAATTTGGAAAATACAGCGGTATCGTGATGCTTGTTATATGTAATTTTCTTTTTATAATGTATGATTTCAACCTTGAATCCTTCTATAAAATTTACAGAAAGCGTTTCAGAAGCAGAATAATGGCTAAAAAATGACAGATTGTTTCGTTAAGCGGATAATCTGTCATTATTTTTTATTATGAGGAAAAAAGCTATTGCATTTTCGGATTTTTAATGTTATAATGATATAATGAGTATTCTTTACTTATTTATCAGAACAAAAGGAGAAGGGGAACATTTCCCCGATGTACAAATATATGGATAACAAAAATAATTTCGATGAAATGAGCGAAAACATAATATGCGGAAGAAATCCCGTAATTGAGGCATTGAAATCTGATGCTGTCCTTGATACAATTTACATCAGCGGTGACGGTGGAAGTCTTGGGCTTATAAGACGTCTTGCAAAGGAGAAAAATGTTGTCGTTAAGGATGCACAGGACAAAAAACTCACACAGCTTTCAGGAGGCGCATCACATCAGGGTGTTGTTGCTGTCGGTGCCTGCGGAGAATATGTTTCTTTGGAGGATATACTTGAAATTTCACGTAAAAAGGGAACTCAGCCTTTCATAATAATCTGCGACGAAATAGAAGATCCGCACAATCTTGGTGCTATAATCCGTACAGCTGAAACGTCAGGTGCTGACGGTGTGATAATTCCTAAGAGAAGAAGCGCAAGTCTTAATGCAACTGTTTTCAAGACCTCAGCAGGTGCGGCGAGTTATGTGCCTGTTGCAAGAGTATCAAATCTTGCATCTGCAATTGATGAACTTAAAGAAAATGGTGTATGGATTTACGGTACTGATGCTTCGGGAAGCGATTATACCGAAACTGATTTCACAGGAAGCTGTGGTCTTGTAATCGGTTCCGAAGGTTATGGAATAAGCAGACTTATTCAGAAAAAATGTGACTTCATGATAAAACTTCCGATGATGGGAAAAATTAACTCTCTGAATGCATCTGTTGCAGGTGGAATTTTTATGTATGAAGTACTCAGACAAAGAAGAGTCAAAGAAAAATAAGGAGGGAAAGTATGGAAGAACAGAAATCACCCCCGAAAATAACAGATGAAGAAATCAAGGAACAAACTGTTGAAAACAGTAATCTGACAGAAGATTCAGAATCAGAGGAAAAAAAGCCGAAAGCAGCCGATGAATTCAAGCCGCTTGAGCTTACAAAAGATAAGGTTGCTGTTGTCAGCACAGATAACATAAGTGAGATAAGAAAAACAACCGTACAGAAAACAAATGATTCAGCTTCAGAAATAATTTCAGAGCAATCGGGACCAACTCAGATAAGAAGAATGAGCGATTCCACGAGAGCGAGGGAAATTGAAAAACTGAAAAAGAAAAAAGGCGGAAAAAAAGAAAATAATCCTTATTCAAAGGACAGACCTGATGGCGAGTATATGTTTACCCCGCCAAAATTCAAGAGGAAAAAACGTACACGCAAGAGTATAATGGATGAATTTGAAAGTCCCGAAGGACAGAAGAATATTACGGATATTGTTCCTTCACCAAAGGCTCTTGAAGCTACGAGACCGATTGAACCTGCTCCGAGAGCAGAGAGGACAAGCATTGATCTTGCTGAAAGCGTATCAATGACTGAGGATGGCATAGATGTTCATGTATCTCACAATCCGGATGAATATTTCGAGATTAAGGCTAACAGAAAGCGTACAAAGAGGAGAGTTGACTTTAATTACTACGGTGATGTTGAGGATGTGGAGCTTGATATTGTAGAGCTTAAAAACATTATTTCATCAAGGGTTATTCTTCTTGTTCTTATTTTTATTTTCAGCCTTTATATTACATGGTCAAATCAGTTCGGACTCAATATAGTAAGCTTTCTCACACCGAAGTATGTTTACTCATATCTTATAGTGCATCTTATTACGGGCGTACTCGCAGTGCTTACTTCAACTGCGGTTATTTCAAAGGGTGTAAAGAATCTTTTGAATTTCAAGGCAGACAGTGACTCGATGACCGCTGTAACTGTAACAGCCTGTATTATTTCACTTCTTGCGGCATTTTTCAATCCTGACATGGTAAAAAGTGAAACAGTAAAGATTTTCATGCCTGTAGGCATAATGTCACTTCTTGTAAATGCTGTCGGAAAATATCTTATACTACGCAGAGCCGACAGAAATTTTGATTTTGCATCGTCAAGCTTCGACAGACATGGAGTTGTATTCGTAAGAAATGAAGAAAGTGCAGAACGTCTTACAAGGGGAACACATGGAGATTTTCCTATTCTTGCCGCAATGAAGAAAACAGATTTTCTTACCGATTTTCTCAAATATACTTATTCGGCTGACATTACAGACAATTACAGCAGAACAGCAGTTCCTTTCTGTCTCATTGCGTCAGCGATACTGTCTTTCTTCCTTACTTTCGTGAGAATGGGAACAGTATTTTCAGCAGATGCTTTTGCATTCGGATTTTCAATATTCAGTATGTTTATATGTGCAAGTTCATGTATAGGGCTTCCGTTTGCGGTGAATATTCCTCTTGAAAGAGTATCTGATGAAACTCTGAAAAATGACGGAATAATGCTTGGATATCAGAGCGTTGATGATCTTTATGATGCAAATTCGATGCTTGTGGATGCGGAGGCACTTTTCCCTGAAAAATCCGTAAAGCTTGAAAGTGCGAGAATGTTCACCAATATAAATCAGGATGAGGCGATGCTTGAAGCGGCAAGCCTTGCGTACAAAGGAGACAGTATTTTCAAGCGTATATTTACAGATATAGTTGAAAAGAATAACGGAGAACTTTGCGAAGTGGATAATTTCGCTTATGAGGAAGGCGGATTCTGCGGTTGGATTAAAAACAGACGTGTACTTTTCGGCGGAAGAGAAATCATGGAGAATCATAATATTGAGGGACTTCCGACAAAATCGAAGGAGGGAGAATACGCATCATCCGTTCAGGAGGTCGTATATCTTTCAATATCCGGAAATATAGCGATGATGTTCATTGTAAATCTTCAGGCTGACAAGGAAATAAAGAGATGTATGCAGAAACTTGCGAAAAACAAGGTCTTCCTTATTATCAAGAGTGTTGATACAAATCTTAATCCGAAAAAGCTTTCAAGGCTTTTCTATGTGCCGCAGGAAATGTTCAGAATCATTCCTGTAAATCTTCATGAGGAATTTGACAAGGAAACAGCGGAGACGGAAAGGCTTAGTGCATCAATGGCTTGTACAGGCAGATTTTCATCATTTGCACAGCTTATCATCGGTACAAAGGTCGTGTATTCATCTGCGGCGGCAGGACTTATTTTCCAGACGGTATCAATTATACTGGGATTTGTTCTCACAATGCTGCTGATACTCTCAAAGGCATTTGAAAACAATTATATATATATGTCGGCAACTGCGATGGTTATTTACAATACATTGTGTGCATTATTTACTATAGCAGCCGTAAGCATAAAAAAACTTTGAAATAAAGGGAATTACAAACAGTTTTTCTGTTTGTGATTCCCTTTTGCAGACATATGGTAGAAAGGGGATAAAACTATGTCCGTTAAACATAAGAACCACGAAGATGCAGAAAAACAAATAATAAATACAGACAATGAGAATACTCTTACTATACCAAAAATAAAAGCGGTAAGACAGGAACAGCCGCCTGTTCGCCCTGTTGTGAATAACAACGGATACAACAATGTCAGACCATTGAATAATAATGTAAATCAAGGTCAGCAGCGTTATGTGAATCCGCAGAATATAAACAGGCCTGTTCAGAATCCTCAGCAGACGGATAATGGACAGATTCCGATGTATGGAGCATATATGATGGGTGAACCTCCCGTTAATAACGGAATGGGTGAACAGAATTACTACGGTTTCCCGAATGTCGGAAACAGACCATATTACGGTAATATTCCGAATCCTAACGGTCAGCCTCAGTACAACAATCAGCCTCAGTACAACAATCAGCCGCAATATAACAATCAGCCGCAGTACAGACCGTCTCAGCCTCCTCCGTATCGTGAAGAACAGCAACACAAGCCTAAAAAGAAGAAAAAGAAAAAATCAAAGAGACATATTTTTCCGAAGCCGATACGAAAGCTGTTCAAATTTCTTATTACACTGCTTCTTATTATTTTTATTATTTATTCAGCAGTTGTTTTTGTTATAATCAGAAAGATGAACTATGAACCTTCATCATACAGAACAAGGAATGATTATGCGCTTAATTCCGGTGCTGTTACAAATGTTCTTCTTATAGGGACTGACGGACGAAGTACAGACGAAACAGGACGTTCCGACTCAATGATACTTATGTCGATAAACAGGCTTAGCAATGAAATTACGCTAAGTTCATTCATGAGGGATTGTTATGTTGAAATACCCGGATACGGATGGGATAAACTGAATGCGGCATATTCATACGGTGGTGCAGATACACTTATGGATACAATAGAAGGAAATTTCGGAGTGCGTATTGATAATTATATTGCTGTGAACTTCTTTTCTTTTTCATCCATAGTTGATTCAATCGGGGGGATAGAAATTGATGTTACCGATGCAGAAGCACAGGAAATCAATACAATCCTCATGGCTGAAGTAAATAACCTCATGGGTGATGATACATTTGCAGATTTGCTTTCAGGCGGAGGAAAACTTCATCTCAGCGGAAAACAGGCTCTTGCCTATGCGAGAATAAGATATGTCGGAAATGCAGATTTTGAACGTACTGAAAGACAGCGAGAGGTTATTTCAAAGGTTCTTGACAAGACTAATTTTTTCAAGCCTTCAATGTATACCGGAATAGCACAGAAAGTAATGCCTAATGTAAGTACAAATATGGATATTGGAAAGTTGTATCTTCTTTCGCTGAGAGTACCGTTTTTTTTCACATACAATTTACAGCAGATTCAGATTCCTGCTGATGGAACATTCTATGATGAATACACCTATGCAGGAGATGTTTTACAGGTAGATTTCGGCGCAAACAAGGATACAATAAAAAACAAAATATACTGAATCTTATAAAAGGACGGATTAAATCCGTCCTTAAAAACGTAATAAAGGAGAAGAAAATGTCAAAAAAGGAAACTGCCGGAAGATACATATTATTTATTATAAGCCTCTTTTTCTCTGCGATGGGTGTTGCGTTTACAAAGCATGGAGAACTCGGAGTATCACCTGTTTCATCTGTTGCAAATATAATGAGTTTAAGATTTGAATTCTTTACTATGGGTACATGGCTTGTAATATGGAATATTATTCTGATACTCGGACAGATAATAATTCTGCAAAAAAAATTTAATATAATACAGCTTTTACAGATTCCTCTTTCATTTCTTTTCGGATGGTTTACAGATATAGGTCTTTCGTGGGTTTCACATATACCTGCTGAATTATATCCTGTAAGAGTGATAATGGTTGTTATCGGAGTAACAATTCTCGGTTTCGGAATATCTCTTGCTGTGACAGCAAATGTAATAATGAATTCCGGAGAGGCATTTGTAAAAGCAATTTCAGATACATGGAATTTACAGTTCGGAAATATCAAAATTATTTTTGATATAAGCTGTGTTGTATTATCTGTTGTTTTGTCACTTTTGTTCTTTGATATGAAGATAGTTGGAACAAGAGAGGGAACGCTGATTTCTGCACTTCTTACGGGGCTGACTGTGAAATTTTTTATTAACATCGTAAATGTGCCGATAAACAATTTTTTAATCGGAAAGGGGAAAACAGATGTACTCAAATAAAAATATGAGAAAAGTATCAAATCAGAATTCATTTTTTATTATCGGATTCCTGTTAATAACATTTTCTCTTGTATTTGTTCTTAAAATTATTCTTTCAAAATTCTATGATACAGAGACTGAACAGTATGAGGATGTATATTTTATCACAGGAATGCTTGTTCAGTATCTTGCAGGAGCAGGAATCCCGCTTTTTGTGTTTTTTAAAACAAAAACGGGAAAGGAAATTCTTTCCGAACGCCGACATTTTACAAAACCTCAAATGCCTGTTTCATGGATTGTAAGGCATATATTCATTGCTTTTTTCTTTATATACGGAACAAGTTTTTTGTCGAATATTCTGTTTGAGATTATTGAGATGATTACGGGGATTGAACTTCATGCGGTTGATTTTTCAGCTAATGACAATAATTTTTCACGTTTCGGAAATATTGTTGCAATGATGTTTCTTGCACCGTTTTTTGAAGAACTGATGTTCAGAGGGACACTTCTGAGAAACGGAGGAAAGTATGGTACATGGTCAATGATAATCATGAACGGAATTATGTTCGGTTTATGGCACATGAATTATGCTCAGATTCTGTTTGCAATGGTATTCGGAATTTACGGTGGGTTTCTTTCTGTAAAGACTAAATCCATAATTCCTTCAATGATACTTCATTTCATAATGAATACAATAGGTGCTTTTCAGTCATTATTCATAGGTAATATTGATATGGAAAAGCTTGATAACAATGATTTCTCATATATAATGTCAAGTCTCGGAAATATTATTCCGGTATTATTCAGCAGCCTTCTTGTTGTTTGCCTTATTATTACAGGTTTTGTATTGTTTATTATTGAAATTGTTAATCACAAGGATAGTTATAAACTCGAAAAAGTCTGCGGTGATGTTTCAGAGGCGAAAAAGCTGGGTGTTTATTTTACAGCACCTCTGACGATTCTGCTTGTAATCGGAATGATTGCAGTTTCCGTAATAAATGCACTATTCGGATAATGAAAGAGGGTTAGTAATGCGAAAAGATTTTACAAGAGGTATGTATCATGGAATTCCAATAGGACTCGGATACTTTTCGGTTTCATTCGGATTTGGAATTAATGCTGTCAGGTCGGGACTTTCCGTTTTGTCGGCTTCGCTTATTTCTCTGACAAATTTAACATCTGCGGGACAGCTTGCGGGAATTGAGATAATTGCGGCGTGTGGTACGATTATAGAGATGATACTTGTTCAGCTTACAATCAATATCAGATATTCACTCATGGCACTCAGCCTTTCACAGAAACTTGACAGTAATTTTACAACTCCTCACAGATTATGTGCGGCGTATGGTATTACTGATGAAATATTTGCTGTGTGTTCATCACAGAAAGGCATGATTTCGCCGCCTTATATGTACGGAATGATAATGATTTCAACCATCGGATGGGTAATGGGTACATTCCTCGGTGCAGAGGCAGGACAGCTTCTGCCTGATTCGATTTCTTCAGTTATGGGTATACTTCTCTATGGAATGTTCATCGCAATCATTGTTCCGCCATCGAGAAAAAGTAAAAGCGTGTTATGTGTGGTTACAGCCGCAGGAATTTTAAGTGTAGTTTTCAAGTATATACTTACTTTTGTTTCGGGAGGGTTTGCGGTAATTATATGTGCAATTGCGGCATCGGCATTAGGTGCGGCAATTTCCCCGATAAAGGAGGATGATGAACAATGAGTACGGCTGTTTATATTTTTGTAATGGCGGCTGTAACATATCTCATAAGGATGATACCGTTTACATTTTTCAGAAAGAAAATCAAATCAAAGTTTATTCGCAGTTTCCTTTATTACATACCCTATGCGGTTCTCAGCGCAATGACGCTACCTGCTATTTTTTACAGTACGGGAAATATAGTGACAGCCTCAGTCGGTACTGCTGTTGCAGTAATACTTGCCTATTTCGGGCTTCCGCTAATTGTTGTTGCACTTGCGGCATCTGCCGCAGCATTTATCAGTGGTTTCTTTGTATAATTCTCTTTTTATGAGGTATAATACTTTCGGGGAGTTCAGCGGAAAGAACTGAATGAACCTGATATTTCAGCCGAATACGGCTATGTTAAAGGAGAATCTGCTATGGAAAGCAAGAAGAAAAATGACAACATCAGATGTACAGTTTCACAGTGTGAGCATAATATGGTGACAGAGAATTACTGTTCACTCGGATGTATTTCAGTTGGCACACACGAGTCAAACCCTACTGATTCAAGGTGTACCGACTGCAATTCATTCATGAAGAGAACAGGCTGCTGCTGATAGTTTATTCCTCGTATCCCTCATCAATAGATGGGGGATTTATTTTTTTGTGTTTTTTCATTGACTTTCTTATCAATTACTTCGTTTGGTGTTGCCTTAAAAATTGATGAAGAAAATAGTAATCATATTGTAAACCCCTACAAATCATATTTTAACTTGACATAAACATTATAATGTGTTATTATAATAATTGGCTTATGTGCGATATATCAGGTTAATACAGTATGTTTAGACTGTGCGTAGTTCATGGTGTTTTTCTCGTCAATTATATGAGAAAGCATGATATTGTGGAAAAGAACGGAGGTCAGGGAATTGAAGGATAATAAAAAACTGTTGATACAGATGGCTGTTGCCTGCGCAGTTGTACTCGGAAGTACAATGTCAGCAATGTCTGTATATGCAGAGGAAACAGATATTTCCGATACTGTTTTGGCTGTCGGGACAGATGATGAAACAGAAGAGACAGAGTCCGATTTGCCTGACGGTGAATCTGAAGTGGATGAAGATAACGGGCAGAGTACGGAAACTGATGATTCTGAAGAAAATGCCGAAGAAACATCAGATACTGCCGTTGAAAACAATGAAAATGAAACTCCTGAGGATACATCTGAAACTGAACAAGCTGAAGAAGAGGCGACAGAGGAAATTACAGATGTTAAAAGTCAGCTTTTTAATCTGGAAGTTGCCAAAAAGTATCCGAAATCAGCTGAAATCGTCTATCGTTTTTATACAGAGGCACTTGAAAGACAGCCGGAGGTTACAGGTTTTGAAAACTGGATAAAGAGAGTTTCTGAACAGAATGTTACCGGTGCTGATGCCGCTTACAGATTTTTTAATTGTTATGAGTATATTCTGAAGTTCTCAAAGAGAACCGATGAAGAATATGTTGATGTGGTTTATGCCGCTGTACTTGGCAGAGAACCCTCTGAAAGTGAAAAAGAACTTATGTTGAGATTTCTCGGATTTGGTGTTTCAAGAAACTATATTCTGAGAAGTCTTGTAATGAGTCAGGAATACATAGATATATGTTCGGATGCAGATTTTACAGCAGGTACATTCCCGCTTATGGATGTACGTGACTATAATTTCTATGCAACATGGTTTGTGTCGGGTGTATACAAGGGTATTCTTGGAAGAAAGTTTGATGAAAATGGTCTGAGAAGCTGGGTTTCAAAGGTTATTAATGATAATTATACCGCTACTGACATAGTGTACTGTTTCGTAAACAGCAGTGAATTCAAGTCGAAAATTAAAAGTGATGAAGATTATGTTTCTGCTGTATACAGCTTTGTGTTGGGAAGAGAACCTGAACAGGATGAAGTGAAAAAATGGACGGATGCAATTTCATACGGACATTCGAGAAAATATGTTCTGAGGGAAATTATTAATTCTGACAGCTTCACTTCACTTTGTTACAACCGAAATATGGTGCGTGGCAGTATTACATCACTTCCTTTGAGTGATACATATCCTGAACTCGGAAAATTTGTAAGGATGCTTTATACATCTTTGCAGAGAGAACCTTCTGATGCTGAGGTTGACGAAAAAATCAGACAGCTTCAGAACGGAAAAAAAGGTCCTGAAATGCTTATGGATTTTTTCAGTTCTGAAGAATACAAATCGGGAAGATTTAATGAACTTCATTTTGTGAGAACGCTTGCAAATATTACAACCGACGGAAACATTAATCTTGAAGATGTACAGTCATACTTTGAGAAGCTTGACAGCGGAATGTCCGTTGAAGATATTGTTGCTGAGGTTTCAAAGGGTGACGGATTTGATGCGGTATGTAAAAAATACGGTGTTGATTCCGGAAGATATGCTTATCCGATGGCTGTTGAAGCACTCAATAAATGCGGATGGGATTTAAGGTCGGCATTCAATTATGCCGCTTCAATTCCATATTACGGACATACAGCGGATATGCCGCAGACAGCCGCAACAAGTATGGAGTGGTATGCTGAATACGGATTTAAAAACGGAAAAGGCAACTGCTATGTAATGGCGGCAATGTTCTGTGAAATGGCGAAAACACTCGGATACGATGCACATCAGATAGGAGGCTATGTACCTCTTGCATCGGGCGGTATGGGTGACCATTCATGGGTTGAAATAAATATTGATGGTACAACTTATGTTTTTGATCCTGACTTCACACATGAGACCAACAGAAACGGATACATGATTTTCTATGGTCAGTCAGGAACTTGGAGATATGTTAAGGATACTTACATGAGTTAAGTATTTCTATATAATACAAAAAACAGGAGGAAATAAAATGAAAAGAAATATGATTATGGCAGTTCTTATTGCTGCAATGGGAATTTCAATGGTTTCATGCGGAGTTGAGGGCGGTACTGACTCAAATGTTGAAGAACCGTCAACAGAAGCTGTTACAGAGGAAGTAACAGAGGAAACGACAGAGGAAACAACTGAGGCTACAACAGAGGCGCCTGCAAACGCAGTTACTCTTATTGGTGAAGATCTTGAGGCAGACGGTCTTTACATTAACCGTATTGCATTCACAAACAACTCAGGAATGGATATCAAGGAACTCTCAGTTAAGGCTGATTTTGAGGAAGAATATCCTGAGAATATGATTAAGGATGGTGTATTCGCTAAGGATACAACAGCAGACCTCGTTTACAAGTTTCCGCCAAATCCTGACAGTATGGATGAATATGGTGAAAACACACCTCTCCTTACAACTGAGTACACAGTAAAGATTGTATTTGAGGATGATACAGTTGCAGTTCTTCATCAGTTCCCATTCGGTGACATTGAAGCAGGTGAGGTATACCTTGAGGATGGTATTGCTTTCATTAAGTATAACTCACTTTATGCAGAGGTTCTTGTTGACACTAAGGAAGCAGAAGAAATGATTAAGTCTATCGAGGCTGAAAATACAGACTCTGAGGATGAAGCTGATTCAACAGAGGGTGCAGAAGTAGTTGTGGATGATTACAACAGCAACTATGATTCAGGCTATACAGACTCTAATTATGTTGATTATGGATATTCTGATCCTAATTACTATTATGAGGATCCAAATACATATTACGAGGATCCAAATACATATTATGGGGATCCAAATACTTATTATGATCCTAATTCAGGATGTCTCGGCGGGGATGCGTTATTCAATTGAGTAAGGTAATAAGAAAAAATATTATATATCTCAGCAGACTGAGGGCGGTTTCATGTATTGCTGTTGTTGTGCTGCATACTTTTTTTGCATTTGACAGTTGTGCACACAGCCTCTCTCAGCATACTGCGATGATAACAGGAAGAAATCTGATGTCTTGGGCTGTTCCATGCTTTGTTATGGTTTCGGGAACACTTCTTCTCGCCCCTGAGAGAAAAACGGATTTCAGAAAATTATTCGGGCAGTATATACTGAGAATGGTACTTGCACTTTTAATATTTACGGTTATTTTTTCAGTATTTGACAGCGTAATATCGCCAAATTCGCTTAATGGTTCTCTTTTTGGAGACATAATGAGTGATATTTTTCTTGGCACAGGATGGAAACATATGTGGTATCTGTATCTTATGATTGCAATTTACCTTTTGCTTCCTTTCTATAAGATGATAACAAAGAATGCTGATAAAAATGAACTTATTTATCTGCTTGTTATATATCTTGTTTTTATGTCAGCTATACCTGTTTATACAGCGTTTAGCGGAAAGGTACCTGCATTTTATATTTGTGTATCAACGATTTACCCGATGTACCTTTTTGCAGGATATATAATCCATAACAAGATGATTAAGATGAACTTTATTGTTTCGGTTGTATGCATAGCTGTTTTTTCAGCGGTTATAACATTAATGACCTCAATTACCTGTTATAGCAAGAATACGGCATTTGACAGTCTGCTTTCAAATTACGGATTTCCGATAACTGTTTTGGGTTCATTTGGTATGTTTTCACTTTTTAAATCTTCTGAAAAACAGAACTGGAAAATCGTTGACAAGGTTCTTTCAGGAATTGATAAATGTTCATTCGGAATATATCTGATACACATGGCTGTACTCAGGGTTATATTTTCGTTCGTAAAATTTAATCCTTTTGAAAATGGCAATGGCGGAGTTTTTACGGTTATACTGATTTCACTTGGAGTATTTGCTGTATCCTATGTGGTTACTTTTGTACTCAGACTTATACCGTTTGTTAAAAAGCTGATATGAGAAAAAAGAGACACTTTAAAATAAGTGTCTCTTTTTTAATATTTTGAATATGTCGTTACTATGAATCCTTCGGAATTATCACCAGAAATGGAATAATTGCCATTTATCGGGACTCTTACACGTGTTGTATTTTCTTCATAAGGAACATAGTACATTTTATAAATTTCATTGCCTGTCTGGTATGTAAAAGGTGAATCGAAGCTGTAATTTTTGATAAAATCTATGTATTCTTCAATACTTAGTTTTTTATCATACATGAGTGTGGCATGAACTCTTCCAACATATCTCAGATGCCATTTGCAGAAATCATGACCTGTTACATCCTGTTTGTTTTTAGGGTATCGAACGATAAATCCATATTCAACACAATGTTTCAGAATCCATGAACTATTGCCTTCTCCGTCAAATGTGGATATTCCATTTTTTGTATTTACAGCAATATCAATGTTGTATCCGCCTGCATTTTCTTCAAAGAATTCAGGACACGGTGAATCGGAAACATTTGAATTATGTGTACCATATACAACGATATCAGATGCGGATGTTGAGCTGTTGTAGTCGTACATCATCTGATTGAATGCTTCAAGAGTATCACGACACAGCCACAAATCCATATCTGCACAGCTGTAATAAGGACTTCCAAAGTTTTCAGCAAATACAAGATCCTGAGAATAAGGAGTTGATACTGTATCCCCGAGTCCCGAAACTGCAAATTCTCCAAGTCCGAGTTGTTCGGAAGGAACACTTTTTTCAGATGAACCGAGATACTCAACATCGTCAATATTCTCTGAAGTTTCTTCAGTCACTGCTCTTAAATCCTCATTTGCGACAACTTCAATATCTTTGTCGTTGTCGGATTTATCCTTTCGATTTTTGCTGAATTCACCTTCTATTTTGACTCCGCTGCTTGTGGGAGAATGGAAAAGGTCACGTCTGAAACTGTCAATAGAAAAAATAACACCTGCAATGACCGACATAGTCAAAAGAAGACGAAATTTTCTGATTTTCATTTTTCCTGCCATTCCATTCACACCCTTTCGTAATTTTTTATTTATGTACCTGCTCGTTCATTTTTTGTGGAGTCATAAGGTTCACCGTTTACACAGTAGACGCTAAAAAGACTCAGTAAATCAGCAGAAGAACTCCATTTTGATGTACTGCCGCAAACTACTCCTATATAGGTTTTGTCATTCGCCTCAGCAAAAGCCATAACACAGTGCATTGCCTCATCTGTATAGCCTGTTTTTCCACCCTTAATGACAACACCGGGCATTTCATCGCCATACATTCGCTTGAAAAGTGTTGCAGTAAGTTCGATATCGTAATCTCTCGGTTCAGCGGCTTTAAGAGTATAGGTCTGTGTTGAAAGATACTTTCTGCATCTTTCGTTGTTGTATGCGTAAGAAAGAATTGCCGCCATATCTTCAGCAGTGCTGTAATGGTCTTCATCATGAAGTCCTGATGTGTTTACAAAATGGGTATTTTTAAGCCCCATAGCCTCAGCTTTTTCATTCATGAGTTTCACAAATTTTTTCTCAGATCCGGCAACGTATGTTGCAGCTGCAATGGTTGCATCTGCGCCGGAGGGAAGTACAATTCCGTACATTACTTCATCAAGAGTAGGCTTTTCACCTTCGAACCATCCTGCTGTTGAGGCGTCGTTTGAGACAGCTTCATCTATCATTTCTTTTGTGATTTCAACAGTATCATTGAAATCCTCGATATTTTCAACAGCGATTATAAGCGTCATTACTTTTGTAAGTGATGCAGGATACATTTTTACAGTATTAAGTTTAGCCGCAAGAACTTCACCTGTTTCAGCATCCATAAGGAGAACATTATTTGGGGGATAATCAGATTTTATATCATATCCTTTTGTATTCTCTGTTTTATAAGGGAAAACAAACTCTCCCATTACTTTTTCTTCGACTTCATCTTCAACAGGTGCTTCTGTGGTAGCTTCAATTACATTTTCAGCAGTGTAATCTGTCCTTACACGTGCACTGGCAGGGACAACACGACTTTTTAATGCCCAGTTTACCATAAGAAGTCCTGATGCAAGAATAACAGAGGAAGTGAGTAAAACTCCGGTTAAAAAAGCATTTGCGCTTTTCTTTTTTTTCCTGCCCAATATTTACACCTCAATTTCAGTTTTTCTGTTTATATAGACATCAGCAACCTTAATTATAATACAAATCTGCTTATTTGTCAACTTTGTGTATAATGTGTTAATAAATTATAATATATAATATAAAACCCTGCCGAAGTATATGCTTCGACAGGGAACGTATTATACGTTGAATCTGAAAAGAACAATATCTCCATCCTGCATTACGTATTCCTTGCCTTCAAGGCGAACAAGTCCCTTTTCTTTTGCAGCAGCCATTGTGCCGCATTCCATAAGGTCATTGAAGGATATAACTTCAGCACGAATAAATCCTTTTTCAAAGTCTGTATGGATTTTACCTGCTGCCTGAGGAGCCTTGGTTCCTTTTGTTATTGTCCATGCACGAACTTCAGGTTTGCCTGCTGTCAGGTATGAAATGAGTCCGAGGAGAGAATAGCCTTCCTTTATGATACGGTTAAGACCGGAAACTTCAAGTCCGAGTTCAGCGAGAAATTCTTTCTTTTCTTCTTCTTCCATATCTGAAATTTCAGCTTCAATCTGAGCGCAGATTGGAAGAACTGCTGAATTTTCCTCAGCGGCAAGGTCACAGACCTTCTTATAGTTTTCATTTGTCTCGATATTGTTTACAAAATCATCTTCACTAAGATTTGCGGCATAGATTACAGGCTTAGCTGAAAGAAGGGGAGTGGATTTGATGAGTTCTCTTTCATCGTCTGTAAAGTCAAATCCTCTTGCAGATTTTCCGTTTTCAAGATGTTCTTTGAGACGTTCAAGGAAGTCAACTTCAATAAGGTATTTCTTATCGCCTTTTGAAGCTTTTTTTGCTCTGTCGATACGTCTGTCAACCATTTCAATATCTGAAAAAATAAGTTCGAGATTGATGGTTTCGATATCTCTGAGAGGATTGATGCTTCCGTCAACGTGAATGATGTTTGCGTCTTCAAAACATCTTACAACGTGAACAATAGCATCCACTTCACGAATGTCAGCAAGGAACTTATTTCCGAGACCTTCGCCCTTTGATGCGCCTTTTACAAGACCTGCAATGTCTACGAATTCAAGTGTTGCAGGAGTAAACTTATCAGGCTCATACATTTCTGCGAGTTTATCAAGTCTCTCATCAGGAACAGATACTATACCTACGTTCTTTTCAATCGTGCAGAATGGATAGTTAGCAGATTCTGCACCTGCGTTTGTAAGTGCGTTGAAGAGTGTGCTTTTTCCGACGTTCGGAAGACCGACCATACCAAGTTTCATTTTTAATCAAGACCTTTCTTTGTTCTGTATTCAGGCAACAGCGTATAAAGAATCATTAATATCTTTATGCGAAACCGCCTTTAATTGCTGTTCACATGAACAATTCTCTTGTTGTTGACAAGTGAATTAATTGTTGAATTTTGAATCATTATTTCTCCGCTTTCAGATCCTAAGTCGATTGGATTTCCGGCAGACATGGAAATATTCAGAACTGAGTTCGAGATTGATATGTTTCCATTTCCCTGACAATCTCCGATACCCGTTACTCTGTCACCTTCGGAATCAATGTTTATCTCAGCATCCTTTATTTTTGTATTTACACTTCCGCCTGTTGTACCAATGCAGACATGACGGGCGCTTCTCATCTTCATGCTGATTTTGCCCTTCTTAATGATAATGCTTCCTTCACCTTCATCAAGAACACCTATTCCGGAAGTCTGTGAACCTGTGCAAATCATTGTTATACTGCCTGAAGAAGTGATTGTTGAAATACCGTTGCAGCTTCCGATACCTGCGACCTTGTTTCCGGATATAGTGACATCAAGGTTACAGTTTTCATCGATTTCAATTTCAGAGTCACCATTGTAGCTTCCGATTGCAAGTCCATGCTGTGTGTACATACAGATTTTGACTTTTCCCGAAAGAAGTCTGATGAGAGATTCATCCGAATTGAAGCCGCCGCCGATACAGACTGATTCATCACCGTTTGTAACGATTTCAAGTGTTCCGAGCATATCAATTGTTATATCACCGTATTCATGGTCATAGTCATTTCCGATACCGATACTCTGTGAAGCGTAGCTGTCGATTGTAAGACTGCCTTTTCCATGAAGTTCCAATTGACTTCCCATAGGAACATAAATTCCTGAGTATCCGAGTTTGTTGTTTCGTGATACCGTAAGGATTAGCTTTGCATACTCTCCGACTGTGATAGTAGGCTTACTGTTTCCGCTGACAATATTTACATTTCTGAGTGTAAGTTCGCAGATGTGGTTGTCCATGATTGCGATATTCATTTTTACAGGCTTGTCGGGTTCACCAACAATTGTGAGTTTGCTTTGATAGATGTGAATATCGGTATATTTTTCAAGCGCAAGTTTAAGAATGTCGATTTCAGTATCATTTCTTGCAGCATAGATTTTTCTTGCACCATTCGGACGTGTTTCAAGATTTGTTTTAATGATTTCGTCCTTGATGTCCTTTGAAATTGAGTCAATAAAAACAGGCTTAGGCTTTGAAGTATAAAATCCCTGAATGAGGTCAACGCCGAGTCTGATTACTGTTTTAAGTTCCTGAGATGTTTCAACGCCCTCTGCAAGTGACTGAAGCTGATTGTCGTGGCAAAATTCGATAATCTGAGTAACAAGCTGCTGTTTTTTCAGATCATTATGAATATCCGCAATAAGTGAGCGGTCAATCTTAACATAGTCGGGCTTGTATTTGAGGAGATTCGAGCTGTTTGAATAGCCTGTTCCGTAATCGTCAATTGCAAGCTGAGAATGTGTAAGAGCCATACGCTTTTTTATTAATTCAAGAGCCTTTGGTGAGGCATCATTATCCTCGACAATTTCAATAACAGCTTTTTCAAGTAGTTCTCCGTATCTGAGATACCATTCGTTGAAATCATCATCTGTAAGAAGATGATCTGACATAGAATTCAGGAAAATTTTTCTGTCCTTGAAGAACTGCTGATTTTCGCTGAGGAGTTTCATCGCATTGAAGAAGGTCATTTTTTCAATTGCATACAGATTATTTTGTGTCTGAGCAATTTTTATAATCTGCTTAGGTTCCATTTTTATTTCGCCGAGAGTACGCATCAGAGCTTCGTATGCCACGATATTGCCCGTTGTGGTTTCAACGATAGGCTGAACGTAGTAAGTAAGCAGATTTTCCTGAATAATTCTTGCGAAAAGCTGAGCATTTTTATATGAATCCTTTTCACGTGCATAGCTTTCCTCAGAATACCAGTTAATAACGTGTCTGTGGTCTGTTCTTACCTCATAGAGAGCAAACTCAGAGTAGTTTACAAGCATATTGAAATCGGTGGCTTCATTTGGATAAGACGAACATCCGATAGAAAGACTTAATTTACCCTTGTCGGAAATATCAATTATCTCCCCGAAATCATCTGTGAGAATGCAGTTCTGTACAGCTTCGTCCATGCTGTTGAGAATGCTGTAAATCTGCATTTTGTCATAGTCCATGAAGAAAACAAAAATTTCATACCCTGACTTTGCACCGATAATAACATGATCTGATTCATACGATTTAAGAATTTCAGCGACAGATGCCGTACAGCTGTTCGTACTGTCTACTGTGAGGAATGAACCGAGTTTTTCAATGCCGTTTATGTAAAGAGTTGCAAGACAGCATTGCTGGATATTCGGAAGAAATTTCTTTACCTTATGTGCGAAAGAGGGGTATGCCATAAGACGAGTAACGGGGTCATATTCCACAAAATTATTTGTAACATAGAAATTTGTGAACTGTCTTGTAAAGTCCTGAACGAAACCAAGCCACTCATTACTGCTCTCGTAGATGTTCATTTTAATGTATTTTGTAGTCAGCTCATCTGTAATTTTATAAATATGTTTTTGTCCCTCAACAGGTGATTTTGAGATTTTTTCGAGAAGGTTGAAAAACTCAAATTCATTAAGTCTGTTGCTGCTGCATGAAAGAAGATGACAGGCAGAATCATCAAGATACGCAAATTTTTCATTTGCGACATAGGTGAAAGCTCCTATATTTCCAACGAACTGCTGAAATACATTCCAGTCATGACTAAGCTCAGGAGGATTTTTTGAAAAATCAAAAATACTCATATTCTCTCCCATCCCACAAAAGTGAGTCTGTATTTTCGGTATACAGTAACCGTATTCCTGACAAAATATATCATTTTAATTATACAACAAAATACCTGTAATGTCAATTGAAAAATCAAAATAGTGCAAAAAAATCCCCTCCGAAACTGAAGGGGATTAAAAGTTATCTCTTTATAAAGTATTCCTCATACCATACAAGGAAAGTGTATATTGTCCATATCTTGCGCCAGTTATCTGAATTGCCGCCAACATATTCATCGAATATAGCGTTGATTTCATCAAGATTGAAGAACTGTGCCGCCATATCACTTCTGAATTTTGCACGAACATCTGCATTGTATCTTTCATCTGCAAGCCAGATACGGATAGGAACGATAAATCCGAGTTTCTTACGGAATGCGATTTCCTCAGGAAGAACCTTTGCAGCGGCTGTTCTGAATGCAACCTTGTTATTTTCAGCGTTTACCTTATACTCTGACGGCATTCTTGAAGCAATGTCAAAAATTCTTCTGTCTGTGAGAGGCATACGGATTTCAAGGTCAACAGCTGTACTCATCTTGTCAACGTTGAGGTAGATATCACCTTCAAGCCAGATCTGAATATCAACATCGGACATCTTTGTGAGAGGATCAAGTCCCTCAGTTTCGTCATAGATGTATTTTACAAGATTGATAGGAAGTACAGAAGGATCATAATTTTTGAGAATACGCTGTTTTTCTTCCTCTTTCATGATGTTGGTGTTGCCGACATAGAAAGTCTTGAGGTTATCACCATAGCGTTCAGCATTTCTGTACATATTGTAGCCGCCGAAGAATTCATCAGCGCCCTCACCTGAATAGCAGATTTTTGTGTGCTTTGCAGTTGCGTTGCAGGCAATTGCGAAAACAATTGCAGATGCATCACCGAGAGGCTGTTCCATGTTGTACATAACGTAAGGAACTATATCAAAATAGTCCTCAGGCTGAATAAGACAGCGGTTATTCTCTCTGCCGAGAAGGTCAGCAGTTTTCTTCGCAAGAGGTGATTCATCGAATCTTTCATCATCATATCCGCATGAGTCTGTTACCTTTGCGTTTGACATTGCGAGAACATAGGATGAGTCAACACCGCCTGAAAGGAATGATTCTGCTGATTCATGTGGTTCAAGTACCTCAGGGAATATATTTTCAATTGTTGAGTGGATTTCATCAGCCCATTCATCAACTGTTTTTGTTGTGTCAGGCTTGAAAGCAGGTGTCCAGTATCTTTCAACAGTAAGCTTTCCGTCTTTGAATTCGAGCCAGTGACCGGGCATGAGTTTCTTTACACCCTTGAAAAATGTGTCTTCACCTGCAACATAAGTGAGAGTCATGTAAATCTGTAACATACTCTCGTTGAGTTCCTTCACAAATCCTTCCTGTTCCATGATTGTACGAATCATTGTACTGCAAAGGAGTTTGTTGTCTGCTGTTACATAGTAGTAGAAAGGCTTTGTTCCGAAATGGTCACGCAGAGCGAAAATCTTGTTTTCCTTTTCGTCCCAAAGATAAAATGCGAACATTCCGTAGATATGGTCAGCCATATCGTGTCCCCATTTTTCATAAGCTTTTTCAATTATTGTTTTTTCTCTGTCATTTCTTTCAAGTGTACTGTCGATTCCGAGTTCTGAGCAAAGTGCTTTCCAGTTACGGATATGACCTCTGTATTCTCTTATTTCTGCCATAGTAATTCACCTCAAATTTGTTCGTATATCATTGGACGGTTCATGAGAGCTGAAAGTGCATCCTTCGGATTTCCACCCTCAAAAAGAACCTTATGGAGCTGTTCTGTGATAGGCATTTCCACACCGAGCCTTTCAGCAAGACCATAAGCTGTTTTACAGCAGTAGTAACCTTCAACGGTTCCGACCTGTTCAACAGCCTCTTCGGGGCTGAATCCCTGTCCTATGAGGATTCCTGCACGTCTGTTTCTGCTGTGCATACTTGTGCAGGTAACGATTAAATCTCCTATTCCCGTAAGTCCGCCGAATGTGTTTATATTCGCTCCTGCCGCACGTCCGAGACGTGTTATTTCGTGGATTCCTCTTGTCATGAGAGCGGCTTTTGTATTGTCACCATAACCCATACCGTCGCATATTCCTGCACAGAGGGCAATGATATTTTTTAAGGCACCGCCGAGTTCGCATCCGATTACATCATCACTAAGATAAATTCTGAGACGGGAATTTCCCATTTCCTTCTGAACATACTCAGCAGCCTGAGCATTTTCTGATGCCGCAACGAGTGTTGTTGGAATATTTCTTGCAACCTCCTCAGCGTGTGAAGGGCCTGAAAGAACAACGATTTTATCACTGTTCAGTTCTTCATTGAGAACAACACTGAGACATTTAAGACTACCGTCCTCAAGTCCTTTTCCGACATTTACAACAACCATGTCCTCTGTGATATATGGTTTTGCAAGCTGTGCTACATTTCTGACAAATGAAGAAGGCACACCGAATATAACCATGTCACAGCCTTCAATACATGATATGTCGTCTGTGAGACCGATATTCTCATTAATCGGTATACCCGGGAGTTTCTTTTTGTGTTCTCCGAATTTTCTTATTTCGTCGATTTCGTCTTTAAATTTAGACCATACCGTAACATTGTGTCTGCTGTTGAATTTAAGGCTTACTGCAAGGCTGAGTCCGAAGCCTCCTGAACCAAGAATAACTATATTTGCCATAATGTCACTCCTTTTTGGAATGGAAAGAAAATCTGTTTTCCGTTCCGTTTTTCAGTCTTTCAATATTTGACCTGTGCATATAGATAATCATGACAGCCATAGGGATACATAATCCCGTATATAAAAGGCTGTTACCGATGCTTTGTCCCTCAATGACCTTTGCCATGACAAAAGTTATGAACGGACAGAGTGCGGATGAAATGATTGAGGAAAGTGATACATACTTTGAAATTGAAAGAATTACTGCGAATATTCCGATAAGTATGAGAAATACTTTCCAGTCAACTGCAAGAAATGTAGAAACTCCGACAAGTACGCCTTTACCACCCTTGAATCCGAAATAAATGGGGAATACATGACCGAGAATTGCAAAAAGACCAGCAACGTATCCTATGAAATGAGTATCATTGTCGGGAGAGAGTCCTGCATCAAGCATACCTGCAACCATACGTGAAAGAAATACTGCTATAACACCTTTTGCGAGGTCGCCTATAAGGGTAATTAAAGCACAGCCTTTTCCACAGCATCTGAGAGTATTCGTCAGACCTGCGTTTTTGCTTCCCATTGTGCGGATATCCTGTCCTTTGAGAAGACGTACCGTAATTATTGCAGAATTGATACTCCCAAGCATATAGCCGAGTACAGCAGAAACTGCAATTGCAATAATAAGATTCATTACTTGTCACTGCCTCCTCTTTCACGAACAACGAATCTAACAGGAGTACCTTCAAGACCGAATGCTGAACGTATCTGATTTTCGATGTATCGTCTGTATGAGAAGTGGAATAGATCAGCACGATTTACAAATGTAACGAATGTAGGAGGCTTTGTTGAAGGCTGTGTCATGTAGTAGATTTTAAGTCTGCGTCCCTTGTCTGATGGCGGCTGTACTCTTGTAGTAGCATACGCAAGAACATCGTTAAGCATACCTGTTGAAATTCTCATGCTGTTCTGGTCAAATGTGTATTTGATAAGCTCATAGAGTTTATTGATACGCTGTCCTGTCTTTGCTGAGATAAATACAAAAGGAACATACGACATGAAGCTGAAATCATTTTCAAGCTTTGTACGGAATTCCTGCATCGTCTTATCGTCTTTTTCAACTATATCCCATTTGTTTACTGCAACTACACAAGCTTTTCCCTGTTCATGTGCATAACCTGCAACCTTTGAATCCTGTTCTGTGAATCCCTCTGTTGCATCAAGCATGATAACGCAAACGTCAGCCCTGTCAACAGCCATATATGCTCTGAGTACGCTGTAATGCTCGATTTTTTCTGTAATTTTTGATTTTTTTCTGATACCTGCTGTATCAATGAATACGAATTTGCCAAATTCATTTTCAACAACAGTATCCGTTGAATCTCTTGTAGTACCTGCGATATCTGAGACGATAGCACGTTCCTCACCTGAAATCTTGTTGATAAGTGAGGATTTACCTGCATTCGGCTTTCCGATTACAGCAACCTTTATGAAGTCTTCATCATATTCGGGCGCATCTTCACTTGGAAGAAGATCATAAACTGCGTCGAGCAAGTCACCTGTACCATGGCCATGAACAGACGAAACAGGGTATGGATCGCCAAGTCCGAGGTTATAGAATTCATAAAGCTCCATTGGAGGTTCACCAAGTGAATCCACCTTGTTTACTGCGAGAATTACAGGCTTTCCGCTCTTTAGGAGCATCTGTGCAACTGCATCATCATCAGCAGTTACGCCGCATCTTATGTCTGTTACAAATACGATTACATCAGCCTTTTCGATAGCAAGCTGTGACTGTCTTCTCATTTGTGCAAGAATGACATCATTGCTTTCAGGCTCAATACCGCCTGTATCAACCACCATGAACTGTTTGTTTCTCCACTCACATTTTGAGTAGATTCTGTCTCTTGTAACTCCGGGTGTGTCCTCAACTATTGAAAGTCGCTGACCTATGATTTTGTTGAAAAGTGTGGATTTACCAACATTTGGTCTTCCTACAACTGCAACTATCGGTAATGCCATATTTTTATCACACTCCTTTACTGATAGGGGAGAGCCTCATTCCAGAAAGGCTCTCCCCGTAACCATTTCCAAAGATTTCTATATCAATAACCACCTGCGTGGTTTATTATCTTCATGTTACCAGCTTATTCCCATAATGCTGTCAAGAAGCTCATACCCGTCATTGGTAACGGAAACCACTTTTACATTAAGGGCATTTTCGACATCCTCAACTGTTAAATCGTCAAGGAAAATTGTATTGTCACGCATCAGCATTGCACTTGAAATCAGTAATTCTGTACCGAGTTCCTTTTCTTTAAGCTGTGCGATTAAATCCTGCGCTGTTATAAGCCCTGTTACGGTGATTGTATCACCGAAGAAATCATTTCTTATCCAATAAACATCACATTTAAGCTGAGGAAACTGTTTTTCAGCTTTTTCAGCAAGTTTTTTAAGCACAGGGTATGGGCTGAAACCTGTTGCAATGGTCACATGACGTGAGCCGCCTTCCCATTCAGCCATTTCAAGAGCTTTATCGAATTCATCAATAAGGCTTCTTACCATTCCGACACCGTTTTCATACTGCGGATAATCCTCATAAAATTCCGCATCAGGAATTTCACGTTTTGCAATGAGGAAAAATTCATCCGACGGAAAAACAGTTCGTGTGCCGAATTTTTCAAGGAATACATCCTGATATTCTCTTATTATGTCAATCGTTTCGGACGCTGTTTCCTTTGTGAACGTGGTAAGAGGATACAGCCCCTCACGGAATTTTGTAACTCCGACAGGAACAACAGCCATACTTGAAATATTAGGCATAAGCTCACCTAAATCACTTAAAGTACGTCTTAATTCATCGCCGTCGTTAAGTCCCGGACAGCAAACGACCTGACAATTCAGCTGTATACCGTTTTCTGCAAGCTGACGAATGTATTTAAGTTTTTCCCCTGCGTATTTATTATGCATCATTTTCACACGCAGTTCAGGATTTGTCGTGTGAACGGAAACATTGATATTTAATTTCATCTTAATGATACGGTCGATATCTTCCTGATTAAGATTTGTCAGAGTGACATAATTTCCCTGTAAAAACGAAAGACGGGCATCATCGTCCTTGAAGTAGAGTGTTTCACGCATTCCTTTCGGCATCTGGTCAATGAAACAGAATACACATTTATTGCAGCATCTCTGCTTCTTATCCATGAGGAAAGTATCAAATTCAAGTCCGAGGTCATCATATTCGTCTTTTATAATATTTACAGTAAATTCCTCACCATGTCTGACAAGTACAAGTGAAATTTCGGTATCAGCCGCATAGAACATATAATCGAGGACATCTCTTACGCTTTGTCCATTTATACTGGCGAGTAAATCGCCTTTCCTAACCCCGTTTCTTTCTGCAGGAGAATCGGGGATAACACTATTTATTTCAACCATTAATTACTCCTGTAAACAGTTTTATGGGGTGAATCAAACAAAAAGGAGAGAAGGAATACTCCTCCTCTCCTCCTCATGTATCGGGTCAAGCCGATTATTCAACATCCAGCTTAAGAACCTCAACGCCCTTGTAGAAACCACAGTTCTTACAAACTCTGTGTGGAGCTGTGTATGCACCACAGTTGCTGCATTTTGACATAGCAGGTGTTTCAAGCTTCCATACAGCAGAACGTCTCTTGTCACGTCTTGCCTTAGAAGTTTTTCTCTTTGGTACAGCCATTCTGGCACCTCCTTATAAGCTGTAAAGCTTAGTAATTAAGACAATTGCAGGTCTTTTCATTAAGGTCGCAACCGCAAACCATACACAGTCCCTTGCAATCCTCTTTACAGAGGTTTTTAGTCGGAAGCTGTAATATAAGATCAGTAACTGCAATATCATTCAGTTCAATGCTCTCACCCTCTGCAACGATATAATCATCGTTGTCACCGCTGAGGGAAGGAACCACGATATGTTCAAAATCAAAGTGATAATCTCTGAGAGTTTCTCTGAGACATCTGTCACAGGTAGTTGAAAGAGAGAAATCAACTGAATATTTCAGCGTTACAACTCCAGCCCTGTTAAAGATTTTACCACTGACTTCAATCGGCGAGTTGAACATAAGATCTCTTGCACCGAGAAGTTCTTCAGGCATTATAGAATACCCGATTTCCTTTGATTCTCCGACAATATCGAAAACTTGCTTTAAATTAATTTTCATATTATTTATCCTTCAGAGCACCATAAATTACATTATACACCAATCGGCGAACAATGTCAATAGTTTTTTTTATTTTAGTTATTCTTAGCCGAGAAACTGCTTAACATTATCTGTAAGTTCTGACTCATCAGCTGAAACTGTGAATACAACCTTAACGTCATCACCTGTGAGAGCATCAAGCTTCTCAAGGAGCTTGCCGAATGTCTCATAGTCTCTGCCGCCGATCTTGAAGATACCGTCAACGAAAACGTCTGTGATGTCATAGTTGCTTGCGAGAAGACCTGCAATGAAACCGTAGATAGCCTCATAGCCTTCAATCTTGTAGTACTCTGTATCGCACCATCTAACCTTACGGCTGATTGAATATCTTACAGTTGAACCTTTTTCAACACAAACAACGCTGCCGTTTGTATCTCTTACTGAATCGTTGATCTGGTCAATGAGAATCTTAGTTTTTCCTGTACCTTTTTTACCTGTAATAAGCTTTATCATAAGTATTACTCCTTTTAATTATTTGTCTGTTTATCAGCCAAGTTTAGCTTCAAGCTCAGCCTTTGCACCCTCATAACCCGGTTTTCCGAGAAGAGCGAACATATTAGCCTTGTAGCTTTCAACACCAGGCTGGTTGAATGGATTTACACCGAGAACATAGCCTGAAATAGCACAAGCCTTCTCAAAGAAGTAAATCATGTATCCGACATTTTCCTCTGTTGTATCATCAAGCTCGATGATGATGTTAGGAACACCGCCCTCTGTATGAGCGAGAACAGTACCCTCGAATGCCTTACGGTTAACAACGGACATATTCTGGTTTGTGAGGAAGTTAAGTCCGTCGAGGTTTTCAGCATCCGGTTCAAGGAAAAGATCAGTCTTTGGATTCTTTATATCAACAACTGTTTCAAAGAGGATTCTTGCTCCATCCTGAATGTACTGTCCCATTGAGTGGAGATCAGTTGAGAATACAGCAGCTGATGGGAAGATACCCTTGTTATCCTTGCCTTCACTCTCGCCGAAGAGCTGCTTGTACCATTCTGACATCATAACGAAGTTAGGATCGTAGGAAACGAGCATCTCAACTGACTTACCCTTTCTGTAAAGGATATTTCTGAGAGCAGCATACTTGTAGCAGTCATTGTTATCGAAATCAGCACAGAAATCCTTCTGAGCCTTTGCAGCACCCTGCATGAGAGCGTCAATATCGCATCCTGCAACAGCGATAGGAAGAAGACCTACAGCTGTGAGAACTGAGAAACGTCCGCCAACATCATCAGGAATAACGAATGTCTCGTAACCCTCTGTATCAGAAAGGCTCTTGAGAGTTCCTCTTGCCTTATCAGTTGTAGCGAAGATTCTGTCCTTAGCACCTTCTTTGCCGTACTTTTCCTCAACAAGCTTCTTGAAGATTCTGAAAGCAAGTGCAGGCTCAGTTGTTGTACCTGACTTTGAGATAACATTTACTGAGAAATCTTTGTCCTTGCAAAGTGAGATAACTTCATTGAGGTAGTTAGGATTAATGCTGTTGCCAACATAGAAAATCTGCGGAGTGTCCTTTGCAACATTGTTGTAAAGAGTTGACTTGAGAAGTTCTATAGCAGCTCTTGCTCCGAGGTATGAACCACCGATACCGATAACAACAAGGATATCGGAATTCTTCTGAATCTTTTCAGCAGCAGCCTTGATACGAGCGAATTCATCCTTATCATAATCAGTAGGAAGGTTTACCCAACCTAAGAAATCGTTTCCGAGACCTGTTTTGCTGTGAAGAGACTCAGCAGCAGCCTCAATCTGTGGCTTGATGCCTGCGAGTTCATCGGGATTAACGAAATCCTTGAGATATTTTGTGTTGAGATTTAATGACATTTTGATAACCTCCAGATTTGTACAGAGACAACACGCACCGTACAATATAATTTACCAATATTATAATACAATATTTTCGGATTTTTTGCAAGTACCTTTAGAAAAGTATTTACATATTTGTACAACTCAGACAAAGTTCAACATATTTATTGCAACATATTCAACATCATTTTTATTACTGTCTGATTAATGGAAATGCGTCTTACCGAATCAGCGGTAATAATAGGGGATTCATATACAGCTTTGTCACCATTATAAAACACAGCAGTACCGATACGCTGCCCCTTTTTTACAGGTGCGGTTATATATTCCGGAATCACAACTACGGTACTGATTTCTGCGGAACCATAGGGAACAATAAGTTCACTCTGATTTTCAATGATAATTTCGGATGCGGAGGACATTCCTTTGATTACTTTTACAGGATGCAGCATTTCATCGGGAAACATTGTTGATATTTTTCTAAAATTTCTGAATCCGTCTTTCAGAAGTCCTACGGCTGTTTCTGTTGCTGTGTCCATATCATCTGCACCAAATACCACAGCAATGTAAACGGTTCCGTTTTCATCACGTCCGCCTTCGGCAATGCAGTACCCTGAGTTTTCTGAGTGACAGACCTTGAATCCTATATGACGTCCGTATTTTGTAATAAGCGGATTTTCTGAGACAAGTTCGGCAAGTCCTGATTTTACGAAATCATGTCTTGTTTTGAAATATGGACGGAGAAACTCATATTTTGATAGTTCACAGCAAATTACTGCCATATCATAAGCGGAAGAGTATTCTCTTTCATCGTAGTATCCATAGGGAGTGCAGAAAGCTGTATTGCGCAGACCGAGATCAAAGGATTCGGCATTCATGCGCATTACAAAGTTTTCAACAGTTGTTTCAGAGTGTTCGGCAAGTACGGTAACAGCATCATTTGCATTTCCGATTATTATAGATTTCAGCAATTCTTCCACTGAAATACAGTCGCCTTTCTGTAACCATATTACAGCGCCTTTTGTACCATTTACTGAGGCTGAAGCTGTGATGGTATCATTAAGACTGTACTTTCCTGAATCAATGTCCTCTGCAATGAGGAGAAGTGTCATTAGTTTTGAAAGATATCCGCAGTTTAGTCGTTTATCTGAATTGTACTCATCTGCAACATAATGCGTTTCAGCTTCCATAAGCACATAGGAGGATAAATTTTTCTCATCTTCTGCAAAAGAATTAAAAGGTGGTATCAGCACGATGCACAGCATAAAAGCTGTAATTACAGCGATTTTTTTCATTGTTGTTCTCCTGTATGATATCATAAATCCCTTTCATAGCAGAAAGGGATTTATTATTTATTGATTATGTTCACAACATCTCACAAGAAGATTCCATGTAGCGGAATCCACATTACCGCTTACGGGCAATCCGCTCCACTTCTGAAAATCAGCTACTGAATCGGCTGTTTGTTTTGTGAATTTTCCTGTGACTTCGGTAAATGGAACGTTGTCATATCTGTTGCAGAGTTCATTGAGTGCCGCCTGAACCACATAGACAACAAATCCGCTGTCACCCTCTGAAAGAACATATTTTTCAGAAGGAAATATATTAAACGGCAGAGGTGATGCTCTCAGAAAGCTTTTGTAGACATTTATAATTCTGCTCCATGTTTCGGGATTTGTATTTCCTGTGTCACGAAGTCCGTATTCTCGCTGAAATGCTTTTACTGCGATTGTTGTTTCATCTCCGTATATTCCGTCAGGAATGACGGATGGTATATTATGGTTCATGAGCGAAATTGCATGGAGATACTTCTGCAATTCATATATGTGCTGTTTTTTCTGTGAATTGGAATAAGCCATGTTTACCCTCCTCAGCTTATGATATATCCGGGATTCTGATAGGGACGTTTGTCAAAACCATATCGCAAATCAGAGTATACTCCTGCAATGCTGTCCCATGTTACTGCACCTACAATGCCTGTCGGGTTTATGCCGAACTGTTTCTGAAATTCGATTACGGATTGTTTTGTGAGAGGTCCGAAATAACCTGTATTGTTTACAGCAGGTATGTTTGAGTATGTTTCATGGATCAGAGAAAGATATTCCTGGATTATTTTCACGGATTCCCCTGAAGAACTCTCACGCAGAACAGTTCCCGGATACAGAGCAACATCCGTATAATCAGGCGGTACTGATTCAACGATTCCCTCGTATGCACGATAAAGAGCGTTTCTTGTTGAACGGTCTACCATACCTGTCTGCGGAAGTCCGAAAACACGCTGAAATGATTTGACTGATTTTTCTGTCATTTCTCCGAAATATCCTGTTATGTCAACAGGCTGAACTGCGTCATAATATGCGCCGATTACTGCAAGATAGTACTGTAACATTCTTACTTCATCGCTTTGCATTCCTATGCTGAGATCTTCCGTAAATGCAGGTGTTATTTCTTCAAGCTGTACACCCTCTGAATCGAGTTCTGCAATTCGTTTAACGCTTGTGTAGATGTATGTGATTTTGTACCACGTAGGCAAATCCACGATGCCTGTTACTTCAAGACCGAAAATCTGCTGGAATTTTTTTACCGCTTCTTCTGTGTAGTTGCCGAAAACACCGTCAGCAAGTGAAATTTTAGGAATAGCAGGATAGTTTCGTGAGATACGGTTAAGATAAATCTGAACTGAACGGACATCGTTTCCGACTGAACCGAAACGAAGTTCAATTCCCGGATAAGAAGGCATATTTGTTTTTACGGGAGCATTCTTTACAATGTCGATGTCATTTCCGTAATAGTATCGGAGTATTTCGTATGGTGTCATTCCCTGATTTGCAAGTGCCACCGTACCCCATTGTGAAAGCCCGTCACATTTTGAAGTTGTACCGTTGCAGAATGCAGAAAACAGCGGCTCAACAGCCCCTTGTCTGCTTATATAATCGTTGAACAGTTCGTCAACAAGGTAGCTTATATTCTGAAAGTACTCACGTCCGTTTATGAATTTCATATCATACTGAGTTGTTGCAGTGATATCGAAATCATATCCTCTTGACCTGTACCATTCGGTATATATTCTGTTCAGAGCATACGTTACTATGACATAAATGTTTGCTCTGAGGGAATTTTCAGGCCACGTAGGATATATCTCGCTTGATGCAACATTTTTTATGTATGATGGGAAGCCTATTGTAACATTAGGAGCCTGTGAATCGGGAGTTCCAAGATGTACGGTTATTGTTTCGGGTATGAAAGGAGTTCCTGTCAGCATAAAAAATCCTTTCTGTCATATATTATTTGAAAAGTCAGGTTCCTGATTGTAGTAAGTTACCGTTTCATCTGTGCTTTTCATCATCAGCGGAAGCGGTATCATGCTGAAGTTCTGAACTGATGTAATCCCTTCAAATACAGGTACATCTACGCTTCTTGCGTTGAAAAAACCGTCAGCAGTAACCGAAATATCAAAAAGGTTGTAAGGCCTTTTTCGTGAATCGGGTGTCTGCGAAAGGGATGAGTCGGGAACAGGTACTTCAAATTTCGGAGCAATTCCGCTTGAGTCGGTAATACCTCCTGCGATAATCATTCGTTTTCCGTCAACGGTTGCAGTAACCTGAACAGAGGCATTTGTGACAGCAGATGAATTGTCACCTGTGCGTACATTCACAAGTATGAATCCTTTTTGATTTCCGAGACTTTCAATATCAGGGTATTGCGGCGGAGAGTTATTTTCTGTTTCGTATTCTCCGTTTTCAAGTCCTGATAAATCGGGTTCAGGATAGCGTGTGTTGTAATCATCCCCGATACTTTCCGAATTTTCCTCGGAAAACTCAGACCATGCGCTGTCATCAGGGGCATCTGAATCAATACTGCTGATTTCTTCGCTGACAGTTTCGTAAGTCGCGGGAATGTCAGGAATTCTTTTTCCATACAGTTTCATCATTTCCTGTTTGTATTTTTCTGCCTGTGAATTCATGTCATTAAGATTCATAATATCACCTCAGTTAATACTATGCGGATAATATGTTTTTAAGAACATATTGAAACGTAAAGGTATTTTAAAGCCCTGCTGTATATTTCACAAGGTTTGGAACGCTGTGAAACAAGCATTTCTGCAAAATCAACCGCATCCTCAATATCTCTTGAAAAATCGTTTATTGCTTCTGTTTCGCCGTTTTTTCTGTCTTCAATTTCTACTCCGTAAGTTGTGAATGTTTCACAATTTCCGTTTATATATCCTGATACAACACGATATGTGATTTTATTCTCACAGTAAACCTCCATATATACTGTTCTGCCCTGAATTTTAACAGGTAATTTTCTTATAAGTCCGAACATGATACACCTTCTTTACACGATATTTTTTTCATGATTAGATTATATCATTGCGGATGTAATTTTTAAACCGAAAAAAATAGGAGATAATGGAGAATAATCTTTGTATTTATCAAAAAAATACCCTTTCCGAAAAAACAATCGGAAAGGGTAAAAGTATTATCTCAAAGTAAGTTCTGCCAAAGAAATATAGTGCAGAATACGGAATTTTTCAGGTGCATATTTATTCAGCATTTCAATGTGTTCGGAATTCCATTTTTTCAGATTCTCTTCGGAAAGTGATGCACCGACACCACGGCAGGCTTTCATTCTTCCATGCCATGTTTCACGTGTGAACGGAATTTCTACATCAGTTTCTTCCTGCAATGTAATATAAAAATACTCATTATACTCGTCGGGAATCCATACGTGTTTTCTTGTTTCACCTGCGCCTGTCCAGTCGGGATTGTATTTAAGAATTATATCTTCGCTTCTTTTTGCGATTTTATCCTCATAAGGCAGCCAAGCCATATAAAGAATGAGAAATTTTCCGCTTTTTTTCAGTATTTTTGCGAGTTTTGGAGCAAGTATTTTATGTTCGGGATACCATATACACTGACAGGCTGTTACAACATCAAATGTATTTTCGGGATATTCTATTTTCTCAGCAGGACAGGTGTGGAAATCAATATTCATTCCCGATTTTTCAGCCAGTATTTTCGCCTGTTTTATCTGATTTTCTGAAATATCCGTTCCTGTCCACTCAGCACCGAATCTGTACATATTTCTTGGAAGAACTCCTGTACCTGTTCCGATGTCAAGGACTTTCTGACCATCTTTGCAAAGTCCGAGAGAAAGGATTTTTTTGTAGAATTCATCAGGATAAATGTCTCTGTATCTGGCATAATCTTCTGAAGTTTTACCCCAGTCAAATGAGTTTCCGTTGTCTATTGAATCTATTTTCATATTTGTCTCCTTTTGCACAAAGGCACTTCCGTTTAATCGGAAGTGCCCTGTTTTTTATTTCTTTACAGGAAGCTGTGACTGCTTATAAACACCTGCATCGAGTTTCTGGATTATAACTGCATCCATTGCTGAGATACCGCTTCCGTTGTCATAAACGTCTGCATTGATTCTGCCCTGTTCTTCAAGTGGATATTTCGAGGAGTTGGCAAGATTCTGAAGAATTGCAACAGCATCTGCCATTCCAACCTTACCGTCAACATTTGCATCTCCCCAGAGAATACCGGATGATGAACCGCCTTCTGTTGCAGAAGTTCCGTCAGGTTCAGTACCCCACACAAGCTTACCGTCAGCGTAGAGTGTGATTTTATCCGTAATTGCGGCAGCATCATTGTCATCCTCAAAGCTTACAAGGTCTGCATAGCTGTAATCATTTGAAGAATCGAAAACTGTATCGAATGTCTCAGGGTGCATCTTGTTGAGAAGTCCGAACTGATATACTCTGCTTCCGTAGAAATCACAGTTCTGCCATGAAATTTCAACATAGTAAGTACCCTTATCGTCATACTTTATCGGTTCTGAGATTGTTGCCTCATTTTTTCCGTCTGTAAAACTCTTTTCCTGGTCATAGTCAACTCTTGTTTCGACGAAGCTTACATCTTCACCCTTTTCAATCATTTCGTTGATATTGAAATAGTATCTTGCCTTGAGGTCACTTTCAAACTTAGGAGGATTGATTGTTCTGTTGTGAACAACAATTTTAATCTGCATACCTGCATCGGTTTCCTGATTCTTACCGCCTGAAATATAAAGACCTGTAGGAAGTGGATTTCCGTCAGCATCAATCTGATCGTATCCCTTTGCATTTGAGGACATATCGAAATCTTTGATTACATAGTTCTTATCAGCGAGTTCCTTGCCTTCTGCACCGTAGAAGTGATAAAGACCTGCAAGGTCACCGCAGAATGCTGCATTATAGTCGTCTGTAACTTCGTTGTAGATGTAGTCCTTTGTGATATCTGAATGGTAATCATCGAGATCAGGACCGCCGACGAGTGCGCCCCAGAGTGTGTGAACCTGTGTGATCGGGTCATCCATTGACTGTGTTGAAGAACAATGTGAAGAACGATGATGAGGCTGTGAAGCAAAGCTGTTTTCGTAACCTACCTCATAAGCGTAGCCCATAGGGTTATCACCGAGGATGTATTCCATCTGATCCTTTGCCCACTCAGCAAACTGCATATTTCCTGTTTCCTTAGCGTAAACCATAGCCTGAAGACCTGCGGCTGTGTTGTATCTTGCACTTCCGTAGCCTGCAACAACTGCCCAGCCCTCCGGTGATTTTGCAATGAAGTTACCGCCGCCCTGTTCAGGGAGATCAGGAATTTCATCGTATGTCATAGGCTGATCCCAGATAAGGTCATCCATACCGAAATACTTGTGATCGGAGGTTGAAACATAGTAAGGTGCAGTTTTTGCTGTTTCAGCATCAACACCTGACCAGAATTCAAGGTTCCAGTGGAAAATATACCAGTCACGTGCTGTATTTGTAACAGGCGCAAGCTTTGCGAATACACCGCCCCATACAGTATCCCAGCAGTGAACCCAGATGTTCTGCCAGCAGTTTCCTGTATCAGTCATGATTCTCTTGAGGTATCCTGTGTAAGGATGTGCGCCCTTGTCATTTGTTGTTTCTTCATCAACTGCAACGATATCGTTGATGTAGTCATAATTTTCTGTACAGTAATAAAGCCATACAGCCGCCCATGCAAGTTCATCATAGTCATAGCTTGATGTATAGAATCCGCCGTCGTATCCGAGACTTGTTGCAGTAGGAACTTCGCCGGGATTCCAGTCCTCAGTATGTGTTTCAACTGCGAAATCATAAAGAGCGACTGCGTAATCAAGGCATTTTTCAGCGTACTCAGGATCTGTATCCTTGAAGTTGAGGTAGTTTACAGCAAGTGAAGCTGCCGCACCTGCACACTGGTCTGACGCAGGCATTTCTGTTGTAGCAAAATAAGCAGGACGCTTAACTGCACATGATGATGATGCAACAACCGTATCATCAACCTGTAATTCAGGTGCGCACCAGTAGTTATGGTCGTTGTTTCCCTCACCTACCTGATAACAGTAAGCAACTACTTTTCCGTCATCGTCACGGAAAGTAACCTTCATGAAATAGTCATTAATCCAGCGCAGTTCATCTTCAACGTGTTTATCAAGACCGGTTTCCTTATAGGCATCTCTGAATTCATAGTATCCCCAGCCGACTGTTGATGCTGAGTAGCTTCCCGGCAGACCGAATTTTACATGGTCACCGGCATCGTGCCAGCCGCCTGTGAGGTCAAGAGTTCCGTTTCCGTCAGGATCGAGGTATTTCTTGTTAGCCTTTATGAAATCTTCAGACATATTTACACCGACATAAAGACCTTCTGCGGCACTTGCACCTCCGTCGCCTTTTCCGTCGTATGCACCCTTGTCGTCCTCGTCGTCATCCTTCGGCTTTTCGTCGTCAACAGGCTTTCCCTTATTGACAGTAGGCATAGGATCCATAGGAACGAGGGGAGTTTCTCCGTCTTTCACATGGCAGTCTGCACGCCATGAGTAATAACCATCCTCTGCAACTTCATCACCGCATTTGTTTGCATCATAGAAACAAAGTGCAAGCTGCAGAGCCTCTGCGAAGTTGTCATAGTTATTAGGATTTTTTTCATCAATTACAGCCGCACCTGCGTTCACTGCATTTCCTGTCACAAGCATAGCTGCGGCTGAAATGCAGGCAATTGATTTTTTTACAAATCTGTTTTTTCTCATTGGAAAACATCCTTTCTGCAATTATTTCAGCAGATTTTTTTCTTTAAGTCTTTCAAAAACAATGTTGTATCCGTCATTTCCGTCTTTGAGAGAACGGTTTACACGACTTATTGTAGCTGTACTCGCGCCCGTCTCAGTAACTATCCCGTTATATACCTTATGTTCATCAAGGAGCTTGGCAACGTGGAGACGCTGTGCAAATGCTTTGAGTTCAATGCTTGTGCAGAGGTCATCAAAGAATTTGTAGCAGTCGTCAAGAGTTTCAAGCGTAAGGACAGCCTCAAAGAGCAAATCCATGCTGTCTGATTTTATCTTATCAATCATATTGTGATACTCCAATCTGCCGTCAGGCGTAAAAAAATTAAGCATACATATATTTTAGCACATTACTTTGTAAAAGTAAAGCAAAAATTAAATTAAGTTTGTGCAATTCATCTACACCTATTGTATATCATATCATTGCTTAAACAAAATGTAAAGAGTTTTTTTAAATAAAAAATAAATTTGTAAAAAGTATACAAACAGAAAAATACCTGTAATTTTTAATTATCGAAAATATTTATCATTTTTTGATATGTTTTAATACTCAATACCATATCTTGCTGTTATGCCTTTTTGATAGGGATGTTTTATTTCTTTTATTTCGCTGACATAATCGGCTTTACCGATAAAATAATCAGAAGGTTCACGACCGGTGAGGATAACTTCGGATTTTTCATTTACCATGTCTATTATATTTTCAGCGAGTTCCTTATCAAACATACCCTTATTATATGCACCGATAAATTCATCAAGTACAATCATTATGTCACTTTCATTTCTGATAATATCTGAAATTTCATTCAGCATTTCATTATGAAATCTGCAAACTTCTTTTTTTTCGTCATCGTTCATTCTGAAAGTGAATTTATTGCATGGCGTACAGCTTTTTAAAATAATGCCGCTTATGTTTTTCAGTATGGATATTTCAGATGAATTTCCGTTTTTCAGAAACTGAAAAAAATAAACTTTTCTTCCTGTTCCTGCCCATCTCAAAGCAAGACCGACAGAAGCGGTTGTTTTCCCTTTCCCGTTTCCGCAATATAAATGAATCATTTTTACCTCCAAAAAAAAGCGGAAGCCGAAGCTTCCTCTTTAAAAAAGTATGACTGAACCGATAAGCCGGGTTCTGTCGTGTGCGACAATTTATCTAGGCTTACCGTTGCCGATAAGCTCAAGCCGTCATTACTCCGTATCCGCCGAGCAGACGTTACGATACGCAGCACCAATAGACGTTGCATCAGGCAGGGTTTACATAGCAGCACAGTCTCCTGTACTCTGGTGAGCTCTTACCTCGCCTTTCCACCATCACCGTCATTAAGACGGCAGTATATCTCTGTTGCACTAGCCCTAAGGTCGCCCTCGGCTGCCGTTAGCAGTTACCTTGCTCTGTGATGCCCGGACTTTCCTCGTAAACTAAAACGTTTCCGCTGCCGCATGGTTCACTCACAATAGAATTATAACATCTTATATGTTTTTTGTCAAGATTCTTATTAGAAAAAATGAAGACAGCACCGCCTGATTAACTTTAAGGCAACACCGCACAAAGCACGTTTTTAGACTTTGTACAAAATCTACTTTCATATTTTCCGTCATATCACACAAAAATCTCTTGACTTGCGACAGCAAGCCTGCGAAATTATTATGCGCTCTGACGAAAAATATGACTGCGTATCTTTTGCACAATCTTTGTGCGGTATTGCCTTTACAAAGCATCTGCATTGCAATAATCATGCGGTGTTGCCTGAAAATAAATTTCTGCTATTCTTCCATTGATTTATCGTATAGTGTAAAAGTATCCTTGCCTTTGTGTTTTGAATGGTAAAGAGCCTTGTCTGCCGCTTTATACATGGTTTTGAAATCTGAAGCATCATCCGGATAGAAACATACTCCGATACTTGCGGATATTTTGTACTTTCCGTCGTCGCCTGTATAATTTGATTTGAAAGCTTCACAGAGTTCGGCACATTTAGCTTTTACGAATTCGACATACGCATCGTTTTCAAATCGGCTTGAGTTTACAAATACGCTGAATTCGTCACCGCCTATACGTCCGAGTAAATCCTCTGATGAGAATATTCCACGCAGGATACTTCCTGTTTTAGTGAGAACCTGATCACCGTATGCGTGACCGAGAGTATCATTGACACCTTTGAAATTATCAAGGTCAAGCAGTATCAGTGCGTGTTTTTCTTTTTTGGGTGAACCCGAAATCTGTCCTTCTGTGTACTCCTCAAATGCACGTTTGTTAAGTACACCCGTAAGCTGATCAATATGTGCCTTTGAGTCAAGATATCTGAATTTACTGTCAATTGTGTATGAAACTCTGATGCAGAACCATGCGGCAACCAGAGAAGTAAGCAATGCACCGATACATCCCACAGCTATCATACTGTATTTAATGTCATTTTTTTCTTTGAGAATAATCTGTGTCGGAATCGAGCATATTACATACCAGTCATACCCGCATTCGTTTATGGAAACAAGGTAGCTGTCATCCATAACGGTTGCGGAAGTTTTGTCTGAAATTCTTGAAGAAATTTCATACGGAAGCTGTTTTCCGACTTCTTCTCTTTTTGCTGAATATATAATTTTTTGATTGCCGTTCACGAGTCTTATTTCCATATCACTGAGTGTTTCAGGATTATCGAAAACGCTTTCAAGTTCGGTTGCATAGAATGATATTACAAGAATTGCATTTTCGTGTACTCTTTTAACGTAGTATATTCTCTTGAAGTCATCGTTGTAGCCTGTATTCCATCCGTCGTTTGTTCTGCTGTTCACAATCATTCCTTCAAGTTCGGAATACATTTTATCTCCGAAAAGACCTACAGTACCATTTGAGATTTTTCCTACAAAATGGTTGTTTTTATAGATGATTCCATAGTCAACAAAGTTCTCCATAATACACAGATTATACATATTGTCTGAAATCAGTTTTTCTGTATTTATTGCGGTATATTCATCATTATCAGGATCTGTTGCATCGTATTTATAAGCCTCACGAAGTCCGAATGCAAGAGTTGCTATTGTTTCCATTCTTGAAAGATAGCCTGACATATTAAGCCTCATCTGAACATTAAGAGAGGAAGTCATGGAGGTTACTTTTGATTTCATCACCAAATCGGTTTTCTTTATCGCAATAAATGAAACACTTGTTATTGCAAATGCAACAATAAATGTAAATCCAATAATAAGTAATGTACGAAGATGCTTTATATACGATTTATTTTTGGTTTGAGATGTATTCTTATTCATACGAATTCTCCTTCGCATTAATACTTCTTTTACATTATACCATTCCGCATTTATGAAATCAATTGATAATTTGTAAATTTTAAGATATATGGTTATATTTTTTTGAAAAAAATGAAAAAATCTGTTGATTTTTGCGTTATAATCTGTTATAATATAAGTTATGTATATATATCATGAATGGGAAAGTGGTGAATAAAATGATTGCGAATAAAAAAATAGTATCTTTATGTACTTCAAGAATATTCGATCCTGAAAACGGAAGATTTATCAAGGAACTCAGCGAAAAACTCAAGGAAGAAAACAGTTTTATTTTTATCTACAATATCAATACGGATTTGTACTGGTCGGAGGAAAAAAGGGCAGAAGCTTATGTATATGATCTGGTCGATTTTGATATTACTGATGTACTTATTGTGATGTATGAAAAGGTGAAAAGCGACAGAATAACTGAAAGGCTTATTGAAGCGGCAAGGGAAAAGAATGTGCCTGTCATTATTGTCGATTCATCTTATGAAGGATGCGTCAATATATGCTATGATTACAGCAAAGGATTTGAAGATATAATACGTCATGTTATTGATAAACATGGCGCTAAGGATATAAGACTCATGGCGGGAATGAAAGGAAATCCTTTTTCCGATGAACGTGAGGAAGTATTCAAAAGGGTTATGAGGGAGAACGGACTTCCTTTAAGTGAAAAATCTATAAAATACGGTAATTTCTGGGCAAAGCCTGCAATTTCGGCAACAAAGGATATGCTGAAAAATGATGGAAAGCCTGATGCAGTAATATGCGCAAATGACATTATGGCAATAAATGTGTGCAGTGTTTTTCGTGAATTCGGATATTCTATTCCTGATGATGTAATTATAACCGGATTTGACGGAATAGACGAAATCAGCTTTTCAAGTCCTAAAATAACATCTGCATACTGCGGAAGTCCGGGATTTGTTGATCCTATAATTAAGGCAATAAAGTTAATTTATAATGATAAAGTATTTTCCGGTGATTACAGGGTTGCGCCTGAAGTTATTTTTAATGAATCATGCGGATGTGACTGCGAACACGAAAATTCATCTGCTGATATATTAAGAAGTTTCAATGACAGATTTTACAGATATCAGGATGATAATCTTCTGCTTTCATCAATTTCGGAGAAAATGCAGATTTGTACAGATATTGAAAAATGTTCGTCACTTCTTAATAATGAGGTCATACAGCATCTTACTGTAATTCTCAACAAGAACTGTGCAGACATAACATACAATTATTTCATTGAAAATTCAACCAGCGGATTTGATGATGAAATGATGCTGTTTTTCAGTTCGGATTCTGAATTCAAGGTTGAAGAAACATTTTCAAGAAAAAGTGTTATGCCTGATATTGAAGAGACAATTGAAAGAGGTTATCCGCTTATATTCAACGCAATTGCATATATGAACGTTCTTGTAGGATATGCTTGTTTTTCTTTTAATGATTACGAAATTACAGATTATTGTAAGATTCCGCAGATTATCAATGCAATTAACACAGGTATAGGCGGATATATCAATATGCAGTATCAGGATTTTCTTAAAAAACGGATTGAAAGAATTTATAAATTCGATCATCTGACAGGTCTTTATAACCGCCTGAGTTTTTCATACGAATATGCTAATGTCAGAGAGGCAAATGTCGGAAAAAGTACGAAGCTGACAGTTGTTCTTGCTGATCTTGACGGATTGAAGATAATAAATGATAAATTCGGACATACAGCAGGTGATGCGGCAATCAGCATAGCAGCAAAGGCACTTATGGATGCAAGTCCTGAAAACGCTTTATGCGTAAGATTCGGTGGTGACGAAATGATGTCTGTTATTTTCGGTGATTGTGATGAAAATGAAATCATGCATAAAATAAGAGATAATCTGAAACAGAATAATCTGAAAACTGTTTATCCTTTCAATGTTTCAGTGAGTCTTGGTTCATTTTCCACTAAAAACTGGGAAAAAATGGATTTTGAGCATATAGTCAAGGTTGTTGATGACGAGATGTATAAAGACAAAAACAGTAAAAAGAATGTTATTATAAAGAGTGATGAAAAATTTGTGAGATAAATCCAGTAATTCACAAGGTTTTTGAATGACGGTTTTTTATCATGGTAAACAAACTCCCCTTGCCGAAACAAGGGGAGTGATTTTGTGTATTTAGTATTATTAAAGACCTTTAACAAGGGTTTCAAAACGTGCCATAGCCTCTGTTGTACGCTGTCTGTCACCGAATGCTGTAAGTCTGAACCAGCCTTCACCATTCTTTCCGAAACCTGCACCGGGAGTACCTACAACTGCAATTTCTTTAAGCATGAGGTCGAAGAATTCCCAGCTTCCCATATTATTAGGACACTTGAACCATATATATGGTGAGTTGATTCCTCCAGTGAATTTAACACCGAGCTTTGTCATTGTGTCAGCAATAATACGTGCATTTTCCTGATAGTAAGCGATGTTTTCGTGAATCTGCTTTAAGCCTTCTTCTGTGAAAACAGCAGCAGCAGCACACTGAACAGGATAGGAAACACCGTTGAACTTGCTTCCCTGACGTCTGCCCCAAATCTGTGCAACAGAAACCTCAGTTCCGTCACTTGCTTTTACAACAAGAGCCTCAGGAACAACTGTGTATCCGCATCTCATACCTGTGAAACCCGCTGTTTTTGAGAGTGAACACATTTCAATTGCAACTTCTTTTGCGCCTTCTACACAGTAAATGCTTCTTGGTACATCGGGATCTGTAATAAATGCCTCATAAGCTGAATCATAGATGATAACAGCGTTGTTCTTCTTAGCATAGTCAATCCATACTTCAAGCTGTGATTTTGTATAAACAGAACCTGTCGGGTTGTTTGGTGAGCAGAGATAAATAATATCAGCGTGAACGCTGTAATCAGGCATAGCGGCAAAACCGTTTTCCTCATTTGAATCAGCGTAAATGATTTTTCTTCCGCTCATGAGGTTTGAATCAACATAAACAGGATAAGCAGGATCGGTTACAAGAATTACGTTGTCATTTCCGAAAATATCAACAATATTTCCGCAGTCTGCCTTTGCACCGTCATTTATACGGATTTCAGAAGCAGAAACATCTGCACCAAAGCTCTTGTAATAGCCTGAAACAGCTTCTCTGAGGAAATCATATCCTGCACCGCTGTCCTCATATCCCTTGAATGTCTCCTTAACACCCATTTCGTCACAGCCCTTTTTCATAGCTTCGATAACAACAGGGGCGATAGGAAGAGTAACATCACCGATACCCATTCTGATAATGTCAGCGGAAGGATTTTCTTCTTTGAAAGCATTAATTTTCTTTGCGATATTTATGAAAAGATAATTTTTCTCAAGCTTGAGAAAGTTTTCATTTAACTGCGGCATACAACATTCTCCTTTTCTTTTTCGATAAATTCATCATCAACAATTCCCTCAAATACATAGGATGCAGGACCTGTCATAAGAACAGTTCCGTCTGCCTGATATGTGATTCTGAGGTCTCCTCCTCTGAGGTGAACGAGGACTTCTTCGTCGTGTTTGCAGATTCCGTTGAGAACAGCGGCAACTACAGTTGCACAGGTTCCTGTTCCGCAGGCAAAAGTCTCTCCGCTTCCACGTTCCCATACACGCATTTTAAGTGTATGTTCATCAATAACCTCAGCGAATTCGGTATTGACTCTGTTAGGGAAGAGTTTGTGATTTTCAAAGTGAGGTCCCATTTTTTCAAGGTCAAGGTCATCAGTATTTTCTGTGAAAATAACTGCATGAGGATTTCCCATTGAAACACAGGTCATATTGTATGTCACTCCGTTTACGTCAACAGGAACGTTGACAAAGCGTTCAAGGTCGCTGTCAACAGGAATATCTCTCGGAAGAAGAACAGCCTTTCCCATATCAACACGAACAAGCTCAACTTTTCCGTTTTCGGGATAGAGTGTGAGATATTTGATTCCTGAATTTGTTTCGAGTGTAATATCTGTCTTGTCGGTAAGTCCCATATCGTAAACATATTTACCGATACAGCGTGTAGCGTTTCCGCACATCATAGCTTCCGAACCGTCAGCGTTGAAAATACGCATACGGAAATCAGCTTTGTCTGAGGGCATAATAAGTACAAGTCCGTCCGAACCGATACCCTTATGTCTGTCACTGAGAATAACAGAAACCTTTTCGGGTTCATTCACAGTTTCCTCAAAGCAGTTTACATATATGTAATCGTTTCCGATGCCATGCATTTTAGAAAATTTCATAATAATCTCCTATTGTGACTCAGGAGAACAGCTGTACAGCTGTGACCATACGGGACATTGCTAACCTGCCCGTAAAACTGTACAAATTTATTATAACATATAGTTTTTCAAAAATCAATATTTTATCATAATTATTCACAGAAATCAATTTCGTGTCTGTAGGGGCGGCGTTTCGCCGCCCGTAGTTGCACAAAAGTGTTATGGTAATGCCTTAAATTATCAAATTTATTTGATTACCAACAGGCGACGGGACGCCGAGGGCGGCGTCCCCTACAAAATATCATCATTTATCTGAATTGAGTTTTAAAAATTGATTCCCGTGATAATTACTTAATTCCCGTTCTTATGTAGTGGAAAAGATACTGCTGTGCAATTCCCTGATTTCCCTTTGCAAATTCGGGAAAACCATTCGGGTAGTATTCTGCAAGTACACGCTTTATCCATACGTCAACTGGGAAAGCATCCGTTTTGTGCATTCCGAAAAGAAGTACACACTCCGCAACTTTCGGACCTACTCCCGTTATGCGTTTCAATTCTGAACGTGCTTCATCAATCGACATTTCTGATACAGCCTTTAAATCAATGTCACCGCTGTTTACACGTTTTACTGCATCATATATGTATTTCGCCCTGAATCCGCTTCTGAGATACGAGAGTGTGTCGGGAGTTTCGTCTGCGAGTTCACAGGCTGTCGGGAAATTTCCGTTGTAGTTATCACAAAGACGGTCGATTATTCCTTTGATTCTCGGAATATTGTTGTTCTGAGATATTATGAATGAAATCAGACATTCCCATGCGTTTTGCCTGAGAAGACGTATTCCTCCTGCGTATTCACAGGCTTTTGAAAGTGTTTCATCCTCGGAAAACTGATTTTTTAGTTCGGAATAATCTGTGTTCAAATCAAAATAATCAACCCATTTTTCAAGGAAATCAGATTCGGATGTGTCATGAAGAATAAAGCATCCTTTTGAGGTCTGTGAGATTCTGAGTTCATCATTGAAGAATTTTCCGATGTATGTACTCTGATAATCACTTTCAATCTTTTTCCATCTGAAAGCCTGACCGCAGTCAAGTGTTTCATCAATGTCTAAATCCGGTTCTTTAAGGATAATATCATTGTTTTTAATGCTGTAATCCATTGTGTACTCCTTTTTTCATAAATTTATCACATTATTTTACTTGATTTTTCTTTTAAATTATAATAGAATATAAGATATAATACAATAGGCAGGGATGATTTTTTTGAAAATTTTTTGTAAATTAATTTCTGTGTCAGGTTTAATGATGCTTTTTTTAAGCGGATGTTCTGTTGTTTCGGGGATGAAGGAAACGTCTGAAATATCAGGAGTATCAGAAATAACTGACTCAGCAGAAAACGAAACAATAACCTCTGAAGCTGCCTCTGAAACCGAATATGAACCCTTATCGGAGGAAGCAACTGAAATTTCTGACGCTGTTTATGTTCGTGATTTTGCAGGTGTTCTCAGCAATGCTGATGAAAATGCGATTCAGAGCCGCATAGACAGGCTTTATTCAGAATATATGATAAATGCAGCAGTTGTAACCGTATCCGACCTCGGCGGTAAAGATGCTGCGATTTTCGCTGAGGAAATGTTTGATTCGTTTTATGGGGGAGAGGGAAATGGTTTTGTGTTTGTTCTGAATAATGACACAAACAAGGATTATCTGCTCAAAACAGGAGTGTGTGCGGATTTTGTATCTGAAGAAACCGAAAGCAGACAGCTTTTTTCTTCTACTAAGCTTTTTGCGGAGGAAAACTACAGAGATGGAATAGAAGGTATGCTTTCACTTGCTGAAAACTGTCCCGACAGAGTTTTTGATGAACTCGGAGTTTTCAGCATTGAGGAAACAGAATATTTACAGGAAAAGCTGAATAATTGTTATAATGATATTTCTGCTGTAATTCTTGGGAATAATATGGGATTGGAATGCGAGGAACTGTGCAGGGTATACTGTGAAAGAAGATATGCTGACGGAGACGGATATATGATTATGATTGATTCTGTATCAGCAAATGCTTATGTATATTCAGAAAATTATATTTCTGATGATATAGCTTACGCACTTGAAAATGCGTGGTACAGTATAGCTGAAGGGGATTATTATTCGGCTGTTGATACAGTTGCGTCATGTATTGGCTAAACGCTTAACGAAAGGATGATGGTATATGAATGAAATGGATTTTATCAGAGAGAATTTTGAAAATCTCCCTGCTATAATACAGCAGGATAACGGGGCTGAAAGAATAGCCTCGGAATTCATGAAATTTGTGGAGCTTATCCACCTTTATGATTCAGCAATTAAGGTTGTTACAACGTATCTGAATATTCTTGATGAGGAATTCGGACTTAAATATCAGAGAAATCCTATACATAATATCGAAAGCCGTGTTAAATCGGCAGAATCCATTATAGGTAAACTGAGAAAGAAAGGTCTTGCTGTTTCTCCTGAAAATGCACAGAAAAACCTGCTTGATATCGCAGGAATAAGAGTAACCTGTTATTACATAACAGACATTTATTATATTGCGGATATTCTGTGCAGATGCGATGAATTTACTGTAATCAAGCAGAAAGATTACATAAGTAATCCGAAACCGAGCGGATACAGAAGTTATCATCTGATAATAAATGTACCTGTTCATCTTGCTGAAAAGAAGTTTTATGCACCTGTTGAAATTCAGATAAGAACGATTGCAATGGATTTCTGGGCAAGTCTTGAACATCAGCTCAGATATAAGACTACTGCACCGCTAACACCTGAAATATCTGAGGAACTCAGAGAATGTGCAGAACGTATTGCAGAAACAGATATTCAGATGCAGAGAATTTTTATGGAAATAAATGCTCTTGAATAGACTGATTTTGCTGTGTCGCTAAGAAAAAAGTGAGCCGTAAGGCTCACTTTTTGTGTTTGTATGAAAGATTTTTTGCATCATAGTATCCGAGAGGTTTTCCCCATACGAATCCCTGAATGAAATTGCATCCCTGTGATTTAAGAATATCTACCTGATTCTGATTTTCAACACCTTCTGAAATTACTTCACATTCCATCATGTGTCCGAGAGATATTACAGTATTTGCAAAGTTTCTGCTCTTTTCGTTTACCTCTATGTCATCAATGAGACTCTTGTCAATCTTCAGAAGATTTACAGGCATTTTTGCGAGATATGAAAGGGAAGTATATCCCGTTCCGAAGTCATCGAGTGCAACGTGTATGCCGAGTTTTCTTAGTTTCCTGATATTATCAATTGTTATATCAACTGATTCTGCAAAACAGTATTCTGTGATTTCTATTTCAAGATTCTCAGCAGGAAAATCAGTTTCTGAGATGATTTTGCAGAGTTTTTCAGGGAAGGAAGGATTACCGATGTTTTTTGCGGATACATTGATGGAAAGGATGAAACTGTTATTTACATTTTTCACTATTTCACGAAATTCCATCATTGAACGCTTCAGAACATAATTATCGATTTTGATTATGAGGTCATTCATTTCTGCGACAGGAATAAAATCACCGGGGCTGACATTTTTCCCTTCGGGAGTAATCATTCTTATGAGAGTTTCAAAACCTCGAAGTGATTGACCTTCAGCATGGAACTGAGGCTGATAAACGAGATAGAAATAATCCTTTTCAAGTCCGTCTTTGATGAGTTTCTCGATTTCAACCTGCTTTTCCATTTCTTCAGCCATTGACTTATCAAAGAAATAGGCTTTTTCAGATTTGCTTTTTGCCGCATGAATCATTGCTATATCAGCAAATTTTATTAATTCCTCATAGTTTTTTGTGTCTTTCGGAAATTCTGAGATGCCTGCGTGTGCTGTAACATAATTTTCGATTTTAACATTATTAACAGGAATCTTAATTTTCTTTTTTATTGCGCTGAGAATTTCATCTGAAGCTGATTCAGCATCTGTTTCCCCATTCAGGACAACAACAAACTCATCACCGTCCATACGTGCAACGACACAATCTCTTCCGGCAGTATCCTTAATTCGTTCAGCGATTTTTTTCATCAGAAGGTCGCCGTACTCATGTCCGTGACGGTCGTTAAGTATACGGAAATTCTCAAGGTCGATATAGAGTACGCTTAATTTGTATCCTGATTCGGTTTTTCTTTTAAGATATTGTAAAATTCCACGATTATTAAGCAATCCTGTTGTAAAGTCGGTTACTGCCTCTGATTCACGTTTCTTAAAAAACTTTTTGAGAAACAGAAGTGTCAGCAGGTAGATTGTTGAGTTGAAAATTCCCGGTACCGGTGCTTCATTATCTAAGAATAAAAAAGCCCTTAACAGCAGAATCAGGGATACCGACATAAGCACCATTGAGATAGTTATACCCTTTTTGCCTCTTATTTGCATCATTGTCAGACAAAGACCAAACTGACAAGCCATGTAAACACCATTGAATGCGGAAAGACCTGCACGGTCACTCGTTATTGTAAGAATTTGCAGTAACACGTACAATATCACGCATACGATAAGAATCAAAGCAGTCTTTGTTCTTTCTTTTATTTCTTTTGCTATTGTTTTCATCTTCTTTCATAATTACCCTTCATGAGAACAGAACATCTCATGTTTCGTAAATTATAGCATACATTCCGACAAAAGTCAAAGCAATTCCGACTGTATTTGGAAAATTTACAATTAGTCCATATATTTCATCGGAAAATCCGTAAATCTGCAAAAATAATACCACACAGATAGGAGGAAACTGTGTGGTATTTAGAGAGATATATTTCAATGTGTATCTGAAAAACTGTCAGGGAACAGCTTTTCAGGTATGCATTGTACCTTTTGTTATTCGCCAGCCTTAATGGATGCGATATGTTCGCAGTATTCTTCGTAAGCCTTCACTATGAAATCAGCACATAATTCGTCACTGAGATCTGCACTGTTGAGGCAAATAGAATATCTGTCTTTATCCTGCCATTGTCTGCCTGTGTTTACATTATAGAAAGTCTCACGTCTCTTATCTGCTTTTTTCAGAGTAGATTCAACTTTGTTCGGAGAAATTCCGTATTCATTTACAGCTCTTTCCGTTCTCTTTTCCTGAGGAGCATAGATGTAAACGCTGAAACATCCTCTTTCTTCGAGAATATAGTTTCCGCATCTTCCTACAAGAACAAATGTATCTTCATTTTCAGCAAGCTCACTTATGATTCTGCTTTCCATAAGATAAACTCTGTCGGAAAGAGGGAGGCTTTCTTCTGTGGTTTTGGAAGCATTTGCAGTAAGGAGAAGTGAATAGAGGAAACTTGTAGGTACACTTTCTTCTGCATTTTCAAGAAATTCTGCGGCAATTCCGCATCTTTCGGCGGTCATTTCAAGAATCTGTCTGTTATAATAATTTATACCAAGTTTTTCAGCAGCAATCTTGCCTATAATACTTCCACCGCTTCCGTATTGTCTCTCTATTGTAATGATTGGTTTTTTCAATTGGAATTACCTCCGTTCAAATATGTAGTCTTGTCATGAATAATAGTTTCATGACTTTATCTGTTATTTATTATATCATAATTTGCACATATTTCAAGTGTAATAAGCAAAAAAATATGATATAATATATAATTTCTATGTTTATAACAATAGAATGTTAATTTATTTGTGCGATTTAACAATAAATGATACATAAGTGAATAATACAACTCGTATTGTGTAAAACATTAATATTATAAATTTTCATAAATAATTCTCAAAACACTATATTGGTATGATAAAAAAATATCATATTGCTATTGACAGTATGCCAAAAATTGTTTATAATAGATATATGGTCAATTATGGCATGGCTGTGATTTGTCCGAACGGTGCGGATTTCTGTCTGTACTGTACTGAAAAGTTAATATTTATATGGAGGTATAATACAATGGCACTTACAAAAAACCCTAATGTTTTAAAGTGGGTAGAAGAAATGACTGCCCTCACAAAGCCTGAAAATGTTGTATGGATCGATGGTTCTGACGAGCAGATTGCTGCTCTCAAGGCTGAGGCTGTTGCAACAGGCGAAATGATCGAACTCAATCAGGAGAAACTCCCTGGCTGTCTCTATCACAGAACAAAGCCAAACGACGTTGCTCGTGTTGAGGACAGAACATTCATCTGCTCAAAGACAAAGGAAGCAGCTGGTCCTACAAACAACTGGATGGATCCTGAAGAGATGAAGGCTAAGCTCACACCTCTTTATGACGGTGCAATGAAGGGCAGAACAATGTACGTTATCCCTTATTCAATGGGACCAATCGGCTCACCACTCGCTAAGGTTGGTGTAGAGGTTACTGATTCTATCTACGTTGTTCTTAACATGAACATCATGACAAGAATGGGTGCTGACGCATTCAAGAACCTCGGTGACGAGTCTGACGATTTCGTAAGAGGTCTCCACGCTAAGTGCGACGTTGATCCTGAGAACAGATACATTGTACAGTTCCCTGAGGAGAACACAATCTGGTCAATCAACTCTGCTTACGGCGGAAACGTACTCCTCGGCAAGAAGTGCTTTGCACTCCGTATTGCTTCATTCCAGGGTAAGAACGAAGGCTGGATGGCTGAGCACATGCTTATCCTCGGCGTTAAGAAGCCTGACGGTGAAGTTAAGTATATCACAGCTGCATTCCCATCTGCTTGTGGTAAGACAAACCTTGCTATGCTCATCCCACCAGAGGGATACAAGAAGGATGGCTACGAAGTATTTACAGTAGGTGACGATATCGCTTGGATGAAGCAGGGCGAAGACGGCAGACTTTATGCTATCAACCCTGAAAACGGATTCTTCGGTGTTGCTCCTGGTACAAATGCTAAGTCAAACTACAATGCACTTGCTTCAACAATGAAGGACACTATCTTCACAAACGTTGCTATCAACAATGATGAGATGACAGTTTGGTGGGAAGGTCTTGACAAGAACCCACCTGTAAATGCTACAGAGTGGAAGGGTGCTGTTGTAAACGGTCCTGAGTTCACAGCTGAAATCGGTGAGGACGGAAAGAACAAGAAGCTTGCTCATCCAAACTCAAGATTTACTGCTCCTGCTAAGAACTGCCCATGCATTTCACCTGAGTTCAATAATCCTGCTGGTGTTCCTATTTCTGCTATTATCTTCGGCGGAAGAAGAGCTTCAACAACTCCTCTCGTATATCAGTCATTTGACTGGACACACGGAACTTACATGGGTTCTGCTGTATCTTCTGAGACAACAGCTGCTGCAACAGGTGCTGTAGGCGTTCTCCGTCACGATCCAATGGCTATGAAGCCATTTATCGGCTACAACGTAGGTGATTACTGGAACCACTGGCTCGAAATGGGCGAAAAGCTCGGCGACAAGGCTCCAAAGATCTTCAACGTTAACTGGTTCAAGAAGGATGAAGAGGGTAACTTCCTCTGGCCTGGTTTCGGCGACAACATGAGAGTTCTCGACTGGATCATCAAGAGATGTGAAGGTACAGTTGACGCTGAGGAAACAGCTATCGGTTACCTTCCTAAGAAGGATGACATCAACATTGCAGGTCTTGAGGACGAGGTTACACCTGTTGTTCTCGATAAGCTCCTCGCTGTTGACGGAGACCTCTGGAAGAAGGAAATTGCTGAGATGAGAAGATACTACGATGAGGACATCGCTGCTAAGGGCGGAAAGATTCCTGCTGAGCTTTACGGCGTTCTCGATAAGATCGAAGCTAACCTCAACAAGTAATTAAAGCTTAAATATAAAATGGTCATACTTTCGGGTATGACCATTTTTTTGCAAAAAAACGTTCTCCAAAAGGAGAACGTTTTTTAATGTTAAGATTATTCAACCTTTGTTCCGCACTCAGCACAGAAAGCAGAACCTGCTGAAACTGATGCACCGCAGGTCGGACAAACCTTTGCACTCTCAAGCGGTGTTTCAGAAGGTGCTTCGGTTTCAACTGTTTCAGCAACAGGAATTTCAACCTTTGCGCCGCACTTATCGCAGAACTTTGCATCTTTAGCAACAGATGCACCGCATGACTTACAAGCAACCTTGTCCTCCATAGCAGCAAGCTGATCTTTGAGTTCTTCAATTTTTGCTGTATTTTCATTAATTGCAGTAAAGAAATCAGCGTACTCAGGATTATCAGGATTCTCAGCAAAGAACTTCTTTCCGATTTCAACGTAAGCAGTAGTAACTGCGCTGTCACAAGCAGCAATTTCCTTGTTAATTCTTGATTTTTCCTTCATTTTTTCGAGGTTGTCAGAACCTGTCTGAACGCCCTTCTTAACGACTTCACCGGCTTTGTCAGCGAAACCTTTGATATTATCCATAAAACCCATGATAAAAACCTCCTTATGATTTTTAAGATACTCATATTTTATCACAATTAAAACATGAAGTCAATAGTTTTTTTGTATAAAAATCATATTTTTTTAAATCTGAATGCACGTATTGCTCGTACAGCAGCTTCTGAGAAGTCACTGCATACTGATGAATAAAGTGTCAGCAGGGGAGAGTGCATTGAAATATTGTCACCTTTTTCGCATTCCATTACTATTCCTGCTGTCATGTCAATTTTGTCATTCTTGTTTATTCTTCCTGCACCGAGAATAAGTGAGACCATTCCGAGTTCATAGCTGTTTATGGATTGAATCTGAACATCCTGTGACGCTCTTATTGTGTGACTGAATCTTGCTTTTGGTAGTTTTGAAGTGTCATCACATACTGAACTGTTTCCACCCTGTAATTCGATTGTCTTTTTCAGAACGTCAAGAGCCGCACCTGATTCTATCGAATTTTCAGCAAGTTTCATACATTCTTCAAATGTGCCTTTTCCCGCAAGTTCAAGCATATTTGCGGTGAGTTCAATGCTTATATCGTATAGTCTGCCCTTTTTTCTTCCGCTCAGAACATCTATTGCCTCTTCAACTTCAAGTGCATTACCTATGTTGAATCCGAGAGGGGAATCCATATCAGTAATAACAGACCGACATTTTTTTCCTGCGGCTGTACCGATTTTTTCCATGAGAGAACCAAGCTTTTCCGCATCACTACGGGTTTTCATAAAAGCACCCGAACCATATTTAACATCAAGTACGATACAGTCAGCATTAAGTGCGAGTTTTTTGCTCATAATACTTGCACAGATGAGAGGTATACTGTCAACAGTTCCTGAGGAATTTCTCAGCGAATAGATTTTTTTATCAGCAGGGCATAGTTCGTCGTTCTGTGAGATGATTGAAAATCCTGAAGTTCTGACAATTGTCTCAAACTCTGAAAAAGGTATATCGGTTTTGTATCCCTTAATACTTTCGAGTTTGTCAATAGTACCTCCTGTGTGACCTAAACCACGACCTGACATTTTAGGAACTGAAATTCCACAAGCTGCCGCAGCAGGTCCGACAATAAGACTTGTTTTATCACCAACACCACCCGTACTGTGTTTATCGGCTGTAACATTTCCTATTCCGCTGAGGTCCAGAATTTTTCCGCTGTCACGCATAGCAAGAGTGAGGTTTACGGTTTCATCCTCCGAAAGACCATTGAGGCAAACAGCCATAAGCCATGCTGACATCTGATAATCCTGAATTGTATCATTTGTATAGCTGTTTACAAGGTCACGAATTTCACCTTCTGTCAGCGGAATCGAATTCTTTGTCTTGTTGATTATGTCAATAATATTCATATTGCACCTCCCTGATTGATTCTTATAACAATATATTACCATATTAATCACAAAAATTCAATAGGTTTGATGAAAAAAACTATAAATATTTCAGAATTACTATACACACTACAAAAGGGACTCCGAGAACTGCACTGCCGCAGAAATTAAACAGATTCAGAGGAATATCTGCACCAATTATATACCCGTATCTGTTAATAAGCATAAGTGCTGTAATGCCTGTTGCGGCACCAAAAAGAAATGAGAGGATTTTTCTTTTTCTTCTCATGAAATATATTATCATTATAAGTACTGCACAGGCACAGACAGAATAAAAAATCATATGAGTATTCATTTTTAACCTCCTAAAGCATTATGTATAAAAGCGCAATAATCAGTTTTTTATCGCAGTTTTCCTTTAAAAGCAGGTAAAGAACAGCACCAATGAAAAGCCTGTCGGTGTCATTGCCTTTTGAAATAAGATTATTCAGTTTGTCTGAGATAGTAGAGGATTTATCCCCTTCAGGAATGTCAGAATTTATTTCTGAAAGGGATGAAGGAATTTCATCACGTGGGTAACGGTTATTGTTTTTTATATTCTCATGCAAATCAATTCATCACCAATCTGTGGCAACACCGCACAAAGCACGTTTTTGTACAATCTCTGTGCGGTATTGCCCTATAATATATCCTCAAGCATACCGTTTTCCTTTGCAAGACTGTATAAGGAAGAAATACGCATTATTTTTACTGCCTTGTCAACACGCTTCTGCCTTTCCTCACTCAGATGAGGACGCAGGGCAAGAAGAAGATCTGTGTTTTTATCATTTTCAGATAAAGCACCTGCAAGACTTGTTAATTTCATAATATCCGAAAAATCAGGGGATGTTTGGTCACTTTTTTTCTCATCCGATGGTTGTTCCTCATTTTTCTCAGCCATAATCATCTGTGCAAGTTCTGAAAGCTGTTTCACGCTTTCCTCATCTGAAAGAAGTTCGGATATTTTACTCATTACATCATCCAAAATTATTTCCCCGAAAGTTTCTGATAGAGTGCTTTAGCCTGTGGGGTACTCATCATTTTTTCAATGATTTTCGGATTGTTTACAGCCTGAAGAAATTTATCAGCATCATTTTTATTCATTCCCGAAAGAGCATTGTCAAATTTTCCATCTTCAAGTTCTCTGCGGAGTTTTTCGGGAGACATCCCAAGTTTTCGGCTGACTGCATTAAGCAGACCGTTCAGCTTTTCAGAGTCAATATTGTTAGGGTTCATGAATTACCTCCTGAAAGTGATATTTTGCTGAAATTATTAATAAACAATTGATTTTTTTAAATTTATATGTTATAATGTATTCTCAGAAGTATTTTTGATGCCTGTTATGAAAGGAGCAGAATATGCGTATTGTATTGATTTCAGACTCTCATGGAAATTACAGCGCACTTGAAAAGGTGTGGTCAAGATGCAGTGATGCAGACTGGCTTGTGCATCTCGGTGACGGTGAATGTGATGTTGATTCTTTTATTATGACTCACCGTGATTATGAAAGTAAAATTATTCACGTTGCAGGAAACTGCGATATTTACAGCCTGAAGCCCGCTTTTTTTGTACTTGAAATTGCAGGACATCGTATTTTCCTCACTCACGGACATCTTTACGCAGTAAAGAACAGCCTTGAAATCATTAAGCGAACAGCAAAAGAATATAATTGCGATATTGTATGTTACGGACATACTCATGTAAGATACAACAGATTTGAGGATGGTCTTTACATTATGAATCCGGGCAGTTGTTCAGCACCGCATGATGGTCTGCCGCCCTCATTCGGAAGTATTGATTTCCCTGATGAAAAATCAGTAGTAATGAACATTACCAATGTTTCTGCTCCACGATAATATTATATGCATTATGTTAAGAAAAGTTGACGGGGGATTTTATTAATGATAGAGGAATTTGAAGTAAACAGAAGGGCTTATAAAAGATGCATGAAGTTTTATCAGTTCGTCGGTACGACATACATATTGTTTGCTTTGTTTTTTGGGGGTTATTTTTTGGGGGTTTATGCGATGATGGGCGGAATTTTGATTCTATTTGATTTTCTTATCAAAGAAATTATTGTTGCCATCGGATATTATGGAATTTATAAACGCAAGGTGTTTTATCTTATTGTGAGTCTTGTTGTTTCACTTATGATAATGATTCTTCAGATTTCTGACGGTGCAATTATTTTACCTTTTATTTTTACTCTTTTAATAATTATTCCGACAGGAAAGGTAAACTCCAAGTATACTTATCTTGAAAATCAGGTAGGTTTTCCATATTTTAATGAACGTGTGGAGGAAAAAAGAATGGATGCTGTCGGAAGAAGTATAATTGATCCTTATCAGGCAGAATCCGATCAAAGACTGATGAGTGAATCAGACTCAATGGATGATATTGACCTTACAGGAGATGTTATTGAGGATCATCCCGATGACCGCAATAACTATATGGATGAGATATAAGGAGATAATACACAGAGCATAATTAACAATTATTCCCGTCAATTCGTTTCCTTTTTCTCATGAATTACCATTGACAATAATCTAAATATGTTATATACTATCAAGTGATATTTGTTTTTATGGAGAGTGTTCTTTTTATGAAAAAAAAATCAGAAAATTCAAAAGGTCTTAAAAAGTCTACAAAGATTACAATGTTTTCATGCAGTGGATTTGTTTTGATTACATTTCTTGTTCTTGGATTCTTTACTATGTATCCGATTACTCCGAATGAAAGAATGATAAGCAATCTCGGCAGAGAAAACTATTCAAAAAACGGACAGATAAACGAACTCGCATCACCTGCTGTTACAACATCTGCTGATGATGAAAAGTCTGTTCAGACAACTGTCAGAGCAACTGAGGAGGCTAAATCAACAACAACCCGCACAGATTTTGAGATTGTTATTACGACAGGTTCAGGCTTCCTTTGGAATGCAAGAATACCGACAGCATCGAATCCTTATACAGCAACAGTAATCGCACCTAACAATTATGGGGATAATCAGAATTATGTTGATGTTGAAGACTATATCGCACAGAATGGCGGAGTGACAAACACAGAAGTACCCGGAAATGAAGATCCCGGTGCAAGCGGCGGCGGTGCGATTGTACCTGATACAAGTGTGAGTGTTCCTGATTCAGGCAGTATTGATAATAATACAGAATATACAAATCCTAATGCAGGAGGGTACATAGATCCGAATTCCGGATATGATTATACTACAGAATATTACGGATATTAATGAAAAATGCACATCTTATCAAGATGTGCATTTTTTATCATAATCTGATTTTGAAATCCATATATCCGAATTCACGGGCAGTGTATATTTTTTCACCGTCATATATGCAGATTGAAGGGAGAGGCATACCGTTGAAGGTATTGTTTTTTACCATTGAGTAAATAGCCATATCCTCAAATACAAGCCTGTCACCGATTTTCAGAGGCTCATCAAATGAGTATTCTCCGATAACATCACCAGCAAGACAGGTTTGTGAACCTAACCTGTATGAGTATTTCTTTTCGCCATTTTCGCCCGAATTTCTGAGCGGAGGACGATAGGGCATTTCAAGTACATCAGGCATATGACAAGCCGCTGAAGTATCAAGAATTGCAATCGGCATATCGTTTTCAGTAAGGTCAAGAACCTCTGTAACAAGATAACCTGCATTGAGAGAAACAGCCTCACCCGGTTCAAGGAATACTTCAAGTCCGTATTTGTCCTGCATACGCTTTATGCACTTCTCAAGTCGTGGAATATCATAGTCAGCACGGGTTATATGATGACCACCGCCGAAATTAATCCATTCCATTTTACTAAGGATATCACCGAATTTTTCTTCAACTGCATCGAGAGTTTTTTCAAGGTCATCGGAATTCTGTTCGCAGAGTGTGTGAAAATGAATTCCTGTAACACCTATTAAATCGTCTTTTCTGAAATTTTTAAGTGTAATTCCGAGTCTCGATTTAGGTGAACAAGGATCATAGATTTCATGTCCTTCCTGTGTTGAAAGTTCGGGATTGATACGCAGACCGATTTTCTTTCCTGCCGAAAGAACTCTGTCACGATATTTGTCAAGCTGTGAAAAGGAATTAAAAATTATATGACCGCAATATCCGATTATTTCATCTATTTCATTTTCTCTGTATGCGGCTGAAAAAACATGGTTTTCAAGTCCCATGCACTCATAGCCGAGTCTTGCTTCATACAGACCGCTGCACGCTGTACCGCTGATGTATTCTTTTATCAGCGGATAAACGTGGTAGCATGAAAATGATTTCTGTGCAAGAAGAATTTTACATCCTGTTCTGTCCTCGACACCCTTCAGGATTTTAAGATTGTGTTCAAGTTTTTTTGTATCAATAATATAGCACGGAGTCTGAACACTTTTAATATCAAACACGCTTGTCACCTCAGATTATTTGAGAAAGTCGTTCATAAAAATCTGAACTCTCGGATTGCCGTCTGAATCATTTTCAATCATGGTAACTTTTTCCATTACAACAGGAGTCTCAGGTACAGCAGTCTCTCCCATAGAATTCTGTGAACGAGGCACACTAAGGAAGCTGTCAACAACGTCCATACCCTCAGTTACTTCTCCGAATGCGGCATACGAACCATCAAGGAAAGAACAATCGGTATAGCATATAAAGAACTGGCTTGACGCACTGTCGGGGTCACTTGATCTTGCCATTGAAACAATTCCACGCTGGTGTGAAAGATTATTTTCCACACCATTGGAAGAAAACTCACCCTTTACTGTCTGAGAGCTTCCACCCATTCCTGTTCCGTCAGGGTCACCACCCTGAGCCATGAAATCGTCAACGATTCTGTGGAAAACTACTCCGTCATAGAATCCGTCAGAAACAAGATTCTCAAAGTTTTCACAGGTTAGCGGGGCAACTTCGGGATGAAGTGTGATTATAATGGTATTATCCTCTGTTGCAACTATATCAGACGATACAGATGAATCTGAATCTGTATTTGTTGCTGAAGGTGCAGAAGCATCCTTGCCGCAGCCTGTGAGAATAAATGAAGCTGAGAGTAAAACAGCTAAAGTTTTAATAATTTTCAAAACATTACTTCCTTTCAAAAAATTAATCTACAAGGACAGGGTTGAAATCCTCTTCCCATGGAAGTCCCCATTTGTTAAGTGCATCCATGAACGGATCGGGATCAAATTCCTCGATATTGTATACACCTGCTTTGTTCCATGTACCATTCATAATCATCATTGCACCAATCATTGCAGGTACACCTGTTGTGTATGAAATAGCCTGTGAACCGACTTCCTTGTAGCATTCCTGATGATCGCAGATGTTGTAGAGATAGTAGGTTTTGTCCTTACCATCCTTTTTACCTCTGAAAATACAGCCGATATTTGTCTTTCCTACAGTTCTCGGACCGAGTGATGCAGGGTCGGGGAGTACAGCCTTGAGGAACTGGAGAGGTACGATTTCCTTGCCCTCATACATGATAGGCTCGATAGATGTCATGCCGACATTTTCAAGACACTTCAAATGTGTGAGATAGCTCTGACCAAAAGTCATGAAGAAACGGATTCTCTTGATTCCGTTGATGTTGAGTGCGAGTGATTCGAGTTCTTCATGGTGGAGAAGGTACATATCCTTTTCGCCAACACCCTTGAAGTTGTAAACACGCTTGATTTCCATCGGCTCAGTTTCAACCCATTTTCCATCCTCGATATAGCTTCCCTTTGCAGAAACCTCACGGATGTTGATTTCAGGGTTGAAGTTTGTAGCGAACGGATAACCGTGGTCACCACCGTTGCAGTCGAGAATATCAATGTAATTGATTTCGTCGAACTCATGCTTCATTGCGTAAGCTGAGAAAACACCTGTAACACCAGGATCAAATCCACTTCCGAGGAGAGCTGTGATACCTGCCTTTTCAAACTTCTCACGATATGCCCACTGCCACTTGTACTCGAATTTTGCGGTATCGAGCGGCTCATAGTTTGCTGTATCAACGTAATGTGTCTTAGTAGCAAGGCAAGCATCCATAATTGTTAAATCCTGATACGGGAGAGCGAGGTTGAGTACAACATCAGGCTTGTAGCTTTCGATGAGAGCGATAAGCTCATCTACGTTATCTGCATTTACCTGAGCAGTTTCGATTACTGTCTTTGTTGTCGGCTGAAGCTTTTCCTTGAGAGCGTCGCACTTTGATTTTGTACGGCTTGCAATCATGATTCCCTCAAATACTTCGCTGTTCTGACAGCACTTGTGAATAGCAACAGATGCAACACCGCCGCATCCGATAATCATACATTTTTTCATTTTATAATTCTCCTTCATTATTTAGCTGTAATCTGCTTTTTTTAACTTTATTTATACCTCTGATAACTATTATCATTATGATTAGTTCAAGTAATCCGAATATTCCTACACCAATGTTCCACGGAAGAAAATTCTTTTCACTTTGAGGATTGTAAACATCATTCGGGTCATCGGGATTAAAACGAATCTCCATTGTAGTTTGCGTGGGGACGGGGTCACTCTCACCATACGGAACCTGAACCGTATACTCTTTTCCGTTGTATTCAAATTCTACAACAGGCTGGAATACAGTAACGTAATGGTGCCCTCCTGATTTGCTGCGTACTTTCATTTCTGCCTGAACATTATCAACTACAACAGCTTCTGTACTGTTTGTGTATGTTTCACCTGTGAATTTTACCATTATAAATGTTACAGTTTCAAAAAGAATAACAGGTGACAATATAATCAGGCAGATTATTACTGTGATTATTTTTTTCAGCATTTTCAAATACCTTTACTTTGAGAGTGCAAGAAGAATCTCTCTGATAATCTTACACGCAACAGCAGTTGAAACGCCTGACTGGTCATACGGAGGACTTAATTCGTTTACGTCACAGCCTACGATATTCAGTTTGCTGCAAACAAGAGTTACAGCCTTTCTGAGTTCGTCAAATGTAACGCCGCCTGCTTCGGGAGTGCCTGTTCCGGGGAAAATTGAAGGGTCGAGTACATCAAGGTCGAGTGTAAAATATACATTCTTTCCCTTTAATTTCTCAACAGTTTCTTCAAGTCCCTCAAAGCTGAACTTATGCATTTCAGTATGGTCTTTTGCGAATGTGAATTCATCTCTGTCACCGCTTCTTATACCAAACTGGAAAATATGTCCGTCACCTACAAGGTCATGACATCTTCTCAGTACACAGGCATGAGAAAGCTTCTGTCCGAGATAGTCCTCACGCAAATCAGCGTGTGCATCAAAATGGACGATATACAAATCGTCATATTTTTCCTTTACAGCCTTTACTGAACCGAGAGTTACAAGGTGTTCGCCACCAATCATGAACGGGAATTTTCCGTCATTGAGAATTGTCTGTGAGCGTTTCTGTATATCATCAACCACACGTTCAGTTGCACCGAAAGTGAGTTCAAGGTCACCGCTGTCAAAATAGGAATAATCGAGCATATCCTTATCCTGATATGGTGAGTAGGTTTCAATTCCGAAGCTTTCATTTCTGATTACTGACGGAGCAAAACGTGTACCTGCACGAAAGCTTGTTGTACCGTCAAAACCTGCACCGAAAAGAACGATTGAAGCATCCTCATATTCGCAGTCACAGGCAATGAAAGTCTGTATATTTTTATTCAACATCTCTGAGCATCTCCTCTACATAATTCGGGAGGGCAAATGCACCCGAATGCAAATGTGTGTTATAGTATTTTGTTGAAATACCAAGCATACTCCATTTTGTACCGTTGTAATCTCTTACAGGATGATATTTTTTTGAAGCAAATCCGAAAAGCCAGTGACCTGACGGATAAGTCGGAATATGAGCCTGATATACTCTGCTGATAGGGAAGCTTCCGACAATTCTCTTGTGTGAACGCTGCATAGCTGCTGCGTCTTCCGAATAGAACGGACTTTCATGCTGATTAACCATGATTCCGTCTTCTTTGAGAGCCTTGAAACAGCTTCCGTAGAATTCCTTTGTAAAAAGTCCCTCACCCGGTCCGAAAGGATCGGTTGAATCGACGATAATCACATCATACTTGTCTTCACAGCGTCTTATGAATTTAACACCGTCTTCATAGTATATGTGTACCCTTTCATCATCGAGACAGCAGGCAGTCGTCGGAAGAAATTTCTTGCTTACTTCCACAACAAGTTCATCAATTTCAACGAGGTCTATATTTTTTACACAGTTGTATCTTGTAAGTTCGCGGACAACACCACCGTCACCTGCGCCTATAACAAGGATATTTTCAGGATTCGGATGTACAGCCATAGGTACATGGGTTATCATTTCATGGTAGATGAATTCGTCCTTTTCTGTAAGCATCATGTACCCGTCAAGAGTGAGAAAACGTCCGAATTCCTTAGATGAAAAAATATCAATTCTCTGAAATTCACTTGTTCCGCTGTAAAGCTGTCGGTCAACTTTTATTGAGAATTTTACATTTGGTGTATGTCGTTCAGTAAACCATAATTCCATAAAATACTCACTCCTTGTAATTGTATTATATTATAACTTCCTCAGCCAGCCTGTAATACCGTCGGGGAGTTCTTCACAGTACGGTGTACCGTCATTATACATGAGGTTTGCCTGTATCTGAGTAATCATGCAATGCTGTCCCATTTCAATTCCGAAATAAAGCGATGCAACGCCATGATCTCCGTTTCGTGTCCATTCGGGAGTATAGCATATACCGTTTTTCATTTCGCTGATATACTTGTATATTTCAGCATTTTCTTCGTTATAGCTCCCGAATTCGTCATGTTTTCCACAGGCATAAAGAACCTTTATATCATTGCTTTCAAGCATTTTCAACTGTTCAACGGACGGCATGAATCCTGATGAAACAGGAATGCATCCATCAAAAAGACGGGGATATGCAAGCACCATTTCCCATGACATATATCCGCCTGACGAACCACCTGCGACAACAACCTTTGAAATCGGGTAATTCTTTTTTGTTTCCTCAATTATGTCTTTCAGATGAGGTACATAAAGTTCACTCCAGCTGTCGTAAAGATTTCCGTTTTCGTCCTTTTTCTCGTTTGCGAGAGGAGAGAGAATGAAAGCACCCTTACCGATTTCACGCTGATATTTTTCTGTTGCAAACATTTCTGCACCGCTATGTGCAACGCAGATTTTTCCGTCAAAGGAATTTGTAGCACCATGAATGAACACAACAAGGGGAAGCTTTTCATTTTCTGCTGAAATTCCATGCTTTACGGGGTTAAAAAGATAGTATGTTATATCGCCGACATCTTCAGCGGGATGTGTATATTCATCAAATTTATCAAGCACCACATTTCCCTGATATGAGGGGAGATAGCTTATAAAATCATTTTCAGAAAGATATTTTTCCCATGGCGGAGAAACGTGGTCAATCTTTGTATTTTCGCTGAATTCTGAAACCTTCATTTTTTCTCCTTATACGATTACATTAAGTCTTTCAATGTTAAGATCTTCGGCACCAAGCATCTGACATCCTTTTTCTTTAGCGTATCTGATATACTCGATTATTTCGGGAGTAATCAGTTCACCCGGGGCAAGAATCGGAATTCCGGGAGGATAGCACATAACAAATTCCGTACATACCTTTCCGATTGAATCATCAAGCGAAAGGGAGATTTTCGGGGCATAGAATGCCTTTCTCGGAGTTTCGGAAACAATAGGATTAATGTATTCCTGCGTGAGCATATCAGCACCGCTTTTTCCGAATCTGCGCTTGATTTCAGACATAGCTGAAATAAGTCTCTCAATGTCTCTTTTTCTGTCACCAACCGAAATGTATGCGAGAATATTTCCGATATCTCCGAATTCAATCTGTATATCGTATTCATCACGCAGGAGGTCATAAACTTCGATTCCAGCAAGACCAATCGGCAGAGTGTAAATACTCAGCTTTGAAACATCGAAATCAAATACGCTGTCACCGTTTATAAGCTCCTTTGAATAAGCATAATATCCGCCTATTTCATTGATTTCCGCTCTTGCGTACTCAGCCATTTCAACTGTTTTTTCAAATATTTCACGTCCGCCGAGAGCAAGTCTTTTTCTTGAAATATCAAGGCTTGAAAGAAGCAGATATGAAGCACTTGTAGTCTGCGTGAGATTGATTACCTGACGCATATAGTCGGCATTTACATTCTCACCCATAAGGAGAAATGAACTCTGTGTAAGGCTTCCGCCCGATTTGTGCATACTTACAGAAGCACAGTCAGCACCTGCTTCCATAGCGGTAAGAGGGAAGTTTTCTCCGAAATAAAAATGAGTACCATGAGCCTCATCAACGAGAACAAGCATTCCGTGTTCATGTGCGAGGTCTGTAATTCTTTTGAGATCCGAACAGATACCGTAGTAAGTCGGATTATTAATCATAATAGCCTTTGCATCGGGATTTTCCCTGATAGCCTGTTCAACCTGTGAAACCGACATACCGAGTGAAATTCCGAGCATACGGTTTACATCGGGATTGACATATATGGGAACTGCACCCGTAATAATAAGGGCATTTATTGCGCTTCTGTGTACATTACGGGGCATAATAATCTTGTCGCCCTCTTTACAGGCATACATTATCATACTTTGAACAGCAGATGTTGTACCGCCGACCATAAAGAAAGCATTTGCGGCTTTAAAAGCCTCAGCCGCAAGAGTTTCGGCATCTCTGATAACTGAAACAGGGTGACAGAGATTATCAAGTGGTTTCATTGAATTTACGTCAACGCTGACGCAGTCTTCACCGAGAAATTCAGTCAGTTCCATGTTTCCTCTGCCACGCTTGTGACCCGGTACATCAAATGGAACAACACGCATTCTTCTGAATTTTCTGAGTGCATCATAAATCGGAGCATTAACCTGAGAAAGAGCCATTTTCAAACACGTTCCTTCCGCTGAATATTTCTATCATTTCACGTCTGAGATTATTAATGATTTCGAGTCTGCTTCTTGGTGAAAGTTCCCTGACATCGGTATTGAAAAGATAATTCTGTAATTCAAGGTCCTTTATAAGCATTTTTGTGTGAAACATATTTGCCTGATAAACATTAACATCAACAGCATCATATTTGTCGAGTATTGAATCATCAATGTAGTTCTGAATGGAAGTAATATCATGGTCTATGAAAAGTTTTCTTCCGTCAAGATTTCTGGTGAATCCTCTTACACGATAGTCCATGGTAATAATATCCGAATCAAAACTGCCTATCAGATAATCAAGTGCTGTCAGAGGAGTTATTTTTCCGCAGGTTGCGACATCAATGTCAACTCTGAAAGTAGCAATGCTTGTATCAGGGTGATATTCGGGGTAGGTGTGAACGGTAACGTGACTTTTGTCAAGATGTGCGACTGTTTCTGTTCCGCCCGAAGGAATCATTGTATCATCGGCAATAAGAAAGGTTGCAGACGCACCCTGCGGGTCATAATCCTGACGGGAAATACTGAGAACCTGAGCACCTATCATTTCGGTGAGGTGAGTCATTATAGCCGTAATTCGTTCCGAATTATAGACTTCGTCAACATAAGCGATATAATCAAGCTGAGCCTTCGGAGTCTTGGCATAGCATACATCATATATATTGAAACTGAGAGATTTAGTTAGATTGTTAAATCCGTAGAGCTTTAATTTATTTTCCATACGCCACCTCAAAAACAAGAACCCGTCAGACATCAGTAAATTGTTGTATCGACAGGTTCTGAATGTTTATTTCTGCAGGGAAAACAGGTACGGCAAAGAATGAAAAAACAGCATATTTCCATACGTACTCATTATTTCCCATTTTGTAATATTTTATCATATACAAGCAATATTGTCAATAGAATATAAAAATATTTTTAAGCGGTAAGCTGAGTGGTTTTGTTCACGAATTCTTATTTGTGCAATGGATACAATTAACGAATGTTAATATTAGCAATATACACAAAAATATTTGAAAAGACTTTATTTTTTGCTAAAACAATGATATAATGTAAAGGGCTAGAGCATATATATTCGGGAGGATTTATGAAAAACGGAGTAAAGATGTCTGATATAGCTGAAAAACTCGGCATAAGCGTAGTTACCGTATCAAATGCCCTTGCAGGGCGTGACGGTGTGAGTGATGAGTTAAGACAAAAAATAATAGATTCAGCATCCGAACTCGGCTACAAGCCGTCAAAGACGAGAAATTCGGGAAGACTGAAAGATTTTCCGAAGGGCGGAAAAAATGTAGGAATCATAACATCTGAAAGATTTGTCGGTGCGAGAGGTACTTTTTACTGGGAACTTACCGCAAAGATATCAAATAAGCTTTCACAGCTTAATGTGTTTGCGGTTTATGAGTGCATAACAGGAAAAGCAGAAAAAAATGCTGAAAAACCCGATGTTATCGAAAACGGAAAAGTTGATGCTGTCATTGTGATAGGACAGCTTGCGAAGAATTATCTGAAAATGCTGAGTGAGATAAGCATTCCGATTTTGTTTGTTGACTTTTACGATGACAGATTTGATGTTGATTCGGTCAACTCAGACAGCTATCATGGTGCATATATACTTACTGACCATCTTGTTGAAATGGGACACAGGAAAATAGGATTTTTTGGAAAAATAAATGCAACAAGCAGTATAAGTGACAGATTTCTCGGCTATCTGAAATGCATAATTGAAAATGAACTTGAATACCGAAAAGAGTGGACTATCAACGACCGAAACGAAAATGGAACTCTTTTCGACGATATAGATTTTCCTGAAGATATGCCGACAGCTTTTGTCTGTAACAGTGATGAAACAGCTTTTCGTGTAATATCCGCATTGAAAACAAAGGGAATACGTGTTCCCGAAGATGTCTCAGTTGCGGGTTATGATAACTATACCGTTTCAAATGTTTGTATCCCCGCTATTACAACAATTGAAGTTGATATTGAGAAAATGGCGGAAACATCCGTTGAAACGATAATGAAAAAACTTGCAGATCCTACTCACAGGGAGGGCAGAATAATTATAAGCGGAAGGCTTATTGTAAAGAACAGTATATGTAATCTGAGTGGAAAGAACAGGAAGTGATATGGTAATGCTTTTAAAAAATCTGAAAGGACATTTCTGTACCGTTTCAAATCACCGCCGAATGGTCATGAAACATTGTTTCAAGGCGGGAATTATATGGCGTGGACTTTTTCACGACCTGTCAAAGTATTCACCTACGGAATTTATACCCGGAGTTCTATACTATCAGGGAAACAGAAGTCCGAACGAGAAGGAAAGAGAAGAAACCGGATATTCACGTGCATGGATGCACCACAAGGGAAGAAACAAGCATCATTTTGAATACTGGACTGATTACAGTTATGTTTCAAAGAAACTTGAACCCGTCAGAATGCCCGATATTTATTTGTATGAGATGTTCTGCGACAGAGTTGCCGCATCAAAGATATATAACAAGGAGAAATATACAGATTCCTGTCCGCTTGAGTATTTCCTTCGTGCAAAGCACAGAAGGATTATCGAGGAGGAAACCGCAAAAAAACTTGAATTTCTTTTGAGGCTTCTTGCTGAAAAAGGTGAAGATGAGACTTTCAGATTCATTCGCAGACAGGTAAGAAAAAACAAACGGAGGAAATAAAATGAAAAAATTACTTTTACCGATTTCACTTATACTTGCACTTTCAATGTGCGGATGCACAGTTCCCGGAAGCAATGACAGTTCCGAAGAATCGGAGCCGGTTACAGAGGATATTGCAGAAATAGTTACTGAACCCGAAGTCGTTTCACCATATTCTGAGATTGTACAGCAGAAACTTGACACAATGAGTGTTCATGACAAGGTTTGTCAGCTTTTTGTGGTTACACCTGAGTCTCTTACAGGCTATGACTGGCAGTCGGAGTGGGATGAGTTTACAACTGTTTGCTATGATTACTATCCTGTTGGCGGTATAATCATGTATGATACGAATATTTTTGATCCGGATCAGACATCTGAATTTGTATCTGCACTTCGCTCAATGGCAAAGGAAAAGGGTGTTGATGTGTTCATGGCAGTTGATGAGGAGGGCGGAGATGTTGCAAGACTTACACAGCGTCTCGGCGGAGATTTCCTCAATAATATGTCATATTACGGAGAAATGAATGATTACAGCACAGCTTATGGTGTCGGACAGACACTCGGTCATCAGCTTGTGCAGTATGCTTTCAACCTTGACTTTGCACCGGTTGCAGATGTTACGATTAATCCTTTCAATGAGCTTGGAGACAGAATTTTCAGTTCCGATCCTCAGGTTGTTGCTGATATGTCAGGAGCAGTTATTGACGGACTTCATTCGTGCGGGGTATCTGCAACTCTGAAGCATTTTCCTGGACTTGGAGCAAGTGACGGAAGCTTGAGTTTTGATACAGTATACATAGACAGAACAATTGAGGAACTTCGTGAAAATGAATTCAAGGCATTCAAGGGCGGTATTGATTCAGGTGCCGACTTTGTAATGGTCGGACATCAGGTTACATCAGCATCAGGAGACAATCTCCCCGGTGACCTTTCAAGTGTTGTAATCAATGACTGGCTTAAAGGTGAACTCGGATTTGAGGGAATTGTAATTACTGATTCTCATAATATGGGAGCAATAATAAACAGTTATTCATCAGGTGAAGCCGCAGTAAAGGCAATTCAGGCGGGAGCAGATATGATTCTTATGCCTTATGAACTTTCAGAGGCAGTTGAAGCCCTTGAAAAGGCTGTTGAAAGCGGTGAAATTACAGTTGACAGACTTAATGAAAGTGTAGGAAAGATTCTCGAAAAGAAGAGAAAACTCAGCCTCATTTCAGAGTCAAAATCAGATGAAAGCGTATCCGTTGAAACTGAAACTTCGGAAGCTGCTGAAACAACTGATATTTCTGAAACGGCAGAGGATATGCCTTACGAAATAGAGGAAGTTGATGAGTAAAATGAAGAGGTTTTTGAGGATTATTACGAAGAGGAAATAACTGAATAATACAGTAATTTTGACAGAAACAAGGAGATATTGATGTCTTTAGGAATTAAAATTGCAAACTCTATCAATGGAATGTTCAATAAACTAACTGAACCAGTTGTTCTTAAAGAAACCAGTAGTTCAGAAAAACAGCTTGAAGAATTAAAAAAGTTGTTAGAGAATTGTTCGGATGATAATATTAAAAAACGAATTAATGAAGATATTAAACTGACAGAAATAGGTATTGCTGGCGAGAATGCTGTATTGTTTGAACTGAAAAACAGTCATATTCCTATGTATATTCTTCACGATTTGTATATTGAACATGATGGATTGACAGCACAGATAGATTTTCTTGTTGTTACAAGAAAATACAATTTTATTATCGAGTGTAAGAATCTGTACGGAAATATTATTGTTGATGAAACTGGAGCATTTTCGAGAAAAATATATCAAGGCAATTTATATAAGCATATTGGAATATATAGTCCTGTTACGCAGAATCAAAGACATCTTGATTTAATTAAAGCTAAGAAGAGCTGTGAAAAAAGTGGGAAATCTAAATCAGACTTTTTAAAATGGTTTGATACATTCAATAAATCGGTTATAGTGTTAGCTGCACCACAATCAACCATTGATTTAAAAAAAGCTCCTAAGTCAATAAAAGATATAATTGTTCGTGCTGATGGCTTAATTGCCTATTTAAAGAGAGTTTGTGATAATAATGATGATTTTGAATCGTCAGATAAGGAAATGCAGGAAATCGCAGAAGGATTTTTAAAACTATCGAAAGAACATATAGTTGATTATTCAAGTAAGTACAGTTCGGATAATGATTGTTCAAATATTGAAGAAGAGAACATAAAACCAGAAAACTGTGATGAAATCGATTCTTCTTTAGGTGAAATAGAATCAAGACCCGTATATAAGGAATTAAAAGAATACAGACTTATGAAAAGTCGAAAAGAGGGAGTTAAAGCCTATTTTGTATTCAATAATGAGCAGTTAAAAAACATTGTCTTGAAAATGCCTAAGAACAAGAGTGAATTACTAAAAATATCGGGTTTTGGTGAAATAAAAGTTGAAAAATATGGTGATGACATCATATCAATTATTCAAAAGTTTAAAATATAAATATAAAAGTCCCGTCAAACTATATTTGACGGGACTTTTTTCAGTTCTGATGTCTCACAACACCATATTCATCATCAAGCCTGTAATAAGGGCAACTGTAATTTGTTCCCTGTATGAATCTGTACATTTCGTCTTCATCAAGATTTACAAGGCAGATATAGCACTCGTAATCATCATCATAAACATAGTTTGTACAGCTTTCGCAGTTTGATGAATTTTTATTGCTCATTCATTTACACCTCCGTCTCCAAGGTTTTCCCATTCGAGAACTCTGTTTATCATTTCATCAATTCCGAGGATTCCGTATGCGAATCCTTTTTTTACAAGTATTTCAGGCAGAAATTCATCGTATTTTTCAAACAGAGGAACTTCATTCGGGTATACAAGTTCCATAGGGTTAATCGGTTTTTTCGCTTCTTCAATGAGAATACGGAAGAAATCTTCTTTCGATGCTTTCATTGTAAACTGTATAAAATAAGGTCTTGACGGGTCAATTCCTTTAATTCCGAGCTTTTCGGAACAGCGAATTTTGAGGAATCTTTCCATAGCAAAAAAAGCATAGGTTCCAAGCCACGGAAACAGACACCACATATTACCGCCGAGACATATAAGAGGTTCGGTTGTAACTCCTGAATTGACAGCCGAATGCCGAGCCTGTTTAAGTCTTGATACTGCATTGCTCATAAGGTACGGATATGATTTTTTCTCACTCAGAACCTGTTTCATTCTGAGCAGAATTTTTGTGTTGATATCTCCGGGACAATCTCCGAAATATGCGGGTACTTTACCCTTTACAAGTTCACAGTAAACAAGATGTCTCTTGTGGTCGAGCTCCGTAACAATCCATACATGACCTGCAATTGCGATTTTTTCACCCACAGGGGGAGGCATTACAAGTGTGCCGAGTTCACTTGATTCACAGCGAACCGTATATTCTTCATTTTCCTGAAATACAGCATAGAATTTGAACGAATTGACCACATGTTCTCCTGCAAGTCCGACAATAAGCCCTCCTTCCTCAGTACGCTGGATATGTTCGATACTGATAAGGTGACGCAGAAGTATTTTATAGTCATCCTGACTTATTCTGTGAAAATATTTAAGTGTCAGTACTTTTGAGGCAAGTTCAGACGGAGTGAGTTCACCGCATGATGCGAGGGTACTCATTGTCTGATGATACAGCAGACTGAAAGGAAGTCTGTCGAATTTCGGCGGTTCAACCCACCGTTCTTCAAGATAAACCTGTATTAGTGCAATACCCTGAATCAGTTTCCATGGGACAGTTGAAGGGAGCATTGTTCGTGGTTCGGGGAGTTCTTCTCGAATTACAAACCACATTTCGGGGGGAAGGTCACGTCTGCCTGTTCTTCCCATTCTCTGTAGAAATGAGGAAACCGTAAAAGGCGCATCAATCTGAAATGCTCTTTCAAGTCTTCCTATGTCAATTCCGAGTTCGAGGGTTGCTGTTGTTACGGTTGTCATGTACATATCATCGTCTTTCATTACAGCTTCTGCTGTTTCACGAAATGATGCAGAGAGATTTCCATGATGAATGAGAAATCTGTCCGACTCATGTTTTGCCTCACAGTAAGAACGAAGGGTTGTTGTGACAGCTTCGCATTCCTCACGTGAATTTACAAATACAAGGCATTTTTTACCACGTGTATGTTCAAATATATATCCCATTCCTGCATCAGCGTGTTCGGGTGCCGAATCTGTAGCATCTTCAAGTACGGGAAGTGCATCGGGTTCATTCGTTTTTTCGGATTTTTCAGCATGAGAGATGTAAAAATGTTCCATTGATAAACGCCATTTTGCGCCTTTTGTCTCTATTTTAGGAATTATCGTACCTCTGCCTGTTCCGCTTGCAAGAAAATCACCTGCTGACTTCGGGTCACCGATTGTAGCAGAAAGACCGATTCTTCTCGGATTAACACCTGCCATTTTTGAAAGTCTTTCAATAAGGCACAATGTCTGTCCACCTCTGTCACCGCGCATGAGAGAATGTACTTCATCAATTACAATGAATCTCAGATCACCAAATAATTTCGGAATTGCTGCGTGTTTTCGTATAATGAGAGCCTCAAGGGATTCTGGGGTAATCTGTAAAATTCCCGAAGGCTTTTTGAGGAGTTTTGCTTTATGAGACTGTGAAACATCACCATGCCAGTGCCATACAGGGATTTCAGCTTCTTCACATAATTCGGTTAATCTTGAAAACTGGTCATTTATGAGTGCTTTCAGAGGACCTATGTATATTGCTCCGACACTTGTGGGCATATTCTCTGAAAACAGCGTAAGAATCGGGAAAAATGCCGCTTCTGTCTTACCTGATGCGGTTGAGGCTGTGAGAAGTACATTTTCATCTGTGTTGAAAATCGCATCACCTGCCGCCGCCTGAATTGCTCTCAGGGATTCCCAGTTATTACGATAAATGAAATCCTGTATAAAAGGAGCATATCTGTCGAATATTCCCATAACTTACCTCATCCTCCGATAAATTCCCTGATTGACTTTTCGGCATCCTCAATTCGCTTTTTAAACTCTGATGCTGAAATTCTGAAAGCACCGTTTCCGAGAATTATCATCTGTTCAAGTCCGTCAGAGGTTGCAACCCTTACACGATGTTTTTTTGATAATTCATGTGATACTTTTTCTATGTAGCTGTCAGCAGTTTCGGATTCCTGCGTGTAGACAATATTTATATTGCAGTATTTTTCAACGTCACGATGTTTGCCTTTGACTTTGTAGGCATCGAATACAAGGATTGTTTCATAGCCTGTGTAACCCTGATAATTGCAGAGTCTGTCTGCAAGCAGAGAACGTGCTGCATCAAGGTTTGTTTCTGCAATTTTTTTGAGGTCATCCCATGCGAAAATAATATTGTATCCGTCTACAAGGAGATAATCGGGACCTTCATAGTCGGGGAGTTTGGGTGTTTTGCTGTATGAGGGTGTTTCTTTCACATGTTTGAAGGCTTTTCGGGGATCTCTGTTGATTTTTCCGTATGTACGCTCAAAAATCTCCATGAGTTCCTTGTCTGATGCGGTTTGTTTCATGTAACGCTGAATGCGCTGTTTTTTTAATGTTTCTTCATCCTCCTCGGGTTCGGGTTCGAGACAAGAGGGGAGATGTGCATATTTCGGCACTTCATCCCATTTGACAAGGAATCCTCCTCCATGAGCGCAGAAAACAGAATCTGCGCTGTTTTCTGTATCTGAATCACAGTCATAAGCAAGGCTTTCAATTATTTCCTGAGAATTGTGGCATTCTCTGAATCCGTTTGGAATGCAGATTAATTTTCCTTTTCCGTGGGTATATCCGAGAAGTTCAGAATGGTATCCGTTAATTTCAGAAACGGGTACATATCCCTTTATCACAGAGGATTCTCCGACAGTTTCAGGTGAGTCGAATTCCGCAGACATACGCTGTAAATCCGAAATTGCACGTCCCACCATATCAGAAGGAACTTCAAGTTCGTATTCGTAGTATGGTTCAAGAAGGATGCTTTCAGCGTTTCTCAAGCCCTGACGTACAGCACGATAGGTAGCTTGTCGGAAGTCACCGCCTTCTGTGTGCTTTATGTGTGCCTTTCCTGATGCAAGAGTAATTTTAACATCTGCAATCGGTGAACCCGTAAGAACTCCCACATGAGTTTTTTCTTCAAGATGAGTGAGAACAAGACGCTGAAAGTTTCTGTCAAGAATATCCTCAGAACATGAAGTATCAAGCTGAATTCCGCTTCCACGAGGCAATGGTTCAATAAGAAGATGAACTTCTGCATAGTGTTTAAGTGGTTCATAATGCCCGATGCCTTCAACTGTATTTTTTATTGTTTCTTTATACGAAACTGAGCCGCTTCCGAATTCCGCTTTATATCCAAAGCGATTCTGAATAAGCTCTGTGAGGACTTCAAGCTGAACGTCGCCCATAAGCTGTATATGAATTTCTTTAAGCTGTTCATTCCATAAAATGTGAAGCTGCGGGTCTTCGTCTTCAAGTCTCCTCAGGTCTTTAAGAGCTTCAAATATGTTGATATTTGAAGGAAGTATAATCTGATATGACATTACAGGTTCAAGGACAGCACGTTCTGAGTTTTTCACACATCCTATACCCTGACCTGCGAATGTTTCTTCAAGTCCCGTTACTGCACATACGGTTCCTGATTCGGCTTTCTTTTCAGTACGGAATTTTTCTCCCGAATAAAATCTTACTGAACTTATTTTCTCTGTGACTTCATTTCCGTCTGAGTTTGTATATGTAATTTCGCTTCTGACATTAAGTTCACCGCCCATTATTTTCATGTGAGTGAGTCGGCTTCCTTTACTGTCATAGGAAACCTTGTAAACCTTTGCACCGAATTCTTCCTGATATTCGGGATCAGCGGTATATTTGTCAATTGCCGAAAGAAATTCTCCGACACCATTCAGTTTCAGAGCCGAGCCAAAGAAACATGGGAAAATACGTCTTTGTGAAATTGCTGAAATCAGGTCGGAATCTGACAGGATACCTTCTGAGAGAAATTTATCCATTAATTCTTCACAGCATACAGCGGAGTCTTCATGGATACTTTCGTCGTTCTGAGAAAAATCGACGCAGTTGTCCGAAAGATGTTTTTTTATGCTTTCGAGAACATGATTGTGGTCTGCACCAGTTAAATCCATTTTGTTAATGAAGATAAATACAGGAATTTCATATTTTCTGAGAAGTTTCCAAAGTGTGGAGGTATGACTTTGCACACCGTCTGTGCCGCTGATTACAAGCACAGCATAGTCGAGAACACGCATGATTCTTTCAGTTTCTGCTGAAAAATCAACGTGTCCGGGAGTATCAAGCAGAGTAATTTCTGTATCACCAAATTCAAATTCTGCTCTCGCAGAAAAAATGGTGATACCTCTGTCACGTTCAATTGAATCTGTATCAAGAAAGGAATTTCCGTTGTCAACACGTCCGAGTCTTTTTATTGCTCCTGTATGGTAGAGCATTGCTTCTGCAAGAGTTGTTTTACCCGAATCGACATGGGCGGTTATTCCCATAGTTATTTTTTTCATATTGTTTACCTCAGTATTATTGATATATCAATTGTAACACATTTTTTTCAATGTGTCCATAACAAATTTATAAAATGCTTGACAAACATGAAATTGTGTTGTATATTAAAATATGACGGATACAGAGACAACTGTGTCGCTATTGTTCGTAAAAATATAAAAACAGAGAGGGGTTTGAATCATGGTATTCAAAAAAGTTACAGCTGCTTTGTCAGCTATGGCAATGTCAGCAGGTATGCTTTCAGCATTTCCGGCAGTAACAGTTACAAATGCTGCAGGAAGCTACAATTATGCTGAGGCACTCCAGAAGTCAATGTTCTTCTATGAAGTTCAGCAGTCAGGAAAGCTCCCTGAGTGGAACAGCGTTCCGTGGAGAGCTGATTCAATGGTAAACGAAGACGGAGAGGAAACAGATATCATTCCGGGCGGATGGTTCGATGCAGGTGACCATTTCAAGTTCACAGTTACAAATGCTTACTCAGCATCTGTAATTGCATGGGGCTATCTCGAATACAAGGATGCTGTTGATAAGGCGGGTCTCGGCGAGGTTTACAGAAACAACATCCAGTGGGGACTTGACTATGTAATGCAGTGTGACAGAGGAGATAAGGTTATCGGTACAATCGGTGATTTCACAGGTGGTTCAACAGACCATAACATCTGGTGTTCTGCTGAGGTCTATCTCAGAAAGCATCACCTCAACAATGATGACTGGGACAGACCTTATGATGAAATAGCTGATTCATGTACAATGGCACTTTGTGCTGCTGCACTTGCAGAAGGTTACATTATTTTCAAGGATACACAGCCTGACAAGGCTGAGGCTTACCTCAAGCAGGCTAAGAAGTTCTTTGAGACAGCAGACAAGATAAGAGACAATGAAAACGGAGCTATGGGAAGCATGTATAATCCTTCATCATGGGTTGATGACTGTATGTATGCTGCTTGCTGGCTCTATAAGGCAACAGGCGACAAGTCATATCTCGATATCTGCGAAAAGGATTACATTCCACAGTTCCCTACAGAAAGCCAGTCAACTGACAAGAAGTATACATGGGGATTCTGCTGGGATGATACAACACAGGGCGCAGCACTTCTCTATGCTCAGATAACAGAGGAGAAGGACTGGGTTGACCATATTTCACACCACCTTGATTACTGGATTGACGGTTACGGTGGAAAGAAAGTTGATTACACTCCTGACGGACTTGCATACCTTATGAACTGGGGTTCATGCCGTCATGCTGCAAATACAGCATGGATTGCAAAGCTTGCAAGTGATACGATTTTCAAGAGTGATTCCACACTCGCTAAGAAGTATGATGACTGGGCTAAGTCACAGATGGATTACTGCCTCGGTGACAACGGTCTTAAAATGAGCTATGTTCTCGGTATGGGCGACAGCCAGCCGTCAGCATTCCACCACAGAACAGCATCAGGTATTCACGATGACCACTGGAATGACCTCGGTAAAGAACCTGATCCGACAGCAGCAGAGGCATGGCAGACAGAATATGCACATACTCTTTATGGTGCGCTCGTAGGTGGTCCTGACAAGTCAGGCGCATATAAGAACGATGTTGCACAGTATGAGTATTCAGAAGTTGCTATCGACTACAACGCAGGCTGGACAGCTGCACTTTGCGCTATGGTTGATGATTTCGGCGGAGATATCGATCCTTCATTCCCGCAGGCAGAAGAGCCAAAGTGGGCTGAATGGGAAATCGGTGCAATTCTCAACGGAAGCGGCGACAGCTATACAGAGCTTAAAGTATGGGCAATGAACCACACAGCTTGGCCTGCAAGAGTTGCTAAGGATATCAAGTACAGATACTACTTCGATGTTTCAGAATTACTTGAAAAAGGACTTTCAATTTCAGACCTCAAGGTTGAAACAAAGTCACAGCAGTACAGCGAGGGCGAACAGGGTTACGGTACTATATCAGGTCCTTACCAGTACGACGGAAATATCTACTACGCTGAAATCACTTTTGAGGACGGTCGTGCAATCATGCCGACAGGTCAGAGCGAACACAGAGATGAGGTTCAGTTCAGAGTTTCTATTCCTGATGCAATTGACGGACAGTCTACAAAGGGCGCATGGGATCCTTCAAATGACTGGTCTTATGAGCCTATCCCGACAGCAGGAGATTCACTCAAATCAGATAAGTCACTCAATGAACACATTACAATGTATGTAAATGACATTCTTGTATGGGGTACAGAACCTGACGGAACAACAGCTGTTCCGGGTGCTGATGTTGAAAACGGAGGAAATACAACTCCTGATCCGACAGAGCCTACAACTAAGCCACAGCCTTCAACAGGCGGCGGAGACAGTGTTCTTTATGGTGATGCAAACTGCGATGGCGATGTAACAATGGCTGATGCAGTAATTATTCTCCAGTCACTTGCTAACTCATCAAAGTATGAGATTACTGCACAGGGTAAAATCAACGGTGATGTTGACGGTGAAGCAGGCATCACAGCTATGGATGCTCTCACAATTCAGAAGTATGATGCAGGTTCTGTAAAGGAACTTCCTTTAAAATCTGATGTTGACGGTTAAGCAGGCATCACAGCTATGGATGTTCTCACAATTCAGAAGTATGATGCAGGTTCTGTAAAGGAACTTCCTTTAAAATCTTAATCAATTCATATTAATAAAACAAAGAGGAACTTCGGTTCCTTTTTGCTTTTGTAGTGAATTGTGAAAATTGCACAAAAAACAATATACATTATTAGAAAAACGGACGAATTTCAAGAAAGCTATTTACTTTTTATTTTCTATGTAATATAATTAGATTGTCAGATAGGACGTAGTGCGTTTCTTTGAGAAATTTTCAGTCTGACAACTACATATACATATAACCGCAATGTTGCACTGTCATTGCGTTATAAATTTTTTTATATTTCAGGGAGGGTATAAAAATGCATAAGAAATTTTCTAAAGTTGCTGCAAGCCTTATGGCAACAACTGTGATTGCTTCAAGTGCCGCTGCTATTGCTCCAATGAGCGCTTCAGCAGGTCAGGTTCTTGGTGAAACAGACTTCGAATATAAGGCACTTCCATGGCATACATGTGAGTCAAGCCCTGCTAAGCAGAACTTCTCACTCGCAGACAAGAATTTCCACGTTGAGATTCTTAGTGCTGATGGTGCTGACGCTGAGATCTGGGATCTTCAGGTTAGACACAGAAACCTCAACTTCACAAAGGGTCATAAGTACACAATCAGCTGTGACGTTAAGGCTAACAGATCAGGCGTCGAGCTCAAGTCAAAGATTGGTGATATTTCAGGTAAGGAAGAATACTGTGACCTCGGACCAAGCGGATTCGCTCTCGGACCTGCAATGGGCGGTCAGTGGGGTTCAGCTGTAACTCTTACAACTTCTTATCAGACATTCAAGGGTGAATTCACACCTACACAGGATATCAAGGCTGCTGAGTGGGCTTTCCACTATGCTAACGGTACTACATACGGTGGTAACGCTAAGGCTGGCGACGAACTCTGGTTCGATAATATGTCAATCATCTGTGAGACTTGTGGTGAGAATGGTCCATGTAATGCAGATACTTCTGCTGCATACGGTGCTACAAGCAGAATGTACAGCGGACTTGAGAATAACTACATTTCTGTAAACCAGATCGGTTACTACTCAAACCTTTCAAAGGTTGCTGTTCTCGGTGATAACAAGGGTGATATCGTTCACGGTGCGCCATCAATTACACTCAGCAAGGATCAGTATGATTTTGAAGTTATCGATGCTAAGACAGGTTCTGTAGCATATAAGGGCACATCAGGCAAGAAGTTCCACGATAAGGATTCAAATGATGATGTTTGTAAGCTCGACTTCACAGAACTTACAACTCCTGGCAGATACTACGTTCAGGTTGGTGAGTGGAGATCATTCGAGTTCAACATCGGTGACAACATCTACTCAGATAGCAGCCACGATATGCTCACAAATGCTGTAAACTACTTCTATCACAACCGTTCAGGTATTAATATCGAAGAAAAGTACATCACTTCAGGAGACAAGAAGACTCTTGCTCACGAAGGTGGTCACATGAAGGATACAGCTTCTGTACAGAAGATCTGGAAGAACGAGTATGCTTCAAAGGATGAGGCTACAAGTACATACGCATCATCTACAATCACAGCTAACGGTGGTTGGTACGATGCCGGTGACCATGGTAAGTACGTTGTTAACGGTGGTATCGCTGTTTGGACACTCCAGAATATGTATGAGAAGGCTATTCAGACAGAAGCAGGAAAGAAGAAGTTTGCTGATGGTTCAGGTACAGTAGTTATTCCTGAAGTTGGTAACGGTGTTCCTGATATCCTTGATGAAGCTGCTGTAGAGCTTGACTGGATGACAGAGATGGTTGTTGATTCAAGCGAGCCAACATGGGGCAAGTGTGCAGGCATGGTTTACCACAAGCTCCACGACCATAAGTGGACAGGACTTGCAACAAGACCTTACGACTACCAGGAAGAGTGGGGTACAGTTCGTATCGTTAAGCCACCAACGTTTGCTGCTACACTTAACTATGCTGCTTGTGCTGCTCAGGCTGCAAGACTTTGGGAGCCTTACGATGCTAAGAAGTCTGCATTCTATCTTGAAGAAGCTAAGAAGGCTTATGATGCATACAAGGCTAACTACTATGAGGCTAAGCTGGATGTTGTTAAGCACGATACACTTGATACAACATGTCCTGCTGAGGAACTTAACGAGAAGTCACTCTACGCACCATTATGGCACGCTAAGGGCGGTGGTCCTTACGGTGACAACGAGGTTAAGGATGATGCTTACTGGGCAGCTTGTGAAATCTTCGTTTCAGCTAAGGCTCTTGGCGATTCAGATGCAAGCAAGTACCTTGATGAGCTTTCAAGCTACGGCAATGCATTCCAGGTAACAACAAGAATCACTGGTGGTGAAAACCAGGATGCTGGTACAGGCGGATCATTCACAACATTTAACTGGGGCTGTACAGCTTCAGCTGGTTCACTCACACTTGCTCTCCACCCAGAGTATCTCACAGACGCTCAGAATGAGATTGTAAAGTCTTCAATTCTCAAGGCTGCTGACGAGTACATCGCTGAGGAGAATGCAGAGGGTTACGGTATTCCTTACAAGTATGACGGTGACGGATACAACGATCCTAACAACCTTGATCCATCAATCATGATCTACGGTTATGAGTGGGGTTCAAACTCAATGGTTATCAACAATGCTATTGTTATGGCTATGGCTTATGACCTTACAGGAGAAGTTCAGTACATGAACGGTGTAACAACTGCTATGGACTACCTCCTCGGTACAAACCCACTTTCATTCTCATTCATTACTGGTTACGGTTCATACCACGAGAAGAATCCACACCACAGATACTGGTCATACGAGCTTGATGATACACTTCCAATGGCTCCAGACGGAGTTCTCTCAGGTGGTCCAAACGCTGGTCTTCAGGATCCATACGTAAGAGCTCTCGGATTCGTACCTGGTGTTAAGGAGAATCCGTCACAGAGATGTTTCGTTGACTCAATCGAAGCTTGGTCAACAAACGAAGTTACAATCAACTGGAACGCTCCTCTTGCTTGCATTGTTTCATTCCTCCAGGATGAAGCTGCAACAGCAGATGGTACACAGACAACAACAAAACCAACAAAGGGTGATGATACAGCTACAGCATGGGGCGATGCTAACGTTGACGGCGAAGTAACAATGGCTGACGCTGTTGCTATTCTCCAGTATCTTGCTAACTCATCTAAGTATCCACTTTCAGAGCAGGGTCTCAAGAATGCTGACTGCTGCGACAACGGTGATGGTGTATCACCTATGGATGCTCTTTCAATCCAGATGATTGACTCAGGTAAGATCTCACAGAAGGATCTTCCTGTAGCTAGCTCAAAGCTTTAATTCGTGAATTTCGGTTTACGTAACTAATTAATATAAAAGGGCTGTTCGATTTCGATCGGACGGTCCTTTTTTATATTTAAAAAAAATACGCAGGTGTTGATTTGTTCTCTGAAAAATGTTATAATATAAATGAGAGAAGGAGGAATGAATAATGCGATACATCTATTTCGCCCGACATGGACAGACAATCTGGAATGTTCAGAATAAAATCTGTGGAGCAACAGATATTGAATTGACAGAAAAAGGCTATGAACAGGCAAAAGCACTTGGGCAGAGAATAATAAACGAAAAGACTGAAATTGACGAAATACTGTACTCTCCGTTAATACGTGCGGCTGAAACTGCAAGGATTGTATCGGAGATTACAGGAATTCCGATGACTGTTGAAAACCGACTCAAAGAACAATGTTTTGGAAAATACGAAGGAACTCCGAGAAACGGAGGAGAATTTGCACTTGCAAAGACGAATTTTCTTGACAGCTATGAGGGCGGAGAGTCAATGATGAGAATGGGGCAGAGAATATATAATCTTCTCGATGATCTGAAAACCCATGATAAAACTTATCTTCTTGTTGCACATAACGGAGTTGCGAGGTTTGTGCGTTCTTATTTTGAGGATATGACTAACGAGGAATTCGGAAAAAACGGTATTAAAAACTGCGCAATAAAGAGGTTTGATTTTGGCAATGATGCTGTCGGAAAGTGAAATAAAAAGCATAAGGTATTATATCGGTGATGTTGAGGGTACAGATAAATTCTGGGGTGATCCAAAGGCTTATCTTGTACTTAATTCGCTGTTTTATCCTGATATTGCAACTGAAACTGCAAGAGCGAATGAGGGAAAATTTCTTAATTCCGAGATACTTGCCGATACGGAAAGATTGGCTGATATTTACAGGAATTTGTTTTCAGCTTTCAGCAAGTGCAGGTCAGAAAAGGAGATTTCAGCGTATCGTGTTGAAAGGTTTGCGGACTATGTTATTTCAAAAAAATCCGGAGGAACAGTATCTTTTACCTCAACATCCACAAATGGATTTCTTAGTTCGTATCGTGACAGATGCGGAATTGCGCTTATGAGTTTCCGAATAAAAATCGGGACACCATGCCTTAATATGGCTGAGATCATGCGTAATTACGTTAAACCTGACGAGGCTGAGGTGCTTCTGCCGCCTTTTTTAAAGCTTGAATTTAATGAAATTCCGTTAAATGAAAAAGAAATGCAGATAACCGATTCGGAGGGTAATCCTCCTGTTCTGCTAAGTAAAATCGGAACTTTGGAAATGAATGAAATAACATCTTATGCGAATATACCGATTGAAGGCGGAAAAGCGGGTATGCGTGTGCTTGATTCGATAAATAATGGACAGACTCCGATTTCAGAAGATATCGAATTATACTGCGTTTGGAAAAAA
>JAZLGM010000015.1:0-11278 GCA_045616285.1 Ruminococcus sp.
GTTCTTGTTATTCACGGAGAAAAGGCACATTCCTGCTATTTCTCAAAGGATGCATATGCTGACATGGTAAGAGACAGCAAGTATTCTGATAATAAGGAGCTTATGATTATTCCTGATGCTGTTCATACAGATTTGTATGATAATCTTGACGTGATTCCGTTTGATAAGATAAACGAATTCATGAAAAATAATCTGGTGTAATCATTTATGACCGCAGAAGAATTCAGAACTTTAATTAAAACGCAGAACTATATTGAAGGTGGAAGTGAACTTCATAAGGCTTTTCACGAGTTCTCTCAAAGGGCAATGAAAATAACCTGTGAAATGAACTATACTTATCACACTTCAGAGGAAATAGTTGCTCTTATGAGTGATCTGACACAAAGTAAAATTGATGATTCTTTTGGTCTGTTTCCGCCTTTCAACACAGATTGCGGAGTAAATATTCATATCGGGAAAAATGTCTTTATTAACAGTGGATGCAAGTTTCAGGATCAGGGCGGAATATATATTGATGACGGAGCATTGATTGGTCACAATGTTGTGATTGCAACAATCAATCACGATATAGCTCCCGAAAAACGTGCATCAATGATATTAAGTCCTGTTCACATAGGAAAAAATGTCTGGATTGGCTCAAATTCTACTATTCTTCCAGGTGTAAAAATCGGAGATGGTGCAGTAATCGGTGCAGGTTCGGTTGTAACAAAAGATGTGCCTGAAAATTCCGTTTTCGCAGGTATCCCTGCTAAGAAAATCAAGGATATTGATGTGGGTGAAAAATATGAGTAAAGCAATTTTTGTAATTTCAGCGATAGCATTGCTGATTTGTGGCTGTTCAGGAATTTCAGCAAATACAGTCAGATTAAATGAAACAAGAAATGTATCAGCAATTTCAAAAACAGCAGATGTAAACTACACCTATACAATTCAGGATGTTGTAAATCTTCAGAATTTTCTGGTAAACAGACCAACCGAAGAAAATCTGAAAGACAAGCCCTATGATTTGAATAAAGACGGTGTATGGAATGTTTTTGATTTGTGCTTGATGAAACATGAAATCTTATATCCAGCTACGGAAACAAATGATACAATCGTAGTTTATTTCTCACGCACAAATAACACGGAAAAAATCGCCAACTACATTATAGATTATATTGATTCAGATTCCTATGAAATCGAGGCTGCTCTTCCATATACTGATGAGGATATTGAATACAACAATTCTTCATGCAGAGCAAATCAGGAGCAGAATGACAAGTCTGTACGTCCTGAAATAGCCAACCCGATTGAAAATCTGGAGCAGTATGATGTAATCTATCTCGGTTATCCGATATGGTGGGGTGAAGAACCACGAATTATTGATACATTCCTTGAAAGCTATGATTTTTCTGATAAAACTGTTATTCCGTTTTGTACATCTGGAAGCAGTGGTATTTCAACAAGTGAAAAGAATATTTCAAATCTTGTTCCTATTGGAAATCAGCTTGCAGGAAAAAGATTTTCTGCAAGTGCATCAAAAGAAAGCGTATGTGAGTGGGTGGATAGTTTGAATTTTTCAGCTAAAACGGAAGAAAAACTGTATCTGACAATCAATGATGCAAAGCTTTCTGCAACGCTTGAAAACAATAGCTCTGTTGATGCTCTGAAAGAAAAACTGTCAGAGGGCGATATTACGATTGATGCAAGAGAATACGGCGGATTTGAGAAAGTCGGCTCACTCGGATTTTCTCTGCCGAAAAATGATACACAGTATTCTACGGACTTCGGAGATATTATGCTGTATCAGGGCAATCAGATAACGCTTTTCTATGAATCAAATTCATGGAGTTACACAAAAATCGGTCATGTGGATAATCTGACACAGGAAGAACTGAAAAGTATTCTTGGCAAAGGTGATGTAAAAATCACCTTGTCATTGAAATAATCGGAGGTATTTATGAAAATATTAATGTTAAACGGAAGTCCAAGAACAAATGGGAATATTTCAATTGCACTTGAAGAAATGAGATTGGTTTTTAATAATGAAAATATAGAAACTGAAATTATTCAGGTTGGAAATAAAGATATCAGAGGATGTGTTGCCTGCGGCAGATGTGCTGAGCTTGGAAAATGCGTTTTCGATGATATTGTAAATGAAATTGCACCAAGATTTGAAGAAGCCGATGGACTTGTGGTTGCGAGTCCTGTATATTATGCTTCAGCAAATGCTACTTTAATTGCTGTTCTCGATAGGCTTTTTTACAGTTCAACATTTGATAAGACAATGAAGGTCGGCGCAAGTGTTGTATGTGCACGACGTGGAGGCTGTTCTTCGACTTTTGACGAACTTAATAAATATTTTACTATATCGAATATGCCTGTTGCTTCAAGTCAGTATTGGAATTCAATTCATAGAGGAGCACAGGGAGAAGCAGCTCTTGACGAGGAAGGCAGACAGACTATGCGTGTTCTCGCAGGAAATATGGCATTTCTTGTGAAAAGTATTGCTCTTGGCAAAGAAAAATATGGACTTCCTGAAAAAGAAGAACATAAGTGGACAAATTTTATTCGTTAACGGAGGATAATATGAAAAAAGTAGTTGTCATTTCAACAAGTTTAAGACATAACAGCAATTCTGAATTCCTTGCAAAATCTTTTGCCAAGGGTGCGGAAGATGCAGGAAATACTGTTGAATTCATTTCATTAAAGGATAAGAAAATCGGCTTCTGCATAGGCTGTCTTGCCTGTCAGGAAAAGGGCGAATGTGTAATAAAGGATGATGCAATTGCAATTGAACAGGCAGTTTTTAATGCAGATATTGTTGCCTTTGCAACTCCCATTTACTACTATGAAATGTCGGGACAGATGAAAACGCTCATTGACAGAATGAATTCACTATATCCAAAGGATTACAAATTCAGAGATGTATATATGCTTTCTGTTGCGGCAGAAGATGAAACAACAACTCCTGAACGTGCAGTAAGCGGTTTACAAGGCTGGATTGACTGCTTTGAAAATGCAGAGTTAAAGGGTACAGTTTTCTGCGGCGGTGTAAATGCTCCTCTCGATATTGAAAATAACAATAAGCTGAACGAGGCTTATGAGATGGGAAGGAACGTTTAAATGAAATACTCTAAACTCGGCAAATCAGACTTGAATGTTTCAAAAATCTGTCTTGGCTGTATGGGTTTCGGTGATTCATCAAACGGACAGCACAGCTGGACTATTAACGAAGAATCTACAAGAGAGATTATAAAATATGCTCTTGAAAACGGCATAAACTTTTTTGATACTGCTATTGCCTATCAGAACGGAACAAGCGAACAATTTGTAGGAAAGGCTCTCAGAGATTTTGCAAAGCGGGAAGATTTTGTAATCGCGACAAAGTATCTTCAACGAACAGTTGAAGAAATCGAGAATCATGTAAGTGGTCAGCAGCATATTGAAAACAGTCTGAATCAGAGCCTAAAAAATCTCGGACTTGACTATGTCGACCTCTATATTTATCATATGTGGGACTACAATACACCGATGGAAGAAATCATGGAGGGATTAAATAATGCAGTAAAATCAGGAAAGACACGATATATCGGAATTTCCAACTGCTATGCATGGCAGATTGCAAAGGCAAATTATTATGCACGATATAACAATCTTACTGAATTTGTTTCCATGCAGGGACATTATAATCTCATCGCAAGAGAAGAAGAACGTGAAATGATTCCTTTCTGCAAGTCGGAAAATATCGCATATACACCGTACAGCCCTCTTGCAAGCGGAAGATTATCACGCTTAATTGGTACAACAAGCAAGCGTTTTGAAGAGGACAGCTATGCTCATTTTAAGTATGACAAAACAGCTGAAGCTGATGAAAAAATCATCAGACGAGTAACTGAAATTGCCGAAAGACTTGGCGTATCAATGACAGAAGTTTCACTTGCATGGCTCCAAAGCAAAATCACATCATGTGTAATGGGTGCAACAAAGCTTTCACATATTGACGGAGCAGTTAATTCTTCTGAGCTTGTTCTCTCTGATGAGGATTGTGCATATCTTGAAGAATGCTATGTACCGCATGAGCTTGTGGGAGTTATGGCTCAGAATGGAAAACAAAAAGGCAGAAATGTAGTCTGAACGGAGGTTTATTATGGAAAAAATAGTACAGACAGCAGGCAGAAATGCTCTCGGAGAATTTGCTCCCGAATTTGCACATTTCAATGATGATGTTCTTTTCGGAGAAAACTGGAACAATCAGGATATTGACCTGAAAACACGCTGTATCATTACAGTTGTTGCGTTGATGTCATCAGGTGTGACAGATTCATCACTTAAATATCATCTTGAAAATGCAAAGTCACACGGCGTTACGAGAAAAGAAATTGCAGCTGTTATCACTCATGTAGCCTTTTATGCAGGCTGGCCTAAAGCATGGGCAGTATTCAATATGGCAAAAGATGTATGGAGTGAAGAAACAGGCTGTGATGAGAAATCAGCTCACGCATCCGAAATGGTATTCCCTATCGGTGAACCTAATACAGCTTATGCAAAATACTTTATCGGTCAGAGCTATCTTGCACCGATTTCAACTGAACAGGTTGGAATATTTAACGTAACATTTGAGCCAAAATGCCGTAATAACTGGCATATTCACCACGCAAACAAAGGCGGTGGACAGATTCTTGTCTGTGTTGCAGGACGTGGTTATTATCAGGAATGGGGCAAAGATGCTGTTGAGATGAAGCCTGGCGATTGTATCAATATTCCTGCTGGTGTCAAGCACTGGCATGGTGCTGCTCCTGATTCATGGTTCAGTCATCTTGCTATTGAAGTGCCTGGTGAGAACTGTTCAAATGAATGGCTTGAAGCTGTTTCAGATGAAGAATATAATAATATAAAGGAGCTATAAATGAGCAAAAATAACAACTTACACAATAAAATACGAAAAATATCCTTTTCTTTAAAAAGAAATCAGGCTTAAAAGCCTTGAAATCATCTATTTATTTGTGCATTTTAACAACTGAATGAAAATTTGCTCATTTATAGATAAAGGAGTAAGAATTTATCTGACGTGATAACGGCGGCTGAGAAATATGCAGTCGTTCTGCTGCATTTGTAATATTCTCTTCCTGTGCAACTGTAAGGAAATATTTTAAAACACGTATATCCATAAGCATCCCTCCAATAGTATTACAGCATATTCTGCCATACCTTTCAAGTTTATCAAAACAAATAAAAAATGTATTGGATATTTTTCCAAATGATGTGATATAATCAAAATAACATCATGAAAGGTCGTAATAAAATGCTGAAAAAGATACTTACATACTTTGAAACAGGAAAAACCGATATAGATGAAAATGAGATAAATTTAAAAGAAAATAGCTGTTCGAGAGAATTACAATTATCTCCCGAACAGCTTTTTTGTATATATATACAAACCAACAACGATACTTTAATGCATATTACCAAATTTTAAAATAAATGAATATAGTCATTGACTAAGTTCAGATAATGTGATATACTGAATATAGTCAATAAAATGCAAGGAGGAATTGCATGGGAAAACGACAGGAAATGGCACTTGAAACACGTCAGAAACTGATTGACGCTGTGAAAAGATTGTCCGAAACGAAAAGGTATAACGAAATGTCAATTGATGACATCACGCAGGAAGCAGGCGTTGCTAAAGGTTCATTTTACACACATTTCAAACGCCGAGAGGATATTGTGTCTGTTATTGCATTGGAAAGATTTGAACTTGTCAAGGAAAAATCTTCAGCTGATAACCTTGATATTGTGGTGCAGATTTCAGAATTTCTGATTGAATCAGTAAATATTATCGAGGATAATACTCTTGAAGTCGGACAGCAGTGGTACAGAAGTGTGACTTCACCTGTAGATGGTGAAACACTTGGAATGAGCAAACTTGACTATGACAGACAGTTTATTTCAAATCTGCTGAAAAATGCTGTGGATAAAGATGTGCTGAAATCCGAAACAGATGTTGATGCATTGACATTGCAGATTGTTTCACTGTATTATGGTGCAGTCGCTCTGTGGTGTATGTCGGACGGAGAAATCTCTCAGGTTGATATTGTGAGAAATTTCTGCAAAAACGAACTTGCCAGTATAATTGGAAAATACAGAATATAACGGAGGTACTATTATGGAATTTGTAAAACTTAATAATGGAATTGAAATGCCGATTCTTGGACTTGGAACTTATCTTCTCAGTCCTGATGATGCTGAAAAATCAGTAATTACTGCACTTGCAAACGGCTATACGCTTTTAGATACAGCCAACGCCTATGTAAATGAGAAAGCAGTAGGTCGTGGAATGAAAGCAAGTGGCAAGGCAAGAAATGAAATTTTTCTTGAAACAAAGCTCTGGCCTTCATTTTATGAAGATGATACACAGGTTGACAAGACACTTGAAAGACTTGGAACAGATTATATTGATCTTATGATTCTGCATCAGCCGGCAGGCAATTTTATTGCAGGATATCAGAAACTTGAAAAGGCATACAAGGAAGGAAAACTTAAAGCAATCGGTGTTTCAAATTTCGAGATTGATGAACTGAAGCAGCTTCTTGCAGTTTGTGAAATCAAACCTATGGTGAATCAGGTAGAAACACATCCGTATTATCCGCAGACTGCACTCAGAGAATTTATGGATGCTGAAAGTATTGCAATTCAGGCGTGGTATCCACTTGGCGGACGTGGAAACGCTTCCATTATGAATGAACCTGTAATAAAGGAACTTGCTGAAAAATACGGCAAATCTCCTGCACAGATTATTATGAGATGGCACGTTCAGAAAAGTATTATTGTGATTCCCGGTTCAAAAACAGAATCTCATGTAATTGACAACATCAATGTATTTGATTATTCTCTTACAGATGAAGATATGACAAAGATTGCAGAACTTGAAAAATCCACATCCATTTTCCAGAGACAGCCCGGCATGATGGATAACTTTGCAAAATGGGTTCCTGATGTAGATGGACAGAAATGAGGAATGATAAATGGAATATGAAAAAGGATATGTCTATGAGTTAATGGATAAAGGTGGTCCCACTGATGTTCGTGAAGGCTATTTCAAAGAAGCAAGCGAAGAAATGATTAGGGCGAGAACCTTATGTGCAAAAGCAAATGCGGTGCTGCCTGATGATAATTCATATGTAAAATATCTTGAAGAACTTTTTGGAAGAAATCTGGATGGGATAAGGATTCTTACACCCTTTATCTGTGATTTTGGAAACAGAGTAACTTTTGGGGATAACGTATTCATCAATCATTCAGCTATTTTGTCTGCATCCGGTGGTATAGAATTCAAGAGTGGCTGTATGGCAGCACCAGGACTTCGTATTGCAACAATCAATCATGATATGAATAATCGTCATATTGCTTACACATATGGTAAGGTTATAATCGGTGAAAATGCATGGATAGGAATGAATGTTACTATCTGTCCCGGAGTTACAATTGGAAAATATGCTGTTATAGGTGCAGGTGCGGTAGTAACAAAGGACGTTCCCGATTACGCCGTTGTTGGCGGAGTTCCTGCAAAGATAATCAAATATCTGAATCCTGATGAGCAGAAGGAATAAATTAAGGAGAAAATATTATGAGCAAGATATTAGTGGCTTTTTATTCAAGAGCAGACGAGAATTATTTCGGCGGTGCAATGAAGTATATTGAGGTCGGAAACACAGAAAAAATCGCAAATATGATTGCTGAAATCACAGGTGCGGATATGTTCAAAATAGAACAGAAAAATCCGTATTCTGCTGATTATATGACCTGCATTGAGGAAGCAAAAAAGGATTTGAAGTCTGGTGCAAGACCTGAACTTGCAAAAATCCCTGACACCATAGACGAATATGATGAAATCTATCTCGGCTATCCGAATTACTGGGGAACAATGCCGATGGCGGTTTATACATTTCTCGAATCATTTGATTTCAGCGGAAAAACAATTCATCCCTTCTGCACACATGAAGGCTCAGGACTTTCTTCAACTGAAAGTGACATCAAAAAAACTGCAAAGGGTGCTGATGTTACAAAGGGACTTGCAATTATGGGAAGTAAGGTTGATTCAGCACATGATAAAGTAGAGAGCTGGATAAAGTAAAAAGATTATATACAGTGAAAAGAGCAACTCAGGAGAATGTAATTTCTCTTGAGTTGCTCTAATATTATTTAATGGTTTGAGCATTAAGTTTATCAAAGACCACACATGAATATTGAACCCATGTTTTGAGTAAGTTTCTGCTGAAAGAACTTAATTGGTTTAACATGTTAACAAGCAATATAAAATGTTTGCTGAAACTTAATATGCTGGTGGAAATAACTAACGGTCAATGATGAAAAACTGAGATACGATTTTTCTTTTGTGTCGAAGATACTGCTGATTTTAACTTAGTTTCCATTTAGGTAAACAACAAATCTTTATCGTTAATAAATAGAAATTTTTATCGACTATTCAAACGAAATAACCACATTCAAAGCATTATCAACATCAGATGCCCTTTCAATTGCTGCTGACAGCTCATCAAATGAATATTCATCTGTAATCAGCTTTTCAATATTCCACTTGCCTGATTTCATTATTTCCATTACATCGTGAACGTCATCGGGAGTATATCCGCCGCTTCCTGTGATTGATTTCTGTCCGAATGTCAGACCGAGAATGTCAATTTCTCTTTTGTTTGTTCCGACAGCCACAAGTACCATTCTGCTGTTGAATTTTCCGAGATTTTCATATGCTGTGAGAATACTGTCTGCACCTGCGGCATCTATCCATATATCGCAGTCAATTGCTGTACCATTTATGCCACGGGTTTCTCCAATAATTGACTTTAACCCGTCTAAATCTGCATCGTTTTTATTGTTGTAAACTTCAAATCCAAGCTCTTTACAGATATTAAGTCTGAAATCGGAATAGTCACAGATAACCACCTGACTACAGCCAAAGTATTTCAATGAAATCGCCGCCGCAATTCCTATTGTTCCTGCACCGAACACAACGGCTTTTTCATTTTTCTGCGGGATACTTCTTCTTGCGGCTCTGCATCCGACTGTGAAAGGTTCAATCAATGCGGCACATTTATCTGTAATACTTTCATCAACGTGATAAAGTGACTTTTCCCATTCGGGACACGGACAGTAAATATATTCAGAAAATCCGCCTATTGTACCTGCACGGCTTTTATCTCCCGTTATAAGCAAAGGATAAGGATAAACTCTGTTACCGACCTTGAAATCAGTTACATTCTTACCCACAGCAGATATTCTGCAAACTGTTTCATGTCCGAATTCTCCGCCGATATTTATTCTGTGTCCAAGTCCGAGGCCATGATTATAAACCGCTACATCTGTACCACATATGCTTGAATATATGTTTTTCAGAATTACGGCATCATCACCGCATTCGTAATCAGGCAAATCTGCTATTTCTATGTTTTTTACACCATAATATAATGCTGATTTCATTTGTTTTGCTCCGTTCTTTTAAACTGTTATAATTATAGCATTTGCTGTGCAGAATAGCAAGGGCAAAACCGCACAAAGATATTTCACCACATTCTGCCGCCATGACCACCGCCAAATCCGCCTCTGCCGCCCATCATGGACTGCGGAATTTCATTTACCTGCGTACCATTTACTATGATAGTACCGCCGTTATACTGTGCAGAAACATCATAGTCAAATGTAGAATTTCCTGTTACGTCAATCGTGCCGCCGTTTACAATGATACTTCCGTTTGCATCAATTCCGTCTGTATCTCCTGCACCCATTACAACAGTTGTATTTCCGCCGTTAAATTCAATTATAACATCAAATGCTGAACTCTTTCTTGCGGCATTAATTCCGTCATCACTTGCTTTTATTGAAATATCTCCGCCGTTTATCTGAATATATGTGCTTTCAAGTCCTTCTGCTGATTCAATTTCAAATGTTCCGCCGTCTATTATCATTGTAGTTGTTGCCTGTATTCCGTCACTTACAGCAGAAAGTTTAAACTGTCCGTTTTCAATGTAAACAGAACCCAAGGTGTCATCATCGCTGTTTTCACAATGAATTGCATCCTTGTTTGAACAGATATTGAATTCTCCGCCGCAGATTGAAATTGAATCATTTACTTCGATTCCGTCCAATGCACAGCTTATGTTATAAATTCCACCTGTTGCCTTTAAATCGTCCTTTACAGAGATACCGTTTCCGTATGGTGAACTGATAGTAAGAATACCTGTGCCGTTAAGCACAACATCATCCTTTGAATAAATTACTGCATCTGTATTGGTTTCACCATCAGCAGTATAACTGCCGACTACTGACAAAGTATTCTCATTTAAAGGAGTAATAAAGCACTTGTCTGCTGATTTCACATAAATAACAGGGAAATTTTCATTTGAGATTTCTGCATTTTCAAGAACAATCTGTACTTTATCGCTTTTGTCTGCATCAACATTTACAGTAAAGTTTTCTGCTTTTCCTGTGAGATAATAAACCCCTTTACCGCTGATTGTATAATCCGAATTGTCTGCCGCATTTATAATGACAGCATCTGAAAGGTCGGGAGTAAGACATAAATCACGTTCTGTAAATATATCAGAAGAATTTGTCTGAACAACTTCAGCTTCGTCTGAATTTGAAATCTTTAAAAGTTCTGTTGAATTGCTGTTCTGAACAGCAGTTACAACTGTAACAGATTCACTATCTTCATCAAATGAAACAGTAGTTGATGTTGTTTCAGTTTCTGTGGTATTTTCAACGTCTATTACAGCTGAACCTTCAGAAACCGAATAATCATCAGGCAATTGTTTTTCTGAACATCCTGTCATACAAGCTGCTGCAAGTACCATTGCCCATACTGTGATTTTATAATGTTTCATATTCATTCTCCTATCTTTTGGTAAGTTCATAAACCACATTTGCTTCTCTTGCGACAGCGGGTGAATGGGTAACAATAATAATGCATTTTCCTTCATCTGCAAGACCTCTGAATATATTCATTATCTCTGCCTGTGTTTCGCCGTCAAGATTTCCTGTCGGTTCATCTGCGAGAATGATGCTTGGAGCGTAGGATAAAGCTCTTGCAATTGCAACTCTCTGTTGCTGTCCCCCTGAGAGCTGTAAAACACGTCTGTCAATATCCTCATCATCAATTTCAACTTTTCTGAGAAGCTCTGCGGCAAGTTTCTTTTTATCACTGATTTTCTTTGCCGATATATCCATAGAGAGAATAACATTTTCTCTTGCTGTAAGATGTGTCAGCAGATTAAAATTCTGG
>JAZLGM010000016.1:0-4048 GCA_045616285.1 Ruminococcus sp.
CAAGAAGAAACAATAATGAAGGAAGCATACGTGAAAGAAAAGATGGCAGATTTGAGGTTCGTGTTACAGCAGGATTTGATTTCTCAACAGGAAAACGCAAGCGAATATCTTATTACGAAAAAACAAAAGCCGATGCTGTTAGAAAGCTGCAGGAAGAAGAATATAAAATTCACTTCAGAAATCTTGTAGATCCAACATCAACCAAACTTATCGACTGGCTTAGAATGTGGCTTGAAACCTATATGAAAAATTCTCTTAAGCAGTCTACTTATGTCAGCTACAAAGGGTATATCGAAAACCATCTTGCCCCTGCATTTCAGAATATCAAGCTTAAGGATCTGACAACAAGACTTCTTCAGGATTTTTATAATTATAAGCTGAATGATTGCGGATTATCACCAAAGACAATTTCCAATCTTCACCGCTGTCTGCATAAAGCAATGAATCAGGCGGTACTTGAACATTTTATTGAATATAACCCTTGTGATGCAGTCAGCCTGCCAAGGAATGACAAACCTCAGATAGAAATTCTTACAAGAGAAGAACAGCAGCAGCTTATGTTTACAAGCTATAACTTCCGATATGGAATCTTTATCAGACTTACACTTGCCACTGGTATTCGCCTTGGTGAACTTCTTGGATTACGCTGGGAGGATATTGATTTCAGAAATCATATGCTACATATCAGACGAACACTTAATCGTCTTCTAAAAGTCGATTACAATGGCACAGGCAATTCAACAGAAATTGTAATTCAGGAACCTATGACAAAGAATTCTGTTCGTTCAGTACCCGTTATGAAAGTCATTCTTAATTAACTTCAGCAATGGAGAAGTGTTCAAATTTCTGATTCACGAACAAATGAAGGTGCTTATAATGACTCAGGATTTATTGTAACAAATGAAACAGGCGGATATATCGAACCAAGAACTTTTAAAGATTACTATGACGAAATTCTTACTGCAGCTAATCTTGGTCACTATACTTTCCACGCTCTCAGACACACATTTGCAACAAGAGCTATGGAACAGGGTATGGATGCAAAAACATTATCAATTCTTCTCGGTCACTATTCAGTAGCATTTACTCTTGATACATACACTCATGTACTTGACAGTCAGAAACATGAAGAAATGGCTTGTATGGAAGAACTGTTTGCCAAACCGACAATGCCTCAGAACCAGATGTATCCAGTTATTGTAACTCCGTCACCAAATGGTTTTATTCTTAACCCTGTTGATTTTGAGTATCTGAGCATTGAGGCTGACAATATTCAGTATGGGCTTGATTGTATCAGAAATGCGATTATAAGCAAACTGACCGGATTATTTCCGCCCTCCCCTACTCCGTCAAATGAACTTGTTCTCAATGTCGGAGAATTTGTTTTAATGGTCAATACTTAAAATATAAATGGAGCAGGCTTCGATGCCTGCTCCATTATTATCCACTTCTTATAAATTTCGTTTTTCCCTCTGCAGAATTATTTTTCATAATTATATGACAACTTGCTGATTACTCCATCAAAATATATGAAATCACCATCATCATAATTCCAGACAGCCTGCATTTTCTGAGGGTGTTTAATTCCGTTTTCAGATACTTTATAATCACTGCAGCGAGCCGTCCACGGAATATATTCCATTGTTCCGTCTGAATTTGTAGCAGCACGGTCATTTGTAGCAAAAGAAACCATTTCATACTGTTCGTTGAATTTAAAAATACCGCTTGCAGTCTGATTTTTATAAGTAATTGTCGCTTTTACTTCAAAGTCATTTATTTGCTCAAATGAAATATAATCCTGAAGCAATACAGACGGTTCAAATAAACTTTCAGCAAGAAATGTTGCAAGACAAGCCTTGTCCATATCTGTCCCTTTCTGGTCGAACAGTGTTATTGATTTTGCGATAACACCTTTCATTCCGCCGATGCCGTCCTGATAATAATCAAAGCCTTCAAAAGGAATTCCGAACATACTGCTGTCAATCAGAGCCATTCTTGCAGGTTTGTCCGCAAAATTGTATTGTGTATAATCAATAGTTAAGGCAGGTCCATTTTTGCCCTGCATAAAGTCAACATCCTTGAATTCTATTTTCATATATGACATTTCAGGCGTACCGATGTAACCACAATATTTCAGATATTCCTGTATCGGATAAGGTAAAACAGAGAAATCTTCTTCTGAAAACAGCTTACCGTCAGCTTGAATTTTGTTATCAGAAACAAGATTATTTATTTTCTGTCTGAAATCCGATTTTGTTGGAGAATACGGAATATGAAACCATATCATTACTGCACCAACAATGAATAATATAATTCCTAAAGCAATGTACTTTTTATTTTTCTTTTCTTTTTTCATCTTCATCAAGTTCCTTTGCATAGTTTTCAACACGTTCAATACCCGAATACAGCTTTGAGTATAAATAAAACAATTGTTGTATTTCTTCTTCTGAAAAGTCTTTAAACAGCAGCTGAAGTGTCTTTAAATGACGTTCTTCCATTTCTTTGGCATATTCAGTTACTTTTTCAGTTAACTCAACCTGTACAGAGTTATTTCCTCCAAGTACTAAAGTTACATATCCCTGCTTTTCCAAAGCCAGAGCCAGTTTTTTTACATTTTGTCTTGAGCAGCCCATTAAAGCTCCTATATTGGTTAATGTTCTCGGTTTCGGACAGACTCCAACCATTGCAAGAAGAAGCCATTGTTTAATAGAAATCTGCGTTTGAATTTTTTCACCTGCGGTCTGCATACGGTTTTGGATTATAAATATACTTGAAAATAATGCCTGTATTCTGTGAGGTGTATCACAGTCAAATTCTTTAAATAGTATGTTCCACATTATTATGCCTCCTTGCAGTAACAAGTTACTGCATATATTATAGCAATTGATTCTGTTTTTGTCAAGTCAAAATTTCGTGACAAAATCATACACTTATGTACTCGACAGTCAGAAATATTAAGAGGTGGCTTGTATGGAATAACTGGTTGCTAAACCGACAATGCCTCAGAAAAAAAAGCATACTGATAATATTCAGTATGCTCTTGATTGTATCAGAAATGTGAGTATAAGCAAACTGACCACCTTATTTTTTCACCACAAAATAATAATTCAAAGTTTTATCTTTCACTTAGGTTATCATTTGCCGATTATCGACATAACTTCTTATAGTATCATCTTATTCCTTTTAATTTTCATCTTTTAAAGCAGCATTCCTCTTAACTTCATTATATCCCATAACAACAGCCCAGACATACATACAGGTTTTCGGCATCATCAGCATACCGATCATCGGGCTGACTTCAGACCACAGCACAACAGGAATATAGAATGCAAAGCTGAGAAGAACTGCAAGCCACATCCACTTAAATGCCTTGTCGCTTTTCTTACGGAAGAAGAGAACTATCATGATAATTCCCATGATGGTGAACGGAATGTTTCTGTAAATTCCCCATATTACAGGATCTTCGCCTGTCCAGTCATTCTGCGGCATAAGGCAAAGTCCGATTCTCAACGCTGAGAGAACAGCCATAGTTACACGCAGTTTCAGATTCGGGCAATTGTATCTGATTTCGTATATCAGATACATCAGAAAATAGAAAGCGGTCATTGTGATTGATGTAATCATCTTGCCGATTCCGAGACTTATCGAGTAGTCGCCTGACGGATTTACCGCCGCAAATATTCTCGGAATCAGATGGAATGAATCTCCGAACACAAGCACAAGAGACATGATTCCGAACATCAGATATTCACGTTTATTTCTGCCTTTTTTCACGATTCCTGTTCCGAGAATGATTATTGTGATTATATAGTCAGCGCAGAATATTGCCTCCATTATTTTTCCCATTGTACGCTCCTTTCGGAATGGTTATATTTCCGCATTCAGAGCGATTCTGTAAATCTTCTCCGCATCATCCTTAGTAAGCTTTACAAATCCGCCAGTCGTACCATTTGCACCGATTTTGGTAACAGCAAATTTCTCTGCAAGTTCGGGAATATCTTCTTCCTTTGCACCGAGTTCAGCGAAATTAATAGGCATACCGATACTG
>JAZLGM010000017.1:0-2391 GCA_045616285.1 Ruminococcus sp.
TCTTTCAGCCACTTTTTAACAGCTTCAAATGCTTTTTCAGCATCTTTATAGCTTCTACAGAATATTTTGAAGTCATCAGCATATCTGACAATATACATTTCTTTCAGATTACTGCTTCTTAATGCTCTGTATGTGTGACTTTTAATAGGTGTTCCTTGCTTGTTGTTTCTGATTATGTATTCTGTATGTGTCGGCATATTCTCCCATTGAGAGGCTATCCACCAATCAAGTTCATTAAGAACAATATTTGATAAAAGCGGTGATAGAATACCACCTTGCGGAGTTCCTCTATCAGGTTTTACTGTACTGCCATCGGGCATTACAATTTCTGCTTTCAACATAGCTTTGATAATACAAATCAGCTTTTTATCCTGTATTCCCAAATTCCATAGCTGACGTATCAGCTTACTGTGACTGACATTATCAAAAAATCCTTTAATATCAATGTCAACTACATAATGCAGATTTTGCTTCTGCATCAGTCTGCAACATTGTGCCACAGCGTTTTCAGCACTTCTGTTCGGTCTGAAACCATTGCTTTGCTCATAGAATTTCGCTTCACAAATCGGCTCTAAAACCTGTAAAATGCTTTGCTGTATAATTCTGTCTGTTATGGTTGGAATTCCAAGCGGTCTTTTCTTTCCATTGTCCTTTTCAATTTCAACCCTGCGTACAGGATGTGGGACATAATAGCAAAATTTTCTTTTAATCAGATTTACAAATTCAACCTCACTAAGTTTGGCAAGGTCTTTAATTGTACGTTTATCTACACCTGCTGTATTACTTCCGCCATTCTTTTTAATACTTCTGTAAGCCAGCCGTATATTATCGTCACTTGTAATCAATTCCATAAGATGACTGAATGTTTTTCCGTTTTTTGACTCTGCATATAGCTTGTCAAAAACTTCTGTCAGATTGTAATATTCGGTGTATCTGATTTTACTTTGTTTAGGTTTCTTTCGCTGTTCCGAAGTCAACACAGGCATCCACTCCTTTCGGTTAGGATTTTCTTTGTCGTACTCGAAGCTGCGTTTATTTTATTCTCACATTTTTTGTATAAATCGACTGGTGGCTATCCCTCCACTATGTTTCCATAGCTTCATCAGTACTGTGCCACCACTTTCACCGAAATAAAGAACAGTTATATCAATTCTGAATTTCCTGTTCAACGCTTCTCTGAATTACAGTATTCTCCACGTTTTCGGCTTACTGCGTTCCGACAATTTTATCATTAGATACTTTTAGGTTCTGTCTCTGAGCCTGTACCCTTGATACCGCCTGTAACGATATATGGACTTTCATAACAACCAGTTTTACTAATCCACAGGTACCCTGTATTCACAGTAGATGCCTTTCGGCAAATGCAACGTTTAGACCCTTACATTCGACAGTTCGTCAGTCCACGCAAATTTTTGAACATTCTGACCATGAGTATCCGACACCCGACATATAGGCAACACCATTCACCTCTGAACAGATTTCGTGTAAATAAATTACTTACGGTTGCTCTCTGCCGACTTCACCGAGCTTTTGACCACACAGTTACTGTATACTGTATCGCCAATCGGAGTATCAGTGTGAGCGTTTCAGGACGTTACTCCGTCATTCCACTCATCAAATTGCCAGTTCTCCTAACAAATATTTGTTAGTGCCTGATCTTTTCAATCAGGAACACATCGCACGGTTATCGTTTCCGTACCCTTCAAGGAGGTTTACAACACCCCAGAGCGAAACACCGCCGCCGATGAGACAGATAACGGATTTAAGTACAGTACAGGCTGTTGTGATGAAAGAAGAAGTATCAACAACGCCCGAACCTGCGGCATACGCAGGCGTAGCAAACATTGCTGCCATACAGAAGAAGGTTGTCATGCCCATGATGAACTTCTTTGAGAGTTTACTGCCCTTTGCAAGCCACTTGTGCTTCGGTGCGGATGCAGTTGTGCCGTTTGCGGTAACATCGACCGCAGAAATATTCATGTTTTCCATAGAAAAAAGTCTCCCTTAAATAAAATAAAGATTGTCCGCAGCTTCAACCGATTTTCTTTTTTTTCGGTTTCTTCACTGTCTGAGTTAAAATCCGACATATATATCTTTTTCATCGGTTTCCTCAGATTCTTGTGCATCAGCGTTATTTGTCTCTATTGCCGATGTTGTTGTAACTTCCTGTCCGTCAGCCGTCATATCAATACCGTACTCCGTGACCTGATCCTTTGGATTGAGTTTCAGCCACATCCTCTTTTTTCTATCAACGTACTTTTCGATGTCGAACTCATTATCCGAATCAGAATCAAGGAGTTGTGAGTATTGTTTATGGCGAGTAATATCGTACTTATCCGAGAAGAACGGACGTACTCCTCGAAGCTGTAAAATACATTTACCGCCGTCCAT
>JAZLGM010000018.1:0-5387 GCA_045616285.1 Ruminococcus sp.
AGAAAGCTGAACAACAGCAATATACAATAAAGGCAATACCGAAATTTTACGCAGTCTGATTATATAAAGAGTTCGCAGACCGGGTGAATAGGGAGTTACGGTGTTGCCGTAAGTTATGGAGGTAAACATGAAAAATAAGAAAAAAATACTGTCTTTTATTCTTTCTGCATTAATGACTTGCAGTACACAGATGGTTTCTGTTTCGGATGTCCATGCTGATAATTCTGATATCTGCATAAATGAGGTATGTTCTCAGAATAAAAACAGCATTGCAGACAGCTACGGGAAGTATTCAGACTGGATTGAACTTTATAACAATGGAAATTCGGCAATTGATATCTCAGGATATGGAATTTCAGATAATGCAGATACAGTAAAATACGTTTTCCCGAATGGCACAAAAATTGGTGCTAAGGAGTATATGGTTGTTTTCGCATCAAAATCTGAATCTACAGCTGATGAAATTCATCTTGGATTTTCAATCAGCAAAAACGGTGAAACGCTTTATTTAAGTTCACCTGACGGAAATATCATACAGACTGTAAATGTTCCTACTCTCGGTGAGGATTCAACTTATGGTATGACACCTGACGGAAGCGGTAAATTTGAAATAATGGAAGATACTCCAAAAAAGGCTAATTCAGTTGTTACATCTGCACCTGAATTCTCTCAGAAATCAGGATTTTACGGTACTGATTTCTCATTGAGTCTTTCGGCTGAAGCGGGAACAAAAATCTATTACACAACAGACGGAAGTAACCCCACAAACTCATCAACAGCACAGCTTTACAACGGTGCAATCAAGGTTGAGGACAGAACAAATCAGCCAAATATTTACAGCAATTACACTGAGGACAATACAGCACAGTCAATTTCAAACGGTGTCGGCTATAAAGCACCTTCATTTAATGTCGATAAAGCAACTGTGGTTCGTGCCTGTGCGAAATCCGATGACGGAAAATACAGTTCTGTAGAAAGTCAGACATATTTTATCACAAACGGTAATCTCAGCAAATACAAGGATATGACGGTCGTTTCACTTGTCACAAATCCCGATAATCTCTTTGATCCCGATACAGGTATTTATGTAGTTGGAAATCAGTATCTTTCATGGAAAAACAGCGGTTCTTATGACCCGAATTTAAGTATATGGGATACATCAAATCCGACAAACTACTATTCAAAGGGCAAGGACTGGGAACGTGAAGCTGATATCACCATATTTGAAAACGGTTCAGCAGTTGTTGAACAGGGAATGGGAATCAGAATCAAGGGTGCATCAACACGAAATCATGCGCAGAAAAGCTTTAATATCTATGCAAGAAGTGAATATGGTGCATCAAAGATAGATTACCCGATTTTTGAAGACAACTTTGATATTAACGGAAATTTGATTGAAAAATACGATTCTCTCTCTCTGCGTTCAGTAATTGATGAAAACAGACTCAACGACAGTTTCTCACAGGGACTCCTTGAGGGCAGAGATGTGGCAACTCAGGCAATGAAGCCCTGCGTAGTATTTCTTAATGGCGAATACTGGGGACTTTATGAGATTACAGAACGTATTTCCGATTATTACGTTGAATCAAATTATGATGTTGACAAACAGGATGTTACAATTATAAAGAATGGTGAATGTGAATCAGGTTCACAGGAAGAATGTGACGAATTTTTCGCTTTTGCAGACAAATATGCTTCTATGGATTTGTCGAAAGCTGATAACTACAAAGCTGTATGCGAATATATCGACATTGACAGCATGATAGAACATTATGCTGCGGGAATTTATCTTGGAACCTATGACTGGCCTAACAGAAACTATGGTGCATGGAAAAACTCAGGAGAATCAGACGCTGAAAATATCTACAGCGACGGAAAATGGAGATTTATCACATTTGACCTCGACTATACTTTAGGTGCAAATTATACGGATTTTGAAGGCGGTGTCGAGGGTTATGCCTATGACAGTATCAAGCATATAGAACAGTTCGGAAAGGATGCACCGACAAATCTTTTTCTGAGCCTTCTTAAAAACGAAACCTTTAAGAATAAGTTTGCATCCGTAATCTGTGACTACGCAAATGAAGTTGCAGAGAAGGATAAGGGAATTGCAAAAGTAAATGAATACAGCAGTAAATACTCTGATTTGGTTGGACAGACACTCACGAGATGGTGGGGGTATTTCGGCGGTACACCTGAATCAACCTACACATGGAATGTAAACAACTATAAGACAAAAGTTCTTGGAAATATCGAAAACTTCTTTTTAAAGCGTGATTACTATGCAACATATCACATGAAAAATTATCTCGGCTATTCGGGAGATTTACAGAAAATCACATTGAAGCAGTCCGAACATGGAAAAATTCAGATTAACAGCATAGTCCCCGATTTAAGCAATGGTTCATGGAGCGGAAGCTATTTCAGCGACTGTCCTGTAACATTGACAGCAATTCCTGATGACGGTTACAGCTTTGCAGGCTGGGGCGGAGATGCAGACGGAAATGATACAACCATTACAGTATCTCTCAGCAAGGCTATGACAATTACAGCTTCATTCGGTGAATCCGCACAGTCGGTTAAAGGTGATGTGAATGCTGACGGAGTATTCAATATTTCCGATGCTGTAACACTTCAGAAGTGGCTTTTAGCTGTACCCGATGTGAAACTCTCTGATTGGAAATCTGCTGATTTATGTGAAGACGGAGAGCTTAACATATTTGACCTCAGTATGATGAAACATGAACTCATAAGTAAATAATAATAAAAAGAAAATACCACACGTTTAACGTGTGGTATTTTTATGTGTCGCTTTAATCATCAATCACTTGGACGGATAGCATCGGGACCTGTCTCCCCTGTTCTGATACGAACAACGTGCTTTATGTCATAACAGCATATCTTACCGTCACCGTTTTCACCTGTATATGCGGATTTTTTAATGGTTTCCACAACACGGTTTTCGCAGTTGTCAGCAGCGATAAGGACTTCAATTTTAATCTTGGGAAGCAGACTGAATTCGACTTCCTGCTTACCACGAACATATCCCTTGATACCATGCTGAGAACCACAGCCCATAACCTGATAACAGGTTATTCCATGAACATCTATTTCTGCAAGTGCGTCAATTACATCGTCCATTTTATCTTCTCTTATATAAGCTTCTATCTTAATCATAATTTACAGCCTCCCGAATTAATCAAAACCATTGAATGACGGATAAGCACTTTCGTCATGCTCTGACTTATCAAGACCTATACGTTCTTCACGTTCACTTACACGAATATCGCCAAAGAGCTTTGTAATACCATAGCAAATAAATGTACCCACAACAGCGACAGCAATCATTATTGCAATTGCGGCAATCTGAACTCCAAAGAGAGTAACATCACCGAAAACAAGTCCGTTCCATCTTGCTGAGTCGTTAATTGACTGACTTGCGAATAAACCTGTACAGATACCGCCCCAGATACCGCCGACACCATGACAGCCGAAAGCATCAAGAGCATCATCGTAACCAAATTTCTGCTTGATTTTTGAAACCATGAAATAGCATATAGGTGAAGTTGTCAAACCTATGATAAGAGCTGCCCACACAGGTACAAATCCTGCGCCCGGAGTAATTCCGATTAATCCTGCAACAATACCTGTTGATGCACCGATTAAAGTTGTCTTTTTGACAAATATTAAGTCGCATAACATCCATGAAAGCATTGCAGCGGCAGCTGAAACAGCAGTAGTTATAAATGCATGAATTGCAATTCCGTTTGCTTCAAGGGCAGAACCTGCATTAAATCCGAACCAACCGAAAAGGAGAAGAAATGCACCCAATGCAACCATTGGAATATTGTGAATACGGTAGTTTCCGCTTTTGTAGTCTTTACGTTTACCAAGAAGAATACAAAGAACAAGTGCACTTACACCTGATGCAACATGAAGTCCGAGACCTGCAAAGTCAACAGCACCCATTCTGCCAAGCAAACCGCCTTCTGCCCATACCATGTGTGTTATAGGATAGTAGACAATCAAAGACCATAGGGCAGTAAATATAAACAGAGATTTGAATTTCATTCTTCCTGCAACAGAACCTGTTATAAGCGCAGGTGTAATTACTGCAAACATCATCTGGAAAATACAAAATGCCATATTCGGTATTTTGCCGCCTTCGGAATAAGGTTCGCTTAAAGATACATTATTTAATCCGAACCATTCAAAGCTTCCTATAATTCCTGCGTGGTCGGTTCCGAAAGTAAGTGAAAAACCGAACAGCATCCACATCACTATTCCGAGTCCTATCGTGAATACCGATGCCAGCATAGTATTGGCAACATTTTTTCTTCTTACCAGACCACCGTAAAACAGTGAAAGTCCCGGTGTCATCAGCAGTACCAGTGCTGAACAGATCATAACGAATGTAATATCTCCTGCATTCATTTTTGATACCTCCATGATTATATAAGAATTATTGTGGATTCAGATGAATAATCATTTCAGTAACCAAAAAAGGCAAAAAGGTGCCTCTACAGTTACCCTGCACAGACACCTTTGTCCACGTCGAACTCTAAGGAATCAACATTGATTGCCTTAACTCCGATTTAATATTATACCACTCAAATATTAACAAATAATTAACAAGGCGTTAATTTTTTGTAAACTCTCAAACATATCCTCACCGCCGAATAAAAAATCTCCCCTTGCCGAAGCAAAGGGAGAAAAACATGGAAGGGAGTTTGCTTAATTAGTTCTTACCATTCTTATCGTATGATACCCAACGATAGTAAGCTGTAAGAGGTGTCTTTCCGTCGTAGTGGCCAAGCCACTCGTCAACACCTGTACCTGGCCATGTGTTCATCATGATTTTTCCAGGTGTCTGTGGAATATTCTGATATGCTGTGTAAACAGCCTTTCCGTCAACATACCATGTGATATGGTCACGCTGCCAGTCAAATCCATAAGAATGGAATCCCTGTGAAGCGTCGAATCCGAGGTCACATACGTACTCATGGTCGCCCTGACCGTTTGTGAAGTAGTTGAACTGTACCTTTGTTGTATCTTTTCCGAGGAACTCAATATCAATTTCATCCCAAGGATTGTTGTCTGACTCACCTGTGTATGTGAAGAATGAAGATACTACACCTGTATTCTTGATAGGCTTCATGTTTGTCTCATAGTAACCAAATCCGTAGAAATCCTTTGAACGGAATTCGCCGCCTGAATACTTGAAGCCTTCCTTATTGTAGCTTCCGATTGAAAGCTGGAGTGTACCGTCTTTGAGAACAGCATTGTCCTTTGTCCACCAGCAGTCAAACATTGAACCGTTTGTCCATCCGTCTGATGCAAACATATAGTCTGCACTTCCGTCTCTGAAATCATCAATCATCTTTGCA
>JAZLGM010000019.1:0-4626 GCA_045616285.1 Ruminococcus sp.
TGTCATATTGTTTTCAATAACGTAAATTCCTTCACAGGAAACACGTTTGAAACTGAATATAATCAGGGACCGATAAAAGAACGCAAATGGGCAAAACTGCGTGAAATCTCTGATGAAGTATGCAGAGATTTCGGACTTTCAGTAATTGAAAATCCGAAAGGAAAAGGCGTTTCACACTATGAACGTGATATGCAGAACGAAGGCAAATCGTGGAAAGAAAAGCTCCGCAATAAACTCGCAAAAATCATTTTCAAGAGTGAAGATTTTGACGATTTTCTCCGTCGCTGTGGCAAGAAAAACATAGAAGTGGTTTATACGCCTGAAAAGAAAGTGAAATTGAAATTCCGCATGGAAGGTCAGCAGAGATTTGTGAGAGCTGATACACTGGGAGAAGATTATCTTCCCGAAAAGATAACTGAAAATATCGCTTTAATCAGACAGGCAGAAATTGCAATTGCAGAACATGAAGCAGCGTTGGCTGCATCGAAGCCTGTTACAGAAACTGCAGCTGTTACACCAAAGGCAGAGACTGCTATTGAGCAGAAATCAATTACACAGCCTGTTACAGCACCGATTTCGCCTAAATCCGAGCCTGTTGTTTCTCAGCCTATTACCGTATCTGATAAGCCGAAAATCGAGCCTGTAGTGGAGCAGAAGCCAATTGAAAAGCCTGTTATCACTCAAACTGTTACAGTACCCGAAATTGCGCCTACTGAAATAGCAAAACAGCCTGAAACTGTTGTTCAGGCTGAATCGCAAAAGGATTTGTGGGCAAGTGTAAGAAAAATGGGCAATTCAGCTACAATGATTCAGGAGTTAGAGAGTGTCGGTATCACTTCTATGAGTGACTTTTACAGCTTCTATCACAATTGTGATACGGAAAAGAAGAAACTGGAATCTCAAATTAGTACGCTGAAAAGTAAGATTTCTGCACTCAAGAAACTTATTTCTAATATTAAAACATACGAAAAAACTAAGCCTGTCAACGAAGAATACAAGAGTAAAAGTGGATTGTCCAAAACACTTTACAAGAAAAAGCACTCCGATGAAATTGAACAGTTCAATAGTGCTTTTGCGTTTGTAAAGGCTCATTTAGAGCCGTTCCTTATTGACGGAAAAACGCCTAAAATGGATGAGCTTGAAGAAACTCTGAAAACGCTAAACAGCGATTATAAGGATCTTGAAAAACAGCGAAGCGAATTTCAAGCTAAACATGATGCTGTATTTAAGTATAGCCGCAAAATCCAAAGCTATCATTCACAGCAGACTAATAAGCGTCAGCACGAACTTAGTAAGCAGAGAGTTCAGCAGAAAAAGAATGGTGTTTGGTTGGAGTAATCATATCGGCATCCAGACGGCTCAGAATCCGCCGATGTAATTCGGAACAGGGATTTACGTACCCAAAAAGAAAGACGGCTCAGAATGTGTTCTGAACCGTCTGGGGATGTATGCGTTTTCATTAGGGTGGTTGTTTGATTTGCAATATTTCAAATACCTTGTAGCGACTTATGTGAAATGGATTTTTGCTGTTCCGATAGGCTATGGCTTTTTATAACTCACCTCAATCTTGTTCAATGATGTATCATAATTTTAATTTATCTGTTCCTGACTGTAACATTTATTCTGTTCTATTGATCAATATTCTACTGTCAAATATCATTTCAATACTTGTTATTTTTTTCTTTGAAACGCCAAAGGATAAAAAAAGATTTTCTTTTAATTTGTAATTATATCTTGTACAATCTTCTAGTATGTCGTCTGTTGAATAATTTTTTCCAAAAATCCTAAAAATATCATCAGGCTCAGAATTAAAATTGATAGGAAAATTGAATTTTTTTAAAATGGTGTTGCATAAATCAACTTCATTGTCTTCAATATCAAAAAAACTGACTGCATCATAAAAACAACTATTTTTATTCTGTCTGAAAAAAACGAGTTTCCATCCGATAAATTCGGCATATCCTTTTATACCAGCATATTCAAAATCAGATTCTTGACTTATGCAATTTTTATCAATTATTTCTGAAAGTTCTATTACTTTTCTGATCATGGTTTTACTTTTCCGTGATCGATAATATCACTTGGCAGAACATCATCCATTGTAAGCCGAGAAATTGTATCAGGGTTCATAATGTCAAGAATGAATTTATCAGGAATATACTTCCTTTCAATAAGCATTTTAACAAACTCCTGTACCTCTGCATTATCAAGCCAGGCACATTCTCCACCAAAACGATATAATTCAAGTGACTGCATATTTCCGTTCTCGTCTTTATAGAGAACAGAAAGTTTCATTTCACCTAAATCTGCAACAGAAAATCCCATACTCTTCATTTTGCAGTTTTTATATTTTGAAGCGTTTTTGGAAAAATCAGAAATCATTTCCAGAACATCATAGTCTTTAATCAGATCTATGTACTCTTCTTTCTCGCCTTCGCTCTTAATATGATTTATATGGTCTTCCCACGAAAGAAAAGCACAGTCGCAAAGCGGTCTTGAATATCTGCTTCCACCTGCTGTAACAACACGTTCATATGCTTCGCCTTTCCAGCCATTCGGTGATTCGCTGATCATATAATCATCTATAAACAGAACAGGCGTATCATCAAACTGCATTTGACTGATAAGCTCACGCTTCATCATGCAAAGGTCAAATACGTTAAGCGTTCCATCCTCACACAAATCAGCAGCTTTCCAGTTAGGGAGTGTAACATCAGGTACGGCAAGAAGCCACTTCTGAAGCATAACAAGGTCTGCTACTGTGAAATTGCCGTCTGCGTTAACATCGCCTTTGATAGTATCGTTTTCAACTACAGTTACAGGAATATCTATCGATTGACAGTACCACCATTTATAAGACATAGCATCATCAGTAAGTGATACTTTGATATTGTATTCGCCAGCTTTACTGCTGTCAAATTCAGATGTATCAACAATAAAATTTTCATTTTCAAGAGGGTTTTCTGCATCAATCACTGTTCTCCAAGCATTATTGACTTGAGAAACTGGAATTGCTCCTCCGGGGGCATACATCACATCAATTTTCAAACCTGTTAAATCAAGTTTATCTCCAATACGATAAACTGTTTTATCAAGCTCAGATACAATTTTCATATAACAGCCGGGTTCTGCATCTACCAACTCCTCGGTCGGAACAGGAATAGGTTCTGCTAATGCTTGTGTTGTTAAAACAGTATCTGAAGCAAATGCTGTACTCGTCAGCGTAACAGAAGAAAGGCACAAAGCCATTGCACCTAAAACGGCAAGTTTTCTTTTCATAATAATATCCTCCTGATATTCGATTTGAATGTATAATAACGTGTGAAATGTAATTTGAAATCATAATAATTATAACACTAAAACTACTGAAATTCAATGCAAAAATTTATTCGTCCTGTTTTTTGCATTATTCGTCCACCTGATTTCAAAGAAAGTGTTTTATTTAAATGGAAATTTGTGCATATTGTACAAAATCAGATGGCTTGCTGTTTATTCGGATACTATTTGAAAAAAGTGTGTCGTATCAAGTTTAAAACTGATACGACACACTTATTAGTTTCATTATTTAGCTTGCTGTATTTATCTTTCTCAAATTCACTTAGAAAGTTCTATACGGCTACTCACGTAAATGCGAAGATGTGGACCAGCAGGCACTCACTTATTCCGAGATCAAGGCACTCTGTACGGGTGACGAGCGTATCAAGGAAAAGCTGATGCTTGAAAACGATGTGAAGGAGCTGAGGGTACTCGCAGCGGAGCATAATAACACGGTATTTGAAATGGAGGACAAAATTGCGGATTTTCCTGCACAGGAACAGAAATTATCCGCTTTGCTTGATAACTTTCATACTGACCGTGAATCACTCCGCAAACTTCCGATTGATCCTGAACGAAAGCTTCCTGTATTCAAAATCATCATTGGTGACACAGAATATACTGATCGAAAAGAAGCGGCAAAGGCTTTTGAAGATGCGGCATTGACGATAAAGTATGCCGATACGCCTGTCAAAATCGGTAGTTTTCAGGGGTTTGAGCTTACTGTGACGATGAACAGCAACATGATGGGCGGTGGTATGTCTGCCTGTCTGAAAGGAGCCGCTGCACATACAACGAAGCTGATTGAAAGCTTTGCTCATAACCTGAACCGTCTTGAATCTGCAATCTATAACATTGACGGCAAAATTGAGCGTACACAGGAAAATCTTGCAAAGCTTCGGCTTGACTATGCAGAAGCGCAGAAAATCGTATCCGAACCATTTCCTCAAAAAGCAGAACTTGACAGCAAGGAGGACAGACTGAAAACGCTGACTGAGGAATTGAATCAGGCGGCTATTGAAGCAAAGAAGAATGCTCCGAAACGTGAAAAGACCTGTTACTTTGATCGGGCTAAAATGAAACGTGATGCAATGCGTATTGCCAAAAAGCCGAAGATTCCGAAGGATAAAGGCAAGAGCAGGCAAGGAATTGAATAATTGACTTTGAATGCATTGCTGTATTTCTCAAGGTATTCATCTGAATAAATATATCTGAACATATTTCTGTTTAAAGCGATATTATCGCCTTTTTGGGCAAGATTTTGCCATTCGTTAACAGCAGAAAGGCTGATTATTTCGGAATTAGAGGCAG
>JAZLGM010000020.1:0-4731 GCA_045616285.1 Ruminococcus sp.
CTTTTAGTATTTTTCAAACATATATTTTTCATTGATATAATTGAATTTGTTATAATATGAAATAAATGTTTCGAGGACTCTATTGCCATAGAACCTGCCATAGTTTTTTTCATACAAATGGGATTTTTAATGCTTATTTGCGGTATAAGAGACACGTAAAAAGACCAAATAACACATAATAATACAGGGGTGAGGACTGATATATTCTTCAAGTCCTTCTGCCCCTGCCACTAAAAGCCTATGATTCTCAAGGAATCGTAGGCTTTTTCCTTTTGTATTCATAGCCTGCAAAATTTAGATAAATTTAAAATTTCTATGTAAATCAAGGCTTTTCCCCGGCGACGGATGGGCGACGAACCGTCGTCGTGTCGTCGGCAGTGTAAATGACAATAACCTAATAACTCGTATTCATGAATATTGCGTATATGAGAGTTTTCGGAATCTTGGCTGGTTATATACGTCAGCCATGCCAAAAGTTCCTACAATCTCTCTTAACAAAAAAATGTTTATAGCTACGCTTAAGAACGAGCTCGATAACACATATGATGACGAAAAGAAGAAACTTTTTTCAAATATTCATTGATATATCATAAAGAAAGTTTATATCGAAGTTAACGTTATGTCCAATTATTATTGAATCTCCCAAGAAGGAAAGATAGTCTGAAAGAACCATGTCGATTGTTAGTGCATTAATTACCATCTCATTAGTTATTCCCGTAAGCTCCGTAATGAAATCATCAATTGGATAAGATGGTTTAATAAGTGTATCGTAATAATTATTCTTGCTTTTGTTTTCGCTGTCACAACATCAAACACGATTCAGAAAGAAGCAGGAGTTATCGGAACTCTGCGTGCATCGGGATACGGCAAAGGTGAATTGATAAGACACTATCTTGTGATGCCAATTGCCGTTACTTTGGCTGGAGCAACGCTCGGAAACATCCTCGGATATACGGTGTTTGAGTCGTTTTTTATAAAAATTTATTTCAACAGCTATTCTCTTTGTACATATGAAACTTTGCTGAATGCTGATGCGTTCCTGACAACAACGGTTGTTCCGATAATCATTATGATTGTGATTAACCTGCTGTTGCTTACGTTGAAAATGCGTACACCGCCGCTGAATTTTCTTCGTGGAGAAACTACTCAGAAAAAGAAAAAGCATACCGTCAGACTGAGCAATAAAAGTTCATTTATGAACCGTTACCGTACAAGGATACTTTTGCAGAATATTCCGTCATATCTTATCCTTTTCTTCGGAATATGCTTCGGCGGTGCAATTTGCGTATTCGGTTCAATGTTCGGTCCGTTATGTGAGGATTACAAAAATCTCGTAACTCAGGAACAGATCTGCAACTATCAGTATGTACTGAATGAGGAAAAAGAGATCAATGACCCGAACGCAGAAAAATTCTGTATTGAGTCCCTCGATACTATGGTTGAGGGATACATCACTGACTCGGTAACGATTTACGGTGTTGAGAATTCAGGCAAATATGTGAAACAGGATATTCCTGACGGACAGGTGCTTATCTCAAACGGTATTGCGGAGAAATTCAAACTCGGAAAAGGTGATGAACTTACGCTCAAGGAAAAATACAGCAACAAAACATATACTTTTAAAATTGCAGGCATTTATGAATATTCGGGTGTTTTATCCGTCTTTATGCCGAGGGATAATTTCAACAGCACATTTGACGAGAGTCAAGAGCATTTCTCGGGATATTTCAGCAACAGAGAGTTGACTCAGCTCAGCAGTGACGATATTGCAATGACCGTCACATCGCAGGATCTTACCAAAATGGCAACACAGCTCGAGCAATCAATGGGGGAAATGATGTCAATTTTCAAAGTATTCGGAGTTGTAATATTTGTACTTCTGATGTTCCTGCTGACAAAACAGATTATCGACAAGAACTCGCAGTCAATTTCAATGGCAAAAATACTCGGATTCTCTGACCGTGAAATCGGTGGATTGTATCTTGCAATAACAAGCGTTGTTGTTATTGCTTCGCTGTTACTCTCGATACCGCTTATTGATGCAGCTCTTCATTGGGCATTTACGGATTATCTTTATGTTATTATGTCGGGATACATACCGTATATTATATCAAATTCTTGCTATGTATTTATGATAATTGCAGGAACGGTATCGTATATTCTCGTTTGTCTTCTGATGATTTTCAAAATCAGGAAGGTACAAAAGGGCGAAGTCCTTAAAAATCAGATGTTATAAAAAATACGGCAGGCTTTCGGGCCTGCTGTATTAAAGCAATTCAGTTAGCATCAACTAACTATATTCTGGAGGTTTAATCAATGAAAAAATCATTATCTGTTATCAGTGCAATTATTATTATGCTTACGCTTACGGTGTTTGCTTATGCTTCTTTTGAAAACGGCGATTTGTATGAAGTACCAATCACTATGATTCATGCAGAAAAGGATAAGACTTCAATGGGCGACAAGTATATATTGAACACTGCACTTATTGAAGTTAAAAACGGAACAAAATATCTCACCATGGTTACCGATTCAGAAGTTAAAAATCTGAATTTCTGGTACTACAAAAACGGTTCAGTCGAAGGTGAAACGATTGAAGCAGAGAAGACCTATAATGTAAAAATTGACGGTAAAACTTATGAACTTGGTTACAGATTTCCGTTGATGGGTGAAGAACAACTTGCAGGCGTTAAGTTTTCGGCATCGGTTATGCCGATGACACCGTCAGCAAGAATAAAAATAGACTATAACTCCGCAAAGCTTATCAGCAGAGTCACAACAACCAAATCAACCACTACAACTTCGACAATGCAGGCAAAAACCGATGTAACCTCGGGCACTACTGCACAGCCGCAAGAGAACAGTAAGAAAGAAGAATTATCTTTAACTGCACAAAGTACAAGTAAAAGCACAATAAACGAAACAACATTATCAACTCAGCAAACCGTTGAAAAGCCGGCTGAAACAACGAAGAAAACGATAAACAGAATGCCCTCTATAATCGGCGGATGTATTGTCGCTGTTATTTCCATCGCTGTAATGTTATTCTTGTCGTTTAATAAAAAAGGTGATAAGAATGATAGATAAAAGACTTATGAAAACCGTCAGCGGAAGCGGAAAATATATTGCCTTCAATGTACTTTCACAATGGATTTCACTATGTGCAAATATAACGGTGATGTATGTAATTACAAAGTTTCTGTCTGAAATTCTTACCGTGAATGAAATAACCGTTAACCCTGTTATCATTTCAGTTGTTATAATCACGGCCATAGCCGTCAGATTTGTCTGCACACGCATTTCGGTCAATATGTCATATAAATCTTCAAGCACGGTAAAAAAATGTCTGCGTGAAAAGATTTATCTTAAGCTGTTATCTCTGGGCAGTGCATATAAAGATACAGTTAAAACATCCGAGCTTGTACAGTTTTCGGTTGAGGGTGTCGACCAGCTTGAAACATACTTCGGTTCCTATCTGCCTCAGTTCTTTTATTCAATGCTTGCACCGTTGACATTGTTTGTTCTTCTTTGTTTCGTCAATGTACCGTCAGCGGTTATCCTGATGATATGCGTTCCTCTGATTCCCGTAACAATAGTTGCAATACAGAAGTTTGCAAAGAAATTGCTTTCGAAATACTGGGGTCAGTACACAACTCTCGGTGACAATTTCCTTGAAAATCTGCAAGGACTTACAACTTTAAAAATATATCAGGCCGATGAGTATAAAAGCGAACAAATGAAAGAAGAATCGGAAAAATTCAGAAAGATAACGATGAAGGTTCTGACTATGCAGCTGAATTCCGTAACCGTTATGGACCTTATTGCCTACGGCGGAGCGGCAATCGGCATTATTGTTTCTGTTTCACAGTTTCTTAAGGGTAATGTCTCGCTGCACGGATGTATGCTGATAATTCTGCTGAGTGCAGATTTCTTTATTCCTATGCGTCAGCTTGGCAGCTTCTTCCATATTGCAATGAACGGTATGGCTGCCAGCGATAAAATTTTCAGGTTCCTTGACCTTGAAGCAGAAAATGAAATACAGAAAGGAAAAGAAGAGATTAAAGATAATTACGCAATCACTTGCAGCAATCTTTCATATTCCTATGAAAATGACCGTGAAATACTTCATAATATAAGCCTGAAATTCCCTGAAAAATCTCTGACATCAATTGTCGGTGAAAGCGGCTGCGGAAAGTCAACTGTTGCAGAAATTCTTATGGGCAGGAATACAGGCTATAACGGAAGTGTCAAAGTAGGTGATATTGAGCTGACCGATATTTCAGAAAAAAGTCTGATGAATACAATAACCTGTATCAGCAATAACAGTTACATTTTTAAAGGTACTGTCCGTGACAATCTTCTTATGGGTAAGCATGACGCAACAGATACAGAACTGTGGTCAGCACTTGAAAAGGCAAATCTTTCGAAGTTTCTGAAATCGGAGAACGGACTTGATACTGAAATTACGGAAAAAGCATCAAATCTTTCGGGCGGTCAGAGACAAAGACTTATTCTTGCCCGTGGACTTCTTCACGACACACAAATATATATTTTTGACGAGGCAACATCAAACATTGATATTGAAAGTGAAAATGATATTATGACGGTTATCCGTGAGCTTGCAAAAATGAAAACCGTTGTTCTTATTTCACACAGGCTCGCAAATGTTGTTGAAAGCGACAATATTTATGTTCTCGAAACTGGAAATCTTTCCGAAGCGGGCACTCATAA
>JAZLGM010000021.1:0-2614 GCA_045616285.1 Ruminococcus sp.
ATTAAACCACCTTTCGTACTGACGGTAATATGTATTATAGCTGCACTTTTGCTTGTTTTTGCACATGAGATTACAAAGGACAGAATAGCCGAGCAAAAGGCATTGAAATTCAGTTCAAGCGTTGAGGCACTTTTCGGAAAAACAGAAAGTACTCTCCTTGATACAAATTTCGGATTTGAAGGAATTGAAAATATTGCAGTAACTCCTGACGGAAAAACTGCTGTTCAGGTAGTTGCTGACGGATATTCAAAAGGCGGTATCAATATTCTTGTAGGTATAGATGAGAATGGTGCTGTATCAGGAATTGAATTTGTTTCCCTCGGTGAAACTCCGGGACTCGGTTCAAAAGTAAGGGATGAATCTGATTTCAGACAGCAGTTTATCGGAAGGACAGAAATTTCAGATTCTCTTGACGCAATAAGCGGCGCAACATTTTCATCAAAGGGAATGAAAAACGCAGTAAACAAGGCACTTGATGTATACAATCAGAACAGGGAGGCGATATTAAATGGCAGAAAATAAATATATTCCCGAAATAACAAAGGGTATAATTAAAAACAATCCTGCATTTGTAATGCTTCTCGGAATGTGTCCTACTCTCGCTGTAACTACTCAGGCTATGAACGGAATAGGAATGGGACTTGCAACAACTTTTGTACTTCTCGGTTCAAATATCGTTGTATCGGCATTAAGAAAGGTTATTCCCGATAAAGTAAGAATCCCTGCATATATTGTCATAATTGCAAGTTTTGTAACTCTTATCGGATTTATTCTTGAGGGCTTTGCACCTGCACTCTATGATTCACTCGGAATATATCTCACACTTATTACAGTAAACTGTATTATTTTCGGAAGAGCCGAAATGTTCGCAAGTAAAAATAATGTTCTTGCCTCAATATGTGATGCAGTCGGAATGGGAATCGGTTTTACTCTCGCACTTTTCCTTATGGGTTCTGTCCGTGAAATTATCGGAGCAGGACAATGGTTTGGAGTTAATCTTCCGATTATACATGAAAACCCCATGCTTATTTTCATAATGCCCGCAGGTGGATTTTTCACACTTGGTGTAATTATTGCACTTGTGAACAAGCTTTCAAATAAAAAACCTCCACAGGAAATTGAATGCGGAAACTGTGAAAACTGTGCTATGTCAGGTAAATGCGAAAAGGAGGAAAGTAAATGAAAACATTTTTTGTTGTTCTTCTCTCAGCAATGCTGACAGATAACTTTGTTCTTTCAAAATTCATGGGAATTTGTCCGTTTTTAGGTGTTTCAAAAAAGACTGACAGTGCTATTGGAATGGGTATTGCTGTTACATTCGTAATGATTTGTGCAACCTGCGTAACATACCCTATTCACCATTTGTTACTTGTAAACAGCGGACTTGCATATCTTGATACCGTTGTTTTCATCCTTGTAATTGCGCTGTTTGTTCAGCTTGTTGAAATCGTACTGAAAAAGTGTATTCCTGCACTTTACAAGTCACTCGGTGTATATCTTCCGTTGATTACAACAAACTGTGCTGTACTCGGTGTTACTGTGCTGAATATAGATTATGGATATACATTATTGAAATCAATTGAAAATTCTCTTGGCGCAGGTCTCGGATTTCTGATTACACTTTTCATTTTCTCGGGTGTACGCAGAAAAATGGAATATGCAGACATTCCTGAAACATTCAAGGGCGTTCCAGCAACACTTATTGCGGCTTCTATTGTGTCAATAAGCTTTATGGGATTTTCAGGACTTTTCAGTAAAGGAGGCTGATGAATATGACTTATCTGATTCCTGTGCTTATACTCGGAATATGCGGTGCGTGTGCAGGCATTCTTCTGACATTTGCTTCTAAGTTCTTCTATGTAAAGGCTGATGAACGAGTGGATAAAATTGCTGATGCTCTCCCTCATGCGAATTGCGGTGCCTGCGGATATGCAGGATGTGCAGATTACGCAGATGCAGTTGTCAATAAAAATGCTCCGACTAATCTCTGTCGTCCGGGTGGTAAGGAAACAACAGAAAAGGTATCTGAAATAATGGGTACCGTTGCTGAAACATCTGAACCTGTGGTTTTTATTGTTAATTGTCATGGCGACTGTGAAGCAACAAGTAAGAAATTCAGCTTTGACGGAGTTCAGTCATGTAAGGCCGCTAAAAGATTTTACGGTGGTGACGGACTTTGCAAATACGGATGTCTTGGTTATGGAGACTGCATGAACGTATGTGGTGAAAATGCAATTTCAATTAAAAACGGAATTGCTGAAATTAATCCCTCACTCTGTAAAGCCTGCGGACAATGTGCAGATGTCTGTCCGAATCATGTCATTTCAATGCGTCCTGTAAAAAATAAAACAGTAGTGTTCTGTAAATCCGAGGATAACGGAAAGCAGACAAAAATGAACTGTAAAAATGGTTGCATAGGCTGTAAAATATGTGAGAAAAAGTGTAATTATGATGCAGTTAAGGTAAATAATTTTCATGCCGAAATTGACTATGGCAAGTGTGTTTCGTGCGGTGAGTGCGCTGCAGCCTGTCCTACAAAGGCGATAAGGGTACTATAGTTTTTAGACACCCGGATGAAAAATTCGGCTGCGTATCTTTTGCACAATCTTTGTGC
>JAZLGM010000022.1:0-17769 GCA_045616285.1 Ruminococcus sp.
TAACCTTTTTTCAATTTCTTCAGGAACATACGCTTCACCAAAACTGATACAGCAGTAAATTGCATCAGGATTTTGATAGGTCATTCTCCAGAATGGGTATTTTATGATTGCAGGAGTATTCATGCCAACACCGAGTTCAAGAAAAAGAATATGTTTGTTCTTATGTGTTTCAAGGTATTCAGAATACCTCTCAGCTGCAGAATTCCAGTCCGCATCCTCAACAAAACTGTCATCTGCACGAAGATTCATTGACATAGGCTTGTGACATTTCGGACAAAGCGGTATCAGGTCAGATGGAATACGCATATTCTTCTGAGTCTCAAACATATTCATGATTATCGTTTCATTGTCATATGTTTCATTATGGCAAGGCTCAGAGCATTGGAAAAGACCATAATCACCCTGAGTGTAGAAAAGTCTTTTCTTATCAAATCCTGCCTTCTGAAACTGATGATCAACATTTGTTGTCAGCACAAAATAATCCTTATCCTTTACAAGTTCAAAAAGTCTTTTATAAGTGCCGTTGTCATTATCCATGTACCGATTGATATAGATGTATCTTGACCAGTATGCCCAGTGTTCTTCAAGAGTTTCAAAAGGATAAAATCCACCTGAATACATATCACTGAAACCCTATTTTTCAATAAAATCTGAAAAATACTTCTTAAATCTTTCTCCCGAATAGGTATATCCTGCGGCAGTTGAAAGTCCTGCACCTGCACCGATTATAATGGGCAGTCTTTTGGGTGTTGCGATAAACCGTAACCAGACGTCATTCCCAGTGGGAAAAGTCAATGTCATCCGACTTTTTCCACTCGATTTTGAGGAATTTCTTATAGCTACAGGCAATTCTTTGCTTATAGCTGAAATTACTGAATGCTATAATTCCATGATGCCTATGAATGATGCTATGCATCAGAAAGCTCTTGATTTGTATCATGATTATCTGATTGTCGGTGGAATGCCGGAAGCGGTTAAAGCATTTATAGAAACCAATTCATATATAGATGCAGGTCTTGTACAAAGCAGCATCATTGATAACTATACTGCTGATATGGCAAAATATGCATGCAATTCTGAGGCAGTGAAAATTCGTGCCTGTTATAATTCAATACCTGCACAGCTTGTGAAGGATAATAAGAAATTCCAGTATAAAGTTGTTCAGAAGGGTGGTTCATCAACTATTTTCGGAGCCTCACTTGAATGGTTGAAACAGGCAGGTGTAATACTGGAGTGTCAGCGAGTTGACCAGGGAACAATGCCGCTTCCTGTATATGCAGATCAGACAGCATTTAAAATCTATATGTCGGATGTAGGGCTTCTTGTCAATAAATCAAAGATGTCTTTGAATACAATTATTAATGATGAGCCTAATATATTTATGGGAGCTGTTGCAGAAAACTATATAGCACAGCAGCTTGCGGCAAAGAATCATTCGCTTTATTACTGGACGGTTGCTAATTCACAGGCAGAGCTTGATTTTGTTCTGCAAAATGAAGATAAGATATATGGTATTGAAGTAAAAAAGGGAGAACACGTTCGTTCAAGAAGTCTCAGTATATTCCGACAGAAGTTTTCTCCAGATTATTCGATAAGATTTTCTCAGAAGAATTTTGGTCAGACAGAGGATATTATATCAATTCCGCTATATGCTGCTTTTTTGCTTTAATTACATCTGAAAGACTATGCTTGGAGATTAAAATTCAGAAAGGAGAATTTTTATGGAATATGCATTTTCAATATTGATGTTTGCTCTTGCAGCTTTTTTATTCATTTATGCTTTAATTGTATCAACAGGAGAAACAGGTCTGATAATGAAATACAGAGCGGCTAAAGTTGATGATTCCAAGAAATATGCAAAGCAGTTTTCAAAAATCATGATGCTTGTTTCAACATCACCGCTTATAAGGGGAATTGTAGGTCTGATTGTAAAGGGGAATGTCCTTCCTGCTTTTCTTATTCTTGTGATTACACTTGTTATCACCATTACATTAGGAATAAAATATATAAAATGAATCACACAGAACTCAAAAAAATAATATTTGACAGTTTCAGCACAGTACCTGACTTTCCTTGGACTAAATATCCTAACTATGAAGTATATCGTCATGCAGATAATAAAAAGTGGTTTGTGTTAATTGCAGATGTTCCCAAGAATAAAATTGGATTACAGGGAACAGATAAAATATACATTGCAAATTTTAAATGTGACCCGATTATGATTGGTTCACTGCTCAGTGAAACTGGAGTATTTCCGGCGTATCATATGAATAAAAGCAACTGGATTTCAGTTGCTCTTGATGGCAGTGTATCAGATAATTTAATAATTATGCTTCTAAATATGAGCCATAATATGACTTCAAAATAGCAATTAATATTTACAACACAAGCATATCCCTCGAATCATAAATCGAATCATCCGAAACACATCCACAGCGAATTGCACGGTCGAGAGTCATTATCATGGCAACCGCACCGTCAATTTTCTCTGTGGATTTTTCTTTATCAGGCTTTATATTTCCTGCAGGATCACGCCGTATAAAAATGTTGTCCATTATGAAAATAATACTACTAAAAACATCAGATGCAGAGTGAACTGCATACAGTATTCTCAGGAATCATGCAATTAAAATCATAAAGAAACACCGTACTCAATACAATGTCTGAGTACGGTGTTTCTTATTTGTCCCAAATAGGAATACCCCTATAAAAGCATATCTGTTCGGTTATGTGCAGATACCGAGATATGTCATTTATGCTGTCTTTTTCTGCAATTGATGTCAGTTCCTGCCGTAGTTATCAGAAAATACAAAGGCTGCATTCTCGCATCACCAGAACCCTTTGTCATAACATCAAAAAGTTTTCTGTTTGGCTGCGTATGAAGCTCATCGAACACAACCCCGTGAATATTGAATCCATGCTTTGAGTAGGCTTCAGCGGAAAGCACCTGATAAAAGCTGTTTGTAGGTGTATACACGATACGCTTTTATCTCATTGGTGCAATAATGAACGATGATGACGTTGTTTGTATTGCAAGAATCAGAGATAATGACATGGCAGCACTTGTATATAATCAGCTTCGTGGCGTAATCAATCACCCTGATGTATGCAAAGATGTGCATGATATCAATGTGGAAATGGAATCTTTAAAAACTGTGATGGCTGTTCTTGATTCCGTTGGAAGACCCGGTGAACACGTTCGTGAATTATTACTCATGGGAGCTTTACAGCGGCTTATTGACGGCATTGCACCTCCAAATTCTAAATTATCCGAATGATACATGGAAGATGTTATTATCAAATGCTATCAGAATCTTGCAAGTGCCATAGTGGAACAGGCAGCACATGATTACATATGGGCATTAATGGCATTAAAAAAGCAACGCAGAGTTAATTTCTGCGTTGCTGTCATAAATGATATTGAAGATTTTTTCAGGTCACAATATTTCGTTGCCATAACAGATTTGGACGGCGAATACCTGATTCAGCGAATTAGAAAGGAGTGTGGCTACAACGAGTAGCAGTATTTTTAAAACATCGGAAACACTACACATCAGAATTGAAACCATAAAACAGCGTATCAGCAAGCTTGAAAGTGATAAGCAAAAGAATGATTTATCTGTTGCTGAAGAACGTGAACTTGCTGAATTATACGCTAAATTGGAACCTTTAACTCACCGATTGACAGAAATTCATCAGATGATACTGGATTATTCAGTCAGAATTGCTGTTGACGGCGAAAGATATATCGTAATTGAATATTTTGAAAATCACACTCCCGTGCAAGGATTGTCAATAATGATTTTTATGAACGCAGTTGGGTTTATCGGGTCATTAAGAAGTATCAAAGGCTATAACAGAAAAACAGCCATAGAGCGATGAAAAAACTCTATGACTGTTCTGATTCGTCCCTTACAAAGGAATTATAGAACTCTTTTTGTGCAGATAAGAGTTATTTCTGTGAGATAAGCAAACGCTTTATCATAAAGAAATGATACTATTTTTATCTCTGTCATCACTCTTGCTATGATTTTTGATGCTGTTTTTATGTGAACACGCTCAGTTTAAACGACGAATCGTCTCAGCGTTTACATACACAATAATACCCTCAGATGCGTTCTGAGGGTATTTTCGTCTGTTGAAAAAAGCAAAGTATAATGAAGAGTCAGATGCCCCAAAATTGATACATATGAAATACACAAGTTGCTGTGAGCATAATCGCATTTCCGACAAGACCTGCAATGTATCCCGGCTTAAAGGACTTGTTTCTTATCAGGAATACCGCAGATGTCACCACAGCAGCAGCGAATACCGTCATACACACCATTTGCAGACAGCCGGCAACTATTCCGATGCTCTTGTAAGGAATACCCATGTATCCGGGGATATATAACGCTGATGTGATTCCCAGAAGTGTAAACAGGGACAGCACTTTCGCAAACTTTCCGGCAGTCAGAACAGCCGAACCAGAGTAAACGGCAAGCTTATGGCTGTGTTTTAGTTTGAAGTCTATGATAAGCGTAAAGATTGAAGCAACTGCCAGTAAGATATAGGCAGTAAAAAGACAGAGCCGCAGCAAATAGTTATCAACAGGGATAAACCGCATACTGCCCAATTCAATACATTTTTTGCCGTTTTCCTCTGTGGGAGTACCGAAAAAGGTAACACTTCCGTCTTTGTCATCTATCTGACAAGCAAGATCATCAGTAATTGGAGATAACGTGCCGAAAACCTTTCCGGGTTCAGCACGAAGCAGCATCATGTATTCCGTCAATCCGACCATCTGTATTCTTGAGACAGTATAATATCCATCAAGTGTAAAGGGGGCGCCGGCTATCTGAGGTTTTTCAACTGAAGGCATGCCAAATACCCATTCCGGCAGTGTATCATAGATATAGTTTCCACCAGTCTCTGCACTTACAGCAGCGACACCTGTTCCTGACTCCGGATCAAACATGATATAGGCTATACCCGCTTCCGTTGCACCGTCATGCGCATAGCAGACTGCATTGCTTGATGTTTGAACTGCGAACCCATAGCTCATAAAGGATCTCCCGCCGTAGGATTGAGAGCCGGAGAGCATTTTTTCATGGGTTGACCTGTTTTTGAAAAGCGGTGAATCCATATTGCATAGTGCCTGCGTGTATCTGGTCAGATCACTAAGCGTTCCGACAGCCGACCCGGCGGGATAGAGCGTGATACAGTAATTTTTGGTACCCATATCAAGATATCTTATATCCGAAAACTTTATGGTGTGATTATGCAGACGTTGTTGCTGTACCCAAGGATTGTCGCTGTGGTCAGGTGCAATCGCAGTATGCTCCATGCCAATTGCCTCAAAGATGTTCTTATGTACATAAGTACCATAGTCCATTCCGCTGACACGCTCAACAATCAAACCCGCCAATGCAGCTCCCCAGTTAGAATAAGCGGGAACCGTACCGGGACGGTATGTCTGCGGCGGTTCTGTATCAAGGAGTGCCTGTTCCAGCGTAGGAACTTTTGCCGGGTCGGGTGTGGATATCGCATAAGTCGTTTCACACCATCCGCCTTTGTGATTCATGAGGTCGGTCAGCGTAATCGGGTCATCATAGCGAAGATTATGGAAGAATCCGTCTGGGAGATATGTGCGGATGTCATCGTCAAGAGAAAGCTTCCCCTGTTCCCAAAGCTGCATGATACTGACCCAGATCATCGTTTTGGAAATGCTGCCCCATTCAAATACAGTATTTTCATCAACGGCAATGTCCGCCTGCTGATTGATTTTGCCGTAATATCCGGTATACAGTACATCGTCACCGCTGAAATATGATACGGCAAAAGGTGCATTTTTACCTTGAATGGTGTTATCTTCATCATTCGATGCGTCTTGGAAGATCAGTTTGTATTCCAGCTCAATCTTGTCCTCAACCTTTTCTGCGGTGAGACCAGATGGAAGTATAACTTCTGCACCGGCAGGCAACGGAACAGTACAGAGAAATATGACTGACGAAACAACAGCAGCAAGAATTTTTTTGATTTTCATAGATACACCTCCGGTCTACAATTCACGTTTATCATAGTCGATATAAGCATTGACTCCGTAATAAGCAGTAAAACCAAATGCAATGAGTATTGTGGTTATGAAAAGGACAGCACCATCCATGGGCACCATAAGAGCAGAGATCAGCATGGTAATTACACCGACAGTCACCTGAACAATTGGTATACTGGACGAATTGAGCCAGATGACCGCAACGCCAACGATCTCAAATACGACTATCCTGACGATCATGGAAATAATAAGACTGCTCTTTTTGACACTTGTACCGTTTTTGAAGTGCTTTCGCAGCATAGAGGTGGATATTTTCATGGCAACTGCAAAAAAAACACCGAGAATTAACCGTGAGAAAGCCCTGTCACTCACTTTTTCACCATCGATTCCCAAAATAAGCATTAAGATTCTTATCATCTCGTGATTCGTCTTATCAGATTCCAGAGATGCCAGGCTTACTTCCATTGCGATGTACAGGATCACGAAAACAGCTGTCAGAAATACTGAGACGAAAAGGAATCTGGATATGACCACATCCCTGCGGCTTATTGGGACAATTGCGAGAGCCTTTTCACAATCGCCTTGTCTCTCTGCATTGGAAATAATCAGCGGCGGAATAAATGACATAACAATGAGAACCATAAAGCCCAGAGCTGAACCGCCGGCAAGAATCATAACAATACAAATGAACATGACAAAAGTCAGGCTTATGATGTTTGCTCTGGTCATGGATGAAAACAGGATAAGGTCGTAGTTTATCATTTTTTTAATAATATCCATATTTGCCTCCTTAGAACTCCTGGTTTGCTGTGCGGGCAACAGTCCTCTCACAACAGATAAATCCTGTCACAACAGAGACAGCGTTCGAGAGGATGATAACGAGAGCACGCTGATTGTCGGAGAGAGAAAAGTTCAGGATATTGCTGATGTCAATAATCCCTTTATCATTCAGCATGATAAGAATAATTACACCTATCATGACAACACCCAAAAATACTGATAAAACTGTTATTGTGATATTCATGCCATGAGTATGCAAAAGCATGGAACACAAGGAGTAGCCCACACAGATTAAAGCTGAAAAAAACGCAATTGCTGCAATAGTGCCGAGGCTGAACTGTGCCCGTACAGACATAAGAGAAACAGCGATTTTTTCTGGGAGCAGGCCAAAAAGCGGACACCAGCTGCAAAGTGCAAGGAATAACACAGACGGTATCTGTCCCAACAGAACAAAGCCTAATGTTGCAGCAAATTCTCCACGGAGAACCGTCCCTCTGCTGACAGGCAGAACTGCAAATATCCGCTGAATGTCTTTATCACCGTAAATCTCCGGTGCAGCAGTCAGGAAAGGAGAAATGCAAAAACTTATACAGCCGACAGGAACACCAATCAAACCTGAGATTACACTTATCAGCAGAAACAGGAGAATAAATTTTTGATTACCTGAAGAACCACTCACAAGGTAATAGCGGCACATTTTAAGTATATCTTTCATTTTTATCCTCCTTAGCAATATAGACGAGTATTTCGTCAATGTTCGTTTTTTCGGTAATAACAGCCTCAGAGATAATCGTGCTGTACTGCGAACTGATCAGTGCATCAAAGCCGTTGCGATATGAATGAAAGCCGATACAATGCATTTTTAGTTCAGGGGAAAGGTTATTTTCATCGCCCTTGATGACCAGATATTTTTCTGCAAGGTCATCCTTCGTGCCGGTGTACCACACCTTGCCATTGTGAAGTATCGTTATATAGTCGGCTATGCGTTCGACATCGGCGGTGATGTGCGTTGAGAACAGCACACCTCTGTTTTCGTCCTCAATGAACTCTGACAAAATGTCAAGCAGTTCTTCACGTGCAACAGGATCCAGACCACTGGTAGGTTCATCTAAAATAATGAACTCTGCATTATGGGAAAGTGCAACTGCTATCATCAGCTTCATTTTCATGCCCTTTGAAAAATCCCCAACAGGTTTATCGGTCGGCAAACCGAAGTCCTTTATGCGTTTCTGGAAACCTGAGCTGTCCCATTCCTTGTAAAATGGTGAAAGCTGTTTTTCCAGCTTTTTGATGTTCAGGTGGGAAGCAAAATACAAACTGTCAAATACTACACCTGAACGCTCTCTGATTTTAATACTGTCCGTGATGCTGTCAAGTCCAAGAACGCTTATACTACCGCTGTCGATATGCGCCATATTCAGAATTGAACGAATCGTTGTAGTCTTGCCTGAACCATTCTGTCCGACAAATCCCATAATATAACCTCGTGGCAGACTGAACGAAACATCTTTTAGAGCGAAGTCTTTATAAGCCTTGTTCAGTCCGTTGATTTCAAGAATATTGTTCATATTATTCCTCCATAAAATGTTTCAGAGCCGAAATGATTTCCTCGTCGGAAAGTCCTGCTCTTCTGCCGTTTTTGACGGCTTTTTCCAGACCTTCTTCCATTTCGCATAGCATACGCTCCCGAAGCAGGTCATTGTTGCGTGGTGCTACAAAATATCCTTTGCCGGCGACGGAAACAATAAAACCCTCGTCAGCAAGATCGTTATAGACTCGTGTGGTTGTGATGACGCTGATTTTAAGGTCACGGGCAAGCTGACGGATAGATGGAAGCTGTTCATTTTCCGCTGCCGTACCATCAAGAATCTGCGTCTTGATCTGCTGTTCTATCTGCTCATAGATAGGAAGGTCAGATTTGTTTTTTATAATGATATTCATGAGACGCTCCTGCTATACTGTACTTATCCAACTATATACAGTATAGCATAAAAGAAATACTTTGTCAATAACTCTACTAAAAAATTTTTTCAGTATAATTTGTTTCAATACAAATTTGTGGTGTATAAAACGAGGAAAAAGTACACAAATAGAAGGTTATATGTTCACAAATTAGCAATTAAATGTTATAATAATATCACGAAAGTTAATATAGTCAAGAGCAAAATATAAAACATAGAAAGTTATCAACATAAAAAATCTCAAAAACAACCAAAGACAAAATAAAAAACAGAAAAAAAGGTATAGCAAAGCTGACCTCAGCGGTATGAAGCTGAAGCCGAATCACAATGTTGAAAACTATGAGACTAAGCAATTCGTTTAGCAGATTTAAGACATCGATATGAATATTCGGATTTAGTGATAATAGCAGAAAAAGCAACTGCAAGAAGCGATATATGAACTATGGTATTCAGATTTTTTGAGATCTTATGCAAGGGCATTATGTTTGTCCGTAAGTCCTTTGTCAAGGAACTTGTAGTAAATTTAGCAATTCCAGGCACATTTTACGGGTAAGCACTTCTGCACCTGCATAGCTTTTCAGACGGCGGATAAATTCTTCTACGTCTGCTTCGTCCTGTTTCTGAAGCTGGTGACGTTCCTGTAATTCCTCAAAATCAGAAGCCAATGCTTTCTTTTCTGCACTGTACTTTTCGAGCAGTTCAACGCATATATCTTCCGGAACTCTGCCCATGAGCTTATCCTCGTAAACGCTCTGTATGAGTCGCTCAAGCTCTTTAATGCGATTGCAGATATCCTGTTCACGTTTCTTGTCTGCAATCGTCTGAGACTCCCACAGGCTCTCTTTACGGGCAAGGAACTTCTGCTTTGCATCTTCTTCATCAAATGTCATCTGCACCATATTCTGAATTTAGACTATAATGCTATCGTTTATTATAGCTTTAATTATGGCAGTTCCGATTATTGCTGAAAGGTTGTGATATTATGATGACTACAATTACAGTTGAACTTCCTGAAGAAACATATAGTCAATTAATGATGAGGCTTATAGATTGAAAAATTACACTTGACACCTAAGATACAAAGGATATTGCGGATCGTTTGACTATTCCAAGAATGATAAATTGTTTTATGGCAAAGTGAAAAATACTAAAGGCCTTGTTTCTTATGAAGGAACTACGATTGATGAATTAAAATATAATTTCATTGAAGCTGTAGAAGAGTTTATTCAATACCGGAAATAAAAAAACGGGTGGGTTATAATGAACCCACCCGTTCAGTTTGTCGAAAAAGTCTTATATTTTAAGGGAACGCCCTCTCGTGCAGGGCGACACTAATCGTGTACGACACCCTCTGTCACTTCGTGACATCTCCCCACACAGTAGGGAGTCACCCTCTTTGAAAACAGTCCACCGGACTGTTTTCAAATTCACCCTTTGCGGAGCGTTTAAGGCGAAATGCGGGGCTATGCCCCACACCCCAAAAGGGCATTCATCCCTTGACCCGACCAAAGGGTTGTGAACCCTTTGGGATCCCATTCAAATGTTCTATCTAAGTTTTTCTACAGCCTGACAGCCGCATGGGTTTCTCATGCGGCTGTTTTTTCAGTTTAATACTAATAAGATTCAATATTATGATAAATCAAGATTTCTTACTGCGTTGCGTACCTTTAAAACAAAAGTCGGAGATACTGATAGTTCATCTATTCCCATTCTCATAAAACGCTCTGTAAGTGTTGTATCAGCAGCAAGCTCGCCGCAGATTCCAATCCATGCACCATGCTTGTGTGCGTTCTGAGCAGACATCTCTATAAGGCGAAGAATAGCCTCATGATGTGTATCACAGAACTGTTCGATATTCGGATTCTGACGGTCACAAGCAAGCGTATACTGCGTAAGATCGTTTGTTCCAACACTGAAGAAATCCACCATCGGAGCAAGCAGATCGCTGATTACAGCCGCAGCAGGAGTTTCAATCATTATGCCAAGTTCAATTTTGTCAGAATATTCTATTCCTTCAGATTTAAGCTCAGCCTTTACCTCATCACAGTATGCAATAATCTGCTGAAGCTCTGAAACACTTGTTATCATCGGGAACATAATTCCAAGATTACCGAATACTGAGGCTCTGTAAAGTGCTCTCAGCTGTGTTTTAAATATCTCAGGACGTGTAAGACAGATTCTTATTGCTCTGTATCCAAGTGCAGGGTTTTCTTCCTTTGAAAGATTAAAATAATCAACCTGCTTGTCTGCACCAATATCAAGTGTTCTGATGATAACCTTTTTGCCAGCCATACTTTCAAGAACTTTCTTGTATGCGGCAAACTGCTGGTCTTCTGTAGGATAGTCAGAATTTTCAAGATAAAGGAATTCACTTCTGAAAAGACCAATTCCTCCTGCATCACTCATTAATACAGCTCCGATGTTATCTACGCTTCCGATATTTGCATAGATATTAATCTTCTTTCCATCCAGAGTAACGTTTTCCTTGCCTTTAAGATTCTGAAGAAGCTGCTTTTTCTCCTCATCATCTTTCTGCTTTGCAAGAAGCTTTTCTGATGTTTCAGCATCAGGCTCAATAAATAATTCTCCTGTGTAACCATCAACAATTGCTGACTGACCATCCTTGACAGCAGCTAAAATTTCTTCTCCAAGTCCGATTATTGCAGGAATATTCATATTTCTTGCAAGTATTGCGGTATGTGAATTTGATGAGCCGTGTGCAGTTACAAAAGCAAGAACCTTCTCCTTGTCGAGTAAAACGGTTTCACTCGGTGCAAGGTCGTCAGCACATATAATTACCTTGTCATCTGACGAATCAGCCGCTTCTCCGCTGCTTGAAAGGCAAAGAATTATTCTGTTTGAAATATCCTTTACGTCTACAGCTCTTGCCTGCATATATGCATCATCCATTGATGAGAACATTTCAGCAAAATTATCCGCTGTAACAGCAACTGCATATTCTGCATTTACTCCCTGAGTTTCGATAATGCTCTGAATAGACTCATTATAGTCATCATCCTCAATCATCATCATATGGATTGCGAAAATCTGAGCATTCGCCTCTCCGACTTCCTTTAATGCTTTTTCGTATATTTCCTGAAGCTGTGCGATTGCCTGCTCCTTTGCGGCTTCTACTCGTGCAAGCTCGGCTTCATTATCTTCAACAGATACTCTTTTTACCGAAACCTCGTTTCTTTTGAATACAGATATTTTACCTGATGCAACTGCACCGTAAACGCCTTTCCCCTTAAAAACAGTCATATCAAAACCTCCTCACTTATTCACGAATTTATTATTATAGTTCTCCATTGCTTCCTGAATTATTCTTATTGCCTCAGCAGGTCCGCCGATATCCTTAACCTCTGTTGACTTTCCTTCAAGATCTTTATAGATTGAAAAGAAGTGTTTCAGTTCCTTGAAAATATGCTCCGGCAGCTCTTTAACGTCTGTATAGCTCATATAGGTAGGATCGCTGTAGGGTATTGCAATGATTTTTTCATCGCCCATTCCTCCGTCTTCCATTGACATTACACCAATCGGATAGCATCTTACAATAGTCATGGGCTGAATAGGCTGTGAACATAAAATCAGTACATCAAGAGGATCGTTGTCATTGCCGTATGTTCTTGGAATAAATCCGTAATTCATCGGATAATATGTTGCAGTAAAGAGTACCCTGTCAAGTGAAAGCATACCTGTTTTCTTGTCAAGTTCATATTTCATATTGCTTCCTTTTGAAATTTCCACAACTGAAATAAAATCTGTCGGATAAATTCTTTCAGGCTCAATATCATGCCAGATATTCATAATATGTCAACTCCTTTATCAAAGCTTTTCTTCAAAAATACGTCTGAGTTTTTCAATTGCTTTTTCTTCATCAGAACCTTCAGCTGATACTATGACTTTTTCTCCGCACTTTACTCCGAGAAGCATCAGAGAAAGAAGATGATCAAGAGGACAGCTATCACCTTTTTCATTTGTCATTGTTATCATTGAATCATAGCTCTGAGCTGCTCTCGAAATGTCACCTGCAGGACGTGCATGAATCCCTGACGGATTTGTTATTGTATATTCAAATGATTCCATATTTTTCTCTCCTATAGCAACAGGATGCATTCAGCATCCTGTTGTTTTTCGGTAATTTTATTATTCGCCAAAGCCTTCTTCAAACATCTGAACAAGCTCTGTAAGTGCAGCTTCTTCATCAGGACCGCTGCATGAGATTGTTACATCTGTTCCGCACTTGATTCCTGCTGCCATAATCTGCATAAGGCTTGCCTTTACAGTTTTGTCAGCTGTTGCAAGTGTGATTTCTGTTCCCTTGAATTTCTTGGAAACGCCTGCGATAAGACCTGCAGGACGCATATGAATTCCCTGTTCGTTCTTTACTGTTAATGTTGATGATACCATGATATTAATTCCTTTCTGATTTTGATTTTATAATTTTTCAGGTTTGAAAACTTCACCCAAAAAGATATTTATAATTTTAGTTTACCTTCTTCTTAAGAGCTCCGAGAAGAAGCATTCCTACTGCTGAGCCTGCAAGGAGTGATACAATATACATAGGCCAGTTGCCTACTACTGCGAATACGAAAATTCCGCCGTGAGGTGCCATAAGTGTGCAGTCAAAGAGCATTGAAAGTCCGCCTGCTGTTGCAGCACCAATCATACATGAGGGAATTACTCTTACAGGGTCTGCTGCTGCATAAGGAATAGCACCTTCTGTGATGAAGCTGAGTCCCATAATGTAGTTAACAGGGCCGCTCTTTCTTTCTTCTTCAGTAAACTTGTTCTTGAAGAATGTTGTAGCAAGAGCAATTGCAATCGGAGGAACCATACCGCCTATCATTACTGCTGCCATAATGTCATAGCTGCCTGAAGCGATAGCCATTGTTCCGAATACATATGCAGCCTTGTTGAACGGGCCACCCATATCAATTGCCATCATTCCGCCAAGAACACACCCGAGAAGAACCTTTGAGCTTCCGCCCATGCTGTTGAGAAGATCAGCAAGTCCGTTGTTAAGCATACCCATAATCGGATTTACTGCACACATTATAACCGCAATCATTCCAAGTCCGGCAAGAGGATAAATCAGTACGGGCTTGATTCCGTTGAGAGCCTTAGGCATTCCATCACAAAGCTTTTCAATACAAAGCATGAGATAGCCGCCTACAAAGCCTGCAAATAATGCTCCGAGGAAGCCTGAGGGAATGTCACCTGCAACATTTGCAAATGTTGAACCTGCTGCTGCCAGTGAACCGCCGACAAGTCCTACAAGGAAACCGGGTCTGTCAGCAATACTTTTTCCGATGTAAGCTGCAAGCACAGGAACCATAAAGTTGAATGCATTACCGCCGATACTCTTGAAGAATGCTGCTACAGCATTGTATGAACCGAAGCCGCCATCCTGCGGTGCTCCTGTGATTGTATCAATCAGGAAGGCAATTGCAATGAAAATACCGCCTGCTACTGTGAACGGAAGCATATTTGATACACCATTCATAAGATGCTTGTACATCTTTCTGCCGAAGCTTTCGCCATCTGATGAAGATTCTTCTGTTTTTGCACCGCTGTGATGGTAAACAGGTGCATCTCCATTGACAATTTTTGTAATAAGTTCCTCAGGAATCTTGATACCGTCAGAAACCTTTGTTTTGATTACTTTCTTGCCGTCAAAACGTCCCATTTCAACTGTTTTGTCAGCAGCAACGATAATACCGTCACATTCTTCAATTTCCTTCTTTGTAAGGATGTTTTTAGCTCCGCCTGAACCGTTTGTTTCAGCCTTGACTGTGATTCCGAGCTTTTTGCCTGCCTTTTCAAGTGCCTCAGCAGCCATATAGGTATGAGCGATACCTGTTGGACAGGCTGTAACGCAAAGAACTCTGATTACTGAATCTGATTTTTCAGAAACTGCTGCAGATTCTTCAGGATACTTTTCCTTTTCCATATCATCAATAATCTTTATAAATTCTTCCTTGCTCTTTGCATTAAGGAGTTTTTCTCTGAAATCCTCGTCCATAAGAATTGTCATAAGACGTGAAAGAACTTCAAGATGAACATCACCATTATTGGGTGCTGCAATCATAAAGAGAAGATTTGAAGGTTCTTCGTCGAGTGCCTCATAATCCACACCATCAGGTACTGTCATTGCTGCCAGTGACGGAGCCTTTACTGCTGTACTCTTTGCATGAGGAATCGCAATTCCTTCACCTACTGCTGTCGAGCCTTTAGCTTCACGTTCAAGAATTCCCTTTTTGTAGGCTTCCTTGTCAGCAATGTTACCGCTCTTGACCTGAAGGTCAACGAGCATATCAATTGCTTCATTCTTTGTTGTTGGTTTGCCGTTGAGCAGGATGCTTTCCTTGCTCAGTAAATCAACTATTCGCATATTTTTTCCTCCTGTTATAAAGTTTTATCTTTATTATACAGACTGCAGCTGTTCAAGCAGTCTGTAAATTTCATCCTTCTGTGCAAGACCTTCAGAAAATGCTGTTGCTCCGCCTGTTGCTGTGCCAAGCTTTAATGCGTATTCATAATCGCCGTCCATTGAACCTGCAACGAACCCTGCAACCATTGAATCACCTGCACCAACTGAATTTTTTACTGTTCCCTTGCATACTCCGCAGATGTGGGTTTTTCCGTTTTCATCAAGAAGCAATGCACCATCGCCTGCCATTGATACAAGTACATTCACAGCACCCATTTCCTTGAGTTTTCCTGCATATTCTGCAATCTGCTCATTGGTTTCAAGCTTTACTCCGAACATTTCACCGAGTTCGTGATTATTCGGCTTGATAAGAAACGGCTTGTATTTAAGAACATTTTTAAGCAAATCATTTGTTGCATCAACAACTGCCTTGATTTTTCTGTCTGAAAGTTTTTTCAGTATCTGCTCATAGATATCTGACGGCAGAGTATTCGGAATACTTCCAGCAAGAATAATTGTATCGCCGTCCTTGAGTTCATCAAGCTTAGCAAAAAGTTCTTCAAGTGCTTCATCAGGTATTTCAGGACCCTGACCGTTAAGTTCGGTTTCCTCACCCGATTTTATTTTCACGTTAATTCTTGAAAATCCGTTTTTAAGATGAACAAAATCTGCATCCACGCCTTTTTCAAGAATTCCTTTTTCGATTGCTTCACCTGTAAATCCTGCAACAAATCCAAGTGCCTTTGACTTAATCCCAAGTTCGCCAAGAACAATTGAAACATTGATTCCTTTTCCGCCAAAGTAGATTTCTTCGCCCTTTGAGCGATTTACCATGCCGATATTCATATCTGAAGTATGCATTATATAATCAATGGCAGGATTGAATGTTACTGTATAAATCATATTAAAACCTCCTTCACCGATGTATAGTTATTATATTTTTTATTATCAAGTCTGTCTGTAATAATAACTCCGTTGTTCATCTCAGCAAACCGTGCTGAAGTCGCTTTATCAAATTTTGAATGATCTGCAAGAAAATATGTTTTTCGGCTGTTTCTTATAACAGCACTTTTTACAGCTGCTTCATTTTTATCAGGAGTTGACATTCCTCCCGTGAATGATATGCCATTTACACCAATAAAGCATTTAGTAAAATTGTACCCCATAAGACTCAGTACACATTCTGCACCAACTATCGCTTCGGTTGTAACCTTTATTTCACCTGCAGGAATAAAAACTCTGAAGCCTCTCTGTGCAAGTCTTTTGGCATGAACAAAAGAGCTTGTTACAACAGTAATATCAGCTTTTTCAAGAAATTCAATCATTCTTTCTGTTGTCGTACCTGCATCTATGAAAATAAAATCTCCGTCTTCGACAAGCGAAGCTGCATATTTTGCTATTGCATTTTTTTCTTCAATAAACAGAAGTGATTTTTCTGCTACATTTCGTTCTTCATAATTAAACGAATCTTCTGCAGCAATTGCTCCGCCGTGAACCTTGACAAGCAAGCCTTTTTTTGCAAGGGCATTCAAATCACGCCGTACAGTTGATTCAGATGCTTCAAGCATTTCACAAAGCTCTGTAAGTCTTACACTGCCCTGACGGCTGACTCGTTCAAGAATCAACGAATATCTTTCTTCTGTCAGCATTTACTTCACCTCTACAAAACATTTTGAAATATTTTGAATGTTTTTGATTGTTTCTGACGTAATTATAGCATAACGCACACAACTTTTCAAGCGATTTCAAATATTTTATGTCAATATAACTTACTTTTGTATACATGCACATAAAAAACAACAATTTATTGTCAATTTCAAACAATCAAATCTTCTATCCAACATCAGTTTTAATAAAAAAATAGTTTTTCACACTATATATGGAATATACGATTTCTTTACAATTTAAACAACCTATAAATCCCCTGAGATTAAATTTGCTGCCATGAACCTGAAAAAATTCGCAATCTGAAGATGGAATAACGGGGGTGATCTCCGTTTTTACTTCGTTTTCCCTATGCTTTTTATAAAATTCTCTTGATTTTATCCCTTAACAAATCAAAAACCCGGATTCCTTTAATGAAATCCGGGTTTTTGGACAGACTGAACGGGTGGATTATAATTAACCCACACGATCTGTTTTAAGCTTCAATTTCTGTTCCGTCCACAAATTTAAATATCATCCGTTTATCCGGATATACGGTAACTTTCTCAATGATTGAGTGCCATAAATTATCGTCAAATTCGTTTATTGGAGAATCAGTCTGATTTAATAAACCAATCAGACTTTCAAGAGCCTTAATTTTGTTTACCCGGCTGTTTTTCTTCAGCAAAAGCTTATCATAAACAGCTTTTTTAGTTTCATATTCCTTTTGTAGTTCGTCACTCCGTTTATCATATTCTTCCTGATTTTGTGTTGTAATACGATTGTTTTTGACGTGAAGCCTGTGAAGTTCAGTTACATAATTCATTTCTTCAATTGCAATGTTTAATTTTTCATCAAGTGATGTGAAATCTGAAAGTGCAGAAATCATTTCCTGTACTGCAGATATGATAATATCT
>JAZLGM010000023.1:0-27767 GCA_045616285.1 Ruminococcus sp.
AGTTCTGAAAAAATGTCCTTTTTTTATCGGACTTGATGAAGAGGAAATACTCTCTATACTCAACTGCCTTAATGCGTCAGTCATATCAAAAAAGAAATCTTCCTACATTTTTCATGCAGGAAGCACAACTGAAGTAATGGGACTGATTGTTTTGGGTTCAGCGTTGATTATTCAGGAAGACTTATGGGGCAACAGAAATATTCTTTCAAAATGTAACAAAGGAGACTTTTTCGGAGAACCTTATGCAGCAACTCCGAACTCTGTTTTAAATATCAGCGTTGTTGCCGAGGAAGATTGTGAAATCCTGATGCTGAATATCCACCGTTTGCTTGTGACTTGTCCTACAGTCTGTGAACATCATCAGAAACTCATCAACAATCTGGTTGGTGTACTTGCAAACAAAATTCTGATTTTTAATGATAAGATAACACATGTAAGCAAAAGAACCACAAGAGAAAAGCTTTTATCTTATCTTTCATCTGAATCCATAAGACATTCCTCCAGAACATTTGATATTCCTTTCGATCGTCAGCAGCTTGCTGATTTTTTATGTGTTGAGAGGGCGGCGATGTCCGTTGAGATATCAAAATTACAAAAGGAAGGGTTGCTGGAAACAAACAGGAAACATTTTGAGTTATTGACAGAGTAAGGTAATAAAAGGCAGATTATGTTTTATGAATATGATACAGTTTCATACTTGTTTATTAAATATTACTTCTCAACACTCACCGTCACACCCGATTTGAACGTAAATTCCAGATAGTCCTCATGGACGATAATCTTTGCAAGAAGTTTCTTTGCAAGTGTTTCATCAAACTGAGCGATTTCATCGGGCTGTGTTTTTATGAATTTCTGCAATTCCTTAATGCGTTTCTTATGCTGTGACCTTGTGGCATTATCCATATTGTTCTGTGCCTGAATTTCTCTCAGGCGGAGAATCTCGGTTGCCACATCATCGTAATTCTCTCGGCGTTCTGTTTTGTCCAGTAGTTCCTGCTGCAAGGCAGCCATTTTAGCATTAAGGTCTTCATCAGAAGCGTCTGTGCCGCGAACAGTTTCGAGATTTGTTTTTAGCCTTGTGAGGTAGTCAGTACTGTTGGTGAGCATTTCATTGACAGCATGGCGGAACACAACAAGTCCTATTATGACGGTTCTCGTGATGATGTTATCGGCATGGGATATGAGCCCTGTAAGAGATGTAATCCATAAATGCACCCACAAGAAACGATTACAGGCACAAGAAAACGATTGTACTCAATAGGAACACGATTACACCCCATAAGAAAACGATTATATTACAGCAAAACGGCTCAGATACAGAAATCCGAGCCGTTTTTTGCTAATTTTGAAAAGTGCTAAAAACGATTAAATCCCCGATATATCGCTATATCGGGGTTATTTAGGCAGTAAAATGCACCCTTAAATTGTATCAAAATAAGGGTGCGGTTATGGTGGAGGCGAGGGGAATTGAACCCCTGTCCGAAAGCAAATCCATGAAACTTTCTACGAGTGTATTTTACCTATTAAAATTCCCGAACCCAACCGCCGATAAACGGGCTGAAAGGTACAGTAGTCCGAATACAACAAGTCGGAACGGACACTCCGACAGGTCGTTCACCGTTAGTCGATGCCCATGTGAAAGCCACGGTACTCAATCACAGGACAGTAGCTGACTTAAGCAGCTACCTGTACAGCGTTTCTGCTTACAGTAATGTTATTTCTAGCGTTTATATTTAAAACGTGATGCAGTTTAAGGAGATTACATCAGGCTCCACTCGCTTATCGCACTTCAAAACCCCCGTCGAAACCTTTACGCCCCCACAGAAATCCTCTATATCATTATATAACAAAATAAAAAAAAAGTCAACAGTTAAGAATGAAAAATTATAAGATTATGTGTCGATAATAATTAAAAAACATTATTTCTCCTTTGGATATGCGTTTTCAAATCTGCAAACCTTGTAGGAATAGGAATATGACTTTCCTTATCCGTTAAATCAAGTGCAAGTTTACAAGCAGTATCAAGACTGATATTGTTTCCAACTGATATGAATACAGGCTTTACCCCTGTATGTGTTCGCAATGCCCGACAATAAACCTCATCATTTATCACAATATCTGTAAAACTTCCTGCATCATTGTCAGGCATAACAAAATCTGTCTTTTTATCAACTCTGAAATATGTTTTTGCGATACCGAAAGTAGGCTTGTTTAAGTAAAAAGATGCATGAGATGCAATTCCCATGTGACGTGGGTGCAAGTTCCCGTTGCCGTCAAAAACATATATGTCAGACTGATTTTCAAGAAGCTTAACTGTTTCAAGAACAAGAGGCAACTCACGAAATGCAAGAAATCCGGGCATATATGGAACTTCAATTTTACCCGAAAAATGTTTTTTCTCAATTATTTTGTGAGTATATAAATCAATGATGACTATACAGCATACAGCGTATTCATCATCGCCTCTTCTCCAGTATGCAAGGTCAACACCTGCGATTGTATTTAATCCATCTTTATCAAAACTGTCTGATACCGGTCTGCTTTAAGAATAAAGTGAATAAATGTTAAACCGCATTGAGTGAAATTTGTCAATGCGGTTTTTCTTAACCTCTGAATTTTGAAGGAGTCATACCAGTTTTTTCTTTAAATTGTCTCATAAAATGAGTTGAATTCTGATATCCGCAGGCAGAGGCAATTTCATTTATCTGCAGGTCGGTACTGGATAAGAGATGTTTCGCCATGTCGATTCGTGTGTTAATTATATCATCCATAAAGCTGATTCCAAAATGTTCCTTGTATAATTTCTGTGCATAGCTTCTGCTGATATTCAGACGTTTTGCGATATCCGTGAGATTCCAGTTCAGCTCAGGTGCTTTGTGAAGCTCGTGTCTGATTTTTTTGAGATTGCTGATTCCTCTGAATCCTTTTTCTTTCGGCTGACTGCTTTCAAGCTGATTCCATAAAGCTGACAGACAGTCTTCAGGATCAGAATCTATATTCCCGCAAACATAATAAGGCTCAGGAAAAAATGTAATTGATGAGCTTTCCTGCATTTTTCGTATAAAAACCTCTGTCTGAATCAGCATGGTTTCTGCTGTCTGACTGATAGCTTCGTTTTCCTGCAATGGAAATACAATTGCGAAAGTACTTTTATCAAGTCGGGCAGTAAGCAGATTTTTACCTGACAGCAATCGGATTGCATTTGCAAGAATCAGTTCTGACTGTGTTACATTATCAATCATCAGATTCTGTTTCTGAGTATTTAAAGTTGATGAATGCTTTGCAATGGTAACAAGCATTATTCCGCTTTTCTCCATAATATACTTATGATTATCAAGATATAAAATCAATCCCTTCTTACTGAGCATATCTGTCATAATATCATAAAGCGAAGCTTCCTCTATTTTTTTCTGCAGATATTCTGCATAAAGCTTGTGCCTGAGTGTTCGTATACCATTTGCAACTGCACTCAGAAAATTGAAAAGCATAAGAGAAACCTTGAATTTTTCAGCATTTTCATAAACGAATCCGCAATAACCAAAAACCTGTGAAGAAGCGTGAAGCGGCAGAATATACATCAGCACAGGTTCATGCGGCTTTGAAAGTACAGGTGCTATATCAGCTGTATTAAACGATTCAAATAATTCTCCTGTCTGCCATGCCTGTTTTGAAATTGCACAAAGCATTTTATCGGGGAATGGCTTTGTTAAACATAAATCAGGAGTTTCAGGATTTCCGTCCCAGTCGGGAATGATACATAAATGAAGTGATTTGTAATCATTGATAATATGTGCTGATTCATCAACGATTTTAATAAGTTCTGAGATGGATTCAACGTATATTGTTTTGGTGATAACGTCAGCGTTAATACGCATTTCAAGCATTAACTGTTCATTTGATTCTCGGCTTATCTGCTCCTGAACTTTTAATGCGGCAGTCTGATAGTCAGTCATATTTTCAACGCATCCGCAGCTCGCACCATACATTATACTGCTTTGATATTCATCGGGCAAAATTCCTTTTACACCAATCTTTTCCAGTACACGAATTACGCCAATACAGCCAAGTTCATATACGGAATTGATTACAGTAGTAACAGAGGGGAAATTTGAAATCGCAGAAATATGACCATCATAGCCTGTTATAATTATATCGTCAGGAATAACAAAACCACCATTTTGCAGTGTTTTACAGAGAGTTACTGCCATAATATCACTTGCACATATAACAGCATCAGGAATCTCTCTTTTTCCCTGAATTATTTCGTTTCCAAGTTCTTCGGGACGTACTGTCCAGAAATCACCATAAACAATTTCATATGTACAGCCATGTTCATCGGATGATGCAGTAAATCCTGACATTCTTTGCTCAGAATCAGGGTTCCCTTCAAAGCCTGCAAGAAAAATCAGTTTTCTGCAATTATGTTTTTCGATAACATGAGAAGTCATTTTATAAATCGCTCTGTCCTGAGAGGTTTGAACTGTTTCAAAACCAAGTTCACTTCCGCCTAAATCTATACACGGAATAGAAAGACGTTTTATGATATCGGTAATTCTTCTTCGGACAATATCCTTGACAAAGTATTGGGAAACCAGCAATACACAGTCAATATGAGCTTTTTCGAGGAGTGAATAGACACTTTCTTCACCCTCCATAATTTCACTTTGTATGTTGAATTCCAGTCCGTTTGTTGCAGTTGTGAATACAATCACATCACAGCCTGAAGCTAAAGCTGTTTTATGGATTACGTTAAGAATTTCATTGTGCAGATTATCGGTTATCGCAGGAATTATAACTCCTATTCGTATCATGTTACCACCTCACTTCAATTATACAACAGCAAAAGCATAATTGTCAATATGAAATTGTGCATTACGTCAGTTTTAATGTGCAAAATGTTATTGAACATCTGTGAAAGATGTGTTATTATATATTTGCACTAAAGAATGATAATACTCATCTGCACGAGAATATCATTTATTTGTAAAGGGGCAAATAGGAAAGACTGATGGGGTTTCGGTCTTTCCGCAAATTTTTATGGAGGTTACATATGAAACATAAAAAACTTATGGCAGCCGTTCTCTCTGCGGCAATGTGTTTTTCTTCATTGACAATTACAAATATATCTTTTCCAAAGCCTGAAATAACAGCCGAGGCAGCTTCTATTTCAGATTTGCCGACCGATTATCAGAATGCAGCAGACTGGATATGGAATACCCGAATTGTTGGCGAAGGTTCAGTGGTATCTCATGCTACTATCTATGATCAGATTATCGCAGGAAAAGGAACTCTGAACTATATTGTTCGCTGGCAAAGCTATAAGAATATTACCTTACAGCAGAGAAAACAGCTTCAGACTGTTATTGAAACAGCAGTAAATGACTGGAATAAATGGCTTGCAGGATATGAAAACTGGCCGTATGAACACGTAAATGTAAAAATAGTCGGCTGGGCAGTTCTTGATAAAAACTGTCTTCTCGATTTACAGCCGGATGAAAAGGTTTATACTGACGTTGATTATTACGATCCCTCAGGTGATATAAACGCAGGTATGGCGAATTCCTCAATGCCGAGCCTTATGCCGAAACTTCCCGTTGAGCTTTACCGATACGAGCATTGGAATGACGCAAATTATCAGTATCCGGGCGGATATGAAAATCGTTTTGATATGCATCTTACAGGCTCAACAGGCATGATAGATATGGGCGGATATGGTTATTACTGGGGACAGCAGCTCTCAGATAATGCGGTTCTTGGTTTAGCTGACGGCACAACAAGCGTTCATATTCTTGAACACGAGATTGGTCACGGTTTTGGTTTTACTGATTTCTATGGTGGCGAGGGTGAGTCTGACGGATTTCCTCCGGGAGGCTTTCCCGGTGGTTCATCTATTATGATGGCAGGAAGTTCTTCTGTAATTACTGATTTTGACGGCTGGTTTGCAAGATACGTCTGGACAAAGATTTCAGCAGAAAGCGGCAGATTTGATCTTTCAGATATTCCGACTGAAACAGAGCCGACAACTCAGCCTGAAACAGAAGCAGTTTTATCCGAAAGCTTTACTGATACTATTACAGATGTCGGAAACGGATATGTAGTTTTTTCAGAACATGGAAAATTCTATTATGATGATTCTCATTATGGGAATAACGAAGCAAATAATATAGCCTACTATGAGGTCGGTGACAAAATAAATATCAGTTTTTCTCACAGTGAAGGAAGAATCATTACAGTAAATTCCCTTGAACTTATCTATAACTCGCATGAGCCTGAAAAATTAAAAGGTGATGTGAACGCTGATGGTGTTGTGAATGTAGCAGATATAGTCCTTCTTCAGAACTGGATTCTCAATGTATCAGGTACATATCTTCCCGACTGGAAAACTGCTGATATGAACGAAGATGAGGTACTGAATGTTTTTGATCTTTGTTTACTCAGACAGGAAATTGTATCATCAGGTAATATATATAAGGAGCAGTTATGAATAATAATTTTTTAAAACGTGTATTTTCAGCAGTTTTAGGCACTGCAATAATAGGCACTTCATTTCTTACATTCGGAAACAGTAATAAACCGTATACTGATAATTTATCTGTATACGCTGCTGATAGTCTTTCAATCTCGGATATGCCATCTGAGTATCAGTATGCCGCAGACTGGATCTGGCAGAACAGAGTAGAGAAAGAAGGTTCTGTCGCAAGATGGAATACCTTATTTGATCAGATTGCTGCAAATGGCGGAAAACTCAATTACGTATTCCGCTGGCAGTCATATAAAACTCTCACACTTGAACAGCGACAGAAATTTGCAGAAATGGTTGACGCAGGAATCAATGAGTGGTGCAAATGGCTTGTAGGATACGAGAACTGGCCATACAATCATATTGAAGTAAATGTTGTCGGATGGGCTGTTCTGGATAAAAGCTGTCTTCTTGACTTACAGCCTGATGAAACTGTATGGGACAATCTGATTAGCCCGTATGATGCACAGTATGATACTTCAAACGGCTATGAAACAATTCCTGATAAGCTTCCTTCGGCACCTGAAGAGCTTTGGACTTTTAACTTTTTTACTGACAGAAATCATCAGTATAACGGACAGAGCTTTGATGAATATCTGTGGTGTACTCAGGGCTGGCCAAATGTCGGCGGATGCGGAGGCGACTGGGGACAGCGTTTGTCTGATAATGCTTATCTTGGAATAATTGACGGAACAGGGTTTCCTCACGTTTACTGGCATGAGCTTGGTCATGGATTCGGAATGACAGATTTTTACGGCGGTGAAGGTGCTTCTGACGGATTCCCGCCCGGAGGATTCCCTGGCGGAAAGAATTCTCTTATGATGGCAGGTTCTGCTTCGGAAATTACAGATTTTGACGGCTGGTTCCTTCGTTATCTCTGGAGTAAAATAAAAGATGACAACGGAAGATTTAATATCCCGGAAGTACCATATGAACCCGAACCCCCTGTTGATAATACAGCGGCAACAAGTTTTTCCGATACTATAACAAGTGTTGGTGAAGGATATATCAGCTTTGCTCAAAACGGAACATTCCTGTTCAGCGGAGATTACTATGATGGCGATGAGCAGAAAAATCTTTCACATTATGAGACAGGAGATAAAATCACTATTACTTTCACATATGATAAAACAAACAATGCAATCCTTCACATTGAAAGTCTGATTCTCAATCAAAATATTCGTCCTGAGATTGTAAAGGGTGATGTGAATCTTGACGGTGAACTCAGTATTGCAGATGCTGTATTGCTCCAGAAATGGATTCTTAATGTACCCGATGCACTGCTCCCTGACTGGACAATTGCTGATATGAATGAAAATAACAGCATTGATGTATTTGATCTTTGCTTGCTGAAACGTTTACTTACAGAACAGTAAATCTTCTATGAACAAAAAGATTTTATAAAGAGGCGAGTCAGAACAAACCCTCGTATTGGCATTCAGATATGAGTCAATGCGGGGGTAATTACATTTGCATAATGGTTATTATGGTTATTGAAACAAAGGAAGAAAAGTGATATAATAAGTGTAAAAGATAATAAAGAGGTGTATTATGAGAAAGATAATTTCAAAAATCATATCGTCGCTTACAGCATCATTCCTGCTTGCAGGCAGTATTCCGATGGTTTCAGTTAATGCTGAAACGGGAAAAACAAAACTCATCGCTCTGACATTTGATGACGGACCGAACACAACCACAACAAATCAGGTTCTTGATGTGCTGCAAGAATACGGTGCAAAGGCATCCTTCTTCTTAATCGGAGATAATATTAATGATGAAAGTGCTGTTTCAGTAAAACGTGCCTATGATATGGGGATGGAAATTGACAATCACTCAAAGACACATTCCAATATGTCAAAGATGTCAGCAGAAGAACTGAAAGCTGAAGTAGACTATGTTGACGACAAGGTTTATGACATTATCGGGGAGAAAACAAAATTCTTTCGTCCTCCGTTTATTGATGTCAGTATGAGTATGTATGAAGCCATTGAACAGCCTTTTATCTGCGGAATTGATCCGAGAGACTACATGGAGAATATCACTGCACAGGACAGAGCAGATTTTATTCTTAACGGAGCAAAAGACGGTGTAATTGTTCTTATGCATGATGCCGCAGGGAACAGTCAGACAGTTGAAGCACTGAAAATTGCAATTCCTCAGCTGAAAGAACAGGGCTATGAGTTCGTTACACTGACAGAATTGTTTGAGCGACAGGGAGAAACACCAAAGGACTATATTATCTACTCAAATGTTGCCTCCTATCCGTGTGATAACTATACTTTCCGTGAAAAGATTGAAAGTGATGCAAAAGACAGAATTTCACTGAATCCCGATACCCTTGATAAACTCGGTGATACATATGCAATCGAGCTTGAATATGAAAGTGCAACAGGCTATCCGCCTGTCGTTGCGTTACAGAAATGGTCGGGAGCGTCAATTTGGCAGACAGTACAGCCTTTCTATTTCAACGGAGAAAGAGCAGTATTTCTTGCAGAAGATATCCTGTCTGAACTGAAAAATCTGAATGTAAGCTGTACAGATTTGGATGGTATTGCAGTTACAGCATACACAGGTGATATTGTATTATCTAATGCAAAATTGCTCGTAAAGTCAGAATTACCTGAAACTACAGTAAAGGGTGATGTGAATGCAGATGGTGAATTTACGATAGCTGACATTGTATTACTACAGAAGTGGATTCTGAATACACCTGATGTAAAGCCGGCTGACTGGAAAGCAGGAGATTTATGCGAAGATGGAAGATTGGATGTATTTGATCTTTGTTTAATGAAACGCATTCTTATTGAAAAGTAAATCTCCTTTGAACAAAAAGATTTTTAAATCAGTGAGCAGCTGTATAGAACATTCCAAGCAAATTATGAAAAGTGGGTACAGCAAGCGACGTTTATAAAAAATACAGGCGATTCAGATTATGTTATCTGCATCGCCTGTTTTAATTATTATATCACAAAACAAAGTTTTGTGATATAATTGTCCGATATGCAGGGAGCAAATCTCTGATTTGCGTATCTGCAAAGTAAGGTTAATTCAGCGTGGTCTTGGGGTAACGATTTGATGCAGAATCTTCTCAATGGTCTGCGTAATAAAATCGGAGAAATCAAGAACGCTGTAATGGATGTTGCAAATATAATCTGGGATTACCTGCATTTTACTGTTCCTGAAAAGGGACCTCTTACAAGTGTAAATGAGTGGATGCCTGACTTTATGAAAAATCTTGCAACAGGTATTAACAAAAATAAAAAGCTGATAACTAAGGCAATCAGCGGTGTGGCAGATGTGATGTCGCTGGATATGGATTCACAGCTTGGAATCAGCATGACGGCATCCATGAAGGACAAAAATCCGTATGGTACTGTGGTGAATAACTACAACAATGACAACAGCCGTACAGTAAATCAGACCAACAATAGTCCGAAGTCGCTGTCACGGCTGGAGATTTATCGTATGACGAAGAATGCGTTGGGCATGTAAAAAGCATTATTTACTACAACTTTTTTCTAAACCCACTTGCTTTCAAGAAAGGTTTTAATTGCTTCTAATATTAAAGATGCTTTTTCAATCTGCTCACTCGCATCTTCAGCATAAGCTATATAAAAGTCCTCATAATCAGCCTTTTCTCTCATAATGAAAGCTGATTTAATTTGTTTTGATATTTCTTTTTCAAAAAATCCCTCTTTAACATAATGAAGATTAAAATAAGAGATTATGCCAGAATGTTTTGAAGAATCAAATCCATCAAGAGCGAGTACTTATCTCAAAGCGTGAAAAATAGCATAATATGATCTGTTTACTGATGCTCGGTATTGCCCAAGTTCATAAAGTGATTTTGCAGTTTCAAGATCGTTCTTTGCGGTTTCATATCAATATTTTGAAAGTTCAATTACGCTGCCTTCCACAGAACTATGCCCTCCTTAGAAACATTCTGATAAAACGGAATAACATTCTTCCATGTTTGAAATTTTGAATCATCGATATCAATAGCTGAAAAAAGCTTATCGTATTTCAAATCCAACTCACTAAAAAAATCATTGAGGGCATTTCGTTTTTCACGATTTAAAGTATTTTTAATGATAATCGCAATATCCACATCGGATTCAGGAGTTTCCGTGCCACGAGCAACTGAACCATAAAGAATAATAGATACAACATCATTATTTAAAATATCAAGAACTCCGGAAACAATTTCATCGATAATTGCACCATGTAAATTAATTGTAGCCATGAACAAACCCTCCTGTTTTTTGTTGTTAAAAGTATAACATAATTATCGATAAAAGTCAACCAGGAAAGTCATCAAACTTCTCTCAGACTGCAATACAATCGAAAAGAACCTCATTTTAGGAATGGTTAAAGAAATGAAGCGTCTTTTCAGTGAAAACGGCATATAAATAAAGCTTTGCCCGCATTTACTATTACATATTTAACACTTTCTGACGAGAGTGAGAATAAAGCAGCTATGTAAAAATATCATAACAACAATTAACAAACTATAGTCTTTCCTTTATCAAAAGTTTTTTCATAGCACTTGAAATTTGGGCTAATTTATGGTATACTGTGTATAGAGGTGATACCGATGAACAGAGAAGAAAAAAATTGTAAAATTGAAACTTGATGTTATTTTCAAGAGAATGTTCGGTACCGAGCAAAAAGAAAGTGTAATCAGAAGCTTTGTTTCAAGCCTTCTTGATATCCCAAAGGATAGTATCAGACACATCTACATCAACAATGTGGAGCTTACACCTGAGTATATTGAGCAGAAATTCAGCAGGCTCGACCTGAAACTGGATGTTGACGGAAAGATTGTAAATATCGAAATGCAGGTAAACAAGGAACCGAATTATAAAGAGTGTACGCTTTTCTACTGGTCTAAGCTGTATAGTGAAGACTTGCAGACAGGTGATGAATACGGCGAATTAAGACAGACTATCTGCATCAATATTCTTAATAACAGTATTTTCGACTGTGACAGTTATCATTCACATTTTGAGATTCTTGAGAAAAACCGCAAAGAAAGATTAACTGACAGATTTGCAATTCATTTCTTTGAGCTTAAAAAGGTTAAGAATTCTAAACAGAATAAGCCTGTTGAAGACTGGCTTGAACTGATTAATGCAGAAACGGAGGATGAACTTATGGCATTACAACAGAGTACAACAATCCCTGAGATTCAGGAAGCAATTGTAATTCTTCGTCAGATGAGTGCTGATGAAAAGATTCGTCAGGAAGCTTACTACCGTGAGAAGCGCCTCCATGATGAAGCATCTGCAATGGGTGGTGCAAAGCGTGAAGGCATTGAAATCGGTAGAGCTGAAGGTAGAACTGAAGGCATGGCAGAAGGTAAAGCCGAAGAACGCCAGGACACTATCAATAAAATGAGAGCCTTAGGATTTACTGAGGAACAGATAAAAGCTATATATGGAGAATAAGATTTTAATTTGTTTGTAAACTTGATTGATAACACGCTATTTTTCTTATAAACATAATAAAAAGCCCGGCGGGTTACCTTCCAATTCAAGGAAGGCAACCTACCGGGCATCTTATTTTATTCTCTCTTATCAAAGTGTTATGTTGTTTTCGTTCAGATACTTCACAGCTCTTCTGCCGATATCATCAAATGTGAACTTTATCTCTATAGTCTGCTCATCATAAATGATGATACAGTCAATCATGGCAAGATAACGAAAACGAGAATATTCATCAATTGCTGTGTATTGATAAAATTTTCTTCCTTCAGCCTTTGCATCACCTACAATACAGGACTCAGGAACAAATTTAACGTCTATTTGAACTCTTTGACCGGGATAAAGCATCTTTTCATAAGGCTTAGGAATATACTTTGGATTCGGAGGCTTGAAGAACATGGTGTTGCCCTGAACAAGAATATTTGAAATAGAGATGCCCGGCGGGTTGCTTTCCTTGATTCGGAAGGTTATCTGCCGGGCTTTATTATTTCTTCCTTTAACCTCCTGTTGCTTTTTTTGTTTCGCAACTTAACTGTAACACAGATTTAACCTTTCCGCTACTCTTTTTTTATAATCTGTCACGCTTCTATTGTAAACCAACAAGAACTCAGAAAAAATAATGACCGATATATTGAAATATCGATGCGAATGTGGTATAATAATATTAATATTTTGCTTAAAAATATGAAAGGAGAAAGAGGATGGCAAGAACGCTCCTGACAACGTTACAGTCAGAAAAATGCAATCATATCAAAGGTGGAATATATCATAAGATGCAGGTTGATTTTGCATATAATTCAAATCATATTGAAGGAAGCAAACTTACTCATGACCAGACAAGATATATTTTTGAAACACATACTGTAGATGGCGTTGCGTATGTAAATGATGTCTTTGAAGCCGCAAATCATTTTAAATGCTTTGATTTTGTGCTTGATACTGTCACTGAGCCGATTACTGAGGGATATGTAAAAGACCTTCACAGTATGCTGAAAAATGGTCTGATGACAGGAAATTCTGATGAAATTGTAATTGGTGATTACAAAAAATACCCGAATGAAGCAGGAATGATTCAGACAGCTTTGCCGGAAGAAGTTCCGGAACTGATAAAGAACCTTTTGGATGAACTTAACAGTAAGGAACACCCTGACTTGTTTGATATTGCGGAATTTCATTCAGTATTTGAAAAGATACATCCGTTTTATGATGGAAACGGCAGAATAGGAAGATTGCTTGAACTGAAACTGTGCCTCGCAAATGACGTTGTTCCGTTCTACATTAATGAAGAAATCAAGCACTTCTATTACATGGGATTAAAGGAATGGCAGATTGACGGACATTATGAACGTCTGCTTGATGTATTTCTCTCCATGCAGGATGACATGAAGGCTGTTCTTGATTATTTCAGAATCGAATATGATAAAACCGATTACACTTCAAGACAGCTGATTGAAAAGCATAAAGCTTAATAAAAAATAAAGATATACATGGCAGAAAAAAGAATCTATTTGCAATGGAACGCAGTCCGATTAAGGATATTGAAATCAAATATATACTGAAAAATGCATTAACAGACAAAGTAAACGACAGAGAAATGTACATGGATACTCTTTGAGTCCACATATTTTGGTATGTGTGCAGTTGGTATTTTTAACCTATTATATGTATTTATATGTGATAAAGATATACAATATAAATAAAATTCACAATATTATTTATTTCCTATTGACAATATAGGAATAATATGCTATACTCAAAACATACCAAACAGATATGAAAACTGAAATTGAAAAATAAATTATGTTTATGGAGGAGGATATGAGAATTTCGGCTAAAAGCAAATATGCAATTAAAATGCTTGTTGATATAGCACAATACAGCAACGGGGAATATATTTCGTTATCAGGAGTATCTGAGCGCCAAAATATTTCAAAAAAATTTTTGGAGCAGATTGTTCCTATGCTTACGAGGACAGGACTTGTAAAGGCGAATCGTGGAAATAAAGGCGGATATAAACTTAGCAAGCCTGCCTGTAAATGTACGATAGGGGAAATACTGAGAGCGACTGAGGGCGAAATTTTGCCTGTTGAAGAAACTGAATATAAATCAGACGAAACAATACAGTTTCTTTGGGAGGGTATGCACGATACATTAAACGGCTATATTGACAGAATAAGTGTTCAGGATATACTTGAACATGAAAATGAATCGTTTGTATATACGATTTAATTTTTTGTAGCTAAAACTTACTAAATAGATGTGAATAATTAATATTAGAAAGAGTGATTAAAATGAAGAAAAAAATATTATCGTCTGTTTTGGCTGTATCACTTACAGCGGCAAGTTTATTGACAGGATGTGGAAAGAAATCTGATGAGAACGCAGTAAAAATCGCTTATCTGCCTATTACACATTCACTTGCTGTTCTTGAGGAAGCAGAAGAACTTGAAAAAGCAAATGGAATAAAGGTTGAACTTTTGAAATTTGGTTCGTGGCCTGAATTGCTTGATTCTCTTAACACTGGTAAGGTTGACGGAGCATCTGTTCTTATTGAACTTGCAATGAAATCAAAGCAGGAGGGTGTTGGAATAAAAGCTGTTGCACTTGGACACCGTGACGGAAATGTTGTTGTAGTATCAAACAGCATTAATTCAGTTTCTGATTTAAAAGGAAAGACTTTCGCAATTCCGCATAGACAGTCATCACACAATATTCTTTTAAATGATACTCTTGCAAAGGGTAGACTTACAATTGACGATATAAACATAACAGAGCTTGCACCGACAGAAATGCCTTCTGCGCTTGCAAGTGGGCAGATTGACGGATATTGCGTAGCAGAGCCATTCGGGGCAATGGGAGTTTCAATTGATGCAGGTCATGTTCTTTATACATCTGAGGAGCTTTGGGAGGATTCAATCTGCTGTGGACTTGTACTTACAGATTCATTTATTGAAAACCGTTCAGAAGATGCAAAGGCATTTGTTGAAAGTTATAAAACAGCAGGTAACAAGCTTGACAAAGAAACTGCAAAAGCAACAGCGAAAAAGTATTTCAGTCAAAGCGACGATGTTCTTGACAAGTCACTTGAATGGATTTCCTACAATGACCTTGATATAACAGAGGATATTTACAACACTCTTACAGATAAAGTAAAACAGTACGGATTATCGGAAAATCCTCCTACATACAGCGAATTTGTGAAAAATGATTTTTAATTGGAAATGGTGAAACAGAATGAAGAAATTATTATCAGTAAAAAATGCAATAGTTTCAATTGCAATTTTAATAGGAATATGGCAGATTGCGTATACGGTGAGTGATTACAGCGACGCACTTTTTCCGTCACCTTATCAGTCGTTTAAAGCCCTGCTTGAAATGATAGAGAACGGATCACTTCTTGAAAATATCGGCACAAGTATGTACAGATTCTTTTCAGGATATGTTACTTCTGTAATTGCGGCTGTATTCTTAGGTTTGATACTTGGCAGACTTCCTAAAGTATTTCAGTACATAAACCCTGCTGTTCAGCTTTTAAGACCTATTTCGCCAACAGCATGGATGCCGTTTATTGTACTTCTTTTCGGAATAGGTGATATGCCTGCGATAATAATTATCTTCATTGCTGCATTTTTCCCTGTTCTGCTTTCAACAGTTTCGGCTGTGGGAAGCATTGACCCGATTTATTTTAAGGTCGCAAAAAGCTTTGGAATCAAACAGCCTCAGCTCACATGGAAAGTCATTTTGCCTGCGGCATTTCCACAGATTGCAAACGGTATTCATCTTGCAATAGGTACATCATGGATTTTCCTCGTAGCAGGTGAAATGGTAGGAGCGCAATCGGGACTCGGCTATCAGATTATTGATGCAAGAAACAACATCAGAGCAGATATTCTTCTTGCAACAATTGTTGTAATCGGAGTTATAGGAATTATCCTTGACGGACTGCTTAAATTTGCTGAAAACAGAATTATGAAATCATGGGGAGGCGTTCAGTAATGTCATACATTGAAGTTAAAGATGCCTGCAAGAAATATATTCAGAATGAAACAGAAACAACTGTCCTTGATCATGTTTCAATTGACATAGAAAAAGGCGATTTTATCTGTCTGCTTGGTCCTTCGGGCTGTGGAAAAAGTACATTGCTGAATGCTCTTGCAGGATTTGAAAAAGTCAACAGCGGAAGTGTTCAGATTGATGGAAAAGAAGTTGAAGAACCCTCACCAAAAAATATTACAATATTTCAGAATTACGGACTTTTGCCGTGGAGAACAGTTCAGAAAAATGTTGAACTTGGACTTGAATCACAGAATCTTTCAAAAGAAGATAAGAAAAATATAGCAGAAAAATATATAGAACTTGTAGGACTAAAAGGCTTTGAAAAGCGTTATCCACGTCAGCTTTCAGGCGGTCAGCAGCAGAGAGTTGCAATTGCAAGAGGCCTTGCTGTAAATCCTGATATTATTTTCATGGATGAGCCTTTTGGAGCATTGGATGCTATTACAAGAATGAAATTGCAGGACGATATTCTGAAAATTTCAAGAGAACAGAAAAAGACTATTATTTTCGTTACACATGATATTGAAGAAGCTGTTTTTCTTGCAGATAAAATTGTTGTAATGAATGCAAATCCCGGAAGAATCAAAAGTGTTGTGAGAGTTCCTCTCGGTGATTACCGAAACAGAACAAGCAGAAATTTCCTCTATGTCAGAGATAGAATATTTGAACTTTTCAACCTCAAGGTTGATGATTACATAGAATACATTATTTAAGGAGCATTATTATGAGCGAGCATAATCACGAACATTGTCATGACCATAATCATGAACATCATCACCATGATGATATATCACATATCCATTCACACAGAAATCTTATTGGATTTGATGAACACGGAATCCCTACAGTAACTCTGAAAGCATCACATCATGGTGATGAGGAGGACGACGATCCACAGGCATTTATAAAGGATTACATGAACGCTGTCAGCGAATACAGAAAAACATTTCCCTCAAAACAGGATGTTATCGACCAGACTCCCGATCCTGCTGTAAGAGAAATGCTTTTAAGAATGGAACAGCTTGGCGTTGACACCTGTTTTGACAGATTCGATCAGCAGAAACCGATGTGTAATTTCGGACTTGCAGGTATTTGTTGTAAAATATGTAACATGGGACCTTGCAGAATTACTCCGAAATCACCGAAGGGAGTATGCGGTGCAGATGCTGATTTGATAGTTGCAAGAAATCTTCTTCGTTCAGCGGCGGCAGGTGCGGCACAACATGGAATGCACGCACGAGAAGTAATGCTTGCTCTTAAATATGCGGCTGAGGGAAAGCTTGATATCCCGATTTTAGGTGAACAGAAAATCCGTTCAACAGCCGAAGCATTCGGAATAAAGCAGAAAAATCGTCAGCTTAAAAATGTTGCAAAAGACCTGGCAGATGCCTTGCTTGAGGATTTGTCAAGAAGCGTACCTGATGAGTACAAGACCATTTCAGCCTGTGCATTGCCTGAACGTCAGAAGGTGTGGAAAGAGCTTGATATTCTCCCGATTAGTGCGTATCACGAGGTTTTTGAGGCTTATCACAAATCAGGCTGTGCAACAGACGGCGATTGGAAATCCATAATGCAGCAGTTTTTACGCTGTGGCTTAGCATTTACATTCTCAGGAGTAGTCGGTGCGTCAATTGCGACGGATTCATTATTCGGTGTAGGTGACAGAGTTACTTCAAAAGTAAATATCGGTGCTTTGGAAAAGGGCTATGTAAATATCGCAGTTCACGGACACCTTCCGCTCCTTGTAAGTCAGATTGTTGAAGCAGGAAAGCGAGAGGATTTAATAGAACTTGCAAAATCAAAGGGTGCAAAGGGTATCAGATTCTACGGAATCTGCTGTTCAGGACTTTCAGCAATGTACAGATACAGCGGAGTTATTCCACTTTCAAATGCAGTTTCGGCTGAACTTGTTCTTGGTACTGGTGCATTGGATTTGTGGGTTGCAGATGTTCAGGACGTTTTCCCGTCAATCATGGAGGTTGCAAAGTGCTTTAAGACAACGGTTGTCACAACAAGTGAATCTGCAAGATTACCCGGTGCTGAGAGATTTGAATATGACCATCATCATGCAAATATAGGCGAAACTAAGGAACTCGCAGAAAAAATCGTAAGACGTGCAATTGAAAGCTTTGACTCAAGAAAGGGTATTCCTGTTTATATTCCTCCTTATGAGGTTGAGGCAGAAGTTGGATTCTCTGTTGAGTATATTCACAGACGTTTCGGCAGTATGAAACCGCTTGCAGAAGCAATAAAGAGTGGTAAGATTCTCGGTATAGTGAATATGGTAGGCTGTAACAATCCGAAGGTATTGTATGAAAAGTGCATAGTTGATGTTGCAGATACACTCTTGAAAAATAATGTGCTTATTATTTCTAACGGCTGTGCATCGTTCCCACTTATGAAGCTTGGATATTGTGCTGTTTCTGGAAAGGAAAAGGCAGGGGAGAGCCTCAGAGAATTTCTTGAACCCGATTTACCGCCTGTGTGGCACGTTGGCGAGTGCATAGACAATACACGTTCAAGCGGAATTTTTGCAGGAATTGCAAACGAACTGGGACACGATATGTATGAGCTTCCATACGCATTCTCGTCACCTGAATGGGGCAACGAAAAGGGAATTGATGCGGCACTTGGATTCAGACTTAATGGAATCAGCTCATATCATTGCGTAGAAGCGCAGATTTACGGTTCAAAGAATGTAATTGAATTTATGAAATACGGAACTAAGGAATTGCTTGGTTCAACAATGAATGTTGACACAGATCCTGTTGCACTTGCGGAAAAAATCGTGGCTGACATGAAGGAAAAACGCAAAGCATTGGGCTGGGATAAATAAAAAACGGAGGTAAAAATTATGGCTTGTTTTATAGTACCTGCAACGGAGGCAATTGTTACTACAATTGCATCTAAAATTGCAAAAAAGAAGGAAAACAACACTGACAGCGTAACATTTACAAACAGATTAAACCGTCTTAACGGACTTCTCTGGGGTGGCTCTGGACTTCTCGCATTTGAACATTTATGGCATGGTGAGATTCAGCCGTTTTTCCCGTTTTTGACAGCAGCAGCCACACCTGAATCAACAAGAACCATGTTGTTTGAAATGTCAACCTCGGGAGTTGCAATGGCTGTGGTTGTTACAATAGCATGGGCAGGAAGTGTAATTGCAGAAAAGATGATAAAACAAAAATCAGATAAAGAAATTGTGGAGGCAGGATCATGACATTATTAATAACATTAATTTCGGCAGTTATATCTACAGTCGTTTGGTATACAAATAAATCAGCAAGAGAACTTAAATGCGGGATGCTCTGCTATATGTTCTGGGGAGCATCACTTATGTGGCTTGTTGATGCAGTTGTAGAATACATTGAATTGAGAGAAGAATATTTTCAGCCTGTGGCACAGGATATGCTGAATGATGCTTTTCTCGGAATCTCAGTTACAATTCTTGCTCTTGTTGTGTGGAGCGTTTATGTACTTATCAAAGATCCTAAAAACGTAATCAGAAACAAATCATAAATAATTTAAGGCAACGTCTGGAAAAGACGTTGCCTTTTGTTTTAGTATCTTATATTAGGTTCTTTATGAATAACAATTTATCTATCAAGCTGTATATTTCATGGAACAGATTAGTGTCATTAACTTATCAGATTCATGTTGATTACATATTCTTTTTTTAGAATAGCCAAATCGAAAATATCAATAATATCATCTGACGTGCAGTCACCAAGTTCCCAGTCTTCGAGTATTACATTCTTACCAAGAATCCATGATTCTATATCAGCGAGATCAGCAATGTTGAATCTGCCATCCATATTCACATCGTGTGGAACGATTTCAAGAGAATCTGTATTTACAGCCTTGATTATGATGTAATTAAGATTGATTGCCTTGTCTTCGGATTTGAAATTGAGTTCAAGCTTTCCGTCTGTAACCGTAACTTTTCCTGTGGAAGCAGTGCCATCAACAGGAGCATTTGTAATTATCGCCTTACCGTTTCCGTAAACATTCGGATTTTTCGAGCATGACCAGGGATCGCTGAAAGCGACTTCAACAGAATAAGTTCCGTTAGGGAGAGTGAAAGCATAATCAAGATGTCTTTCAATATCGTTTTCATACTGATTCTTTGTATATCTGTAACTTGATTTCTTATCACGTCCGTCAGCGGTATTGAATTCATCACACCATGTGTTAGCAGTATAAATACCACCGCTCTTTGATGAACCGTTATACTGGTCGGTTGTATCGTCAATAAGTCCCCATTCTGCGCCTGTTACGCTGTCTTTGCCATAAACCTGTTCTGTAAGACTGTTGTAATATCCGAGTTTATCCTTGCCTGTAAGAGTCTTTGTGTTATGGTCTCCACAGTCAACAAAATATGCAATACTGCTGTCGTAATCATAAAGCGGCTTGACAGCTGTCATGTAAATGAAATCACATACCTTTGCAGATTCTTCATCATTTTCAGAATTGAAAATAACATCAAGAATATCATACTCTGTACCGTCAGCAGTGATATGCTTTGCACATCTTTCAATAACATCCTGCGGAACGATGAGTTTCATATCATAAACTGTTTCATTTCCATTGTAATTAAGTTCACCCGAATAAAGAACCGTATCCCCGACTCTTATGCGGATAGTTTTTCCGTTGTCGGATTTTCTGAATTTAACCACAAGAACAGTATAAGGAGCAGTTTTGTCAAATGCCATTCTGTATCTGAAATAACCGCCGTTTTTGGCGTATCTGTATGTACTGTCATCAGTAATTCCCTGTGAATTCTTTTCACGCATATTATGGAGATTGTCATTTTCATACTGTCCGTAACCGGGCTGAACAGTATCAACGACAACAGTTTTTGCTCTCGGAACATCATCAATTACAGTGCCATTACTTACAAAGTTCCAGTAAATTCCGTAACGCTGTGTATACTGTCTAAAGTGAGGGCTGAAAGTAAGCTTTGTATCCGTTCCGCTGAGAGTGAATTTCATAGATGAATCATCTTTAACAAGATAGTCATTGATATTCATCATGAAAGCTTCAACAGACTGTCCCTCTTTTGAGAGTTTTATGTTTTCTGTCGGAGTGATTGCTTCTTTCGGAGTTGTAACCCACATACCTGTTGAACTCTTTTCCATGTTCTGTGTACCGAGTTCAGCACTGAGGACAATCGGACCGTATTTGAAGCCATAAACGCTGGTTTTATCTGGGAGATTATATGCCTTTACTTCTTCGGGAATAGTAAGTTCAATTTTGTCTCCACTCTTGAAATTGCCTGTAACCTGTGCGTAGTCATTTACATTTTTGTATGCGTATTTTTCTCCGTTTACCTTAATAGTCATCTGTGAAGCTTCCCATTCAGGAATACGGAATCTTAAATCAAGCGCACCGCTTCCGTCAATAGTGAATACGGAAGTATCACCGTCGGGAATTGTGCTTTCCTGAGTAATCTTTACATTCTGTTCTTCCCAGTTGAGGATTGAACTCTGATACATATTGACATAGAGGGTATTGTCAGAGTGCATATAGATTGTATCGCCAAGTTTTGTAAAACTTTCCATGCCGCTTCCCGTACAGCACCAGAAATGGTCGAATTCAGAACTGTAAACCTTGAAATAACCCGTTGCCATTGGCTGGAAGTAAGTAGTCATACCTGTTTCAGGATTCTGTGAGGAAAGAATTGAATTATAATAAGTTCCCTCATAGAAATCCATATACTTGCTGTCACCTGTGATTTTATAGAGTTCACGGCTGAGTTTCAGCATATTATAGGAATTACAGGTTTCACAGTTGCAGTTTGTACGCTCTTTGTCAAGAACATCGTCTTCACCAAAATGCTCCCATTCACTGTTGCCGCCTGTTATGTAGGTATGATGAGTAGTAACCATATCCCAGAAAGCTTCCGCATATTCAAGATAGCGTGAAGCGTCAACCTTTTCGCCATTAACAGTTTTTCCGTCAAGTGCGATATATCTTTTAAGCGCTCCGAGGAATTTCGGGATTGTTGTATTTGCGTGCCTGTTATTCAGAACATTTGAACCGCCCTTCAGCACAAGTTCATGAAGGTTCGTTTCATCAAAATAATGTGCGGCTACAGCGTGTTCATCTTTGCCTGTAATAAGATAAAGGTCATACAGACAGTCATTCATTCCGCCATATTCGATTGAAAGAACTGTCCTCTGCTTGTTTGAATCCCACGTTTTACAGCGGTTATACACCCAGTCACCGAGAGCCGAACCAAGAACCTTTGCATTTTCATAGCCTGTTGCATTGTATATATCATTGATACCTGCAATCAGTTTATGCATTGTATACCATGGAACCCATGCATCATCGAAAATATTAGCTTTTCCCTGCTCAACATTATCAAACTGAACTTCAACATTATTGCTGTTAGGGTGTCCTGCCGCCCACAGGAAACCTGGTTTTCCTTTGGAATTTATCTGACATTCACGCATTCCGTCAATAAGGGTTTTCATGTTTGACATAAGTTTCTGTCGCTGAGTTTCGCTGATATTCGGACTTTGGTATGCCTGAGCAAGTGCTGTCATATAGTGTCCTATCGCATGACCTGCAATATTTGTATTTTCCCAGCCACCGTATTTTTTTGCGCCTAAAGTATTGAGCCCTGCATTTTCACGAAATCCCGACAGAAGTCTGTCCATATCGAAAGAAAGAAGATAATTCATTTCTTTTTCAAATGCATTGACACTGTATGAATCTGTGAGGGTAATATCATAAAGACTGAAATCTTCAATTCTGATATCAGCGGCATCGGACGTAAGCGGTGTTGCTGTGCTTATCGGGAAACAGAGGGAAATTCCCGAAAGTAACAACGAACTTACAAGAACCGATAGTATTTTTTTGCCTTTTGCCATATGTGTTATGACCTCCTTTTTAAATTATATACATATTATATAAAATTCGGCCATAAATTTCAATATATAAAATATATTTTTAGTGGACAAAGTGTTTTTTTATTAATTGAACTACAAATGAGATGTAATATTTTTATAATAAAAATAAATACTTCACTTCTTTTGAGAATGACTTAAAATATATTTACTGTTGTGATTAAGCATACTCTCAATATTGTTGACACTATTTTGTATAGTATCCTTGAAAAAGTGATATTTAACTAACGCATCATTTCAATTCAACACTGAAACAGTAACGTCTTTTTGCTCCATTTCCGAATCACCAACGAAAATACTATATCGTTTCTTCCGGCGATTGATAAATTGTCTGCTTACATTGTATCTTCTTGCTGCTGACGTCATCCCGTGTTTTTCTGCCTATATAAGTATATTTTACATGCAGTTTATTCGATACATATTGCATTTATTTGAAAATTGTATTATAATATCTGTATAGGTATAAAATACTATTGAAAGGTATATACAAATGGCTACTGCAAGGTTTCATCTGCCGGGATTATTTGAGTTTTATGAGTTTTACAAGGAATTTCTGCCACTATTTGATAATCACAGAGAGTATTTTTATGAATGGGTGAGTATTGCATCAATATATGGTGCGCCGAATGATTGTATATGGAGTGGCGGACGTTTCGGACTCGGTGAAAGCAATATGAAAGTAATTTCATTATTGGAGAAATATGATATATCAGCAAGACTTACTTTCAGCAATTCTCTTATTCGTAAGGAACATCTTTCCGACAGAAAATGTAACGATCTTTGTCGACTCTTTGAAACGGATAGAGCAGTAAAAAATGGAATTATTATACATTCCGATTTGCTTCTTGAATATCTGAAGAAAAACTATCCGAATTTTTATTTCGTTTCTTCAACCACAAAAGTTTTAACAGAATTTGAACAATTCCATACTGAGTTAAAACGTGAGGATTTTCGTTATATAGTTCCTGATTTTCGCCTTAACAGACAGTTTGATAATCTGGACCTGCTGTCTGCAACTGAAAAGAGCAAAGTAGAATTTCTTTGTAACGAGTGTTGCTGGACGGGGTGTAATGAACGAAAACTCTGTTATGAAAACGTCAGCAGGCGTGTTTTAGGTGAAGATTTTCCTGAACATATATGCCATGCACCGAATGGAAATAAGGGCTATCTTTTTTCAAAAGCAATGAAAAATCCTTCATTTATAAGTATAGATGACATAAAAAACATCTATCTCCCAAGCGGCTTTTCAGAGTTTAAAATAGAAGGGCGTGGACTTGGTTCGGCTATAGTTCTTGAATTATTGCTTTATTATTTAGTAAAACCTGAGTTTCAGTTACACATAAGGGAACATATATACCTTGACAGTATGCTTGATTTATTCTGAAAGAAATCACATGAAAACATCTGTTGTAACAGATGGCGTCTTAGGGCAACATCGCACAAAGCACGTTTTTAGACTTTGTACAAAATCTACTTTCATATTTTCCGTCATATCACACAAAAATCTCTTGACTTGCGACAGCAAGCCTGCGAAATTTTTATGCGCTCTGACGAAAAATCTGAATTCGTATCTTTTTCACAATCTTTGTGCGGTGTTGCCTTAACAATAAAAATTAAAGGAGTATAATATTATGAGAAAGATAAATATTAAAAGAGTGTTTGCGGGCATTACAGTCTTGATTTTGTTGGCACCTGTAATACCTGGTATTATGGTGCAAAAATGTAGCATCGAATCTAATGCTGAAGCATCAGTAACTGATTATGAATTTGATTCCGAAACAGGTACAATTACAAAGTACACAGGTGCAGGCGGTGATATTGCAATTCCATCTGTAATTGACGGACAACCTGTAACAAAGATAGGAAATTACGCTTTCAGGTCATGCAAAAGTATAACGTCAGTAGTAATTCCTTCAGGTGTTACAGAAATTGGAAATCTGGCATTTGAAACATGTAAAGAACTGACCTCAGTTACTATTCCTGATAGTGTAGTTTCAATAGGGGATAATGCCTTTGATTCATGTTTGCGTCTGACATCAGTATCAATTCCTGACAGCGTTACAAGCATTGGAGATTCTGTATTCAGGTACTGCAATTCATTAATATCCGCAAAACTTCCGAATACTATAAAAAAAATAAGTGACAGTATGTTCGAGTCATGTCCTTCTCTGGAATCAATCAACATTCCTGAAAGCGTTACACGAATTGGCGATTCTTCATTCAGATATTGCAGTAGTTTAAAAAATATTGATATTCCGGATAGTGTAACTGAAATAGGATATGCAGGTTTTGAATACTGCGGTCAGATCCAATCAGTAAAACTTTCTGAAAACCTGTTAAAAATTGGAAACTCAGCATTTTCAGGATGTACAGGCCTCAGTTCGATTATTATTCCAAATTCTGAGTGTGTAATCTATGATAGTCCAAGTACAATTTGCAGTGGAAAAAAAGCTGATTCCACCTACTACTTCAACGGAATTATCTATGGTGTTCCGGATTCGTCTGCACAGATTTATGCAGAAAAATACGGTTATACATTTAAGAATATAAACGATTTGGCTCCATTCAGTTTGGGTGACGTTAATATGGATAGAGTAGTTGATGCATCAGATGCATCAGAAATATTATCAATTTATGCTGTTCTTTCAACAACTGGAAAAAGTGATGTTAAAGAAACTGAAGAGCAGCTTGAATTAGCAGATGTTGATGTGGATGGTTTTATTGATGCATCTGATGCGTCTTATGTTCTTGGATATTATGCATACATTTCAACATTTTCAAGTGATTCTCCAATATCAATCGAAGAATTTGTTGGAAAGACTAAGGCATAGTACGAATCAGCATCGAATCAGTAAGGCAATATCGCAAATTTATTGCCTTACTTCATCGCCATACTTGTTAAATTTGTTTTTTACTGCATCTTTCGGAAAGATTTATTTGGCTGTGCAATACAGTAACAGATTAAAAATTTCGGGTACTGTCAGTAAAAACACCTTAATTCAGCTTTCGATAATATTAAGGTAATACCGTATAAAGTTCAAAAACGTGCTTTGTATGGTATTGCATTTAAATGGGTGGATTCCCCAGATACTCTACCCAAAGAAGATATTAATAAAGTGATTGAGAAATAAAGCATAAATAAACGAAGTTCTTATTTTTAATGGCAGGTGGATATTCAAAATTCACCCTGCCTTTTCTTTTTTGAAAAAAATTATATTGGTTTTTCAAAAGTTAAAGACTTGTTAAGAATTTCCGTGCTATAATCTAAACATAAAGAAAACCACTACAAAATACGGAGGTATGTACTATGTTTTTCAGAATACTGAAAAAAGACCTGAAACGAAAAAAGACAATGAACATCATACTGCTGTTGTTCGTGATTCTCTGCTCAATGTTTGCGGCGGCGAGTGTCAATAACATCATCGCTGTCACGGGCGGAATCGAACATTATTTTGATATGGCAGAAATGACAGACGCTGATGTAATGATTAACGGAGAAAATGAATTTGAAGAAAAGTTAAAGAATCTGCCGTCAGTGAGTGAGATAAGGAAAGAACCATATTATACTATAATGAGTTCCAAATCTTTTATGCATAAAGGAAATGAGCTTACCAATTTTATAAATCCTGCCTATTTAATATCTGACTCAGAAACAGCACTCAATTATTTTGATAAAGATAACAACATCATCAAAAACGTTGAAAAGGGTACATTCTATGCCACAACGCCATTTACTGCTGATACAGATATCAGAGAAGATGATGAAATCACCATCAAAGTTGATGATGCGGAGCTTACACTTAAATATATGGGATATTTTAAAGGAGCAGCGTTCCCTACCGAAAGCAGTGCAGGTCCTTATTTGATTGTTAATTCAGATGATCTTGATAAACTGAAAAGCGAAACTGCACCGGAATATGCCGATTATGCAAAGACTCTCTACATAAATACCGATGACATCGATGAATTACAGAATCTTGCATCTGACTGCAATGTTTATCCGCAAACAAAAGAGCAGACCAAGGGCATTTATCTTTTTGATATGCTGACAGCATATATTATGATGGCTATAAGCATTGTGCTTATGATAACCGCATTTGTGGTGCTGAGATTTACAATCGGATTTACTATAGCGGAGGAATTCCGAGAGATTGGTGTTATGAAGGCTGTTGGAATTAATAACGGAGGCATAAGGGGTCTGTATATCACCAAATACCTCGCATTATCAGTTATCGGTGCATTAATCGGATTCGTTTGCTCAGTTCCTTTACAGGATTTAATGCTGAAAACTGTATCAGAAAACATAGTTCTCGGCAGTGAAAACGGAATCGTTATGGGACTTTTTAGCTGTGTTGCTGTAGTTCTGATTATACTTCTTTTCTGCTATCTGTGCACACGCAAGGTAAACAAGCTTTCACCGATTGACGCAGTACGCAGCGGACAGACAGGTGAACGCTTCAAAAAGAAAAGTGTTCTCCATCTTGGAAAATCAAAGCTTCCGTCAACATTCTTCATGGCAGTCAATGATGTGCTGAGCGCTCCTAAGCGATTCAGTATAATCACTCTCATATTTGCTCTTTGTATGCTGATTGTAACGATTATGTCCAATTTTGCACTTACTCTGAAAAGCGAAAAGATTCTCTGGACATTCAGTGTTCCTGAGAGCGAGGCACATATAATGGATTCTGATATTTTAAGTGATTTTTTTATGGGTGATAAGGATTTCTATAAAAATGTAATTTCAGAGGTAAGCGATACTCTTGAAAAGGAGAATATGCCCGGTAAGGTAAC
>JAZLGM010000024.1:0-7583 GCA_045616285.1 Ruminococcus sp.
AAGTTCAAAAACGTGCTTTGCGCGGTGCTGCCTATTATGTTTTATATTATATTGGTGATTATTGAGTTGATTTCTATATTTTTTATTTCTAAAAAATTTTTTTGAAATTTTTTAGAAATTCATGTAACACTTTACTAATTAAAAACGATTGTATATAATAAAGATGGTGGAAGGGGGAAACCATTATGACAGACTATGAAATTTATAACATGATTGAAAAATCTCAGGATGAAGGGTTTAATGCTCTGTTTGAACAATACAAAAAATATGTCTATACAATAGTCTGGAACACTATAAGAAAAAATGCTACTTATGAAGATGCTGAAGAATGTGTAAGTGATATTTTTGCAAATGTGTTTCTGAATTACAAAGAGATGGAAATTGGTTCCTACAAAGCTTATATCGGAACTGTTGCCAAGAGAATGTCAGTTAACTATTTCCGAAAAATTACATCTGAAAATAAATACTATTCAGAATCATCAGAAATTTTCAACTCAGCATCATCTGATGAAAACATTGAATTAAATACCGAAATATCGGAGATGAACAGAATTCTATATAATAGAATACAAAAACTTGGCGAACCTGATTCTACTATTGTTATACAGCGATACTATTATAAAAGAAAGTCAAACGATATTGCCAAACAGGTTAATCTTTCTCCTGTATCGGTTAGAGTACGTTTAAACAGATCATTAAAAAAACTCAAAAAAATGCTTATCGATGATGGGATTGTATAGAGGAGGAATCAAAATGAGTTTAAATAATTTGCTGAATAAGTTAAATAAAGTTGATAACGATATCGCTTCTGATATTTCGGAACAACACTCTCCTGAATGGAATATGGATGAGGCTTTTAAAAAGAGTCTCAAAAAATATCATTCTCTTATGAAGGATACAACTGCACCCTTGGAGAATGAAAACATTGAATATGAAGAAACTATCGAATTTAAGGCTGAAAGAATAACTACTTCGCACAGGGTAAAAGGAGTAATATGCAGTTCATGTGCGGCAGCAATATGCGTGGCATCAGCTATAATTATGATTAATATTTTCAGTGCGCCTCCTATGATTGATGAAAACACTCCTGAAATCATTGATAATGTCAAATTTCCTGGCAGTAATTCGTTTCAGATTACAACGGAAATTAAGGAAAGAGAGAACGACTTGACATTAGCAGAACAGATAACACAAGAAGAATACAAATCAGAGGACACAACTGAAAAAGTTAAAAAAAATGAATCCACTATAAAACAAGAGTCAGCAATGTCTACTTCTGAAATAAACGCATCCATTGTATACGCCCCCTTGCAATCAGAAGCAAACGAAAAAGCGAACACAACCGTCAAAGAGGATACTACTATAACAACAACTATAAATAGCTATAACAACAATACAGAAGCAAACGAGAAAGTAAACACAACTTATCCTACTCAAGTTACAACTCTAAACGATTTCAAACCTGTAACAAATGAAGAGCTTGATAGATCCATCTTATCAAAATGGGAGTTGGTTGGAAAGACACGAGTTTCTGATATTCATTCTACCTATGACGCTAGTAGATTAATTTCTCAAATTGGATTCATGTGTCCGTTTAACACAGCGACAACCTATTTCAGGCTAAATGAAGAATATCCTGTGGAATATCTGAATATACCAGATAATGGAGTAGGTTATTGTATTTATAAACTCAGCGATGGCGGTAAGTTGATTATCTTTTTTGATGATAACCCAAATGGTTTATACCATGTAACACAAATAATAGTGGTGAATGGATATCATACTAAACAAGATTTTGATGCATTATCTTGCGGTATGACTTTGTGTGATGTATTTAATATAGACAAAGGTTCAGAGGTATTAATTAAAAATAATTCATTGCCTTTGGATAATGGAGAAACACTTCACATCGTGGATGGAGGATTCATCAAGATTGCGTATGATAATCGCAGTGAAGCTCGCTGGACATATAGTTCAGAAGACTATTCAAAATTTGTGATTACCTCAGTTGAGTTCATACCTAATGGTGGTTTTATATCCGCTCCAGAAGAACTTGGATATGATTATGTAAAAGGTGGCTTCAATTATTATATCTCAGAAGATGATCTGACTGACTTGCTAAAATGAAATTACTCTCATTCTTGACGCTCTTCGGTTTTTTCTGAGTATGTAAGCTTAGATAAAGAAAATAATCTGATTATAATTTCAAATCGAAGCATACGGAACGCTAACCTTATTGGTAATCTGATTAAAAAGTAAACAAACACAATTCTCTTCTTATCGAAGCGACTGCACAGAGCAATCCGTGTGGTCGCTTTTTTGTCTCATATGCACCTGATAAATCAAGCGGTCATAGAACTCAGCAGATTGAGATTCACTATCGCTTTAATGTTGCTGTTGCAGACAGCAATAAGTACAACAAAAATAGAAAGGCTGCGTAACCGTTTGGTTACACAACCTTTTCTTCAATGAATTAAAACTTCTTTATGGGTGGCGGAACTTTAGTCCGCCCGTAACTATCCGAACAGAATATAGTTTTTTCTTTATTCAGTTCTGAGTGCCTCAACAGGATCTTTCTTTGCCGCAACTCTTGAAGGAATTACACCTGCTATAAGAGTCAGAATCATACTGATTGCCACAAGAATAACCGCAGCAATTACGGGTATATGTGCATTAAGAGTGTCAAGGTTTGTTACGTTATGAATTATATAGTTTATCGGAATTGTAAGAAGCTCTGAAACACCTATGCCGATAAGACCTGCTGTAAGACCAACAAGAAGTGTTTCTGCATTAAATACGGTTGAAACGTCATGCTTTGATGCGCCGATTGCTCGGAGAATACCGATTTCTCTTGTACGTTCAAGAACTGAAATATATGTTATAATTCCAATCATAATTGAAGATACCACGAGAGAAATTCCGACAAATGCTATAAGAAGATATGAAATACCGCTTATTACATTTGTAATTGAAGACATAAGGAGTGCAACATAGTCTGTATAATGAATTACATCTTCTTCATCTGCTGAGTCATTATAGCTCTCGATTGAATCAGATATTACATCTTTATCCTCGAATGTTTTTGCGAAAATTCTGATTTTTGTCGGATCATTGAGATCGGCTTTGCCAAGCAGTCTCAGAACTTCATCATACGACATATCTGAAATTTCCTCAGGTGTATATTCATCAAACAGCATGAAATAAATCTCATTTGAAATCGGAGTCTTGTCAAGTTCCTTCGCAAGCTGATCATTTGTCATTGATACAAGATTCTTCATTACTTCCTGAGCATACTGAGCAGAAATCTGTTCTTTCATTCCTTCTCTTGCGTATTCCATTATTTCTTCATCACTCATCTGTTCAATATAAGATGTAACCTGTGATGCATCTACTCCGAGTTCCTGTGAATACATTTCTGTAATCTGCTTTATGAATTCCTCTTTCTTAAAGTCTTTCATTCCTTCTTCAATCTGCTTTTCGAGCTGTTCAGGATTCGGCTGTGAAGATACAAACTTGAAAATCTCAGCCTTTTTATTTGTATCTGCTTTTGAAATGAAATCCTTTACTTCAGCAATCTTCTCATCATCAGTCGGACCTGTGTAATCTTCAGTCTTGAATTTTTTTCCGCTGAGAAGGTCGTTTTTCATGTCGTCAACCTGATTTTTTACAAGTTCGCTGTCATTTGTCTTGCTGATGATATATTCCGTAAGTTTGTTTGTATAGCCGATATATCCTTTAATCATTGCGGCTTTAACATCCTCGCCAGGTCTGATAAAACCTACGATTTTGATATCTGTTCCTATATCCTCAGACTTGTAGAGATATTCAAGACCTGTATCTGTTGATGTAAGATCAACACAACCCTTGCCTGTCTCGCTTGATGTATAATATTCACATGGAAGTATAAGCTTGAACTCCTTATCCATGATATCTGAGAAACTCCATTCAAGCTGTCCGTAATCCTCAATGCTTTCATTGTTCATTGCCGCTTTGAGAATCTCAGAAAAATCATCTGTGTCTTTAAGTCCGATTGCATAAGCAATAATATCAGGAAGTTCATTCTTCTGAGTAAGAACAACTACAGCCTCATCATAGCTGTCAGGCCATTCTCCGTAAACAAGCTCATACTGATTCTTGATAAGATCATTTACAGGCTCACCATTTTCAGCAGGAAGAAGCTCCTCCATAACATTAAGACCAAATGCTTCCATTTCCATACCCGCCATAGGGCTGTTCATCATGGATGACATTGACTGTGAATCACCAACTCCGAGAGCCTTTGTGTACATATCCATGAAGTCAACCTTCATAATTTCACCCGACGGAGTTTTTGTATAAACAGGCATCTTAATGTCATACGCATACGCAATTGCGGTTGCCTTTTCATTAATAGTTTCATCTGTTTCAAGGAAAGTCTTAAAATCTTTCATGTTGTTAATCTGCTTCGCAGCCGAGTTGAATGAATTGAACATATCATAAACCGCAGTATTTGCATAAACGGTGTTTTCATCAAACTCCTTGTTGGCATATTCCTCATGCCCTTTCATCATAGCCTCCATCATCTCGCCTGTATCTGTATTTTCACGATAGATTTCAATAGGATATGAAGAAAGTGTTTCTTCCTGAATATCATTGATGTAATCATTTATGCCTGTTGAAAGCGAAAGAATGAGCGCAATTCCTATGATACCGATTGAACCTGCAAAAGCAGTAAGAAGTGTACGTCCCTTCTTTGTCATAAGATTGTTGAGTGAAAGAGAAACCGCTGTTCCGAACGACATGGAAACACGTTTCTTATCAGCTTTCTTTTCCTCTTCTTCTTTTTCAGGTTCATAAGGATTGCTGTCGGAAGTAAGTGTACCGTCCTTTATACGGACAATTCTCGTTGAATACTGTTCTGCAAGCTCAGGGTTATGAGTAACCATGATTACAAGCTTATCCTTGGCAATCTCCTTGAGAAGTTCCATAACCTGAATACTTGTTTCGCTGTCGAGCGCACCTGTCGGCTCATCTGCAAGAAGAATATCAGGATCATTTATCAAGGCTCTTGCAATAGCAACTCTCTGCATCTGACCGCCCGACATCTGATTAGGTTTCTTGTTAAGCTGACTTCCAAGACCAACCTTTTCAAGTGCTTCCTTTGCTCTCTTTCTTCTCTCTGACTTTGAAATTCCCGAAATAGTAAGCGCAAGTTCAACATTTGAAAGAACTGTCTGGTGAGGGATAAGGTTATAGCTCTGGAAAATGAAACCAATACTGTGATTTCTGTAAGCATCCCAGTCCCTGTCCTTATATTTCTTTGTTGATACCCCATTGATAATAAGATCTCCCGATGTATAATGGTCAAGACCTCCTATTATGTTAAGCATTGTAGTTTTTCCGCATCCCGAATGACCGAGAATGGAAACGAATTCATTTTTACGGAATGTTATGCTGACACCGTTAAGTGCGGTAACAACATTCTCACCGCTTCCGTATTTTTTTACTACCTCTTTAAGCTGTAACATTGAATACTCCCTTTCATCATTGTATTTGAATTATAAATTCACGTTTGTAATTATACCATTTAATGAAATCTTTGTCAATATTTTACATCAGGCATTCATGCATCAAATTTTAAATTTTACGGTAATTTATTAAATTATTTAAATCAAATCATAGTTTTAACAGATAAATACTCATAAAATAATAAATGCACCTGTAAAAACACAAGTGCATTATTATTTTACTTAAAAAATTCATTGAGAATCTCATCGTCCGGATCTGTTTTTATCTCAGATTCAGAAGCAGAAGTTTCTGTCGCTTCTTCTTTCTGTTCTGAAACAGATTTCTCCATGATATCAGACTCAGTTATCTCGCCTCTCATGAGTTTTTCAAAATCCTCTCCGTCAATCTTCTCAAATTTAAGAAGATACTTCGCAAGAAGATGAAGTTTGCCTACATTTGTACTAAGAATATCTGTACAATCTGAATACGCCTTCTCAATTATTGAACGAACCTCGTCATCAATTTCGGCAGCAACAGCTTCACTGTAATTCTTTGCCTGACCATAACTCTTTCCGAGGAACACTTCGTCATTTCCTGAACCATACACCACAGTACCGATTCTCTTAGAGAATCCATACTTTGTTACCATATCTCTTGCAGTTGAAGTTGCTCTCTCAATGTCATTTGATGCACCTGTGCAGATGTCATCAAGTATGAGTTCCTCCGCAACTCTGCCTCCAAGAAGCATTATAATGCTTTCACGCATCTGATTTCTTGAAACGTGCCTGTCATCAGTATCAGGACGAGTAACCGTAAGACCTGCCGCCATTCCACGCTGAATGATAGTAACCTGATGAACCTTGTCCTGTGTCGGAAGGTTATATGCAGCAATTGCGTGACCTGCTTCATGATAAGCTGTAACTTTCTTATCCTTCTCTGTCACGATTCTTGATTTCTTTTCAGGTCCTGCGATAACCTTCATCGTTGCCTCTTCAATATCTTTCTCAGTAATCGCCTTTCTGCTCTGTCTTGCAGCAAGAAGTGCAGCTTCATTAAGAAGATTCTCAAGATCAGCACCTGTGAATCCCTGTGTTGTCTGTGCAATGATTTTAAGGTCAACATCGGGACCGAGAGGTTTATTCTTTGAATGAACCTTGAGGATTTCTTCTCTGCCCTTGACATCAGGATATCCGACTACAATCTGTCTGTCAAATCTTCCTGGACGAAGAAGCGCAGGATCAAGAATGTCACGTCTGTTTGTTGCAGCAATTACTATAACACTTTCATTGCCGGCAAAACCATCCATTTCAACCAGAAGCTGATTCAATGTCTGCTCACGTTCATCATGTCCGCCGCCAAGTCCGGCACCTCTGTGTCTTCCGACAGCATCAATTTCATCAATAAATACAATTGACGGGCTGTGCTTCTTTGCCTGTTCAAAGAGGTCTCTTACTCTTGAAGCTCCGACTCCGACGAACATTTCAACAAAGTCTGAACCTGAAATAGGGAAAAACGGACATCCAGCCTCTCCTGCTACAGCTCTCGCAAGTAATGTCTTACCTGTTCCGGGAGGTCCGAGAAGAAGTACGCCTTTCGGAATTTTTGCTCCGATTTCAGAATATTTATTCGGATGCTTCAGATAATCAACAATCTCCTGAAGTTCCTGTTTTTCTTCATCCGCACCCGCAACATCATCAAATGTTGCTTTCTTTGAACTTGCCTGAACTTTAAGCGTAGCCTTTCCGAATGATGAATACTTACCGCCGCCGCCGCTTTGTCTCATCATTACAACAAGAATCACAACACCGAGTGCGACCGTAAGAAGAACAGGAATTATGGAATATATCCATGTATGGTCAACGACCTTTATATAATCCTGTTTAAGCGTTTCATCAGGATACTTCTCGTTATATAGCTTTCTGTAGTCTTTTGTATCCTCATAAAACACGCTGACGCTCGGTACTTCATAAGTTTTAATCTTATCCTCTCCACGAAGCTGATAAGTAAGTCTGCCTGTTCCGAGGTCAAGTTCATAATACGATACTTCAAGATTATCAAAATGATTGATTACTGCTGTATATTCCGTAACATCAGCA